>NZ_JAVIWJ010000001.1:2500-715000 GCF_034314105.1 Pseudomonas sp. AB6
CGAATTTTCGGCGAATGTCGTCTTCATAGTATAACCAGATTGCTTGGGGTTATATGGTCAAGTGAAGAAGCGCATACGGTGGATGCCTTGGCAGTCAGAGGCGATGAAAGACGTGGTAGCCTGCGAAAAGCTTCGGGGAGTCGGCAAACAGACTGTGATCCGGAGATGTCTGAATGGGGGAACCCAGCTGTCATAAGACAGTTACCTTACACTGAATACATAGGTGTATGGAGCGAACCAGGGGAACTGAAACATCTAAGTACCCTGAGGAAAAGAAATCAACCGAGATTCCCTTAGTAGTGGCGAGCGAACGGGGACCAGCCCTTAAGTTGCATTGAGATTAGCGGAACACTCTGGAAAGGGTGGCCATAGTGGGTGATAGCCCTGTACGCGAAAATCCCTTTGCAATGAAATCGAGTAGGACGGGGCACGAGAAACCTTGTCTGAATATGGGGGGACCATCCTCCAAGGCTAAATACTACTGACTGACCGATAGTGAACTAGTACCGTGAGGGAAAGGCGAAAAGAACCCCGGAGAGGGGAGTGAAATAGATCCTGAAACCGTATGCGTACAAGCAGTGGGAGCCCACATTGTTGGGTGACTGCGTACCTTTTGTATAATGGGTCAGCGACTTATTTTCAGTGGCGAGCTTAACCGAATAGGGGAGGCGTAGCGAAAGCGAGTCTTAATAGGGCGTCTAGTCGCTGGGAATAGACCCGAAACCGGGCGATCTATCCATGGGCAGGTTGAAGGTTGGGTAACACTAACTGGAGGACCGAACCGACTACCGTTGAAAAGTTAGCGGATGACCTGTGGATCGGAGTGAAAGGCTAATCAAGCTCGGAGATAGCTGGTTCTCCTCGAAAGCTATTTAGGTAGCGCCTCATGTATCACTGTAGGGGGTAGAGCACTGTTTCGGCTAGGGGATCATCCCGATTTACCAACCCGATGCAAACTCCGAATACCTACAAGTGCCGAGCATGGGAGACACACGGCGGGTGCTAACGTCCGTCGTGAAAAGGGAAACAACCCAGACCGTCAGCTAAGGTCCCAAAGTCATGGTTAAGTGGGAAACGATGTGGGAAGGCTTAGACAGCTAGGAGGTTGGCTTAGAAGCAGCCACCCTTTAAAGAAAGCGTAATAGCTCACTAGTCGAGTCGGCCTGCGCGGAAGATGTAACGGGGCTCAAACCATGCACCGAAGCTACGGGTATCACTTAGGTGATGCGGTAGAGGAGCGTTCTGTAAGCCTGTGAAGGTGAGTTGAGAAGCTTGCTGGAGGTATCAGAAGTGCGAATGCTGACATGAGTAACGATAATGGGTGTGAAAAACACCCACGCCGAAAGACCAAGGTTTCCTGCGCAACGTTAATCGACGCAGGGTTAGTCGGTCCCTAAGGCGAGGCTGAAAAGCGTAGTCGATGGAAAACAGGTTAATATTCCTGTACTTCTGGTTATTGCGATGGAGGGACGGAGAAGGCTAGGCCAGCTTGGCGTTGGTAGTCCAAGTTTAAGGTGGTAGGCTGGAATCTTAGGTAAATCCGGGATTCTAAGGCCGAGAGCTGATGACGAGTGTGCTTAGGCACATGAAGTGGTTGATGCCATGCTTCCAAGAAAAGCTTCTAAGCTTCAGGTAACCAGGAACCGTACCCCAAACCGACACAGGTGGTTGGGTAGAGAATACCAAGGCGCTTGAGAGAACTCGGGTGAAGGAACTAGGCAAAATGGCACCGTAACTTCGGGAGAAGGTGCGCCGGTGAGGGTGAAGCATTTACTGCGTAAGCCCACGCCGGTCGAAGATACCAGGCCGCTGCGACTGTTTATTAAAAACACAGCACTCTGCAAACACGAAAGTGGACGTATAGGGTGTGACGCCTGCCCGGTGCCGGAAGGTTAATTGATGGGGTTAGCTAACGCGAAGCTCTTGATCGAAGCCCCGGTAAACGGCGGCCGTAACTATAACGGTCCTAAGGTAGCGAAATTCCTTGTCGGGTAAGTTCCGACCTGCACGAATGGCGTAACGATGGCGGCGCTGTCTCCACCCGAGACTCAGTGAAATTGAAATCGCTGTGAAGATGCAGTGTATCCGCGGCTAGACGGAAAGACCCCGTGAACCTTTACTATAGCTTTGCACTGGACTTTGAATTTGCTTGTGTAGGATAGGTGGGAGGCTTTGAAGCGTGGACGCCAGTCTGCGTGGAGCCAACCTTGAAATACCACCCTGGCAACTTTGAGGTTCTAACTCAGGTCCGTTATCCGGATCGAGGACAGTGTATGGTGGGTAGTTTGACTGGGGCGGTCTCCTCCTAAAGAGTAACGGAGGAGTACGAAGGTGCGCTCAGACCGGTCGGAAATCGGTCGTAGAGTATAAAGGCAAAAGCGCGCTTGACTGCGAGACAGACACGTCGAGCAGGTACGAAAGTAGGTCTTAGTGATCCGGTGGTTCTGTATGGAAGGGCCATCGCTCAACGGATAAAAGGTACTCCGGGGATAACAGGCTGATACCGCCCAAGAGTTCATATCGACGGCGGTGTTTGGCACCTCGATGTCGGCTCATCACATCCTGGGGCTGAAGCCGGTCCCAAGGGTATGGCTGTTCGCCATTTAAAGTGGTACGCGAGCTGGGTTTAGAACGTCGTGAGACAGTTCGGTCCCTATCTGCCGTGGACGTTTGAGATTTGAGAGGGGCTGCTCCTAGTACGAGAGGACCGGAGTGGACGAACCTCTGGTGTTCCGGTTGTCACGCCAGTGGCATTGCCGGGTAGCTATGTTCGGAATAGATAACCGCTGAAAGCATCTAAGCGGGAAACTAGCCTCAAGATGAGATCTCACTGGGACCTTGAGTCCCCTGAAGGGCCGTCGAAGACTACGACGTTGATAGGTGGGGTGTGTAAGTGCTGTGAGGCATTGAGCTAACCCATACTAATTGCCCGTGAGGCTTGACCATATAACACCCAAGCAATTTGCGATGAAGCAGATTGAGGTGTGTGAAGACGACACAACCGAAAATTGGCAAACCCACAGATCTATCACATCCCCATTCGCTGAACCGGGCGTCCTGAAAGGGATACGCGGGTCGGCTACTGAATTTCTTGACGACCATAGAGCATTGGAACCACCTGATCCCATCCCGAACTCAGTAGTGAAACGATGCATCGCCGATGGTAGTGTGGGGTTTCCCCATGTGAGAGTAGGTCATCGTCAAGATTAAATTCCAGAACCCCTGATCGCTTACGCGTTCAGGGGTTTTGTCTGTGCGCAGGAAAAACCTGCCAAGCTAATTCGCAGGCATTGATCACATACCGTATATACGCTGTAGGAGCGAAGGTGTTCGCGAGGCGGCATACCTGACACCCCGCGCTTGGTTATTCGCCAACAAGTTGGCCATCTACAGAGAAATCAAGCCAGCTCCGGTTCTGAATCAACGACTGCGTTAACAACGTCATCATGCCGACGTATGTACTTCCAATCTGCTTCATCAATGTAGATCCCGTTAGGTCCGCTACCGCCTTCAAGGTCGATGGCGATATGCGCCGAGACCTGTGGTTTTACGCTGGCCAGGATCGGTACAAAGCCAAGTTGCAAACTGGTTTCCAGCAAGGCGGCCTGATTCTTCTCATCGATGTCTGCCGCTTCGTCCAGGTAGTACGGAAGACTAATGCGTCCGGCCTGATCGCGGTCCATCAAATGCAGCAACAGGTACATATTGGTCAGTGCCTTGATCGTCATCGTCGTGCCGTTAGACGCTGCTCCGTCGATGTCGGTATGGATCACCGGGGGGCCGTTGACCTTGGTGATCTCGAACGCCAGCTCGAACAAATCCTTCAAACCCAACTGGTTGTGGTTCGCTGCCACCAACCGCGCCAGATACTCCTTGGCTTCTTCATTCTTATTGTCCTGATCGGCACTTTGGCTCAGGTCGAACACTGACAACGTCTCGCCTTCTTCATATTGCCCAGCGCTGTGGATGATCTGATCTATGTGTTTCAGCGCCTCTTTGTTTGGTGCAAGAACGATACGGAAGCTCGCGAGGTTGGATACCTGCCGTTTGTTTATCTCGCGGTTAAACAGTGCCAACTGGTGTTCCAGGCTGTCGTAGTCGCTACGGATATTACGTAACGTCCGGGCGATGTCGGTCACGGCGGCTCGGCGGGCTTTGCCGAGGGTGAGCGCTTCGTCCTGGCGATGTGCATAGGCGTTAACAAGCAAGTGCAGCCGCCGCTCCATGTCGTCTTCACTGTCGAACTTAGCAACGCCCTTCAACCGAATCTGAGCGTACAGCGCTTCAATCTGATTATCGGTGCGCTGCAGACTTTGCCAGCTGTCCTGATAGTCGTTGAGCAGGGGCAGCAAGTTTTCCAGCGAGTCATCTACCGCTTCCATAAACGGCGTACCAAAAGGCATGTCCGCAGGCAGCAACTGACGGCGACGTAGCGCGTCGTCCAGGGTTCGCTGTTTGGTTTCCATGTCGCCGATCTGTCGACCCACCAATTGCAGCTTGGCGGACAGTTGCTGGACGCGTTCGGTGAAGGCGTCGCTTGAGCGTTTCAATTCATCCTGGGCAGCTTCCATTTGCGCCAGTTGCTCAAGCTTCTCCGATTCTTCGGCGCTCAGGGTTTGGCTGCGGCGGAAATCTTCCAGCGCTTTCTGTGCATCAAGTACCTGTTGATACAACGCCTCGGCCTGTGTCTTGCTCGCAGCACGGTCAGAAGCGACCGCCTGCTGAGCCTTCAGCTGCTTGAGTTCTTTTTCAAGACGCTGTTTTTGATCACGTAACGCCGCACGATCAGCCAGGGCCTGTAACGCAGGAGGCTCAATGTGTGACAGATTGATCGTAAGGCCCGGCACTTCGAAGCGCTCGCCTTTGAAGCTGTCGAGTATCCGTTCCAGTGACTTGACCCACACGTCGCCATCATCCAGCGCAATGCCTTGTTCGCCCAGCGGCAGGCTGAACAACGTACTGTTGAACAGGCGCATTAAGCGCTCGACGTCCGGTTGCGAGAACTCTTCGCGCAGGCGTGCATAGCTATTGTTATCCGCGTGATCGAGCTGTTGCTTCACCGCCTTCAGGCGTTTTTCCAGATCGCGTAAACGCTCTTCCAGATCCTCGGTGCTGAACTGTCGAGACTGGGCCAGCGCGCCAGCCAATTCATCGTGGGCGTCTTTAGCCGCCAGCAGTTGTTGTTCCAGTATCTTGACGTCGTTAACCAATGCAAAGCGGTTCTTGAGCACGGACAGCTCGCCCACCCAGCGTTGTATTGCGCTGATCTCACGTTCAAGGCGCATCAGCTCTTGGGTGCCGCCGCGCTGATCGTTCTGCAGTGAATCTTGCTCATTGCGGTAATGCTCGGCGTGAATTACCAGCTCGTCTTTGCGCGCGCTGGAATATTCTTGCCAAGTGCCTAGCAGTGAATCGAGAAGCGGCGAAATACGGTGCAATTTCCCGCGCAATACTTCCCGCTGTTTAACCCCCGCAGATAACGATTCAACCAACGAACCCGCCAGCACCAGCGCGTTGTAATCCTGTTCCATTCGGCGCACGTCGCGGAAGGCTTCTTCGCACGCCGCGATGTAATCGACGCTGCCTGAGCGCAAGCTATGTTCGAAGGCGTCCAAAAACAGCTGCTTGAGTTTCGCTGCCGTAATTTCGCGCATGTGCAGCAGGTTGATAAACAGTGCCCGGAAAGTTTTCAAGCTCTGCTCGCTGGTGGAGCGTAAGGGGATCAGGGTCAAGTCCAGCGGGATCGAGGTATGGCCGCCCACCAGCAAACGGCGCAGCTCATCGGGCTTCAATTCGTAGGCTTTCAGGCCCAGGCTTTCCAGATTACTGAACAGCTCCTTGTGCCGCAGGCAGGTGTCATTCTTTTGGTAATGGGCCAGATCCAGCTTGCCGGCGTAAGCGAAGAACTGATGGCCGAAGCCTCCGCCCGGGCCGCGACCGACCACGCCAATCACGTGTGGGCCATGGGGAAGCGCGATTTCAGCCAGAATGTAACTGGTGTCGGTAGCGAAGTAAAAACGTCGAGATTGTTCGAGGCTGTACTTGCCGAAGCTCATGTCCGACATGCGTGCCAGAATCGGGAATTGCAGGGCGTTGATTGAGGCACTTTTCCCTAAATTATTCGCGCCATACACCGACAGAGGGTGTTCCAGCGGGAACAAGCCGAGGCTGTAACCGGCCGTGTTCAGCAGGGCAAAGCGGCGTATGCCGTAGCGTTCCTGGCTCATGCGTCCAACTCCTGCTGCTCGGCGGCAATGGCTCGCGCCAAGGCTTGAGATTCGGTTTCTTCCGGCTTGTCGAATTCGGTGAGGTCCAGCGGATCTTCTGGTTCGAGGAGGGCTTCGTCGCTTTCGTCGTCGATCAAGACTGGAGTCGGCAGTGGCAAGACGCTGTGCAGGCTGGCCGCCAGATCGCGGTCTTGTTGGACTGACAAACAGACATCAAGAAAGCGATGCATAGGCGGCAGGAAACGGTAGATGCCGTTTTCTTCACTCGCGAACCCGAGCTGGGTCATGCGGCGCATGATCTTTTCTTCCAACTCTTCTTGGGTCTGTACTTCGGCCTGGACAAACAGATCGCGGTACTTCTCTAGCAGCGAGGGCAACTCATCCCGGCCCAGGCTGCCACCGTCCAGCACGGCCACCGGGTCACGACCCTGATCAGCCAAGTGCTCGACGATGATGAACGTGAACAATGCCAAGCGCTGCGCCGTCTTGTTGACCTGCGCCGCTGCGAGGTCGGGAACGAAGTAATAAAAGCCGCGCGTGTCGCAGACAAGTTCGTAGCCCAGGGCTTTAAACAGCGTGCGGTATTGGTCCTGACTATTAGACAGTTGTGCATACAGTTCAGGGTCGCGACGACTGACGTGATAGCCCTTCAACAGCTCACGGAAGATCGGCGCCAACTGGGACATTTCAGACAGATCAAGATGCATGAGGGGGGCTCGCAGAATTCTCTAGGTGCTCATCTCGGCTAGAGAGCAGGGCGAAAGAGCGCAGGCTGACCTGGTGCTCCTGGGTGTGATAGTCGCGCCGCTCCAGGCGTTCGCGGCTGAAGCGTTTGTCCCGCGACAGGCGCGAGAACCAGTACAGCAATTCGTCAGTTGGGCCGTTCGGCTCCTGCTCCAGCAACCAGACCATCAGGTCTGGCATTGGCAAGGCGTCTTCACAGCGCTCCAGCATTTCTTTGACCGTGCGCGGCGCCCGTGGCGGCTCACCCTTGCGGCTGCTGACATTGGCCTTGGGAAACTTCGCGGGTTTGGGTTCAAAGCGGGCCAAGGCATAGACATAGGCTTCAACCTGGCTGGCACTGCCGAGAAATGTGCTCTGCGGCCGCGTGAACATCGGCATGACCGCGTGAGGCAATGCATCAATGCCGCGCTTACGGATCGCCGACAACGCCAGCGCCGCGCCACGGGTCACTGCGTTATGCCGACGGGCTTCTTCGCGCAGCGGCAGTAGCAGCTCTCGAGCATGGCGCAAGGTCAACTGAGCGCTGGTCTGCATTTCAAGAATGCGTGCATGAGTGCGCAGCAGCCTGTCGTCATCAACCAGATGGCCAAGCCGTTGCTGCTCAGTGAGCAAGCGCAGCAAGACATTTTCCACCTTGCGTACGCCTTGTTCGAACGCGCCATCGGCATTCACCAACTGGATCATGGGCTCGATGTATTCATCCCACGTCGCCAATACCTCGGCGTAGCGCTGACGCAAGGGAATCTGTCGGTCGCTTGTCTTGGCCCGCTCGGCCACCGCGATCAACGCCTGTTCATCATTCGCGAGCTTTTTCAAAACATCACGAACGCGCATGTCGAGTAGGCGAAGTTGGCGTGCGAGATCACTGGCGTCACGAATATCGAAAGCATCCTGGATATAACCCGCCAGGCGCTCCAGGTGGCGCAGATAGGCTTCGATTTCCAGGCACAGACCCAAGCGATGCTCGCGCCGCAGGTAAGACAGGAAGTCGTGAATTTGAGCATTGAGTTCAAAACGATTCGGACTTTTGGCCACCGGAACCAAAATGTCCAGACGTATCCACACGTCCAGGAGGTAGGTGATGTCCTGCGGTGTGCTGTCCAGTTGCTGAGTCGCCAATTGCAGGCGCAGCTCGCTCAGACTCAATGTGCCCTGGTCGAAGTGTTCGCACAGTGGCTCTAATAAAGCCCAGTGCTCGGCAAGGGCGCGCAAGACGCGCTTAGGTTCGATCATTGGAAGGCCGACTGTTGGCAAATAAAAGCAGCAATTGTACTGCATCGACCGGGCAACATTTCACCCCCCAAGCGATCAACTGCGGCGGGAATTGGCGAAGAGCGGTAGAATCCTGGTCTTTACTTATCCATAGATGGCCGACCTTTGCTTAATGAGTCCCGTCGCCGCGCTTATCTGACTGCAATGCAGGTGGTCAATTGGCTGCCGCGCACAGCGCTTCCGTTTGCTGCACCTTCGCGCCCGGAGTTACTGGCGCCTTTGCCGCTGCCTGTCGAACCGAGCATCAATGTCCCGGCGCCCACTGCAGCCGTAATAGTTACTCCTGAAGCCGTTGTGCCGACAGTCCAAGCAGTCATCGAACGGCCAAGGCGAGACATATCACGCCCATCCTTGGCCAGCACGCGAAGTCATGCCGTGGTCGACGTTGCAGATCAAGCGTCCGCGCCGACCAAGGCAGCGGTTGTTGCACCGCCACGTTTTGCTTTGCAGTTACTCCGCGCTGGACGCTGCTTGCTACTGGTCGAACTACCCACAGGCGATCCGTTTCAAAGTCGCGACCCGGCGTACCTGTTGCTCAAGGACATGCTGCGTGCGGCGGGTCTACCGGATAGCCCACAGATCATTGGCGAACCGGTGCGTTGGCCGCTGTTGGTACGGGGCCATTTGGACCAAGGGCCTGAGTCAGCGCGTGATTTTGTCCAAGGCTTCGTTAGCGCTCGTTTGGAAGATGAGCCCTGCGCTTGCCTATGGCTCATTGGTTTGCCGTCGATCAGGTTTGCCGGCGAAGCCAACGCCGAATCTTACAACCGTGAACTGCAGGTCGAAGGGCTTGGCAGCGCCTGGGCCTTGCCAGGCCTGGAACTATTAATGGACGAGCCGCACCGCAAAGCTGATGTCTGGCTAACCATGCGTCGGCTGATGACACGCTGGAACACGACTGAATGACAGACGTTTCGAAAAAAACCGTCAAAACCGCCGATTCGGTTACGTTTCGGCGAATGACTGAGGCTGATCTGGATGCAGTATTAAAAATCGAATACGCAGCGTTCACTCACCCGTGGACTCGGGGTATTTTCCTCGACGCGCTCAAGTCTTATGAAATATGGCTGATGTTCGAAGGTGCTCAGCAAGTCGGCCATGGCGTGATTAACGTCATCATCGACGAAGCACACCTGCTGAACATCACTGTCAAGCCCGAAAGCCAAGGCCGGGGTCTGGGACTGCGCTTGCTGGAGAGATTGATGTCCCGCGCCTACGAACTTAATGGGCGCGAATGCTTCCTTGAACTTAGAGCCAGCAACCTGTCGGCCTATCGTTTGTATGAGAGTTTCGGTTTCAATGAAATAGGCCGTCGCCGCGACTACTACCCGGCAGCGGGTGGCCACGAAGATGCGTTGGTGATGGCCTGTACCTTATTCGAGTAACCGTTACTCAGGCTTACGATGTTCTGGTTTCCCGTCCAGCGGATCGAGATCCGCCAGCTCGGCCTCGTCCAAACCATCGCCGCCGCCAATGTCATTTGCGCCGACGATACTCAGCTCCCAATCCGCCGGAGTGTCCTCGCCTAGCTCGTACGGCGAGCGCGCTCCATCCTCGTCGATCAGGGTTTCTGGACTCATGTCGTCATCGGTTGAATGGTGATCCGAAGTCGAGGCACCCGTCATTCCCGCTTCGCGGACACGTTCGTCGGAAATCTCGTGGGCTAATTCTTCTTCCGGTATCAGATCGCCGATGCGGGCGGCGGGCTTGTCTTCGTCGAAGTGTAGCTCGTCCATGGAACCCATCCTGTCTTCGTTATCGTCAATCGGTTCCGGCTGTGGTGAGCCATAGGGGCGACGTGATTCAGTCATGGCATTTCCTCATGTTTTGGGGCCTTATTAACGTTGACCGATCACAACCATGAAGATTCCTTTTGTTCTTTGAACCAGCTTTGGCACATCAGCGTGACCTGAGCCGCCGGGCGCCAGTCAAAGCTGGGCATCATCTTCGAGGCATAAACTGATGAAAGAACTACAAGACCTGATTGACAACAATGAACGCTGGGCCGATGCAATCAAGGATAAAGACCCGGAGTTTTTCGCCAAACTGGCTCGCCAGCAAACGCCGGAATACCTGTGGATTGGTTGCTCGGATGCACGCGTGCCAGCCAACGAAATTGTCGGCATGTTGCCGGGCGATCTGTTCGTACACCGCAACGTCGCTAACGTCGTGCTGCACACTGACCTCAATTGCCTGTCGGTGATTCAATACGCAGTGGACGTGCTCAAGGTTAAACACATCCTGGTGACCGGCCACTATGGTTGCGGCGGCGTGCGCGCGTCGATGCAAGACCGCCAGCTGGGCCTGATTGATGGTTGGCTGCGCTCGATTCGCGACCTGTATTACGAAAATCGTGCACCCTTGGCCGCGCTGCCGACCGAAGAAGAGCGTGTCGACCGGCTGTGTGAGTTGAACGTGATTCAGCAGGTGACCAACGTTGGTCACACCAGCATTGTGCAAAACGCTTGGCACCGTGGGCAGAAGTTGTCTATCCATGGCTGTATCTACGGGATCAAGGACGGGCGCTTCAAAAGCTTGAACGCTACGATCACTGGTTTTGAGCAGTTGCCGGCGCAGTACCGATTGCGTCCGTTAGGCGAGTAGTGGCCAAGGCGACTCGGTCCGCGAGTCGCCTCGGTTAACCTTTGGGATTTATAAATACGGCGGAGCAAACTGCGGGCTAATTGGCTGCAGCAACTGCTCAAGCGCGGTTGATACGTCGCTGGCAGTGCATTTAGTCTTGGCCTGATCGGCTGTCAGGAGGCGGATTGAGGTGTAGAAAAGTTCGCAGGTCTGCGCTCTGTTGGTGACCTGCCATTGCTGAGTGCATTGACCGAGCATCGCTTGAGCGTCAGTGCCAGGTGTTTTGCCCATTCCGGCTTGCCAGCACGCCGCGCTGAGGTCTTGGCCCATGACCTTCAGGCCTGCCACATCGGCTCTGTGTTGATCGCCGCCGTTACTCGCCAACCCAGCGGCGTACCAGATATAACTAGGGTGGTTGGAACCCAGCACGGCGACGCTCTTTCCCGTACCCATATCGAGACTGGCCAGGCCCAACACCGGCACCGTAACGCCGTATTGTTGCTGGAGCCAGTTTCGAACCGGAGTGCCGAATGCGACCATCGGCAGCGATTTGCCATCGGGAGCTAGGGTGAGTTGTTTGATCATCGTGGTTTGATAATCGGTGAAATAGCTGTAGGTTCCCACCAGATCGTTGCCAGCAGACGCGGGCGCGGCAATCGGTGCAATGTCGATGATGGTCTGATAACTGGGTGTCTGATCGGGTGCAATGCCGTTATCAATCAACAGATCAGACCAGCGATTGGTGGTGGCGGAGTTTAAGTAGTCCTGATATTGCGTCAACGCGGTATCCGGTGGGAAATGCAGCAGCTCTACACTCTTGCGGTTTTCCAGCGCCATCCCCAGCGGAAGGAACAAGTACCAGTTGAATTTCCATTGGCCATCGGCGTTAAGTTTTTTAGCGTCTTTGTAGGCCAAGTCACCGGCATTCAACAGCGCGCTCAGCGACTCACCGTAGCCGTCAGGCACACCGCTAATTGTCGCGACAATTTCATGATGTTTTTGGTTAACCTCTACTTTGGCCGCACTGTAACCATCGCGAACCACGCTTTGCGCCACGTAATTTTCGACCGTTTCCTCCAGCGTCCATTTTTTGAAACAGATGACGCCGCAGTTATTGGGGTAAGCGAAGAGATGCGTGACGCGTTCCTTGCTGCCGAGCCTGACCTGAACATCCGCGTAAGCAGTGAAGCTAAGCGTCAGTGCGGCAAGCGCGGTGGCGATAGTTACTCGTTTTAACATTGTCGTTCCTTGTCTGCGTTGTTAGCCCGACGGGCTTGCGGTAGCACAGACACTGAAACAGGACTCGGAGGATTAAGAAAGTTAAAACTAAGGCTTTTTGATATCGCCGTATTCAAAGCCTCACCAAGGGAGATTCGCTGTCGCGCGGGGGTGTGGCAGGGTGTGGCAAGCCCCGATAAGCGTCCTTGTTATGCGGCGCATATTTTCTTCGGTGGAGTGAAGCTAATTCGGTGGAGTGAAGCTGATAAGCGCATCACGAGAACACCCGCACCGTAATCGGTTGCGGGTACTGACGATGGTGCCAAAGGATTAAGACAGCCCGCGGCCCGTCAAACGTTCAAGCACACGAAGCGGCGCTTGGGCGGGATGCTGCATGTACTCAACCGGCAGTAAAAATGTTTGCTCTAGAACAAATTGACCGCTCATTGCTGCATGGGGCACCTGATCCGTGAAGACCATCCAAGTCGTGCCTGCGGCAAACCGATGTTCTTGATGCGACGGTCGGTTTTGGTATTCCTGATCGGCTTTCATATGGTCATGCAGACGCAGCATGTAGTGGTCGTAGGCACTGCGCGGGGTTTTAGTGATACCCAGCGCGTTCATTACTGTGCTGGCGCCCCATAGCGGTTTTGGCAGCGACGCCAAATAATGCTGTGCAACCGCCTCGAACTGATTGCCCAGCCGCCATACTCGAGGTTGATTCTGCGGATTGATGTTGCTAAAGACGCGCAAAATGCGTTTGCCAGATGTAGGTGACGACGGGAAATTATCGACGTGCAACCGGGTATCGTCTTTACGCCAAGAGCTAGGGCGCCCGGAGATTTCAACTGGTCGAAAGCTGGCGCGCGCTTGTTGTAAGCCGTCTTGGTAATGGCTAAGCAGGTTGTTGGCTAAGGTTTTGGTCGAGCTCGCGAAGCGCGTCATCATCGCTTGTAGCTGGCGCTGTTCGGCTTCTGTGCCCTTGCTACCTTTAAACATACCGTTGGCGGGTGTAAGGCTTACGTTCTTAATGCCGCGAATCACAGTGGATTCGAGCAGCGGACGTTCATCTTCCCGAACAATAAATGGCAACTGAGGCAAAAGAACGACATTGCCTGACTCCAGCGCCTCGAGGGCCACTGTCTGGTCGACACCGCTGATGACTTGGTCCCACGACGTGATTGGTAGACTGACAATTGCAGTCATATTACTTGCCTCCGGAGTGACGCTTGTGATCGCGCAGTCCAGGGAAAGGCTTTCGCGGGAGTGCGTCAAAAAGTTGCCATGGCCGCTTGGCGGGAATGTAACAAGCCGTGTATCAATGGGTATAGCCTACAAATTAGTAATGAAAAGGGCAATTGATTTGGCGCAAACCTTCGTACGACTCCTCAAAGGTCTTAGGCGAACAGGCCATGCAGGCGTGGCATTCGTTCGCCAAAATAGCGATTGGTAGCTCCCTCTAAAACCCGAAAAAAATGTGCTAAAGACGCTCTAAGTAAGGCGTATTACGCCAGAAGTTCTATCCTGTATCCTGTACGGTAATGTAAGTAGTGTCTGATAGTTGTATCAGACGGATTACTGGCAATTAGAGTGATTAGTCGGGGAGTGTGGTGAATGATTGGAAGTGGACTGATCAGAGACCTGCTTCATCTAAGCTTGTATTTGATAACCATCGTTATCTGGATGCACCTTTGGCTTATTTGCGTGTTCAACGCCAAAGGTCCGTTAAAACGTTTTTTTGGTGCCCATGCGTTGATAATCTGCGCTTTGGGCGTTCCCGCACTGGCCGCGCTGCTATTCGGTTGCGCATACAGCCTCTTTGGTCGTGAGGGCATGATTGCTAGCTTGATCATTGGTGGCTTGGGTTTCCCGGCAGCTACCCTCCTATTATTGCGCAGACAGGCTCAACGCGGCCGTTCGTGAATGCATGTTTATGGTGTGCAGTTCTTTGTATGCGCAGGCGGGCTGAGCCATAATTGCGCCTTTCATCCGTATCGGTAGTCCTAATGAAGCAGATCACCCCCGCCGACCTAAAGGCGCTTGCCGCTCAGGCCCAGCAATCAACTCGCCTGCGAGCTAACCGCAACCTTCACGTTGAGCTGACCGATCCAATCCAGCGTTTGGCAATTGCCATGGAACCTGGCACGTATGTGCGTGCGCAACGCCACCCACATACGTGGGAATTGCTCTACCCACTCAGCGGTCGTTTTGTTGTCTTGAATTTCGACGAGGCTGGTACTGTGATCCAGCGCACCGTGCTGGGCGAAGACTGCGCAGTCCTTGAGATTGCAGCTGGTTGTTGGCACGCCGTACTTTCGTTGGATGTCGGTGGGGTGATTTTCGAAGTAAAACACGGCCCTTATATGCCTGTTGCCGAGGAAGACTTTGCTGCTTGGTCCGGTGCTGAAGGTAGCCCCTTGGCAAGTATGCTTCTGGACTGGTACACGACGGCGCAGATCGGCCAGTCTTTTCCGAGCGTTTAGCCCTCAGAGTCACTGATGCATAGAATCGACTCTGCTATTTTTCACTCGTATAGAGTCCGGTTTTTAACATGATCCATATCAGTGACGACCGTCAGCGGTTGAGTTATTCTGCGCGGCTTCGGCGACCCCACCACTTGCGGTAAGGGTCCCACGTCCTTAATGGACAGGAGCAACTGCATGACCCGTAGCCCAGCGCCCGTTCCGGTCCAAGCCACCCATTCGGCGGCGAGCCTGCGCGAGCGGATCAATTACAGCATCGCGGTTCTGGACCTTAAAGGCCGCGGCTTGTTGTTGATCGGGGGGCTCATCCTGTTGGCGTGGATTGCTTCAGGTATCTACAAAGTCCAGCCTGACGAGCAAGGCGTTGTCCTGCGCTTTGGGCGGTGGGCGGACACCACCGACTCTGGCCTGCATTACCACCTCCCTTTTCCCGTAGAAACGGTGCTCTTGCCAAAGGTGACTCAGGTCAACCAATTGCAACTGGGCACTGTCAGTACTGCGTTGACCACAGGCAACAGCGGTTCGCGAGACAAGCAGATGCTTACGGGTGATGAAAACATCGTCGAAGCCGATTGCACGGTGTTCTGGCGGATAAAAGACGCTGGGCTGTATCTTTTTAAAATCAGCGAACCTGAACGCTCGGTAAAAGTTGCTGCCGAAAGCGCCCTGCGTGAAGTCATCGGTCGTACCCCGATTCAAGCCGCTATGTCTGACAAGCGTGCGCAAATCGCCGATGAAACCCGGAATTTGCTGCAACAGTTGCTGGATAGCGAGCAGGCCGGGATTTTGATCACTCAGGTTCAGTTACAACGGGTTGACCCGCCACCGCAGGTTATCGACGCTTTCAACGATGTGCAGCGTGCACGTGCCGACCAAGAGCGCGCACGTAACGAAGCAGAAGCCTACGCCAACGATGTCATTCCCCGGGCGCGTGGCGACGCGGCGCGAATTACCCAAGACGCCGAAGCCTACAAATCACAAGTTGGCAATCTGGCTGAAGGCGAGGCGAAGCGCTTCCTGTCGGTCTACTACAGCTATGTGCAATCGAAGGACGTCACGGCCTGGCGTTTGTACATGGAAAGCATGGACGAAGTGCTGAAGAAAGCCTCCAAAGTCATTATCGATTCCTCAGGCAAAGGGATGTCTGGCGTAGTGCCGTACATGCCGCTTTCTGACCCAGGCAAGACCGTGCAAAAGGACGCCAAATCGTGAATTCGACGCTGAAGTGGCTTCTAGCGGGCTTGGGAATCGTCTTCGTTTGGACGTTAGGTTCGTCGGTGTACGTGGTCGATGAAACCCAGCAAGCACTGGTCATTCGATTTGGCGCACCCATGGGCGTGGCCGGCGCGCCAGGGCTGAAGTTCAAGATTCCTTTCAGCGACTCATTGGTGTTCTACGACAGCCGTTTGCAAATGCTCACCTCGCCTGCCGAACAGGTCATTCTTGGTGACCAAAAACGTGTTGAAGTGGTCACCTACACGCGCTTTCGGATCAGCGACCCGCTGCGTTTCTACCAAGCGGTGGGCACGTTGGACCAGGCTAATGCCCAACTGACGCAAATGGTCAGCTCATCGTTGCGCCGGGAACTGGGTCAGGTGTCGCTGCGGTCATTGCTATCGGACGAACGTCGGCCGGAAGTAGCAATTATTCAGAAGGACGTAGCCGAAAAGGCGCGCGGGCTCGGCGTCGACGTCACTGAAGTGCGATTGCACCGTGCCGATTTACCCTTCGAGGCCAGCCAGGCGATCTACGACCGGATGAAGTCCGAACGTAACCGTGAAGCGAAAGAGCTGCGAGCCCAAGGCTTCGAGTGGGCGCAGCAGATTCAGGGCAAGGCCGACCGGGACCGGACTGTGTTGTTGTCAGAGGTGCAGCGTAAATCGGCAATCACCCACGGCGAAGCCGACGCCGAAGCTAACCAGGTGTTGTCGGCGGCGTTCAGCAAAGACCCCGATTTCTACAAGTTGTACCGCTCGTTGCAGACGTACCGGCAAGCGTTGGCTGATAGCCAACCCATGTTGGTGTTAACCCCGGACGCCGAGTTCCTCAAGCAGTTCCGTTCCGGACCTGCAACGACGCCCCACAAGCAATGACGCGAGTGATCAAGCTCCATGATGTTTGAAGGTTTACTGCACGCGCTTGGCATGATCTTCCAGATTGGTTTGTTGGACCTGATTTTATCTGGAGACAACGCGCTGGTGATTGCGCTGGCTTGCCGTGGGCTACCGGCCGAACAGGTCAAAAAAGCAGTAGTAATCGGCACCAGTGGTGCGATTGTGCTGCGCGTCTTACTGACCACCCTGGCCGGGTGGTTGCTGTTGGTTCCCTATTTGAAAATAGTCGGCGCTGGGTTGCTGATTTTCATCGCTATCAAGCTGTTGATTGAAGAGCGCATGGACAACGAAGGCGGCCCCGTTGAAACCGTGACGACCACCTTATCCGGTGCTGTCGCGACCGTGCTGATCGCCGACTTGGTCATGAGCATGGACAACGTTGTAGGCCTTGCCGCTGTCGCGCAAGGCAGCGTCTTTTATCTGGTGTTGGGGCTGATTTTAAGTGTGCCGCTGCTTATGTTTGGCAGTAT
Organism: Pseudomonas sp. AB6; assembly: GCF_034314105.1. Taxonomy (NCBI): domain Bacteria; kingdom Pseudomonadati; phylum Pseudomonadota; class Gammaproteobacteria; order Pseudomonadales; family Pseudomonadaceae; genus Pseudomonas; species Pseudomonas sp. AB6. Next base: position 19,612 of record NZ_JAVIWJ010000001.1, read on the forward strand.
TCAAATTGTTCGAGTGCTTCAGCTCAACCCAATGTTGGTTTTGGTTGGCGGCGCGTTGCTGGGGTATATCGCGGGGGATATTGCCGTCTCCGATCCGGCAATAGTGGGCTGGGTCAACAGCCAGTCTCCAGCATTGAACGTCATTGTGCCGCTGCTGTGCGCGGTATTTGTAGTCCTGCAAGCGCGCATTATCCGCGTACGGCGCACTCAGATTCCGAGGCCAGCGCCACGGCTCCGAGCCATGACACTGGTACTTGAGCCAGCGGCGCCAAGGGTGATATCTGAATCGCCAGTCGACACCGTAATGACTGTCGCTGTGGTGTCTGCAGTCGAAGTCGAAGCCATTGAACCGCTGCAGATCGAGGCGCCCGAGGAGCCGATCATCCTATTGGCGGATGCTTCAACTCTGGCAACCGAATCTCCACGTCGAACCCTCAGCGGCCCGGTCCGCATTCTATTGAGCCTCTGCGCAATCTTTATGGTGAGCTGGTTGGTGTACAGCTTTATCGGCAGTGTCGCAAACGGCTTACTGCCCAAGCCCATGGTGGATAGCGCCTACATCTGCCCCGGTTCGATTGCCACTATTTACTACCGCCCGGGTGGCAGCTCAATTCGCATCGTGACTGGCAATGGCGAAGCGTCCGGCTACGTAAGCCTGCAAAAAATACTGTGGGAAAATCCAACGGCGGCGGTCAGGGATCTTCATCTCTCACCGCCCACCGAGTTAGAGAAAACCAATAACAACGTGGTGACGGTCAGCGGCGGAAGCTTCTCGCAGATCCAGTGTATTCGCGCTCACTAACCGCAAAGCGGCAGCCGGGTCAGGGATAAAGGCGTTGCGCGACGTTAACGGCGTCGTCGACGCTCAGGGCGCATAACGTCTCTACCGGCAATCCAGGAATGGCTGCTCGAAGTAGCACTTGTTGTACGGGTGGTTTCAAACGTGCAAACAGCAAGTGCTTATCCTCACTGATGAGCGCCGTGCAGAACTCCGTTAACGCTTCCACGCTGGAGCTGTCCAGGTCCGGCGACTCCTCCAGGCTGATAATCAACGTATGCACCGTGTCCCCGGCGGCGGCGACGTAGTTGCGTATCTGGGCTAAAACGCGTTCGGCATTGGCAAAAAACAGTGCCGTGTCGGGGCGTAAAATTAAAATGTGATTGACCGCCTGCGCGTCCGGATGCAGGGCCCGGCTGACGAAGTCATGACCATGATTGAGCTGGCCCAGGATCGTGACCGATGATTCCGACATCCTCCGCAACATCATCACTAAACTGACCGCAATGGCCGCAAGCAAGCCGTCCATGACCCCCAAGATCAATACCGCTAGCACCGCAGCGATGACCACCAGTCGATCACGGTGCAGGATAAAGTTGGGTCGGAACACCGCAGGCCGCAGCGTGTGGCTGACGGCTTGCACGACAATCGCTGCCAATACCGGCTCCGGCAGCAGCGCGATACGTGGCAACAACGTCAATACCACAATCAGCAAAATTAACGCGGCACACCAGCCTGCTAGGCGAGACGACGCGCCCGCTGCCTCGTTCGCCGATGTTGCCGAATAGCCCGCGCCAACCGGCATGCCATGGAACAGACCTGACAGCAGATTGGCGGCGCCCAATGCCAGCAAATCACGGTTGGGCGAAACATTGTCGCCATGCTTCATTGCAAAGCTACGGATTGAGCCATAAGACTCCGCGTACAGAATCAGTACCATGGCGACGCTCAGCTCACCGATGCGCAGCCATTGCGCGTATGACAGTGACGGCAGCGTCGGCGCGGTCAGTTGTAAGTCGATAGTGCCCACCAAGCCGACACCATATTGCGCCAGATTCAACCATTGACCGGCGGCAATGCCGATGACGATCACCAACAGGCCGCCGGGTAAACGCGGTATCCGAGCGAACAGCAACAGAAGCCCCCACGCCATCAGCGCCACCGCCCCAGCAGCCCAATTCCAATGGGCTATTTCGCTAAATAATTCCGTCAGGAAACGCACCAGGTCACTGTGTTGCGGGTGAACACCCACCACGCTGGCTACTTGTTTGAAAATGATCACAATGGCCAGGCCGAAGGCAAAACCGCGCAGCACCGGCTTAGCGATAAACGCCGACATGCTGCCTGCTCGTGCAAGGCCGGCAAAGGTAAAAAACAATCCCGTCACAAGAACCAGCGCAACCGCTATCACCAGCCTCAGGCCGTTGTCCGGACCAGCCATTGTCGCTGAAGCGGCCGCCAGCACCGCTGCTGAAGACGAGGTGGCCGACACGATAGCAAAGCGACTAGTGCCCATTAAGCCGTAGCACACTAAACCGGCGAACAGCGCAATGACCCCGGCCTGCGGCGACAAGTTGGCGATACTTGAATACGCCACCGCTTCTGGCAGTAACAAGCCCGCCAGCGACAGCCCTGCAATGATATCGGGCCATGACACACGGTCGAACAGGCTGGTTTTACCGGGATTTGAAAGGGGGGCGGGTGTTGACATCAGTGTCGCCTCGATCGCGCCATGCCGGTCGGCAAAATAGGGTGCTCATTATGAGCCACGCTGGGCCAGCATGAACGGCTAAGTTACGCAATAAGTGGCCTGTTTTGAAGCCTATGCGGGGATGCCCCTAAAGTCTCCGAAAACCCAGTCGGTTTCGGCTCGAACATACCTGTAAGGTAGCGACAATCGACGCCATTGCCGAGCCAGCCCGAAGGTGGCAGTTACTTTCTAACGTTTGGAGAGCGTCATGCTTGAACTAAGACCGAGCTGCGAACACTGCAATATTGCGTTACCGGCCGACAGTATTCACGCGATGATTTGCTCGTATGAGTGCACTTTTTGCGCAGACTGCGTAGATAAGGTGTTGGGCAATGTGTGCCCCAATTGTGGTGGCGGCTTCGCTCCGCGCCCGGTTCGTCCGTCCCATGTCGATGTCGGCGGCAGTACGCTGGCCCAGAACCCCATGAGTGCCGTGGTTCGGCATCGTCCGGTCGATTCGCCCAGGCAAGCCCAGTTGATCGCAACCATTGGCGCCATCGCTGCAGAACATCGATGACTCAGAACGGCCAGCCGCTTATCGACGTGTTATTCGTCCTACATACCTTTGTTGGGTGTTCTGGACATGTAGTATCCGACGACCGATCAAATAGACCCGCTCGCAGACCATAAGGGGCCGACATGCGCACCGACTTTCCGACACGCGTCAGTTACCGCGCTCAACGTGAGCAATTTTTAGTTGCGGCGACGGCTGCGGGCGCAAGTCTTACCCAATATTCGCACCCGCTTCCAGGCCCCTTCGGCGAGCCTTTAAGCACTGACGTAGCCGTACTCGGCGACCCTAGTGCTTCTCGCTTGTTAGTCGCAATCAGTGGGACGCACGGTGTCGAAGGTTTCTACGGGTCCAATTGCCAGGCTCAATGGCTGCAACTGCTGAGCGGGCGCCTGCTGCCCGCTGACACCGCCATCGTGATGATCCACTTGATCAATCCATGGGGCACCGCTTGGTTGCGCCGCGTCAACGAAGACAATATCGACCTGAACCGAAACCACCTCGACTTCAATCGTCCACTACCAGACAACCAGGCGTACGCCGCACTTCATTACATCTACGCGTGCACTGAATTGCGCGGGCCGCTGCGAGAGCGCGCGGATGCGCTGCTCGATGAACAAGTCCAGAACCACGGCTGGCCGAGGGTGATGTCGATTGTCGAGGGCGGCCAGCACAGTCATCCAGATGGACTGTTTTACGGCGGCCTGTCGCCCAGTTGGTCCAATACAACCCTGCACGCCATTATCCAAAATCATCTTTCAAACGCTAAAACAGTCATGTGTTTTGACCTGCATACCGGCGCGGGTGCTTACGGTCATCCGATGTTATTAACCATCGCCGAGCGGGCCTACTCCGCATTAGCCGACGCCCAGGCGGCCTACGATCCTTGGCTCTACACCCTGCTCACCGGTGCCGAACACTTGAGTGAAACCGGAATCGCCGCCACGGCAACCGGTTACACCTCGCAAGCCTTGATCGATGCGTTACCACAGGTTCGTTTGATGCCCTTCGTCATCGAATGTGGCACCTATCCGGGCAACGCTGTTCATCGCCATCTGCGCGACGATCAATGGTTGCATCTGCACGGCAATCCGCTTGATAGCGTGGGGCGGGAAATCAAGCTCGGTCTGTTGGAACAGTTTTATCCGTCGGATAAAGACTGGCAGGAACTTGTTTGGGTCAGGACTCGGCAGATATGGGAGCGTGGGTTGCTGAAATTGAGCGTGATTAAATAACCACGAAGCAAGGATCATTGGAATGCGCTTTATTGGAAAGCTTCTTACTCTTTGTCTGTTATCAAGCAGCTGCCTCTTTTTCGGTAATGTTGCTGTGGCGAATGCCGAACCGCGCAACATCGATGCCGTTGTGCAAGATGCCGCTCACTCCGTCATGAGTCATTACAACGTCGCGGGCTTAGCCATCGCGATCACCGTGGATGGCAAGCCGCGTTTCTACAACTACGGAGTGGCCTCCAGAGAAACGCAGCAGCCGGTCAACAACGGCACGCTGTTCGAGATAGGCTCGGTCAGCAAGACCTTCACGGCGACCCTGGCGACCTACGCCCAAGCCAGCGGCAAGCTACTGCTCACTGATCGCCCAAGCGCCTATGTGCCTGAACTCAAGGGCAGCCCGTTCGACAACGTGACACTGATCAATCTGGCGACCCACACGGCTGGCGGCTTCCCATTGCAGTTTCCTGATGACATACGGAACGCCACGCAGATGATGGCGTACTTCAAGGCATGGCAACCGACGTTTGCCCCCGGCACCTACAGAACCTATGCCAACCCAAGCGTCGGAATGCTCGGAATGACTGCCGCCAAGAGCATGGGAATGCCTTTCGACCAAGCCTTGGAGCATCGGCTGTTTCCCGAACTCGGCATGCCCAACAGCTTCATCACCCTTCCGGCGAACAAGTTGGCCGCCTACGCTCAAGGCTACGACAAGAACGACAAGCCCGTCAGACTCAGTCTTGGCGTGCTCGGCGCCGAAGCCTACGGGGTGAAAACGACTTCCAAAGACTTGATTCGGTTCGTCGAAGCCAACATGGGCCTCACAGACACGAGTCCATTGCTCAAGCGCGCGATGGCCGACACCCACACCGGTTACTTTCAGTTGAGGGCCATGACGCAGGACCTGATCTGGGAGCAATACCGCTATCCAGTCTCACTGGACGCATTATTGGAAGGCAACTCGAACAAGATGGCGTACGAGAGCAACGCCGTCACAGCCTTAAATCCGCCTCTGCCACCGCAGCAATCTGTCTGGATAAACAAGACCGGATCAACCAACGGATTTGGTGCGTATGTGGCGTTTGTGCCAGCGAAAAAGCTCGGCATCGTGATGCTCGCGAACAAGAACTTTCCCAATGAAGCCCGGGTTCGTCTGGCTTACCGCATCCTGACTGAACTTCAACCCTGACGGTAATTAGATGGACTCGCCCACGCCGAGGCGTCAATGCGCCACGGCTTTACCGACAAAGCCCAGTTCAATGGGCATCTTGATATAAACAAGGCGACGTCTTCGATGGCCAAACGCTCAAATAGCCGCTGGTCTTCCTCGTCAGTCATTGCCAGCCGTATTTCCATCGGTTGATCGGCCAGCCCGAAAAAGTGAGCTGAATGGCTCTTGCCTGTGTGCCCAAATCCCTCGATGCCAGACACCCTTGTTGCGCCGCACAGACCCAGTTCTTTTGTCAGGTCGACAATCCATTCCCTGAGCATTTCCCCTCATGGCGATGGTTTGCGGGGTGTAGAAAATCACTTGAAAGCCATTCATGAGGCCTTCCTTCAGCGTCCGCTGATGAATTGAAAGGTCAGCAATCCTAGTGCGGTCATCGCAAGGGAGCCGAGTACATGCACTGCGATCGAACTGAGCGCCCAGAGCAGGCGCCCTTGTTGAATCAAAATCATGGTCTCGGCCGAAAAAGTAGAAAACGTGGTCAGACCACCGCAGAAACCGGTGATGACCAGCAGTCTCCACTCGGCGCTAAGGGTCGGTGTTGCCGCAAAGAATGCCACCGCCAGACCGATGATGTAGCCACCGACCATGTTGGCGACCACCGTACCGGGGGGAAGCGTCGGAAACACCGAGTTGAGCTTCATGCCTAATTGCCAGCGCATCAACGCGCCTACGGACGCTCCGAAAGCGATGGCGAAAATTGACTTCAGCATAGGCGTAACGCTCCCGACCATCGGAGAGCAGGCTGATGCCAAGGGGGCGAGGTTTTATCGAAGGGGTGCTGATAGGTCGTATTCAAGGGCCTGTTCTCATAAGGAACAAGGCGCACACCTACGCGCCTTGTTCAGGATTCACGTAGGCATCATCAGCACAAGGCGGTTAGAGGAGGAATGCCATCTCCTGCGTGCATCCTATAGCACGGCGGGGAAATGTATCAAGGTATTAGCCGGAAGCCCTCCCGGCTTTGTTGCTGGCACTCGATGATCCGTCGCGATTAACCCTCGGAACGCTTGTGTCGCCCGGAGAACATGGTCTGTTTGAACTGCTCGCGTTCTTCGGCCGTCATCGCTTCCCATTTGCGCCAGTCCCGACGACCGTGCCAGCCACCGCGCCCACGGAATCCGCCAAACAGGATCCGGCTAAGCAACAGCAACCCTAACGCATGCCCATAGTCGATCACTCGCCCGCCTGTGAATAACTCTGGAATCACCCAGTTCCACAGCGCCATGACCACCCAGCCCAGCACGGCCACCGCCACGATCCCCAACAGCACCCGTGCCGCAATTCTCAGTCGATATTTCATGTGTGCTCTCCGTTACGTATCAAGTTCGTCATAAACCGTTTGTAGCCGACTGCGCAAATGCAAGACTGCATAGCGCTTTCGTGCCAATAAAGTGTTCACCGCAACGCCGCTTTGCGCCGCTATTTCCTTGAAGCTGTTACCCGCGATTTCATGGGCAATAAACACCTCGCGCTGATTCTCCGGCAGTTCGTCCAACGCATCCTGCAGCGCGTTAAGTACGGCTGAGCGGGCGAAAATAGCGTCCGGCCCGGCGTCCATCGACGGCAGCGCGAGGTCTAGCCGATACACCTCATCGTCATCGTCGGTGCTTTCGTTCATCCCGCCGATGGGTTGTTCTTTCTTCTTGCGAAACCGGTCAATGATCCAATTTCGCGCTACCCGGAAAAGCCATGCACTGGCCTGCTCAATCGTTGCCGGAAGGCGATAGGCTTGAACGAATTCATAAAACACGTCCTGCAAAATGTCTTCGGCCTCAGTCGAGTCACGTACCCTGCGCCGAATGAAATTCCCCAGCTTGGTGCGTTCGCGCAAGACAGTCGCGGTGATGTCGCTGTTTCGGTCTGTCATCAAGTTCCGGCTGTGCGAGGGGTCCATGGAGATGAAGACGTTTTAACGGCAGAAATATTGTGTGGGGTGATGTTTTTATTTTGTGCGGATGCTGGCCAGTAGGTAGCTCACGAAGCCTAGCGCCCGCGTCGGTATGCCAGCCTCAAAAGGACGCGTCGCGGATGGCTGCGCACGTTATCAACGTGAATCCGATGTGCGACGACTTGATGGAAAGAGGCAAGTCGCTATGCTTTATCAGGATCGCATCCCTAAGATTTCCGTCCCCTCTCCCATGCGGGTGGGGATGCTGGGGGCTATAAGGCTATAAAAGGAGAGATGCCCAGACACAAGAAAGCCCGCACTAGGCGGGCTTCTTGAGGTGGTTTATAGACTGCTGTAGACATCTGTAAACCGGTACTTGGTGGTACACAGTAACTTGAACTGACAACTTATATCGTTGAATTTGAAGTAATTTTTAGTTGTTAATTTTCACAGGCATACATGCAGGCATACAAGCTGAGTAGCGCTGGGCTCAGCGGATCACACCTTCTTCCCATCGATCCGCACGCTGACCTTCCCGCTGTTTGAGTTCGGAATCCACAGTTCAACCACTTTGCCCAGCTCGGTAGTGACCGTGATCACCACGCTACTTGGCGGCGGGCGCAAGTCATCACCACAGATCAGCTCAACGATCAGCTCACAGGACACTCCCTCATCGAACGGGTCCCATAAATCGCCATTTACAAGTGGTGCAGATACCTTGATGTTCGACATTCCATATCTCCGGGCTGGTTAGGTTGCAGCGCTGACGTTACCTGATGTGCCAGCAACATTCCCGCCTCATACTGAGACGCCCAGAGACGTTAGATGCACAACTCCTCGGGATAACCCCCAAATCGGTTTTGCATCGCTTGTCGACTTCCCCATAGCGCAGTGCCATTACCCCCTGGCGCCAACCCCAGTCGACAACTTAGCAGGGTGTTGACACACATCATTGAGTGTTGTTTTGCAGATCAGGTTATTTAATGCATTCGAGCGTAGTTCATTGTTTCATTTGACTTGAATTAGTGGCATGTTGCCGGTATCAACGAGGACCACTCACCGCAAGGAGCGTCTGAATGTCGTACCCGAAAGCAGATATAGTCATATTCAACGGGTCAGGAGAGCCGATTAAGCTTTCTGCCATTCCATTCCATTACACCCCTGGCGAACGAACTCTTGTCCATGGAGGCTTCGTCCAGCGTGCAGGCAAGCTTGGGCTGCTTACTGAGGCATTCGCGAACTGGACCGGAACCCATGTAATCGACCTAACCGGCTTAAGTGGCCGAGACGGCGACTACACCTTTGAGGTCAAGAACAGTCTTAACCCGCCGAGGTTGGAAGGCGATTGGATGTGGTTCGATGTAATGCCAAACGGTGTGCAGCCTTACAGCGATAACCACTAACTTAAGGCTGGGCAAATGGGCGCGCGGTGCTGTGAGGAGTCCGCTTAATAATTGCACCTATATTGCCCAGCATTTCGATGCTCCTAGGCCGCTACCTGTCCGTTTCGCATCTGTACCGCAACGCGTGTCTTGAACGCTACGCTGGCACTTTCGTCGACGCGTATCGCGGAGGAGAACCTGGCGGGTTAAAACGCTTTCTTGGCCGAATTGGCCTTCTAAACTCACGCCAAATCTGCGCCAATCTTGGAGGCATTCCTTCCAGCGGAAGCGAGCGACAAACGAAGTTGGTGTAGTGAGTACACAAGCTGGGCTTGGGGTATTTGCACGTCGGGGGCGCGTCGAGTGCTGCCGCGCTTGCCAATGCGGTGTTGGCCAAGCTGCCGGAAAGAAGGCGCAAGGGTGCGGTGCTCTGCATTGAATACTTGATCACAGCGAGTCCTGAGGCATTCGCCAGGCATGGCGGGACGATGCCCGACACCGGTGGTTACTTTGATCGAGCCATAGCTTGGCTGAAGGCTCGACACGGTGGCGCGAACATTGTCTGTGCCGAGATTCACCTGGATGAGACCACGCCTCACCTTGTCGCGTATGTCGTGCCGCTGACCAAGGACGGGAGGCTGTCGGTACGTGACTTCCTCGGTGGTGCCGCCAAGCTGCGCAAGATGCAGACCGATTTCCATCATTGGAGCGAGAAGCCGTTCGGGCTGTCTCGTGGCATTGAGCGAGCGACAGCCACTTTGCATAAGGTCGGGCAGTATTACCATGCGCTCGCCGCCACTGCGCCAGTCAGTAAACGATCAGACTTGGCCGCTGCCGCCTGGGCATGCAGACGTCAAACTATAAGGCGCAGTTTCTGGAGTCTGTTTCGTCATACAGAGCTCTCAACGCCGCCCTGGTAATCCCACCACCTTCCAGATGAGCGGTACTCAACTGGCGTCTCGATTGTGGCGGTTTCACCACAATAGCTCGCTGGTGCCGATGACTTCCTCTGAATCGTGGAAGGCGTAGTGGACGAACTCATATGGATTGCGACCTAAATTAATCCAATGCTTTTGGATGATTAGCCTACACTGGCTTGTGAGCGCCGGGCCAGATTTACCTTAGGCAAGCTCATCAAGTCGTAAATAATTACGGCTTCCTTATCATCTGAGGCGAGAGTCATTTGGGCTGACTTTTGTTAGGATTATTTTAAAATGATTTCGACACTGGAACTACGACATATTGTGGAACAAAGCTTTCTGCCAAACCGCTGTGAATGCACTCTCTCGGCCGATTCGTCTTTGACCGTGCGCGTTTTTCAAGAAGGTGGAGATAGGGAGAGTCTGGTTGTCACCGGAATCACCACTGCGTCGCTCAATACCAGTCGTACTATTTCAAGTTTCATTGCGGAACTTCAGCAAGACCTTGAAAACGCTAGCTCCTCTCATAACCATCTTGAACCAATAGGCACAGGCTATTCGGTTGCGGCACCCTACTTGGTGAAGTGAAATCCTTCGACGGATACTCCCCTGTCATTCCTCTCACTGCCATGCGCTATCTATATCAACCTCACTGACGAAGGAATAAGTGAGGTTGCGGCCTATTCCTGTGTATCTTGCTCGAAAAGTGTCGAAATCAATTTTTTGATGTCGTCTTGTACGTCCTTCGGCAGGCCTTCCAGCTCATGCAATACCTTAGTGTCCATAATGGTCATGCTATCCGTTGGCCGCACTTTCTTGACTCCCGTCACCACAAATAAAATATCCACACCTGCTTTTGCAACTGAAGACAGATAGGTGGCATTCGGAAACCGCGCACCTCGCTCGTACATGCCCTGAGCGTTTGGTTCTATGTCACCGATAGTCGCTAATGCTTGCTGCGAAAGTCCGAGGCGTTTTCGCTCTTCCTTCAATCTAGCGCTCATATCCTGCATGGGAATTCCTTCTAGCTCGTCTAGGTATTCTATCAGTGTACGAGCGATTGGCTAGTGTGTGAACCGCGCAACTGTCTATCACAAACTTAACATCTGTCCACTTTGTATATAGCTTCCTAGTCTAAAGGGAGGAGTGCGCTAAATATCATCCGAGAGATCTCGACTTACTAACGATTCGTCAGGTCGTGACTCAGGCTCTACGCAAAGCTTCATCCCAAGCGCAACCGCAGACCTATGAGACTTACCCCGAAACCCTTTCTTGATTCCGTACAGCACCTGATAAGTCGTAGAAGGATCAAGGCCATGGGTTCGAGCAAAGTCCGAAACGCTAATTCCCTGCGCTCGAAGCCAACTCCGTGCCTCTTCAGGCGTCCGAATCGTCATAGTTTTCAGTCCCAATCAGCATAATTTTGCCCAGCCTGGTAAAAGGATTTTTTCAATGCCTGTGAACGGGTTGACCGGTGGACATCAGAGGAATTCAAAGCGTTTTGGATGAAATGACATTCTATTTGACGTCTATGATGAGGATGACATCGACTTTTTGTCCGTACGAAATAACAGGGAGATTTTCCGATGTCCAGTTCAGAACATGCTTACTGGTTAGCTTCAGCTATGAGCGACAGCACCGACCTTGGGGATCGGCTGATCGGCTGGAACGGGCGGTGGTTGATGATGGGTAATCTTGTCGTCTGTTATACCTGCCTGGCATCGCAACCCGCGTCCCATGCAGGCAGACAATTCGAGCATCAATCAGGCTGCGTCGCAGAGGATAGCTATCCTTACCCATGGCGCGAACTGGCAGAAATTCTGTCCCACCTGCCTCCAATGACGGTGGACAAAGCGCCCGCTAGAGAATGAAAGCATTAAGCCCGACTTTGGCGGGCTAAAGCATAGAACGGTAATTTGACTGTAGGCGTCGTTTAAGACGGAGGACTTAGGTATGGGCGATCAATTCACAGAGTGGGGAAAGCGCTGGAATTTATATGGGAGGAATATAAGTTGCGTGGAATGCATGATGACGCAAAATTTAGACGACGCTGGACAGTCATTTCTCCACGGCGTGTGCTGTACAAAAAAAAGTGAGGACCATCAGTACCCTTGGAAAGAACTGGCCGAAATTCTAAGATGCTTGCCGGGTCACAAACGCTGACTCTGCATGACGAAAACGATACTTAGCAAACAGCGTAACAGCGGATATGGATACGATTTCAGCATACGAGACTTAAACCTCAACGCTCTGGTTTTCCAGTTAAAACATACAAAATATCCATGCCCGTACTCGAGATTTTAGCAAAATAATCAGCTCGGGGAATACTGATTCCTTTCTCGTACGAGCGCTGCGTTTTCGATCCTACCCCGCCGACTTTACCAAGCTCCTGCTGAGTCAATCCAATCCGGATGCGTTCTTGTAGTAAGCGCAAAGCTATCTCATTCATGTTCCGTTAGCCATGTCGCGACATAAGGTGAGTTTTATTTATCATTTTAGAAATCCAAGTCCGTACATCACACGACAGTTAACCTTTCTCCTCGATTGCACGCGGGTGACGAGCGGTAGCGCGGGTATGGTTCGAAATGACCGCAATAAAACCAATATGTTGAGTTAATCTGGACCGCCACTAATACCCCAAGAACACCACAGGTTTTTTTCCCCCGCTGGGCCACTCCGGAGCAAGTTCTGCCTACTAGGGGAGTGTAAAAATATTGCATACCTACCCCAGCAACTTGATGCACCAGGGCCAAACCGGCAATTCGACAGTTTGGATGATGTGCCGGAAATATCCCCTCCTGCCGGGTCTATGGAAAACTCCGCACACCCACCGAGGTGTCCAGAAAACTTTGGACACCTACCGAGGTGTGATTTCCCTACCTTGCTACCCGTTCTGCCAATTCTGTCCCCGAGACAGGCTATCTCTGGCCAGGCCAAAACAGCGAAATCCTCAGTTTAGTCCAAACCTGCGATTTGCCGGTTTCTACATATGGAGAAATCACACATGTTCAAAGCTTGGACGCATTTCAACCGCGACCACGTTCACGCCATGAAACAGGGGGTATCAAAACCGAAGCGAGTCATCGCCAGTGAGCGCGTCCCAAACCCTGATGCGCCTGGCCAAGGCGACGTTTCCCGCTGTTTTGACGGGCCAGTTTGTGCCGACGAATCCCGTCGCCGCAAAACGCATGCAGTGGCCATGGTGACAGGCCACGTTTCAAGCGGCGGCAGTGGCCAGCTTTCATTGCAGGCTGGGTTTATCCGTTTCAAGCGCCGAAATACCAGCCGGAATTGCCGGACTGACAACTTACGCCATCGCGGGCGGGGTAACGATCTGTTAGGGCATGGGCTAACTAATGCAATCTCCAGCCTTGGGACACCTGCCGCTTTGAAGGGGTGAGCATTTCCCTCACCCCTAACACGGGAAGCGCTCACAAGCTCTAGGGCTCCCCACGCGAGTGAGCAGCCTGGGGGTGTCGTGCTACTGATGTTAAGAAAACTCGACCTCATTCTCTGGCTGGCCAAGCTGTTGCAGGTGTTGATGGACGTAGTTGGTCAACGTGTCGACAATCCGATCAGCTTCAAGGCCCAAGTCAGCAGCCACCAGTGGCCCGATTCGGGTGGGCCAGTTGAGCCAGGCATCGCGTGATGCCCGCGCCTGATCGAACAGGATCGTCTCGGCCACCGCCAGCTCCACCAGCTCGCCGGACTTACGTTCGTAATCCAATTGATGGAGCAACGCCAGGTAGTTTTCCTTCACGCGGCGAGCCTCGTCGAGCGTCATGCTCGCGCCTTGAGCACTCATGATTCTGGTCGCGGTTTTCTCCGCCGATTCGTCATCGATCGCGCTGGGTAACACGCTGAGTTGATCATTGGGTAACAACTTATTTCTGTTACCCAAACCGTTACCCAGGTAACTTTTTTCCGGTTGGGTAACAGACTTCCGATAGCGCTCAAGCTGGGCGTTTGACGCATCGACATCGATAACCCCTCGCGCTGAAACCACCCAACCACGGGCCTTCCAGCTTGTTACGGTTTTTCTTGAGACATTGTGCAGCTTGGCAAAATCTGACTGATTCATCTGTCTAGTCTCGTTACCTGTTACCCAAATTTGAAAATTTCTTAGCTAGAGTTGCACCGGGGCGCGCAATGCCCTCGATGTCAGAAGGGCGGGGAAGGACCCAGACACCCCCCCACCCCTAGGGGTAGTTCCTGAGCCGCCGCTCACCCGATCAGGTTGTCCATGACCCGCTCAAGATCCTTACGCGAGTCGCCACGGTCGCCGCTGATCATGTACCGCAGCACGGCCTTGGCTTCCTCCTTGGTGCGTGGGCGGATCTCTGCCAGCATCTCGAATACAAACCAGTCACGGGCCGACGCTTCGTGAGCCGAGTCGCTTCCATCCCGATCAACCGAATTTCGAAGCCAGTACAGGTCGCGCCAATAGGCCAACTCAGACAGGCAGTCGCTCAACGTGTTGGGCATCAGGTCAGGCCTTGATTTGAATCTGGCGGCTACCTCGGCATTGTCGAAACTACCGATGTCGACCGGCTCAAGGCCGTCCAGCGCTGACACACAGAACACCTCGGCATCAGTCAGGCTGAATAACCTGTCGCCAAACCGCGCCCTAGCCTCTGTCTGCCGTTTCAGCTTCTCCACAGAGGACTTGGCCAGGTTCTCAAGGTTGCCCAGGTCGAACGATGACAGGGCGGCGAACAGGCTGTTCGGATGCGCAACCCGCAGCCAGTCCCGGTACTGCTCTTCTAATTGTTTGAATGGCGTCTTGATGCGCGTGGCCGCGTCCATCGCTGCCTCAATGTGTCCAGGGTGGCCGGTGCCGATCACCTCCCTCAGCCAGAGCAAAGCGTCAACGTCACGGTCTCCCGTTATGGACTGTTGCGGCGGGAGTTTCTGTACGGCTGGAGACGTTCCAGCGCTTACCTGCATCGGTGGCAGACAGAACAACGCCCGGTGTGCCTCATTGTCTCGAAACGCTCCTGAGCGGCTGGCGATGGTCTTCACCGTTCCGATGGCCAGGCCGGTAAGTTCTGCCACCACCGTGAATGAATGCCGGCGGCGCAGATCGATGACCTGTTGCCGCTGCTGATCTGAAACCCCCTGTTTCAAGTTGTTCAAGCTACCCCCTGTTTCGATGCCGGTAAGCAAGCGCAACGCAAGAAAGCTCGCTTACGTCGTGTTGTCTCTGTAACGCGTCACGTTGTGCTAAAAACCTCAAAGCGCCCGGTGGACAGAAGTCACCAGTTACGCCCTGAGAAAAGTGATGCGGCCGTGCTATTCGATGGCCAGTTCCAGCCCGGCGCCGCGAAGTGTTTCGAGCATCTTGGTGGCTTCCGTCGCGCCCAACTCGTTGTCTCGCAGCCATGTAAACGGCAGGTCGTAGACTGGGCTGGTTCCCGGATGATTTGCCCGCTCAACCATGTTGCCGAATGGCACTGGCAGGCCGTCATGGCGAAGCTGTTTCCAGATCCAATGGCCCACGCCATCGTGAATGCCCAGCGCGGACAGCAACGTGTCTATGCCCTTCGCTTCGCCCACCGGCTGGCCGATTTCAGCCAGGACGGCGATGTATCGTTTGATGGCCTGTTCTCGGCGATCTAACAGCCACGCGACGGCGGTCTGTTGACGTAAGCCGACCACCTCGTTCAGTTCAGCTTGTGTCGTGTTGATTTGTTCCTCAAGCATGCCGATAGCGATTTCCGCCGCCGTACCATCCTCGACTGCTTGGCGGCTTGCCCGCTCCAGGGTCTTTTCTTGCTTATCGAGTTCGGTCGTGTCGGCGACAGCTTTGGCAACAAACGCCACCGCCTTGAGTTCGGCCCGCTTGCGGCTGATCACAGCGAGTTCGCCGGTTATCTTTTCGGCCTCCAGTGTCGCGGCGGTGGCGCGCAAAATATCGGCGCGGTGCTGATCAATCTTTGATTGACCTACGGTGAGGATGGCGCTGAATTCAGTAATTTTTTGCAGTGCGGTTTTCATGAGCGGATCTCTTGGGTGAGTTTTTTGAAATTGCGGTGGGTCGGGAAAATTCATTTCAGCGCCAGCTCACGGACGATGTTGGCCTGAGACTCACCGCGATCCAATGCGCGCTGGGCATCACGAACCATTGCTTTAATGGCCTGATCCTCGAAACGGCGCGCCAGGGCGTCGGCCTTGCGAGCGATCATCGCGGCTAGATCGCGCGGAAACGGAGCACGCTCTGGACGGCTGTAGTCTGTTGTCATGGGGTTCTCGTGGCATCGGGACAGGGATGGCGAATCTGCGAGTAGGTGCCGCACTTATTAATCCGCTTCTGAAACCGGGGGTTTCATCGGTGGCACGCTCTCGGTGCCGATGGCTAGCACGGCAGGTAACGGGTACAGATCGGCAAGGGAAATCAGAAGTGCGTTAGCACGTAGGTCGCCAGCCTCGGCGGCTTCCCGAATCCGTGACCAAGCGCTGGTTAGTTCGATTTTCGTAGGGCGGTACTGGCGCCCTCGCGTTTTCAGCATGCCCATACACCGATTCCCCTTTGCTCTAATTTGATCAATTCAGGGCAGATTAGGGCTGATTCGACGCGTTAAACAGGGTGAAAACTGACCGCTTCCTACTTGAAATAGAACCAGACGCTATGGGACTCTTGAGCAAAATCTAGCCGATGAACGGTAGGAAGAACGCTCGGACGCGATGCCAAACAAACGGAGTGGAATGATGGACGGACACGGTGAATTTGTGATTTACAGCGACTTTCGCGAGGGCTATTTGACTCAAACGAACCCGAGTGTCTGGCACTACAGCGAGGAGTCTGCAATTCGCTTTGAGACGGAGAAGGAAGCGAGGACGGCAGCGGCTCGGCGTCATGGAGACGATGCCCAAGCTGGGCGATTAGTTCGGGTCGACGGTACCGTCGAATTTGAAGCGCTCCGTAAAATCGAAAGGGCGCTGCCAGGTAGTTGGATTGTTACGATAACCGACGCCCAATCGCCTGGCAGACCCTATTACCTTATGAACGGAGGACAGGTCGTAAAGATGGCAACGCCCATCGATGACGCTAAGGGATACCGATTCGAGCGTGATGCGATGAAGGCTGTCGACTCGATAAACAAAGGGGGCGCACTCACGGCGCAGACTCACCAGAAAACAGCTCAAATACTGAGTTTTCCTGTCGCGTGATCGTCGTTGAGTCGCATGCATTGGGTGTGGCAATACTCCATTTTTAAAAAAGGATTACCAAGTTGGAACGATACGGAAATTTGGGTGGGGATTCGGGTGTGGTTGGCTTTGAAATAGGTCAAGGATTTATCATTGTTTTGTTCAAAGACGGGTGGAAATACCTGTACGACGGGGCGAGGCCGGGCGCCGCGGTCGTGGCTCAGTTGCAGCAATTGGCACGCTCTGGTCATGGGCTCAATAGCTACCTTACCCGTGTTGTGAAGGGCAGGTGGGCCAAGAAGTACAGGTAGACATCCAAACCTATTTCCGACATCTCATTGGCTTGAATGAGATGTCGGAAATCCCTCCGGTATCTACAAGGGGGTCGGGAAACGCGACCCCGGTTAACGTTAGAGCTCGGTGCGTTAACGGTGCCCTAACAATCCGTTACCTCATCCACCAGTGGGGAGAGTTAACTTCCTGCAATGAAGGGAGTTGCAACTTCCTCAATCTGAGGGAGTTAACTGTCACTGACGTTGTAAGTTGTCTGGGTGTCCTTGAACCTTAGGAGACCCCAAGCCTGCGTTGCAGGTTGGCCACTGGCGCCGTTTAAAACGGAACCTGTCCCTAGGACAGAATTGATCGACGTAGGAATCGGATTTCCACCCTCCACTCCAGTAAGCCTGGGCGAGCCAGATTTGAAATCCATGTGGCAAGGGTCAGATCTGAAATCGACCCCTTGGGTGTGCAATTTTCTGCAGCCCCCCCCCCTGACCTGAGAATTCAACGGGGTAGATCAGCGGAGTTTTCCGCCTATGTCTAAACAACGCCGGACGTCGCTTTGACCAAAAGTACGAATTTCGTTACAACAACTGGCAACGAATCGCGTCGGAAGTTACTGCAAAAGTTTTTAGTGCCGATCTTGATCAGATTTCAAATCGGGCCAAGTTGAAAAGTCTCGAACCACGATGTTACGAAGGTTTCGTAGTAACCCACTTGATCGCGTTTGAAACGCGGCCAAGCTGGGATTGATTGAACATGCGTGATTTTCCGTATCTCAAACCGGCAAATTGCAGGTTTGAATACCCGGTATTACGGGTATTTCCCGGATTACTGTGTCCCGGAGACACATTTGATCTGGCCCGCTGTTCTGGCGGGGTAGATGCCCAAAGATTTCTGGGTATCTCGGTACGTACCCGGAATTACGGTGATGTAGGTGGGTGTGCGGAATTTTCCGTACACCCCCAGTATGTGCCGGGAATGTTTCCATCACATCAGCGCAACGGATCACAAGCTGTGCTGCGCTAACCCCCGAATCCACACCTCCAGATCGGTCACCAGAATTAACCGCCGTCGCCCCGACTTGAACGCTCGAAGCTCACCCGAACCGATTGCGTCATAGATCGTGGAGCGGGTGGTGCCTGTCATGGTTGCCGCTATTTCAGGGCCGACGGCCAGAGGGGCGAATGTCACGGTCGCCGACCCTGACGTGCTCCTGCCAAAGTTGCCGGTCATGCCACATCTCCATCAGGCCAGCGCCACCTGACAATTTCCAAAGCTTCGTCTCTGGTCATCGGCTCAGGACTGATCATTGGGAACGGTTGGAGACCAGGAAGAAGCACCGACCAGGAACAGTGGCGGGCCAGCCCATCGTTGGCGGCTAGTTCGGCCAGCAGTTCGAGACGGTGCGCGCGGATGTATTTCTGTAGGTCGTCCGTGACCAGCGCCCGTGGCGATACCACCACCCGGTTTCCCTTCTTGCGGGTCGACAAACCGAACTGCGCCAGGTAGTCGATGGCGGTGCTCATATCGCCACCTCATCCTCGCCAACCTCAGCTTCTTCGGCGCCCGCGATGACCGCTCCATTTATCCATTCGTGCCCTTTTTCGTCATTCGTGCCCACGTTATTTACTGGGCACGAATGGGAATCTGAGGGCACGAATGGAAGAAAGGGCACGAATGGGCCTTCTGCTTGTGGCAGTGACCAGAGTGTTTTTATCTCTTTGCCGAAGCCTTCCCGCACGGTCACAACGGACAGCTTTTCGCGTGCGGAGCGGGTCTGTTTTTGGCTGTACCCGTTCTCAGTCATCAATTGCTTAACCTCTTTTCCGGTCAGCGCTCCTGAGCTCAGAATCCGGCGCAATGCTTCTGATGGGTCATCGTTATCAGAGTGTCCTTCGTCGCCTGTCGCCTCAACGTCACCAAGGATCTCTCGGGCGCTCCCTGTGATGGCATCGCCCCACATCACGCAAGTGGTTTCGATGCCGCCATCAATCGTGACCGGCTCAATGGTGTAAGAGACACCACCCTCATCGGTGCCGATGTTGGACTTTGCCCGCGCCAGCACTCGCATATCGGAGTCTTCTTGCTTTGCGGCAACTAACACCGTCCTGGCCAGCGCCGAGAATGCTTGTGAGCCAATTACCCGATCCGCCGGCGATGATCCTGCGCCACCCTTGGCAAAGTGGCTGATACCGATCACCGCACACATGTTCTGCTCGGCGAAGTCCACCACACCCTGCAGGCCTCTACGCACGTCATTGGCCTTGTGCATATCGCCCTTTACAGCGCTAACCACCGGGTCAAGCATCAGCAATGCGACACCTCCGATTTCCTGTGTGGTGGTTTTCAGCAACCCAATGTCGTTGGCTGGGTCGAACGGATCGACTTCCCCTTGGGCATTGATGCGACCTTGGATGATGTAAACGCGGCTCATATCGGCGCCCGCTGCGATCAGCCGCGGCACCAGGGTGTCCGAGGGATCATCCTCGCTCGACCAAATCAGAGCGTTCCCGGCTTCTCGGCACCTTTCGCCATCAGGCCAGCGCCCCGCCGTTGTGATCGTGGCGATCAGCCCCAGAAGCAAAGTGGTTTTCCCGGTACCGCCAGCACCCGCCAGAATATGGAGCTTCCCTTGGGCGAGCCAGCCAGGCCAAAGCCAGCGAATGGCTACAGGCTTAATGCTTGATGCCTTCACGGCGTTTACCTTCCATACCGCCTTGGCGTCTGGAATGATCGGCGTCGTCATGAGTTCATTGGCAGGCTTCATGGTCTGCCCTCCAGTTGACCAGATCATTGAAGTCCGTCAGTTCCGGTGGTGCTTCTTCCGGCCAAATTGGAAAACAGACCTTTACCATCGCCTTGATAGCCGCTCCCACCGCAAACCGGCGTCCGGGATTACCCTCAGTCATGCGGTCATCATCGCCAGCAATAATGATTTCGTGAGCTGAATATTTAGCTTTAAGCGCCAGCGCCACCGGCGCCAGATTCCCCGAATTCATGGCGGCCACGACTGGTGAACCGGATAGTTTGTGCAGGGTCAACGCGGTGGCCAAGCCTTCGGCGATGTAGACTTTCTGGCTTCGGGATACATCGCCCAGTACGTAGTAAGCGCCGGTTACCTGTCCGCCGAATAGGAAGCGCTTTTCGCCATCCGCGCTGATGCGCTGGATGTTGACCAATGCTCCATCCGCATACATAGGCACCAGCAACACGTCATCGATCTGACGGAGGTTATTGGCGTGGACGCGTTTCTTGCTCAGGTATGGGTGTTCGGGGTCGGCTGGGCGACTCGTCCCCCATAGGCGCTGTGCGTACTTGGCAGCGGCTTGCTGGCGACGTTGCTGCCCGGCTTCGCGCTGGCGCCGGGCCTGATCGATGCGTTGTCGAATCTGCTCGGCCTCGCGGGTGTCCAGCGGCTCACGACTACACCAGCTCATTGCGCCACCGGTTTTCCAACTACCAAACGCGCCGGAAGCGATGCCGTCCAGATAAAGGACGTACCAACCATTCACACTGCCGGACTTATCTCCGGGGACATGGAACCGGTGAATATCGCCGTCTGGTTCAGGTAGCCAATCCAGTGGGCCGTAGATCGATTGCAGGGTTTCACGGAAAAGAACCGGTGCATCAGTCATGGTGATCACCGTTGCCCGCAAAGGCTCGGCAGATAGCCCCATTATTGACGCCGTGCCAGCGGGTCAATTCATCTATGGAATCGACAAGAGAGGACGTCACTACTGCGTCGGCACTTCGCATGATAATGCGGCCGCACTCGGCGTCGTCCTCCGTCAAGAATGGCCCCATTAGAGCCTTCGGCGCTCGCGGATGAGTGATGAAAAATAGCTCGATAACTTTCTTCGGGCCGAACGAGTCCGCCGACGCTGATGCGTCTTTTTGAATCTTCATGGTTAGACCCTCAGGTCGATGTTATCGAGGCGCTCGTTAAAGCTCTTGATGTCAGATTCAAGAAGGCTTTGATAATCACCAGCCAGGTATTGAAGGGCACCGGCCAAGCATTCAGCGTGGTGGTGATGACCAGCCTTAAGTGTGGTGCTGATCGCCCAGCTCAAAGAGTCAAACCAGTCCAGATATTCCTTGGCAACCTTGAGTTGATCGAGAGCTTCGTTGGCAACGTTGGTGACTTCTGTAGAGGTAATCATTTCCGCACCTCCGATTCAGCCTTGCCGCAAAGGTCAAACCCCGCGTCACGAACCAAGGCGGCGATAGAGCTCACCGCGCAGGTCAAGCCATACGCCTGGGAGTCACTGAGGCCATGTTCGCTACCGTCAAGGCCTAGCAGATTGGCAAGCGTTTCGAGCGCCAAGCCGGCAGTGGCCAAGCGGTTGCCGTGGTCATCGGCAGCGTGGGCGAGTGTTCCGAGTTGGAAAGTCATTTCGCCACCGCCTGAGCTTCGAGGCTGCGTGCGGTTTGCATGTGGGCGTTGTAACGTTTTAGACGAACTGAGAGGCTGGAGTTTGCGTGAAGTGCGGCCAAAGCCATTGCGCGGTGGGCACCGGCTTTGCCGATGAGAACAGACGGATCTTGGATAGGTGTGGAGAACTGCATTGGTGACGCTCCTGGAGTTGAGGAACCGCCACCGTTTGCGACCAAGCAAGCTAAGGTGGCGGCTGTACGTAGGTTGGTCGACCGGTACTCTAGGAAACCGGCACACCCGAAGGTGTCCTGCGCACAGCCACCATAATTCGAAATTACGGGCACAAAAAAAGCGCCTGTTTTTGGAACTTGGACGCTGTTGCGTCTAGAGATAGTCCGGCGACCAAACCGGGTCGCTGAATTTGCAGCGACGGCAGAACGATACAGCTGGAGATGTGAATAGACAAGGGCTTTCATGCAGCACCACGCATTGCCATACGCTGACGAACCCAAGTTTGTACTTCGCCAAGAATCCAGCCAACCGGCGCGCCCCTCGACTTGCTATCGCTCAGTGGCACTGGTTTGGGGAATGTCGGATCGTCCTTAAGACGCTTGTAGACGGTGGGCCGCTTGATGCCGGTAATGGCCTCAAGTTCGTCCATGCGAATGATGGTGGTGGAGGGGTCGTAAGTAGAGCGCACGTCAGCGCTGACCGGTGTTACTGGGGTAATGTTGCTCATATCTGTTTCCTGATGTGGATGAAGACAGAAACAGGTTGGCAGTTGGCGACGGGTGGTAATCAACCCTGCTTGGGTGTGCAGTGCCTGGCACACGAGGGAGAGCTAGAGTGCCCGCCCAGATCGTCCGGTCGGGTGAGCACCATAGTCGAAACCCCCGGTTTCACTCGTCTCCTCGGGTGAGCACCTTGCGGTTTCTCAGGTGTGCAGTCCTTAAGTTGAAGGGCCGTAGGATGATGTCAACCGCCTCTGACATGCGACCAGATGCACCCTTGGTCGTTAGAAACTTGAGGATGTCTTCCTTTGATGGCGCGGTGCTAATGTCGTCCTCGTCGTAGGTTGCCCAGAAGTGCTTGATGGTCTCCTGTACCAGATCTAAACCTTCTGACGAGTGACCGTATGGAGGCAAGGCAAGCGGAGCCGGTTGTGGTACGGCCGGTTCGATCGCCCTAGCGATGGTTTGCACTGCTATGGTTTTGGTGACGGGCTTCGGTGGCCTTGTAACCTGCACCTTCTCGCTTTCGATCCATGCCACTAATGAGGCGCGGGTGATGATTGTGTCGGGCAAGCTAATTTCAACCTCGCGTTCAGCGGGGCGCGCAACTCTTAGAATTCTCTCCATTGTCGGGTTTCCGTTCCAGTCGTTAGTTTCGACATAGATGTGGCCCATGCACACAACTGGAGAAATCAAACCTTGCCTAATAGCGGAGACAATGCCTAGGGCGTGCCCGTGTGCGTTTTTCCAGCGGGGTACATTTTGCCGTTTTGCTCTGTCCAGGGTGTCGTAGTCGAACGGATCAATCATTGCGAGTAGTAGTGCAGCCTGTTCTACGCTGAATTCCATTACTGACTTCCAGTGTCCCAGGTCTGGCAGGTCGTCAAAGTCGTCAAAGCTCTGCATGTTTAAGCGCTCCTGATTGCTATTACATTGCCCGCTGCTAACTTGTCCAAGTAGTCGGCGTACCACTGCATCATGCTTTTACGTTGTTCTAAATATTGAGCCTTGTTGTATATCCCGCGAACACCTTGGGGCTTGTGGCTTAGCTGCGCCTCGATGTGGTCGGCGATGAATCCGTGTTCGTTGAGAGTGGTACTCGCTATGTGCCGGAATCCGTGGCCAGTCTGGCGTCCTTCGTAGCCGATCCTGCGCAGCGCCATCAGGAACACGGTATCGCTACGTGGCTTGGTTCGATCACTCCGTCCGGGGAAGAGCAGTGGATACGCTCCGGTGATCGGGTACAGTTCCTTGAGCAGCTCGATAGCCTGACGACAGAGCGGTACCAGGTGTTCACGACCCTTCTTACGGCCTTTACGCTCGACAGGGATTGTCCAGAGCTTTTTGGCCAGGTCGAACTCAGACCAATGCGCTTCACGCAGCTCGCTAGGACGCACTGCCAACAGCGTGAGGAGACGTAAGCCCAACTGCACATCCTTAGCGTGCGGGTACAACTGAATGGCGCGCAGAAGGGCGGGCAGCTCCTCGGCTGAAACATGAGCGTAGTTTTCGGCTTTGCCGGTAGATAGGAACTTGTGGACGCCTTCTAGGGGATTATTTACGGCGCGGCCAGTAACTCGGGCCAGATCGTAAACGTCCTTGCAGTAGGCGCGTACCCGGCTCATCTGCTCCAAGATGCCTTGCTGCTCCAGTCCACGTAACAATTCCATCCACTCCATTGAGGAAATGTTGTTGTACGAGCGCTTTCCGAAAGTAGGGAACACATGACGCTCCAGTGCGCCGATGATTCGCTTGGCTGTGCCTGCATCCCAGTTGGCAAGCCGTGACGAGTACCATTCCCGCGCCATGATCTCGAACGTATCGTTGGCAGCCTCAATCTCAGCAGCCTTGCGCGCCTGTTTGGTAACTATCGGGTTATTGCCCTGGGCGGCGTCAGAACGCAGCTCCTCAGACTTGATTCGAGCCTGAGCGCCCAAATACTGACCTTCGCCGGTTCCATATCCGCCCACGCCCAGCCAGGACCATTTGCCGTCTAGCTTCTTGTAGCGCAGCTCCCACGACTTGCTCCCATTGGGTTTGACCCTGAAATACAGGCCGGAACCATCGATTTCGCGGTAGGCGGTGGCTTCGGGTTCGAGGCTGGACAGGGTGGTGTCCGCCATCGGCCGACGCTTGATATCTGAGCGCTTCATCCCTTGTATGCCTCCAGTTCAATTATTTTGAAAGCATACACGTAGGCATACAAGGTTGGTAGAGATAGGGGTAGATAGGGATAAACAGCCAGAAACAAGAAAACCCGCACTAGGCGGGCTTCTTGAGGTGGTTTATAGACTGCTGTAGACATCTGTAAACCGGTACTTGGTGGCTACACAGGGACTTGAACCCCGGACCCCAGCATTATGAATGCTATGCTCTAACCAACTGAGCTATGTAGCCAAGTGGCGCGCATTATTCGCGGATACGGGAAATGTGTCAAGCGTTGTTCTTGAGAATTTATCCGTGCGATCAAGCGGTTAGCCCTCGATACGGTCAGACCCGACATTTCCCCAAGCGCTCAGCGAGCAATCCCGTAACCTCTATCCATTCAATGCTTTAAAACTGCTCAGCGGTTAACCCGTATAACGACTCGCTTCCGGCACGGATGCTGTGTTCCAGGCTGATTATTCGTGGGAGCATCCGGCTAAAGTAAAAATGGGCGGTGGCGATTTTTGCGCCGTAGAAGGCCACATCTTCAGCTCTTTTGCCCTCGGCGACGTGAGACATGCGTGCCCACAGGTAGGCGTAGGCGACGTAGCCGAACAGGTGCAGATACTCGACCGAGGCGGCGCCGATTTCGTTGCGGTTGCTGTCGGCCTGTTCTTGTACCCAGTCGCTCAGGTTTTCCAAGCGCTGCACCGCGTCGAGCAATGGCGCCGAGTAGGTCACTCCCGGCTGGTCCGCGAAGGTTCGAATTTCGGCGGTGAACTGACGCAGCGCGACGCCCTTGTCCATCACCACTTTGCGTCCGATCAGGTCCAGTGCCTGGATGCCATTGGTGCCTTCGTAGATCTGCGCAATGCGTACGTCGCGTACCAGTTGTTCCTGGCCCCATTCGCGAATGTAGCCGTGGCCGCCCAGCACTTGCTGGCCGTTGATGCAGCTCTCCAACCCAGTATCGGTGAAAAATGCTTTGGCGACCGGGGTTAGCAGGGCGACCAACGATTGAGCGTCTTGCCGCTCTTGAGCATCGTCAGAGAACTTCGCAAGGTCCAGTTGTTGCCCAACGTAGCTGGCAAATGCGCGGCCGCCTTCGGTCATGGACTTCATGCTGAGCAGCATGCGACGCACGTCGGGGTGGACGATGATCGGGTCGGCGATTTTGTCCTTGGCCACGGCGCCGGTTGGCGCGCGACTTTGGATGCGTTCGCGGGCGTAGGCGACGGCGCTTTGGTAGGAGGCTTGGGCGCAACCGATGCCCTGAATCCCGATGGACAAGCGTTCGTAATTCATCATGGTGAACATCGCCGCCAGGCCTTTATGCGCCTCCCCGATCAACCAGCCGCTGGCGCCGTCAAAGTTCATCACACAAGTGGCCGAGGCCTTGATGCCCATCTTGTGTTCAATCGAACCACAGGTCACCGCGTTGGGCTCCGCCAGTGAGCCGTCAGCGTTGACCCGTATTTTTGGCACCAGAAACAGTGAAATTCCTTTAGGGCCAGCCGGCGCGTCGGGCAATTTGGCCAACACCAAATGGATGATGTTCTCCGTAAGATCCTGCTCGCCACCAGTAATGAATATCTTGCTGCCGCTGATACTGAAACTGCCATCGGACTGGGGTTCTGCGCGGCTACGGATGATGCCCAGGTCGGTGCCAGCATGGGCTTCGGTCAAGCACATGGACCCAGCCCAGCGGCCTTGGTACATCGGTGGCAAGTACAGGCTTTTCAGAGCTTCGCTGGCGTGGGCGTCAATGGCCAGGCACGCGCCGGAACTGAGAGCCGAGTACAGCGCGAAACTGGAGTTCGCGCCGTAGAGCATTTCTTCAAATTGCACGGCGAGCATTTTCGGCATGCCCATGCCGCCGAACTGATCGTTGCCGGACAGGCCGACCCAGCCACCTTCTATATAGGTGGCGTAGGCCTGCTTAAAGCCTGTGGGCGTGCTGACTTGGCCTGTGTGCCATTGCGCACCTTCTTCGTCACCGCTGCGGTTCAGTGGGGCGATCAGCTGTCCAGTGACTTTGGCCGCTTCTTCAAGAATGGCGTCTGCGGTGGCGGCGTCGACGATTTCGGCCAAGGCGGGCAAGCGTGCCCACAGCGCCGGGGCGTCAAATACTTCGTGCAGAACAAAGCGCATGTCCCGCACGGGAGCGTTGAATTCAGGCATCAGGTGAACCTCGTTTAAACAGTTAAAGGTTCTTGGCTGTTTCGCGCAGCACGAACTTTTGAATTTTGCCGGTGGAGGTTTTCGGCAACAGGCTGAACACCACCGTGCGCGGTACCTTGAAGCCCGCCAAGTGTTCGCGGCAGAAGCTGATGATATCGGCTTCGCGAACGTGCCCGTGATCCGCTTTGAGGGTAACAAACGCGCAGGGCGTTTCGCCCCATTTCTCGTCGGGGCGGGCAACCACAGCGGCTTCGAGTACTGCTGGGTGGCGATACAGCACGCCTTCGAGTTCGATGGTGGAGATGTTTTCGCCGCCGGAAATGATGATGTCTTTGAGCCGGTCCTTGATCTCGACATAACCGTCGGGGTGACACACAGCCAGGTCGCCGGTGTGAAACCAGTCGCCTTCGAACGCTTCGGCGGTGGCGCTCGGGTTCTTCAAGTAGCCCTTCATGATCGTATTGCCACGCATGAATATTTCGCCGATGGTCTCGCCGTCGCGCGGGGTGGGCTCCAGGGTTTTCGGATCGGCGACCATCAGCCCTTCCAGGGTCGAGTAGCGCACGCCCTGGCGAGATTTGACTTGAGCGCGCTCATCCAGCGACAACTCATCCCATTCGCTGTGCCAAGCACAAATCGTGACCGGGCCGTAGCTCTCGGTGAGGCCATACACGTGGGTAACTTTGATGCCCATTTCTTCTACTGCGCCAATCACTTTGGCGGGCGGCGCTGCGCCCGCGACCATGGCGTTCACCGGGTGATCGATGGCTGCTTTGGCTGAATCCGGCATGTTGATCAACGCGTTCAGTACGATAGGCGCGCCACAGAAGTGGGTGATCTGGTGTTCGTGAATCAGGGTAAGGATTTTCTGTGGATCTACGCGGCGCAAAAACACATGCACGCCAGCCATGGCGGTAATCGTCCACGGGTAGCACCAGCCGTTGCAGTGAAACATCGGCAACGTCCAGAGGAAAATCGGGTGATTGCCCATGCTCCAGGTCATTTGGTTGCCCAACGAACTCAAGTAAGCGCCGCGATGGTGGTAAACCACGCCCTTAGGGTTGCCGGTAGTGCCAGAGGTGTAGCTCAACGAAATCGCTTGCCACTCATCCGCAGGCCACTGCCAATCAAAGTGTGGATCGCCTTCCGCCAGTAACGCCTCGTAATCCAGCGTGCTGACGGCTTGACCTTCGCCGTACTCGGGGTCATCCACGTCAATTACCAGTGGCGGATGTTCCAGCATGCTGAGCGCAGTGCGGACGACGTCATAAAATTCGCGGTCAGTGATCAACACTTTGGCTTCGCCATGCCCCAGCATAAAGGCAATTGCCTCGGCATCCAGGCGCACGTTGAGCGGATTTAATACGGCACCGATCATTGGTACTGCAAAGTGTGCTTCGAGCATCGCCGGGATATTGGGCAACATTAGCGCTACGGTATCGTTCTTACCGATGCCTCGACCTTGCAGGGCTGAGGCCAGGCGTCGGCAGCGGGCATAGGTTTGCGCCCAGGTGCGACGGATCGAACCATGGATAACGGCAGGGTAGTTAGGGTAAACGTAAGCAGTGCGCTCAATGAAGCTGAGCGGAGACAACGCGATATGATTGACCGCCGCAGGGGCAAGCCCTTGCTCGAAGATCGACATGTAGAGGTACTCGGTTGGCTGATTGTTAGCTCTATCGCTGACCCTACAGGCATTGCCATATGGGGTAGCTTTAAGTCCGGCGTGTTTTATATATCAATCACGGGCAAGTATGGAAGTAATACCTTAATCATATAGTAGATATACTATATATATCGTTCGCTACCGTTTGGCTGACTTCGCATCGAATGAGGTAGCCCCCCGCGTACTCATTTCACGACAGGGCATCTGATGACTTCCCCCCGGATTTTCCCCTCGCACGTCTCGGTGCTGTTGAGTCACGACCCGCAACCTAGCCTGTTGCTCGATGATCAGGCGCGTGCGATTGAACTCAACCTGGCGCTGCTGAACGTACTCGCGCAGTGGCCCTCTACCGACGTAACAGCACTGTTACCGGTGAATCAATCTGCGCTGGTTCGCGCTTGCCTAGAACAGCAACGGCCGATCGAAGAGGTTGAAGCCTGCTGGGAACAACGGATTTTTTTGTGGACTTTCATCCCTGTTCCCCAGGAAAACCAGGTACTGGCACGCTGTCGAGAGGCCACCGAGCAGATTGTGGCCGAGAGAGAAGCGGCCAAAGCAAGGCGGCTGTACCGATTGATCACCGAAAACACCACGGATCTGATTTCCCGTCACACGCCTGAAGGTCACTTTATTGATGCGTCACCCGCTGCCTGGACGTTGCTGGGTTATTGGCCCGGGGAGTTGCAAGGTTTATTGGCGCAAGGTTTGTTTCATGGTCAGGGCTTGGCGGGACTGATCAACCGTGCCCGCGATGCGCTTACCCAAGAGGGTTATCACACGATGACTTACCGAATCCGCCACCGTGATGGGCACTATCTGTGGTTCGAAACAGCCAGCCGGGCAATTCGCGAAACCTACACCGGCGCCGTGGTCGAAGTTATCAGCGTGTCTCGGGACGTGACCGCCCGGGTCCAGGCGGACGAGCGTCACCGGCGTCTTGAAGATGAGTTGGCGCACACGGCGCGGCTTGTAACCTTGGGTGAGATGGCGTCGGGCATTGCCCACGAAATCAATCAACCGCTGGCTGCGATCGTCAACTATGCCAGCGCCAGCCAGCGTTACTTGCAGGCGTTGGGCACTCACCCTCAGGCGGCCGAGCGTGTGGCGCAGGGCCTTGAGCACATCACCGACCATGCCAATCGCGCGTCTGAAGTGATTAAGCGGCTACGCGCTTTTCTGCGTAAAGGGCGACGGCAGATGCAGGCTTTGGACACCAGCGAAGTGGCCCGCGGAGTGGTTGGTCTGTGTGCGTGGGAAGCTAACGATTGCCAAGTGACGATAAAAGAGCGGTTACCGGATAATCTTCCGCCGATCTACGCCGATAGAGTGTTACTGGAACAGGTACTGCTCAACGTGTTACGCAATGCCATCGACGCCAACCGCGAGGCGCATCCTGGTCGTTCATCGACGATTGTGTTGGCGGCTGAGCTTGCCGTTGATGGGCGCATCGAGCTGAGTGTCCAGGACCAAGGGCCGGGAGTGAGCGAGTCGGAACTTGAAAAAATCTTCACACCTTTTTACACCAGTAAAGTCGAGGGTTTGGGCCTGGGCTTGTCCATGAGTCGAAATATCATCGAAGGGCTGGGTGGCGAGCTAAAAGCCCGACGCCTGCCGGTTGGCTTAATGCTGTTGTGTTATTTGCCACGCGTGGGTCCGTCTAAAACCGCATCAGGAGTGAACGAATGACCCGCGTTGCGGAGCAAGTGGTGTATGTGGTCGATGATGACCAGGGCATGCTCGATTCGACCGTCTGGTTGCTGGAGTCGGTGGGCCTCAAAGCGCTGCCGTTTACCAGTGGGCGCTCTTTTCTTGAGGCGTGCGATGCCCAGCTCAATGCATGCGTGTTACTAGACGTGCGGATGCCCGGCATGGGTGGCCTGAATGTGCAGGAAGAGATGCGTGCCCGGGATCTTCATTTGCCAGTGATTTTCGTTAGCGGCCATGCTGACGTGCCCATTGTAGTGCGGGCTTTCAAGGCGGGGGCCCACGACTTCATTGAAAAGCCTTACAACCAACAGTTGTTGTTGGACAGCGTGCAGCAAGCGCTGCAAAGCGTTGGTGCAAACCCGTCGGATGACCACGGTCACGCGGCATTGCAAGCGCGCCTACTCACCTTGACCCCCCGCGAGCGCGACGTATTGCTGCCGCTGGTGCAGGGCTATACGACCCGCGAAATTGCTGCGCAACTGGAAATTAGTGCAAAAACCGTTGATCTCTATCGGTCGCGGGTGATGAAGCGCATGCAGGCTGAGCATTTGCCAGCTTTGGTAGGTATGGCAATAGCGGTGGGGATGGTCAACCCGCTGGCGCTGCGCTCAGGTGGTAATTAAGGGCTAACCGTTATGTATTAACGGTCTGGTTCTTGCTTCCAATCGAATACAACGGCGATCTGCCGGGTCTTTGCAACTAGCGCCCTCCAGGGCCACAAGCGAAGGAAGGGCGTAAAGATGAGAGGTTTCAAATGCTGACACTTTTGTCCCCGGGGATTCGCCTGTTAGGGCGTTTCGGATTTGCTCGAAAGTTTCAGCTGCTTTTCCTGTTGTTCATGCTGCCGTTAGTGGGCAGCTTATGGATGATCGGGCAGGATTATCACGACAAGCTGGCTCTGATATCTGGCGAGCGCGCGGGGGTGCGCCAGTTGTCGGCACTGGATTCGCTGGATAATCTGTTGGCGGCACAACGCGATCGGGCGGCGCGCTGGAAAGCGGCCGATATTCTTCACGAACCGACGCCAGCGGCACGTGAAGCGATGGCTGGCCTGGATGCAGCAACCCCTGTCGTCGTCCAGGAGCTCGCGAAATTGGGCACTGAGTTGCACAGCAGCGGTGCCCAAGCCGACACACTGAATCGTTACCAGACGCTACAAAGTGCCACCACGGGTTTGGATTCTGCGGCCCTGCGCACGGTAGGGTGGTGGCCAGACGGCTACGAGCGTTTCACCGCAGCACTGACCGCGCTGCAAAATCTGCGCGAACAAATCGCGTTGGACAGCGGCCTGAATATCGACCCTTGGCGTGAAACCTATGTGTTGATGCAAATATCCACCCAGCAAGCACCGGACCTCATCGAACGGGTAGGTCGATTGGCCAGCGTCGGACAAACGTCGATCTCGTCCGGTCAATTCACCATGCAAAGCCGTTTGCAGATGCGCGACCTGCGTGGACGTCTGGGCGACGCGCGTGATCAACTGAGCAAAACCGGTGCTTCGCTGGAAGCCAGGTTGCCGCGAGAAATGCAGCCTTGGGCCGATCAGTACCGTAAAAGCCAGCAACGGTTGGACAGCGAATTAAAAGTGTTGGATGAAGGCGTGTTTGGCGGGAGCATCAGCCTCAAAACTGATGGTTTTGAGCGTAGCATTGATGTGTTGCTGAGCGATTTGGCCGCGTTGCGTCACCAATCGCTGGTGTCATTGGACGATCGTCTGGGCTATTACCATGATCAATCCATTAGGCAGTTAATTCCGGTCGCCGCTGTGTTTGGTTTGTTGCTACTGGCAGCGCTGTATCTATTTGTGTGTTTGCAGGCGTCGATCCGGCGCAGCGCCAGTGGCATCACCACCCTGGCGCAGTCGCTGCGTGACGGTAATCTCTGCGTTCAAGTACCAGTGGAAGGGCGCGACGAGCTGGCAGCAATCAGTACCGCACTCAACGTCGCGGTAGTGCAGTTGCGTACCAGCTTGCTAGGTGTTGATCACGAAACGCTGCAATTGAGTGGCGCAGTGCAAACGCTCAATAGCCAGTCCAGCCGCACCCTGAATGAGGTTGAGGACCAACAGCTGCAGATCAGCCAGATCGCAACCGCTGCCACCCAACTGGCGGCGACCTCCCAAGGTGTAGCGAAAAGTTGTGAGCAGGCGTCCGCCAGTGCACAGCACACCCGACATGTCGCAGAAGAGAGTAGCCGCGACAGCCTTCGAACTACCGAAAGTATTCAGCAACTTAACCAACGCCTGACTGACACCGCCGCAGCGCTGGGGCGAGTCAGTGAGCAAGGGCAGCAGATTCAATCTGTGGTGGATGCGATTCGTGGCATCGCCGAACAGACCAACCTGTTGGCACTCAATGCGGCTATCGAAGCGGCGCGCGCGGGCGAGCAGGGCAGGGGTTTCGCAGTGGTCGCCGATGAAGTGCGCAGTCTTTCACAACGTACGCAGGCGTCGACCGCGCAAATTGCCGGGACGGTCGACAGCCTGCGCACCACCGTGAGTCAAGCGGTCGGTCTGATGGATGCAGCGTGTGGTCAGGCCGTCAATGACGCTGCTGCGGTGACGGGGTTGGGCCAGCGTTTGGGAGAAATCGCCACAGCGGTGCAGGGTGTAACCGACACCTTGGCGCAGATCTCCACGGCGGTCGAAGAGCAAGCGAGCACGGCTGATGAAGTCAGTAGCAACATTCAACAGGTTGATCAGGCTGCTGGTCGATTACTGGAGGGTGCACGGGCCGTCAATCAAGCGGCAGACATGCTCAGCAAAGGTAGTCGGGCACTGAGTGACAATACTGCACGCTTCCAATTGAACTGATCGCTCAAGCGTCGGGATTGAACAGAGCGCCCTCATTGATCAAAGACCTAGCGGTCGTCGGGCGCATTGACGCGCCACGACGAGCCACTAGATACACTGTCATTCAGCTTTCCGCTGAGAGGTGGGTTGGCAACCTGGCGTGTATCTTCCAGCCCGCAACAGGACGATCACCCCAAAAATAGCGGAAAGGATGGAGCCCAAGAGTACTCCCACCTTCACCTCGTCTACGAGATGCGGAGTACTTGAGAATGCCAGCGCCCCGATGAAAAGGCTCATCGTGAATCCGATACCACACAAAAGGGCGATCCCATACAGCTGTAACCAGCTACAGTTTTCGGGAAGTTTTGCCAACCCTAAGCGAATGGCCAACGCCGCCAAACCGAAGACCCCAAGCTGCTTTCCTACCAACAGCCCTAATGTCACCCCCAGTGGTACCGGGTCAATTAAGTTATTTGGCGAAATACCAACAAGGGATACACCGGCGTTGGCGAAGCCAAAGATAGGGACCACGGCGAAAGCGACCCATGGATGCACTTTCTCTTCGAGGTAAAGAAGGGGTGACTTACGCTCGCTATTTGGATCGCCCAGCGGAATGCAAAGTGCAAGAATCACCCCGGCCAAGGTTGCATGGATGCCCGATTGAAGCATGAAAAACCATAGCAGGGCGCCGGCTACCAAATAGGGAAGCAGTCTTTTCACGCCGCAGCGGTTGAGTATCACTAGAAAAACGATAACCGCCAGTGACGCCAGCAGCATGCTAATGGACAGGCCGCTGGTGTAGAACACGGCAATGATCAGCACGGCACCGAGGTCATCAAGTATCGCGAGTGCGGACAAAAATATTTTCAGAGAAATGGGAACGCGCTTGCCCAGCAGTGACAGTACACCTAATGCAAACGCGATGTCGGTAGCCGCAGGAATGGCCCAGCCGCCCATGGTTTGCGTGTTGCCCCAGTTGACGGCGAGGTAGATCAACGCAGGAAACAGCATGCCGCCAAGTGCAGCGAAACCTGGAAGAGCGCGCTGGCTCCAACTCGATAGCTGGCCGGCCAGCATTTCACGCTTGATCTCAAGACCCACCAACATGAAAAAGACGGCCATTAGGCCATCGTTTACCCAGTGCTCAATCGACAGCCCCACTATTTTGATGTGCAGAGTCGAAAAGTAGACGGCAGACCAGGGAGAGTTCGCCACGATGAGCGCCGCCAGAGCAGCGGCCATCAGGATCAAGCCACCGGCTGATTCTGCAGCGAAAAATCGAGAGATAAATGCCAGAGCGGAAGGCGATTGACGAGGCTCTCGGGTGTTACGAACACGCGAAGGATCAGGACTCATAGGCACGGCAACTCCGCGTGGCGGCCCGACCTACGCAAAATTAAACCTGCCTACCGCGATTTTGCGGCGACACCCGGGCAGCATTCTACACGAGAGTCCTCCTGTCGGGTTTCTCCGTAACGACGGACTATCGAATGCCCAGTCGTCTATCCAGTGATAATGACCCTGCTCCACGCGCGACTATGAGAAGCAGCAGACCCGCCCAGGAAAGATGCGTCGGCCAGGCGTCAGGGTACACAAACACCTCAATGACAAGCGTCATGCCCAATAGCGCCAATGCTGACAGTCGGGAAAACAATCCCAGCACCAGAAGCACCGGAAACAAGTGCTCGCTGTAGGCAGAAAGGTGAGCTGCCAGTTCTGGAGAGATCAAAGGCAAGGCATATTCCGTGCGGAACAGTTCGTAGGTACTCGGTGTAATCGTCAGAAAGCCACTGACCTTGGTTCGCCCGGACATAAAGAAAATTGCGGCGATTGAGAGACGAGCCACCAGCGCTAGCAGAGAATCGCCAATCAGTGTTTCCAGTCGGCATGCAACGCGGTTCCAGTGTTTACGCAGAGATCTATCGTTGCCGGATGAGTGAGTTTGAATAACGTCCATCAAGTGCTCCATCAGTTAGGTGGGCATTACGTTTTTAGAATAATTAACCTTGGCTCGCCGCCACGAATGCCTCAGCGGTCACCAAACGGATAATGAGGTTTTCCAAGTCCACGGCAGGCTCGACTGCGATAGCTCGGTCTGCGGCTTGGTCCAGAGGCAGACCGGCCGCACAAGCGGCGAGAAAGGCACAGTCAGCAGCACTGGCAGCCTGCCAGTGCACTTTTTCCGCCTTTCGCGTTAGAAGCGCGCCTTCGCCCTGCCAATCGAGGTCGTCGGGCATTTCTAGCTGTTCGCGATTGACACGCCAGATCGTGTAGGCCGGAGAGTCAGGCAACCAAGCCCAGCGGCAAGCAGCCCGAGGTGTAAGCTGGCTCTTGGCCAAGTCCGTCGGTGAAAGCCGCGCTAAGGTGCTTATCTCAAAGACAGGTTCATCTTCGGCGCAATGCACCTGTGTCCAGAGCAGGTCCAAAAGGGCGACGTCGCCCAGATAGGGCATTTCTTGTGCGTGCTCAAAGCCGTCGAGAAAACGCGGAAATTCGGCCCCGTAGTGCAGCAACCGGGCGTCCGTGGGCGGCGACATTCGGGCATGGAGTGTGGCCGCGCTTCGGAGCCAGTCGGTGCCCACGAGTCGCTCTATGGTTGGGAAGTTGGCGAGCAACGCGTCGGTTGCACCTTTGAGCACCGTATTGCGATAAACCGCAAAGCCGGGCTGCTGGGTCAGCGACTTCATCTCGGAGGATTCGGCATCGTAGAGTGCTTCTATGAACGAATCTTGAAACTGCTCAAGGGATGGCTTCATATCGCCAACCCATGTTGCGAACTCTGCCCAAAATTCAGCCGTGATTGCGCTCTGTCACGTTCAGCGAGCAGGGCCTCGAAAGCGGGGATGTGGTCGTCACGTTCGATCAATGTCGGACGCATACCGATTCGTCCAATCAAGCGCTCATACAAAGACCAGACGTCTTCAGCGATAGGTGCGTCGTGAGTATCAATGAGTAATGTCGAATTTCCCGGATCCTCCGCGTGGCCAGCTAGATGTATCTCCATGATCGCCAGGGCCGGAAAGGCATCCAGATAGGTTGCCGCATCGAAGCCTAAGTTGTGCGCGCTGATGTGCACATTATTCACATCCAGCAGCAAGCCACAGCCTGTCCTCTCGCCGAGCTCGGTCAGAAAGTCCAGTTCGCTATAGTCATGGCCATCAATGTGCAAATAGTGGGTCGGGTTTTCAATCGCGATACGACGCCCAAGGGCATCTTGTGTGCAATTCACATTACTGGCGATGCGCCGCAATGCCTCGCCGGTGCGGGGAAATGGCAGCAGGTCAGGATGGTATTGGCCGCGCCAGGCAGACCAAGCCAAGTGCTCGGAGATCAAGCCGGGTTGAATGCGATCCGCAAGATTTTTCAGGCGCTTTAAATGCTCTGCATCCGGCGGACGATCGGCCGCCAGCGAGAGTGATACGCCGTGCAATGACAGTGGATGTCGAGTGCCAATGGCCTCAAGCCACGCCAAGCGGGGGCCACCGCCGACCATGTAGTTTTCCGGATGAACTTCGAACCAGAGGCCCTCGGCTGTGCAGTCGAAGGCGTCCTGATAGTGGACCGGTTTGAGGCCGAGTCCGGCCCCCATCTGGAACTGATTCTTCATGATTGGCGTGTGCCCCGTGGTGCAGAAGTTACATAGGTGTCAGAGTGCCCATGCCTTTTGGGGTCTTGATGCTGGTGCACGTACCCGCTGGAACGTTTTTCCAGGAGTTAGCCTGGTAGTCCATTTTGGCGGTGCCTGCACAGGTGGTGCCTGCGCCGGCTTTGCAATCGTTGTGACCGGCCATTGAAACGCCGTAGCATTTTTCCATGGCGCCTGCCGCTGCTGGGGTTTCTGCAGCTATGGCACCGGCTGCGAAGGAAGAGAAAGCAACGGCGAGGGCGGCAAGTTTCAGAGTGTTCATGGTTATTTCTCCGGATGAAAATAAGAGGTCGTCTCGTCAGTGCAGAAGTGCGCTGTGCTTGCGATCCGAAAGGTAGTTCGCTGATTTTTCGTATCCGGTTACAGCAATCGCAAAATATTTTTTGGATATGCGAAATAAACCCGCTGGTTGCCTTCCGCCGTTGAACACAAGCATGATCGCCTGCCCGTTATTGGCATTGCCGTTATGCAGGTACGAAATATTTTTATCCTTCGTGTAACCAGGGCGGACGATGGAACGAATTACACATAACGACACGTTGCGCAGCAGAGAACTCCATCTTCAACGCTTGTTCCTCGACGGTTTAAACGGAGACGAATGGGCTTATCGGGAGTTTCTGTCTGAATTAAGCGGTCATGTGCGCGGCTTTTTGCGAGCGAAACTTCAACGGCAACCCGAAGAATCCGAGGACTTGTTGCAAGAGGTCTTACTCGCCGTTCATAACGGGCGCCATACGTACCGAGTGGATCAACCTCTGACCGCTTGGGTCTTTGCTATTGCGCGCTACAAGCTTACTGATTTTTTTCGAGGCAGGTCACGCCGTGAGGTGTTTAACGACTGTCTCGACGATGTGTCCGAGCTGTTTGCCGAGCCCGAGCTAGAACCTGCGCAGGCCAGTCGCGACCTACGCAAGTTGTTGGCGCAGCTGCCTGAACGTCAGCGTCTACCCATCGTGCATGTGAAGCTTGAAGGATTGACGGTAACGGAAACTGCGCACATGACGGGATTATCGGAGTCGGCTGTGAAGATAGGCATACATCGCGGGCTTAAGGCGTTGGCGGCGAGAATTATAGGTGCACGATGAAAACTGACGATTTTATTACCATGCTCGCGTCGGGCGTTACCCCGGTTGACCGCAATGCCCTGCCCAAACGCTTTGGTGTCGCCGTGTTGGTGGGACTAATGGCTGCCACCTTGTTGGTGGCGACTGTACTGGGCATTCGTCCAGACCTGGCTAAAATTGCGGCAACGCCAATTTTTTGGGCGAAGATCGGTTTTCCTCTATGCCTGATGATGGGTGCGCTCCGTTCGGTTTCGCGGCTGGCAAGACCCGGCACAACCCTTGGCTCCGGAAAACTCCTGATCGTTGCGGCAGTTGCGGCGGTATGGGCCGGCACCCTTTATGTCCTCATGAGCGCAGCACCCGATGCGCGCGTTGCGATTATCCTCGGCAAGACGTGGCGGGTGTGTGCGTTGAACATTACCTTGCTGTCGATTCCAGGATTCATTGCCGTTTTCTGGGCCCTACGTGGACTTGCGCCCACGCGACTGGTACTAGCAGGTGCCTGTGGCGGATTGATGGCCGGTGCGATGGCTACGCTTGCATACAGCTTGCATTGCCCAGAAATGGAAGTTCCATTTTGGGGCGCCTGGTACTTACTGGGCATGCTGGTTCCAGCAGCCATCGGTGCGTTGCTCGGGCCGCGATGGCTTCGTTGGTAACAAACAAAACCCCCGTATCGGCTAGCGGTTACGAGGGTTTTGAGGTTTACCAAACGCTGTGAAACTCCACGGAATTCGTCAGACGTTAAAGCGGAAGTGCATTACGTCGCCGTCTTTGACAATGTATTCCTTGCCTTCCAGGCGCCATTTACCGGCTTCTTTAGCACCGGCTTCGCCCTTGTACTGAATGAAGTCGTCATAGGCGATGACTTCGGCGCGGATGAAGCCTTTTTCGAAGTCGGTGTGAATTACGCCTGCAGCTTGAGGACCGGTGGCGCCGACGCGGACGGTCCACGCACGGACTTCTTCAACGCCAGCGGTGAAGTAGGTTTGCAGGTGCAGCATCTCGTAACCAGCACGAATTACCCTGTTCAAACCGGGTTCTTCAAGGCCTAGGGCTTCGAGAAACATGTCTTTTTCTTCGCCATCATCAAGTTCGGCAATTTCTGCTTCGATCTTGTTACAAACCGGCACCACAATCGCGCCTTCTTCTTTGGCAATGGCGCGAACCACGTCCAGCAGCGGGTTGTTTTCGAAGCCGTCTTCGGCAACGTTGGCGATGTACATGACTGGCTTCGTGGTCAACAGGTGGAAGCCGCGAATGGCTGCCTTCTCATCGGTGCTCATGTTCTTCATCAGGCTGCGCGCTGGCTTGCCTTCGGTGAAGTGAGTGATGAGTTGTTCCAGCAAGCCTT
Source organism: Pseudomonas sp. AB6 (assembly GCF_034314105.1). Lineage (NCBI taxonomy): Bacteria > Pseudomonadati > Pseudomonadota > Gammaproteobacteria > Pseudomonadales > Pseudomonadaceae > Pseudomonas > Pseudomonas sp. AB6. Next base: position 58,395 of record NZ_JAVIWJ010000001.1, read on the forward strand.
TCTGAATGACTGCGTCCTTGTCACCGCCTTTGGCATTGCGCGTGACTTTCTGCAGTTGTTTTTCACAGCTGTCGAGGTCGGCGAAGATCAATTCCAGGTCAATGATCTCGATATCACGTTTGGGGTCAACGCTGTTGGAAACGTGAATAACGTTCTCGTCTTCGAAGCAGCGGACGACGTGAGCGATTGCATCGGTTTCACGGATGTTGGCGAGGAACTTGTTGCCCAGCCCTTCACCTTTCGATGCGCCCGCGACTAGGCCAGCGATATCGACGAACTCCATGGTAGTCGGCAAGATACGCTTTGGTTTGACAATGGCTGCCAAGGCATCAAGGCGTACGTCAGGCATCGCCACAATGCCGGTGTTCGGCTCAATGGTGCAGAAGGGAAAGTTCTCTGCCGCAATGCCGGATTTAGTCAGGGCGTTGAAAAGAGTGGACTTGCCGACGTTAGGTAGGCCGACGATGCCGCAGTTAAATCCCATGATATTTCCCCTCGGAGTTAGTCAAGCCTTCTGGCTGTGCAGGTTCTTCATCGCACGGTTCCATTCACCGGCGAAGATATCCGGCAGCACGCCGAGGGCAAAATCGATACTGGTGTCCAGTTTTTCCTGCTCGGCGCGAGGCGCTCGACTCAAGACAAATCCAGAGACCTTACTGGCATCACCCGGGTGGCCAATGCCAAGCCGCAGGCGGTGGAATGTATTTTGATTGCCGAGTTGCGCGATGATGTCGCGTAACCCGTTATGACCGCCATGGCCGCCGCCTTGCTTGAGCTTGGCAACGCCGGGTGGCAGATCAAGTTCATCGTGAGCCACCAGTATGGCGTCTACCGGGATACGATAAAAGCCAGCAAGCGCCGCGACTGATTGTCCGCTGCGGTTCATGAACGTGGTGGGAATCAGCAGACGAACATCCTGACCCAAGTGACTAAAGCGCCCGGTCAGGCCAAAAAATTTGCGCTCGGCAACTAGATTGATGTGGTGTGCCGCAGCAATGCGCTCAACAAAAAAAGCCCCTGCGTTATGCCGGGTCTGTTCGTATTCGGCGCCTGGATTTCCCAGGCCAACGATCAGTTGTATGGCAGTCACGACAGGGGCTCTTCCTTGGAGTTGTGGATAACACCGATATAGACAGTGGCAGCAATAGGCGAAATTAGCTCATTTACCATGATGTAAACTCCGCGATCTCGCCCACTTTGCCTGACTATCGCTCCCGGTGTTTTCTGAGCAACTCCGACGTTGCCAAGTAATGAATTACTCGGCTGCGGTTGCGTCTTCAGTCGGCGCTACACGTGGCGCGTGAACGTTGGCTACGGCCAAGTTGTTACCGTGCACGAGTGCGACAAACTCAACACCTTTAGGTGCATTCAGGTCTGACAAGTGTACGATCGAACCGACTTCGGCGTTACCCAGGTCGACTTCGATGAACTCAGGCAGATCTTTTGGCAGGCAAGTCACTTCAACTTCAGAAATAACGTGCGAGATTTCGCCGCCTTTCTTGATAGGAGCTTCTTCATTGATGAAGTGCACTGGTACGTGGGCGGTCAGTTTCTGACCGGCAATTACACGCACAAAGTCAGCGTGAAGCACGTGACCTTTAGCTGGGTGACGTTGCAGTGCCTTGATAACGACGTTCTGCTTGGCGCCGGCAATATTCAATTCGATAACGTGGCTGAAAGCAGCTTCGTTTTCTAGCAGCTTGGCAACTTCTTTGGCGGTCATGCTGATGGATTCAGGGGCTTTTTCGCCACCGTAAACTACAGCTGGAACCAGGCTCGCGAGACGACGCAGGCGGCGGCTCGCACCTTTCCCCAGGTCAGAACGCAGTTCAGCATTTAAAGTAAATTCATTCATGGTGTTTCTCCAAAATAACCACATTCGCCCAGCGTTTGCGACCGGCGCCAAGGCGATATGGGCAAAAAAGCCCCGCTCCAACAATAGGTTGGGGCGGGGCGCTTTTCGACAACTAGATGTAGCGTAGGGCAGAGCCCTTAGCGGAACATCGCGCTGATCGATTCTTCGTTGCTGATGCGGCGAACCGCCTCGGCGACTACCGGTGCGATATCCAATTGACGGATACGTGAACAGGCTTGAGCAGCAGCGGACAATGGGATGGTGTTAGTTACCACCAATTCGTCCAGCATGGAATTTTCAATATTCTCGATCGCCCGACCCGACAGCACAGGGTGTGTGCAGTAAGCGAAAACCTTGGAAGCGCCATGCTCTTTAAGGGCCTTTGCCGCGTGGCACAAAGTGCCGGCGGTATCGACCATGTCATCGACCAAAATACAGGTACGCCCTTCAACATCGCCGATGATATGCATCACTTCCGAGTGATTAGCTTTTTCACGGCGCTTGTCGATGATCCCGAGATCGACGCCCAGAGATTTAGCAACAGCACGTGCACGCACGACGCCGCCAATATCCGGAGATACGATCATCAGGTTTTCGAAGCGTTGATCTTCAATGTCATCCACCAATACTGGGGAGCCGTAGATGTTATCTACCGGAATATCGAAAAATCCCTGAATTTGGTCAGCATGCAGATCAACCGTTAGAACACGATCAATCCCGACTACCGTCAGCATGTCAGCCACAACTTTTGCGCTGATTGCTACACGTGCGGAGCGCGGACGGCGATCCTGACGGGCATAACCAAAGTATGGGATTACCGCAGTGATACGAGAAGCCGAGGAGCGGCGGAAGGCGTCTGCCATCACTACCAGTTCCATCAGGTTATCGTTCGTTGGGGCACAAGTCGGCTGAATAATGAACACGTCTTTACCGCGAACGTTTTCGTTAATCTCAGCGCTGATTTCACCATCGGAGAACTTACCGACGGAGATATCACCTAGTGGGATATGTAGCTGACGTACTACACGTCGAGCTAGATCGGGGTTGGCGTTCCCCGTAAAAACCATCATCTTGGACACGCGCACTACCTGCCGGCTGAGGGTATACCTGGATGAGTATAGAAAATGGCAGGGGCGGCTGGATTCGAACCAACGCATGGCAGGATCAAAACCTGCTGCCTTACCGCTTGGCGACGCCCCTGTAATTGTTGCATCTGAGTGCCCAGCACTCAGTTCTTAGAACAGCTCTTGCAGCTTGCGGTGCAACATCGAAACGTTGCTCCCCTTCGCTACAAACCCTGTAAGGGTCTCTGTTAGAAGGGCCGAGACTTTATCAGCTTCAGCTTTGTTTGGGAAGGCCCCAAACACACAACTTCCAGTACCAGTTAATTTTGCGTCGGCATATTTGCCCAGCAAATTCAAAGCGTTACGAACGGCTGGATAACGCCTCTCTACAACTGGTTGACAGTCATTTCGACTGTTTCCCTCAAGAACGGGGCGCACTTTAATTGGAGGAGTGTCACGTGTCAACAGCGGATCTGAAAAAATTTCTGCTGTACTTACAGATACTTGCGGCACAAGCACCAGATACCACGGTTCTTCGGGGTCTACAGGGGTCAATATTTCTCCGACACCTTCGGCAAAAGCTGCGTGGCCACGTACGAAAACCGGGACGTCTGCGCCCAGTGTAAGGCCTAGAGCGGCCAAACGATCTTCTTCCCAGCCGAGTTTCCACAGGTGATTTAGGCCCAGCAAAGTAGTAGCTGCATCGGAGCTTCCACCGCCGATTCCCCCTCCAATGGGCAGGCGTTTTTCCAGCCAAATGTCTGCGCCAAGGCTACTGCCAGCCTGTTTTTGCAGTGCGCGAGCGGCTCTGACGATCAGATTGGAGTCGTGGGAGACATTTGGAATGTCAGTTTGTAGCTGGATGCGGCCGTCATCGCGTATTGCAAAACTGAGTTCGTCGCCGTAATCGAGAAACTGAAATAGTGTTTGCAGTTCGTGGTAGCCATCAGCGCGGCGGCCGAGAATATGTAGCATAAGGTTGAGCTTGGCCGGCGCGGGCAGCGTCAAGCGTTCAGTCATCATGCTCACTGCCCCAATTTGCGCGGCTGCCAGTCCTTGATCACCAGGGTGACATCAAGGTCTTGCCCATGCAGCTTGATGCGCTCGGGCAACCAGTAGCCGTTCTGTTCCGAATAGCTGAGGTATTGGACTTGCCAATTATCTTGTTCAAGGCTGGCAAGGCGACTGTCACCGTCGAGCGTCAGTTTGCTTTTGCTGTCCGGGGCAGGAAGGCCACGCACCCACCACACCAAATGCGAGACCGGTAACTTCCAGCCTAACTGCGCTTGTAGGAGGTCTTCGGGGTTGGAGGCCTCGAAGCGTCCCTGGTTGGCGACTTCTAGCGCCACGGTGCCTGGACGACCTGTCAATCGTGCTGCGCCGCGTCCCAAGGGACCAGATAGTCGGATGTCGTAATAGTCTTGTCGCTGTAACCAGAACAAGGTGCCGCTCCCCGAATCCTTGGGCGCACGAATACCCACCTTGCCGCTAATTTGCCAGCCGTCCAGGCTGCTCAGTTGTGCTTTATGTTCGCGCCATTGCGCGGGGCTGCCTTGGCCCTGCACGGCTTCGCGGTTAGTAAAACCGGCGCAGCCGGCGAGCAGGGTGATCAAGCTAAAAACTATAACGTGGCGCAAAAACATAAAATTAAAGAGTCTCAGATCCGGTCAGGCGCCGCAGAGTGCTGCGCAGAATTGGGCTGTCAGGTTGTTGTTCAAGGGCCTTGCCCCAGACTTTGCGAGCTTCGCGCTGGTTGCCTTTGGCCCATAAGACTTCGCCCAAGTGAGCGGCTACTTCATGGTCGGGGAAGCGTTTCAGGGCTTGTCGCAGTAGGCGTTCAGCTTCATCAAGGTTGCCCAAGCGGTAGTTCACCCAGCCGAGGCTGTCGAGGACTGCCGGGTCTTCCGGGTTAAGGTGATGGGCGCGTTCGATCAGCTCTCTAGCTTCGGCGTAGCGCGTTGTACGGTCTGAAAGCGTGTAACCCAATGCGTTCAGCGCCATGGCATTGTCTGGTTCGCGCTTCAGGATGGCGCGAAGGTCTTTTTCCATCTGCACCAGATCGTTGCGTTTTTCCGCCAGCATGGCGCGGGTATAGAGCAAGTTCAGGTCATCAGGAAATTGCTTCAGCGCCAGTTCCAACACGCGCGATGACTGATCAAATTGCTTGCTGTTTTCCAGTGTCTGCGCTTCGATCAAATACAACTGGACCGCGTAATCGGGCTGAGCATCACGTGCCGAAGCCAGAAGTTTGGACGCTTCAGCGGTACGGCCGTGACTCATCAAAATATCTGCCTGACGTAACTGTGCGGCCAAGTAATCGTTGCCGGGGCCAACTTGGGCATATTCAATCAGGGCTTTGTCAGCAGCGTTGCGTTCTTCGTCAACACGACCGAGGTTCAGGTGCGCCGAATCAACGTGACTGCCGCGACCGATCAAGTCTTCGAGGTAACCGACGGCTTCGTCCCAAGCTTTGGCCTCAAGGCAGACAAGCGCCAGTGAATAACGCAGTTCGTCGTCGTCCGGGAATTGCTGCACCAGACTTGAGAACTCGATCTTGGCCTCATCTATGCGATTCTGCTCGACCAGCATCCGTGCGTATGTCAAGCGCAGACGTTTATCATCAGGGTATTTTTTGATGTTTTTTTGCAGGATGGGCAGGGCTTCTTTGCCACGGTCCATTCCTTGAAGAATGCGTGCTCGCAACAGAATAGGTGCAACCTCACCGTCAGTCGGCGGATTGTCTTCCAGCAACTTCAAGGCCGCTTCGGTATCACCGTTTTGCTGAAGGAGTAAGGCTTTACCAAATATCAGTTGGCCGTTCTTCGGATATTTCTTAAGCAGACGGTCAAAGCTTTTCAACAGACCATTGCGCGTATCTACATCGGTTTCTGCAGCAGACAGTGCCAAGAAGTCGAAATGCGTATCGCCTTGCCCTTGAAGTACCTTCTCCATATCCGCCATGGATTCGTCGTAGCGTCCGGCGCGGGCCAGTTGAATTGCTGCAGCGCGTTGAGCTTCAAGATTGGTGGGGTCGTTTTTCGCCCAGATTAACGATGTTTCCAGTGCAGCCTGATCGGCGCCCAGGTACTCGGCAATCCGGAAAGCTCGCTCGGAAACCCCGGGGTCCTGGGTGTTGACCGCCTGAGTGACGTAATTATCCAGGGCGATGTCGAAGCGATTGCGCTGGCCAGCCAGCTCCGCTGCCAACAGGCTGACAACCGTGTCTTGAGAAAATGAGCTATAGACCTGCGGCTTGGCGACAGGCGCGGGTGTTGTGTCTAAGGCCGGAGCGGTTGCGTCCGGAGAAACGGGAGCCAAGGCTTGGCAGCCGTTTAAAAAGACAAAGGCGAGAAATAACGCGGAGGATCTATTCATATATAGGGAAAGGACGACTTACCTGCGGTCAGATCATCATGACACAAGCCTTGGAGCAAACCCACAGCCGGTGCGAAAACTACTCGGCTTGCCCGATTCCTGGATGAAAACACCCCAGATTATCGGTATCAAGTGAGCATCCCTATTAGGACAATAGTCTGCGGTAGTTGTTCTGAATCAGGCGAAGTAGGACAATTGCCGGCTTCACGTCACCATCAGCGACCTTGAATGGCCTTCCTTGCACTCGGTATTAACCATAAGACTGCCTCAGTCGATGTCCGCGAGCGCGTGGCATTTACGCCTGAGCTGTTGGTAGAGGCGTTGCAGCAGCTTTGCCGTCTCACCGATAGCCGCGAAGCTGCAATCCTCTCGACCTGCAATCGCAGTGAGCTTTACATCGAACACGACAACATTGCTGCCGACTCGGTTCTGCGTTGGTTGGCCGATTATCATCATTTGAGCCTGGAAGAGCTGCGGGCCAGCGCTTATGTGCACGAAGATGATGCGGCAGTTCGTCACATGATGCGGGTGGCCTCGGGGCTTGACTCACTGATATTGGGCGAGCCACAGATTCTTGGCCAAATGAAATCCGCGTACGCCGTTGCACGGGAAGCAGGGACCATCGGCCCACTGCTCGGTCGACTGTTTCAGGCCACGTTCAACGCAGCCAAACAGGTGCGTACTGAAACGGCCATCGGTGAAAACCCGGTATCGGTTGCGTTTGCCGCGGTAAGTTTGGCGAAACAGATTTTCAGCGACTTGCAACGCAGTCAGGCGTTGCTGATTGGCGCAGGTGAAACCATTACATTGGTCGCCCGACACCTGCACGAACTGGGCGTGAAGCGTATTGTAGTGGCCAATCGCACGCTGGAACGCGCCAGTATCCTGGCTGCCGAATTTGGCGCGCACGCGGTGTTGCTTTCAGACATTCCCGCAGAGCTGGTCAACAGCGACATCGTTATCAGTTCTACTGCCAGTCAGTTGCCGATTTTGGGCAAGGGTGCGGTGGAAAGCGCCTTGAAGCTGCGTAAGCACAAACCGATTTTCATGGTGGATATCGCTGTTCCTCGGGACATTGAGCCTGAAGTCGGTGAATTGGACGACGTTTACCTTTATAGCGTCGATGACCTGCACGAAGTGGTTGCTGAAAACCTCAAGAGTCGCCAAGGCGCCGCGCAAGCAGCTGAAGAACTGGTGATGATTGGCGCCAACGATTTTATGCTGCGCCTGCGCGAATTGGCGGCGGTGGATGTGCTTAAAGCCTACCGCCAGCAAAGCGAGCGCCTGCGAGATGACGAACTGCTCAAAGCACAGCGGATGCTGGCCAACGGCGGCAGTGCTGAAGACGTGCTGATGCAGCTGGCTCGCGGCCTAACGAACAAACTGATGCATGCACCTAGTGTGCAACTGAAAAAGCTGACAGCCGAGGGCCGCCTTGATGCGCTGGCCATGGCCCAGGAACTTTTTGCCCTTGATGAGGGCTCGACGGATAAACCCCCGCAATGAAAGCTTCACTGCTCAATAAGCTGGACATCCTCAATGACCGCTACGAGGAATTGACCGCACTGCTGGGCGATGCCGAAGTCATTTCCGAGCAAAATAAATTTCGCGCCTATTCCCGCGAATACGCTGAAGTAGAACCGATTGTCGTGACTTACATTCAGTTGCTCAAAGTCGTGAGCGATATGGAAGCCGCGCAGGCATTGCTCAAAGACAGCGACCCGGATATGCGTGAAATGGCCAGCGAGGAAGTTCGTGAAGCCAAAGCCCGGTTAATTGACCTCGAAGGTCAATTGCAACGCATGTTGCTGCCAAAAGACCCAAATGACGGCCGCAATGTCTTTCTGGAAATTCGTGCTGGCACCGGTGGTGATGAAGCAGCGATATTCTCCGGCGATTTGTTCCGTATGTATTCGCGTTATGCCGAGCGCCGTGGCTGGCGCGTGGAAATTCTCTCTGAGAATATTGGCGAGCATGGCGGCTTTAAAGAAGTCATTGCTCGTGTCGAAGGCGAAAACGTCTATGGCAAATTGAAATTCGAATCCGGCGCGCATCGAGTACAACGCGTTCCAGAGACCGAATCCCAGGGCCGAATCCATACGTCTGCTTGCACCGTGGCGGTCTTGCCAGAACCTGATGAGCAGCAATTAATTGAAATCAATTCCTCCGACCTGCGGGTGGATACTTATAAGTCTTCAGGCGCAGGCGGCCAGCATGTCAACAAGACCGACTCGGCAGTGCGTATAACTCACTTGCCGACCGGTATTGTCGTTGAGTGCCAAGAGGAGCGTTCCCAGCACAAAAACCGCGCGCGGGCGATGTCTTGGCTATCAGCAAAACTCAATGATCAGCAAACCAGCGCGGCAGCCAATGCTATCGCCAGCGAGCGTAAACTGTTGGTGGGCTCGGGCGACCGATCCGAACGAATTCGCACGTACAACTTCCCTCAGGGGCGGGTGACGGATCACCGTGTCAACTTGACGCTGTATTCTCTTGATGAAGTTTTGGCGGGCGGAGTCGATGCAGTGATAGAGCCACTTCTAGCTGAGTATCAGGCCGATCAACTTGCAGCATTGGGTGAATAAATGACGATTATCGCCAGCTTGTTAAGAGGCGCCGAGCTTCCTGATTCGCCGACTGCGCGTCTGGATGTGGAGTTACTGTTGGCAGCAGCTCTGGGAAAGCCTCGAAGCTTTTTGCACACATGGCCAGAACGAATAGTCAGCACCGAAGCGGCGCTGATGTTCGCGTCCTACTTGGCGCGGCGGCGAACAGGTGAACCGGTGGCTTATATTCTGGGCCAGCAAGGTTTCTGGAAGCTTGACCTGGAAGTCGCACCGCACACGCTGATTCCTCGGCCTGACACTGAGCTGTTGGTTGAGGCAGCGCTGGAATTGCATGCAGCAACGCCGACATTGGCGCCGGTGACGGTGCTCGACCTCGGTACCGGCACCGGAGCAATTGCCTTGGCGCTGGCAAATGAGCGTCCAGCCTGGGTTGTGACCGCTGTAGACCGCGTGCCGGAAGCCGTGGCCTTGGCGGAGCGCAATCGTCATCGGCTGCACCTGGATAACGCCATCGTCCTGAAAAGCCACTGGTTCAGCGCCCTCCAGGGGCAGCGTTTCGATCTGATCATTAGCAATCCTCCTTATATAGCGGCTGCCGATCCCCACCTGTCAGTGGGTGATGTGCGTTTTGAGCCGAGCAGCGCGCTGGTGGCGGGGGTTGATGGCCTGGATGACATACGTCTGATTATTGCGCAGGCGCCTGAACATCTCGAGGCGGGTGGGTGGTTGCTGCTTGAGCACGGTTACGATCAGGCTGCTGCCGTGCGTGACCTGCTGGCTGGCGAAGGGTTCGAACGTATTCATAGCCGCATGGACTTGGGCAGCCATGAACGAATTACCCTGGGCCGCCGTCCATGCTGACTGACTCGGAACTGTTGCGTTACAGCCGACAGATTTTGTTGCAGTACGTTGATATCGAGGGTCAGTTACGTCTCAAAAACAGCCGTGCACTGATCGTTGGCCTTGGTGGTCTTGGTTCTCCGGTGGCTTTGTACTTGGCGGCGGCCGGGGTCGGTGAACTGCATTTGGCCGACTTCGACACCGTGGACCTGACCAATCTGCAACGGCAGATCATTCATGACAGCCGCAGCGTGGGGCAGAGTAAAGTCGATTCGGCCATCGAACGTCTTACGGCCCTCAACCCGGAATTGAAATTAATTGCCCATCGCAGTGCTCTCGACGCCGACAGCCTGGCGGCAGTCGTTGCGTCAGTGGATCTGGTCCTCGATTGCTCCGACAACTTTGGCACTCGCGAAGCGGTAAATGCGGCCTGTGTCGCCGCCCGCAAACCGTTGGTCAGTGGTGCAGCGATTCGCCTTGAAGGCCAGTTATCGGTATTCGATCCCCGGCGTGCCGAGAGCCCTTGCTATCACTGCCTTTACGGTCACGGCAACGAAGACGAATTGACGTGCAGCGAAGCGGGCGTGATTGGCCCCTTGGTTGGGGTGGTCGGCAGTTTACAGGCGTTGGAAGCATTGAAGCTGCTTGCCGGCTTTGGAGAGCCTATGGTGGGGCGGCTATTGTTGGTTGATGCCTTGACCAGCCGCTTTCGGGAAATCAGGGTCAAACGAGATCCTGCGTGCAGTGTCTGTGCCTGCGCGCATGACTAAAAAAAATGAAGCGGCCATCGGAGTATTCGATTCCGGGGTGGGTGGATTATCGGTTTTAGGTGAGATTCGCAGCCTGTTGCCCAACGAATCATTACTGTACGTGGCTGACTGCGGTCACATTCCCTATGGCGAGAAAACCACCGAGTTCATTCGTCAACGCTGTGCGGTCATCGCTGATTTTTTCCATGTACAAGGTGCTAAAGCGCTGGTGCTGGCGTGCAATACCGCCACGGTGGCAGGGGTCGCCGATTTGCGCCAGCGTTATCCAGACTGGCCCATCGTCGGCATGGAGCCCGCCGTCAAACCGGCTGCAGCGGCGACTCGAAGCGGCGTGATCGGGGTATTGGCAACCACGGGCACGCTACAAAGCGCAAAATTCGCAGCGTTACTTGATCGATTCGCCATTGATGTGCAGGTGATTACTCAGCCGTGCCCGGGCCTGGTCGAGTTGATCGAAACCGGAGACTTGGTCAGCCCTGTTATTCACACTTTGCTGCGCAGTTACGTCGAACCTTTGCTGGCTGCGGGCTGCGACACCATTATTTTGGGTTGCACGCACTATCCCTTCCTCAAACCGCTGCTGCGCGAAATGATCCCGAAGTCCATTAGTCTGATCGACACTGGTGGCGCTGTAGCGCGTCAGCTTCAACGTTTACTTGGCCAGCGCAACTTGCTGGCGCAAGGCCCCGCTCAAGAAACGCACTTCTGGACCAGCGCCTCTCCAGAGGTTTTTAAAAACATATTGCCATTGCTATGGAATAAATCTGGCGATGTGCGATTCTTCGCAATGTAAAAAATGTGTCAAAGGCGCAGAGTTGGGCTGGAACTTAAGCGGGCGTCGGGATTTCTATAAAAAGTCTGTGATTAAAAAAATTCCTGAAACGTTATGTAAATAGGGTGTTTCTGATGAAGCGACTGTTTTGTTTGGCTGCGATTGCGGCCGCATTAATGGGGCAAAGTTTTATTGCTCAAGCAGCGGGTCTTGAGTTGTCAGTCGGGGAGACAGGGGAGTCGACGCAGACTTACCGATTGGGCGTGCAGTTTGATTGGGATAAAAGCTGGTTCCAGACAGACGTTGGGCGACTGACGGGCTATTGGAACGGTGCTTATACCTATTGGACCGGAAACAAGACATCAGGCAATAACAGCTTGTCGTTTTCGCCAGTTTTTGTTTATGAGTTCGGTTCGGCAAGCATTAAGCCTTATCTGGAAGCGGGTATTGGCGTGGCGGTATTTTCCAGTACACGTGTGGAAGGGCAGAATCTAAGCACCGCTTTTCTATTCGAAGACCGCGTCGGGTTTGGTTTGCGTTTTGCCGGTGGGCATGAAGTGGGTATTCGTGCGATGCATTATTCCAACGGCGGCATCAAAGAGCCAAATGCGGGTATAGAGACTTACGCGCTGCACTACACGGTTCCGTTCTAGGTTTGAACGACGGCGGGAGATGACCTCAATCCTTGTTGCTTGAAATGCGCCCCAGAGATTGGATCTATGTCCAACTTTTGGGGCTCCGTTCAGCTCTCTGTAGGCGCGAGCGTGTTAGCGAGGTGGCGTGACTGACTCCCCGCGAGATTCCTTTGCCAACAAGTCGGCTCCAGAAATTTAGGTTTCTCGGATTGCGTGTCTCCTGGCACCGTTCGTTGGCTTCGCCGGAACCTGGCGGCAGAAATAATTACCGATACGCCGTAGCTATACCGCGGCGTTCGTTCAGGCAATCTTCAGCACCTGCCTCGAACTCGCGACAAATCAATGGGCGTTTTTCGTAGATGGTGCACAGCATGGTGTTGCGATCCAAGGCTGCACACCAGCCGTCATCCAACCGCAGCATGACCTCGCCACCCCAATCGTCGTTATCGATGTAACGCTCAGGCACGCCAGTGTCAGTGATCAGCATCACTTCCAGTTGGCAGCAGCAGGCTGCGCAGGTCGAACACGTGATGGCCGGTTCTGCGGGGAGTTGAGTCAGCGGAATATTGGTGGTTGTCATAGGCGCGCAGTGTATGCCGTTGCGTCGCACTCGTGTGACCGTAGCGACAAAACACCATCTTTATATCCAGGCATGTTGCTTATAAATTTTTGCCAACTTCTGTAAGAGCGGAAACAACACCGCCCAGATAATACCCAGCAACAGCATGCTCGGCCAAAGTCCCAGTGGCAGATAAACCCCAGCCATCTTTGACCCCGCGTAATACGACATCGGACCGCCGATTGCGCCCAGCACACTGGCGCGCCACCACGGTGTGGCGGTCCAATCCAAACAGTGGTTGAGCGTGGTGGCCAAAACAGCCCATAGCACCATCAGCCACAGGGGAATCAACAGCCCTTCGCTGGCGAAACTGAAAACACCTGATTTCAGCAACAGGCTGTCGATCAACGTACCTATAAGTGCCACGCTAACTACCAGCGGACCTTCCGTGCGCCACGAACTTATCCACAACAGATGCACCGCCAGTACCACCCCAGCCAACAATAGCCAAAGACTATTGCCGCCCAGTACGCAGGCAAACCAACCGATTTGGAACAATAACGCGTTGGCTAGGCGCTTACGCATCAAACCGTCCAAGCAGCGGTTGTGGCATGGCGTCGGGTTTGGCTAGCAGCAATTGCGCGGTGCCGATGGTGCGTTCGAGAAACCCCCCTTCGCAGTAGCACAGGTAGAATTCCCAAAGCCGCAAGAAATAATCATCGTAGCCTAACTCCATCAAATAGCCGTGAGCGTGGCGAAAGTTGTCGTGCCACATCCGCAGCGTTCGTGCGTAATGTAAGCCAAAGTCTTCCATATGCATCAGGTTCATGTCGGTATCGCGCCCCACCACTTCCAGCATGCGCTGCACTGAGGGTAGGGCGCCCCCTGGAAAAATGTAACGTTGAATAAAATCGACGGTGTTCTTCGCCTGTTCGTAACGTTGCTCACGAATCGTAATGGCTTGAATAAGCATCAATCCGTTGCTCTTCAACAGGTGCGCGCACTGTTTGAAATAGGTCGGTAAAAATTGGTGACCCACAGCTTCGATCATTTCTATAGACACTAGCTTGTCGTATTCGCCAGTGAGGTCGCGATAATCCTCCAGCAGCAGTGTTACTTGATTCTGCAACCCGAGCTGGATGACGCGTTTTTCAGTGTAGGCAAATTGTTCTTTAGACAGCGTGGTAGTGGTCACGCGGCAACCGTACTTCTGTGCAGCGTAGATAGCCATGCTGCCCCAGCCCGTACCGATTTCCAATAAATGGTCCGACGGTTTGAGCACCAGTTTTTGGCAGATACGCTCGAGCTTGTTCAACTGCGCCTGCTCCAGCGTGTCATCGGCACTGAGAAATTGCGCGGCGGAATACATCATGGTCGGATCGAGAAACTGTTCGAACAGCTCGTTGCCGAGGTCGTAGTGCGCCGCAATATTTTTCTGCGAACCTTTGCGCGTATTGCGATTCAGCCAGTGCAAGCCATGAATGAATGGCCGACTGAGTTTAGCCAGTCCACCTTCCATCGCATCTAGTACTTCCAGGTTGCTGACCAATACCCGAATAACGGCAGTCAGGTCTGGGGTGGTCCAATAGCCATGAATAAACGCCTCCCCCGCCCCTATTGAACCGTTGCTGGCAACCATGCCCCAGGTGGCGGGATCAACCACCGTGATTTGCCCTTGCAACACTGCGCCGGCTGCGCCAAATACCTGGCGATCATTGCCTTCAGTGACTACCAGCTGCCCGCGTTGCAGTCGTGCCAGTTGACGCAGAACACCGCGTCGAAGGAGGTTCGTCGTCAGGCTGTTAGTGCTGATATTTGCCGTTACGCTGCTACTTTTCATGGCGAGAATCCTTGGGTTGCACGGCGGCAATACGAAAGGCGGCGTCAGCAGCCTGATGGGAAAAAATTGGCATTCGTTTGATTAGCAAACGCAACGCTTGCCAATAAATTGCCAGACACGTCTTGGCCGTCATCCAGGGGTATTGGAGCAAATAACGGTGCAGGCTGGCGCGGTTCAGGTCTAGTCGTTCCAGGTTCAGCGTTGCGTCGAACACTTTGAGTTCGCCTTGCCAGTCAGCCATGTGCACTCCTAACTTTTCCGCCGGCGGGCTAAAACTCATTCGGTACTCCAGGTCCCGTGGCAAAAACGGCGAGACATGAAAAGCCTTGGCGACCGCAAAATGTTGATGCGTATCACCTTCAGCGGGTAGCACGTAGTGGTAATGCTCGCCCCACGGCGTATTGGTGACTTCGCACACAATGGCTGCCAGCTGGCCGTCGCTCTCGTAACAATAAAAGAAACTGACCGGGTTGAACGACAGACCCCAACTGCGGGCTTGGGTTAGCAGGCAGATTTTGCCCAGAGGTGTATGACTGAGCGCTGCGCCGACCAGCTCACGCACCGCGTCCATCAGTGGAACTCCACGCTGGGTATAGGTCTTTAGATAATCAGTTTGGCGAAATGAAAAGGGCGCAAACCGACTACTGCCGGCCAGTGGCGACAACGCAAGTACCTCTTCTTGTTCGGCGAGGTCCAAGTACAGCAGGCCAATCCGATACCGAAAGTCGTGGGCTTTAGGCGAGAACCGCCTATGAGCGATCCAGCCGCAGTAAAGGGCGCTATTCACAGCAGTTCCCCAAACGCTTGGGCAACTCGCAGGCCGCTGACTACGCCGTCTTCATGAAAGCCGTTAGCCCAATAGGCGCCGCAGTAATAAGAGTGCTGAGCACCAAACAGTTCTTCCCAGCGCGCTTGTGCCGCAACGGCCGTCAGGCTGTATTGAGGATGGGAATAGCGGTAGCGGGCGAGGATTTTGCTCGGGTCTATGGCCGCTGTCTGGTTAAGACTGACGCAAAAGCGCGTGTTGGATTTAAGCCCCTGCAGGATGTTCATGTCATAGGTAACTGCCGCTAAATGCTGCTCATCACCGCCTAGGCGATAGTTCCAACTGGCCCAGGCCAAAGGGCGTTTGGGCAATAACTGGATGTCGGTGTGCAGTACCACGTCGTTGTCGGCGTAGAGCAGGGCTCCCAGAATTTCTTGCTCGGCTGCGCTCGGTTTCGTCAGCATTTTTAAGGCTTGGTCGCTGTGGCAAGCGAACACTACTTTGTCAAAGCGCTCACTGCCCGCTGCGCTGTGAATCACCACGCCCTGATCATCGCGCTCGACCCGATCCACCGGGCAGTTAAGCCGAATTTTGTCGCGGAACGAAGCGATCAACGGGTCTATATAGCGGCTGGAGCCACCTTCTACTACGCACCATTGCGGTCGGTTACTGACCGAAAGCAAACCGTGGTTTTTGAAGAAACGTACAAAAAATTGCAGCGGAAAGCTCAGCATGTCGGCGAGAGACATCGACCAGATCGCCGCGCCCATAGGCACGATGTAGTGTTCTGTAAAACGTCGTCCGTATCCGCCACTTTTCAGGTACGCACCCAAAGTGGTATTCACGGCAATGCGCTGACTTTGGAGGTCATCTAGCGCCTCACGATTGAAGCGTAGGATGTCGCGTAGCATTAACCAAAATGAGGGTGAGCAAAGGTTGCTGCGCTGAGCAAACAGGCTGTTAAGGGAATTACCGTTGTACTCAATGCCGGCGCTGGGGTCGCAGACTGAGAAACTCATTTCTGTGGCTTTAAACGAGACACCTAGGGTGCCCAGCAGCCGAATAAAATTGGGGTAGGTCCAGTCGTTAAACACGATAAAACCGGTATCAATGGCGTGGCTTGTGCCGTCAACCGTGACATTCACGGTGTGCGTGTGACCGCCCACCCAGTCAGCGGCCTCGAAGACGCTGATGTCATTACGGCGGTTGAGTAAATACGCCGTGGTCAGCCCGGATATACCGCTGCCAATGATCGCGATTTTCATGGAGTTACCTTCTCCGTGCTCGATGTGCGGGCCAAGTGTTTGCCGAGCAAAAGTTGCAGGCGTTTGGGCAGCATCGCTATCAGCCGTAGGCTGAGAATAAAGGCGGTGGGGAAGGCTATCTCCAGCGGACGGTGTGAGCGCTGCAAACGCTCGGCGATGTGCCGGGCGGCTTTGTCTACAGGCCAGCGCATAGGCATCGGAAAGTCGTTACTTGCGGTCAGTGGTGTGTCGACGAAACCGGGGCTGACGATGGTTACGTCAATGCCTTCATGAGCCAGGTCGATGCGCAAAGCCTCGAACAGGTATCGCAAGCCTGCTTTGGAGGCGCCATAGGCTTCAGCCCGGGTCAGGGGCAGGTAAGTCACCGAACTGGCAACGGCCACTAGATGCGGTTTTTTTCCGCTACGCAGCAAGGGCAGGGCTTCCTGCACGCAATAGCTGCTGGCGATTAAATTAGTTCGGATTACCCGCTCGATCATGGCAGCATCGAAATTTCTACTGTCAACGTATTCGCAGGTGCCAGCGTTTAAAATTGCGGAGTCAAGAGCGCCCCAAATTTGAGCGATACGCTCGCCAATTTGTTTGACCTGTTCGCTGTCAGTGAGGTCGCCAGGTGCCAGCAGGACTTGTTGGGGATAGCGTTTATCCAGTATTTCCAATGGCCCAACCGTGCGCGCAGTTAATGCAACGCGATGTCCGGCTTTGAGCAGTTCTTCTGCCAACGCCAAGCCTATTCCACTGCTAGCGCCGGTCAGCCAAATTCGGCGAACGTTTGGATTGGGCGTCATGCAACTCTCCCCTTTAACCACAATATGGCTCGGCCCAAGATCGGCACGTGTTCGTAAAGCATGGCGCCCGCATCGAAAAAATCGCGGTGTTGATAAACCTTGTCGTTCCACAGCAGATGCGAACACCCCTCAACGCGGATCAGCTGCCCGGCGTTTAGCCGTGGATGACGAAAACTCATGGTCCAGCGCAGATAACCTTTGCCTTCGCGCACCTGATCGAACGCGTAAAACTCGAAGCGCAGCTGGCTGACATTGCCGTACAGCTCTTCGAAGTAACGCTTTACGTTACTGAGGCCGGTGACCTCGTGAAGAGGGTCGGTAAAGACCACGTCATCGCTATAGAGCTCGCCAAGTTGATCCATCGAATCTTTGTCCAGAGCTGCGAAGCTGTGAGCAAAGCGACGTAGATAATCACTCACTTAGATTTTCCCCTTGCTGGCGATGGGGCAGGCTCTTGAAGGCAGCCAGTGCTCTTAGGCGGCTTAGACCTAAATCCACGATGGGTTTGGGGTAGTTGGCGACGCCGAACAAGCCGCCTGCCGTAGCCGGGTTATGAACTTCTTTTTTATTCAGATTTGCCAGCTCCGGCAGCCAGTGCTTAAGAAAGAGGCCTTCGCTGTCGAATCGTTCCGATTGGCTTAGCGGGTTGAAAATTCGAAAGTACGGGGCGGAATCAGTGCCCGTCGATGAGCTCCATTGCCAGCCACCATTATTGGCTGCCAAGTCGCCGTCGATCAGGTGCTGCATAAAAAATCGTTCGCCAAGGCGCCAGTCGATCAATAGATTTTTAGTTAAAAACATCGCGACAACCATCCGTAGACGGTTATGCATCCAGCCGGTATCCAGCAGTTGGCGCATGGCGGCGTCAATGATCGGCAGGCCAGTGCGCGCTTCTTGCCATGCGGCCAGGTCGGCAGGCGCGTCACGCCATTGCACCGCTTCGGTCTCAGGGCGAAACGCACAGTGACGCGAAACCCGTGGATAACCGACCAGAATATGTTTGTAAAACTCTCGCCACAGCAACTCGTTTATCCAAGTGACTGCGCCGATATTACCGGTGTCGAATTCACCGTGATTACTTCGCAAGGCTGCATGGAGGCACTGGCGAGGTGATATAACGCCTGCGGCGAGGTATGCCGATAGTTGGCTTGTGCCAGGTTTCGCCGGAAAATCGCGCTCGCTTTCGTAATAGTTGATCTGTTCGTCGGTGAACAATTCCAGGCGCCGTCGGGCTTCCTCTTCTCCCGCCGGCCACAGCCCGCGCACGGCTTCAGTAGAAGGCGTAAAGCCTGCAACGCTGGTTGGCACGGTGTCACTGTTAATAGACAGTTCTGGCTGGGCGGTTAGGCGCTGAACCAGCGGCGGTATTGATAGGTTCAGGCGTGAGTAACACGCTTTGCGAAACTGACTATAAACCTGAAAATAGTTACCTGATTTGGTCAGCACGCTGCCGGGCTTGAAGAACAGCTGATCTAAATGGTTATAAACATGAATCCCTGCATCTTGCAGCGTTTCACTAACGGCCCGGTCTCGCGTCATCTCGTGGATGCCATATTCGTCGTTAAGGTGCAGGGCTTCTACATTGTGCTGCTTGCAGAGCTCAAGCAGCACGCTTGGCGCTTGGTTCCAGGTATCCGCGTAGCGAATCAATAGCGGTACATTTATTTTTTTCAGCGATTGGCTTAGTTCGGACAAATTCCGCAGCCAGAAATCAACCTTGCAGGCTGCGTCGTCATGGGCTTGCCATTGCCCTGGGCTGATCAGGTAAACAGCGATCGTCGGACCGCGTTGCATCGCAGCGGTTATCGCAGTGTTGTCATGTGAGCGCAGATCGCTGCGCAGCCAAACCAGTTGCATATTCACACCTTAAATAAGCCCGAGTTTGTGCAGTATGGTCTGGGCAGCAAGCGGATCTTCGGCCAGTGTCAGTCCGTCAATCTCGGTAGTAGATACGGACAGCTCGGCGCAATGGATGCATACCGTTGGTCCGACAATCAGTTTGGGGCAGGCTATGTTGGCCAAGAGTTTGGGCAACAGATTCACGCTCAACGCCTTACTGGAATACAGCAGCAGCCCCCGGGCTTGTAGGTATTCGACGGCCAACGCCAACTCACCGACGGGCACGGGCCAATCGAATACTTCCACCGGACAATCGCTGCTACTGATTAACCAAGCGGTTAGCCAAAGATGCGGTTCTAGAGGTAAGTCAGACTGATTGACCAGCAGCAGGGGCGTGCCATTGAGTTGACGATTGTTGTAGTAGATCCGTGCGCCCAACTTGCTACGAAGCCATGAGTAGAAAAAAATTCGCTCCAGTTGCGCGCCGAATTGTCCCTGCCAACGCTGTTCCAGTTCGGTTAGCAATGGCAAAAGAAGTTGTTCGCAAAGGGTGCGCGGTGGGTACAGCGCCATCGCCTGATTAATAGTTTCATCAACTTTGCGTTCAGCCAGTTGGCCAATGGCAATTAGCAATGTCTGACGTAGATTGTCCCAATCGTTTGCGGGGTCATGGGTGATCGGTTGCGGCATATCAATCAGTTGCTTGACCTGACTGACAGACACTCCACGATTGAGCCAAGTGAGAATCAAAAAAATTCGTTGCACATGTTCGGCGCAATACAGCCGATGACCTTTAGCCGTGCGCTGAGGTATCACCAATCCATAGCGCCGTTCCCACGCCCGAAGCGTTACCGGATTGACTCCGGTTTGCCGAGCAACTTCGCGAATAGGCAGCCAGCCGTGTTCCAGCGCCAATTGGTATTCGGCGCGCCTCGATTCCGGCTGTGCGTTGTGCGCTTGATCGGTTAGATTTTTCATGAGTCAGATCGCATTGCGCAAACCGAGATTTTCCGGATGCGGTTGGAGGTAAACCTGCTGTGCCAGGTAGGCATCCGGATGCTGTCGCAAGTGGTGTTTGAGCAGGGTCAGTGGCACCACCAGTGGCACCACGCCGCGTCGATATTGGCCGATCAGTCGCTGCATTTCCTCTCGGTCGTCCTGGCTCATGGTTTTTTTGAAATACCCATTGAGGTGTTGCAGGACATTTGTGTGGGTGCCGCGTGTGGCGCATTTTTTCAACGCGTCCATCAATTCACTGAAATACCGTGGTCCAATTTCATTCGGATCTGACTTGGCCATGGAGCCCAGCATTTTACCCAGTGCTCGGTATTGAGCAGGGTTGTTCGCCATGAGTTGGTATTTGTAGCGCGAGTGGAATTCAGTCAGGCTGCGGCGGCTCAATCCGCTACTCAGTAGTGCTTGCCAATCGGCGTAGGCATACACCCGAGTGATAAAGTTTTCTCGTAATACGGGATCATTTAGTCGACCGTCTTCTTCAACCGGCAGGTTCGGTTGTTGCGCACAAAAGGCTCGGGCGTAGATCCCTCGGCCTACCGGGGCTGGGAGACCGTTGTCTTTGTACACCTTCACTCGTTCGAGACCGCACGAAGGTGACTTCTGCATAAAAATATAGCCGCACACATCGCTCATCTGCGTGGCCATGTGCACGCCGTAGTCAGCTAACGCCTGGGTCACGTTCAACTCACTATGAACACTCCCGATTGCCTGAGGTGAGTCTGGATCGCCGATCAGTCGAATGGCTTCCCGTGGAATGCCCATGCCAATGGCGACCTCGGGGCAAACAGGCACGAAATCAAAATACTCTTTCAGGGTTTGGGTACACAGGTGTGATTCTTTATGGCCGCCGTTGAATCGCACCTCAACGCCCATCAAGCAGGCGCTGATGCCGAGTTTGGGTTTGCTGAGGGCGGTAACGCTAGACATGACAAACCTCTGATTTTTTGTTGTACAGACATGGGCTTCTGTACAACTTTAAATCATCATAGGTTCGATACTGTACAAGTCAATTTATTTGTACAATATTTGTCGCGAATTGAGCGGGTAACTACCGGCAGTGGTTTGAACGCAATAGCCCTGAGGATGAAGGCTGTCTGCTATTTCCAGCCCATGTGCCAAGCGTCGCTGTTTTGCAGGCTTAGCCACGGTAGACGTTCGGTGCGCCGAGTGAGGACGGCCTGTAATTCAATCTCCAGCACTATGCCTTGCTCATCGCAAAACAGTTCGGTCACCAGAAAATGTTTTTCTCGGAGTTCGGGATGGGCTGCTGTCCATTTCGACAGCAGCAACTTGTGGGGGTTAAGTCGGTTCACTCTAAGTGCTCCATCAGTCGGCGTGCAGCTTCTTGTCCGCTAAGCCATGCACCTTCAACGCGGCCAGACAGGCACCAATCGCCACACACATAAACACCTAAATCCGAGTCGGACAATGAGCCCCATTCATGAGCCCCAGCCGGCCGCGCATAGAGCCAGCGATGGGCAAGAGTGAATGCAGGAGCAGGCATGGCGCAACCGACCAACTCGGCGAAAGCGCCGTGCAAGTGCTCAATGACCGCTTCTTTGGGCAGGTCCAAATGTTGTTTGCTCCACGCGCTGGTGGCATGCAGGACCCACGTGTCAAGGGCGCTTGAACGTCCCGGTTTACTTCGATTTCGGGCTAGCCAGTCAAGGGGGCTGTCTTGTACGAAGCAGCCTTCCATGGGCGTTTTTAGAGGTGTGTCAAAAGCCAGTGCCACGGCCCAGGTAGGTTCCATTTGAACCCCCGCTACAACACTGGCGAGTTTCGGCGCGGCGGCGAGCAGGGTAGTTGCTTGCGGGGCGGGTAAGGCGATCACGACATGGCTGAATGGACCGTGAGTGACGCCGTCAGCATCTTGCAAACTCCAGTGGTGTTTACCGCGATACACTTCGGTGATTCGGCATGAAAAGGTCACGGGAAGGTCGGCGCGCATGGCTCGGGTTATCGCACTCATACGTGGGCTGCCAACCCAGCGAGTCTGCTCATCCGGCGACGGGCTGAGCTTGCCTGCGTGATAGTTATAGAGCTGAGGGGCCCATACTGCGACGTACCCACTCAATTGCCATTGCTGTACAACTTCAACGAAGCGCCTGTCACGGGCAGTGAAGTATTGAGCGCCCAAGTCCAGAGCGCCCGCATCACTGCGTTTGCTGGACATTCGGCCGCCACTGCCGTTGCTTTTATCAAAAAGATGAACGGAATGCCCGGCGCTGTGGAGCGCTTGGGCAGCTGAGAGTCCGGCGATGCCGGTACCGATGATTGCGATGGGTACAGTCATAGGGGCCTCGTTACCTTATTTGTACAGACTACGCCGTAGTTAAAACCTGTACAATCTTGTTTTTCGGTATAACTTGCTGCTCGTGCGAATTATGCGACTCGCTTATCTGAGTTTGGCCCCTGATCGGGTTTGCTCAACTACCCATCCGGATTGTGTACGGCTAGGCAAAGATCGATAAGAGCCGCTATGACCTATGGTTAAGGCGGACGGCAGAATCAGTAGCTGCCTGGCATCCCACTGCTGCACGAAGGTTGAGTGTGGTAATCAATAGACTAACGATTTGCGACGAACGCCACGCGAGGAGCATTTCATGCACATATTGCTGACCGGCGGTACTGGTTTGATAGGACGCCAGCTGTGCAAAAGCTGGCGGTCACAGGGTCATCAGCTCACGGTCTTGAGCCGCAGGCCTGATGAGGTTCGTAGATTGTGCGGAGATTCAGTGCGAGGTATTGCCCGGCTGGATGATGTAGGCGCTGACCCGGTCGATGCGGTTGTCAACCTGGCGGGCGCACCTATCGCAGACAGGCCTTGGACGCGTAAACGCAAAGCGTTGTTATGGGAAAGTCGCGTAGGCCTCACGGAGCAGTTGCTGGCGTGGCTGGAACGTCGCGAACATAAACCGCGGGTATTGATCTCCGGGTCTGCCGTTGGCTGGTACGGCGATGGTGGTGAGCGTGAACTGAACGAAGACGCAGCGCCGGTCGCCTTGGATTTCGCCAGCCGCCTGTGCGATGCGTGGGAGGAGACTGCGCAGCGCGCCGAGGCACTGGGCATACGTGTCGTCATTGTGCGTACGGGCTTGGTCTTGGCTGACGGCGGCGGGTTTTTGCAGCGTCTTTTGTTGCCGTTCAAACTCGGTGTTGGTGGCCCGATTGGCAGCGGTCGACAATGGATGCCATGGATTCACATTCAGGACCAAGTCGCACTGATTGATTTTTTGTTGAACCGGACCCAAGCCCAAGGTCTTTATAATGCCTGCGCGCCTTACCCGGTTCGCAATCGAGAGTTCGCTAAAACGCTGGGCACTGTTTTACACCGTCCTGCGTTCATGCCATTGCCAGCGTTTGCACTGAGAGCACTGCTGGGGGAGATGTCTGTATTGTTACTGGGCGGCCAGCGCGCGCAACCGGCTCGACTTCAGGAAGCAGGCTTTACTTTTTCATTTACTGATTTAAACGCGGCCCTGAATGATGTCTTGGGCCGCCACTGACAAAGGATGCTGCATGACCGATCACGCGCTGTTGCTGGTCAACTTGGGTTCGCCGGCCTCGACCAAGGTGGCAGATGTCCGAAGCTACTTGAATCAATTTTTGATGGACCCCTATGTCATTGACGTACCGTGGCCGGTTAGGCGGCTTCTGGTATCGCTGATTTTGATTAAGCGCCCCGAGCAGTCGGCGCACGCTTATGCGTCCATTTGGTGGGACGAGGGTTCTCCGCTGGTGGTGCTGAGTCAGCGCTTGCAGCAAGCGATGGTCAAGGAGTGGAGGCAGGGCCCTGTCGAGTTGGCAATGCGTTATGGCGAGCCTTCTATCGAGACCGTACTGACCCGTTTGGCCGCACAGGGTATTCAGAAAGTGACCCTGGCGCCGTTATACCCACAGTTTGCCGACAGCACCGTGACCACGGTGATCGAGGAGGCAAAGCGGGTGGTGAAGGCGAAGTCATTGAACATCCGGTTTTCGTTGCTACAGCCGTTCTACGATCAGCCGGAATACCTTGATGCGTTGGTGGAAAACGCTCGACCACAGCTTCAGCAACCCCATGATCATTTATTGTTAAGTTTTCACGGCTTGCCCGAGCGGCACCTGCACAAGCTAGACCCCACCGGTAATCATTGTCTGAAGGGAGCCGAATGCTGCAAGACGGCGTCTGCGCAGGTGATCGCAACGTGTTACCGGGCGCAGTGTTTGCGCACGGCGGCACTATTTGCCGAACGGCTGGGCTTGGCCGATGGCAAATGGTCGGTGTCGTTCCAGTCACGCTTGGGGCGTGCGAAATGGATCGAGCCCTACACCGAAGCGCGTCTCGCTGCACTGGCGAAAGACGGCGCGAAAAAAATCCTGGTGATGTGCCCGGCATTTGTTGCCGATTGCATCGAGACCCTAGAGGAAATAGGCGATCGGGGCAAAGAGCAATTCCGCGAAGCGGGAGGGGAGGAGTTGGTACTGATTCCTTGCCTGAACGATGACCCGAATTGGGCTGCCGCGCTCAAAACGCTGTGTGAGCGAGCGCCAGTAATGTTGTAGTTTTCTAAGTTGCCTCGCCAACAATTTGTTGGCGAGGCACCCTAGAAGAGAGCCAACTAGCGTTACAACATCTCTTCCAGTTTTTTCTTGTGCTTCCAGCTGTCATTGCCCGGCAGCAGCAGGTTCAAGCCAATCGCAACCACCGCACACAGCGCAATGCCTTTGAGACCAAAGTCGTTAGGGCCGGTGCCGGTGCCGATCAAGACGCCACCAATACCGAACACCAACGTTACCGACACAATCACCAGATTGCGCGCCTCGGCGAGGTCGACTTTATGGCGGATTAAAGTGTTCATCCCCACCGCAGCAATCGAGCCGAACAACAGGCACAGAATTCCGCCCATGACGGGGATCGGGATGCTTTGCAGCAGCGCGCCGAACTTGCCGATGAAAGCCAGGCTGATGGCGAATATCGCCGCCCACGTCATGATTTTAGGGTTGTAGTTTTTGGTCAACATCACCGCGCCGGTTACTTCGGCGTAGGTGGTGTTCGGCGGTCCGCCAAACAAACCTGCCACGGTAGTAGCGATACCGTCACCGAGTAGCGTGCGATGCAGCCCTGGTTTTTTCAGGTAATCGCGACCGGTCACACTGCCCACTGCAATCACGCCGCCGATGTGTTCAATGGCGGGTGCCAACGCGACCGGGACAATAAACAAGATCGCCTGCCAGTTGAATTCCGGGGCCGTGAAGTTAGGCAGCGCCAGCCAAGGCGCAGCGGCGATTTTTGCGACGTCGACCACGCCGAAATAAAACGCCAGGGCGAAACCGATCAACACACCGGAAATGATCGGCACCAGACGGAAAATTCCGCGCCCGAACACCGCTACGACCACCGTTGTCAGCAGCGCCGGCATCGAGATCCACATGGCGATGTGATACGGAATCAACTGCGCACCGTCTCCACCTTTACCCATGGCCATATTGGCGGCAATCGGCGCCATGGCGAGACCGATAGAGATGATCACCGGGCCAATGACCACGGGCGGCAATAATCGGTCGATGAACCCCGTGCCCTTGATCTTCACCGCAAGGCCGAGAAAAGTGTAAACAAACCCTGCCGCCATGATCCCGCCCATGGTCGCGGCCAGACCGAACTGGCTTTTGGCGAGGATAATCGGCGTAATAAACGCGAAGCTTGAGGCCAGGAATACCGGCACCTGACGGCCCGTAACCACCTGAAAACACAAGGTGCCAAGCCCGGCGGTGAACAGCGCGACGTTCGGGTCGAGGCCGGTGATCAATGGCATAAGGACCAAGGCGCCAAAAGCCACGAAAAGCATCTGAGCGCCTGAGAGCACGGTGCGCCAGAGTGGATCGTTGAATTCATCCGGCTTCATCAGGCTTCCTTCTGCTTGGTACCGAATATCTTGTCGCCGGCGTCGCCCAAGCCTGGAATGATGTAACCGTGTTCGTTCAAGCGCTCATCGATGGATGCGGTGTAAATCATCACATCGGGGTGAGCTTTCTCCACTGCGGCAATGCCTTCGGGCGCTGCGACCAACACCATGGCGCGGATTTCCTTGCAACCTGCGCGCTTGAGCAGGTCAATGGCCGCAACCATTGAGTTACCGGTCGCCAGCATTGGATCAATGATCATAGCCAGTCGCTCATTGATCTCAGGAACCAGCTTTTCCAGATAGGTGTGGGCTTGCAGTGTCGCTTCATTGCGAGCCAAGCCGACGGCGCTGACCTTGGCACCGGGGATCAGGCTGAGCACGCCATCGAGCATGCCGATACCTGCCCGCAAAATCGGGACAACAGTAATTTTCTTGCCGGCGATTTTTTCGACCTGCACTGTACCTGCCCAACCCTGGATTTCGTAGGTTTCCAAGGGCAGATCGGCGGTTGCTTCATAGGTCAGTAGCGCACCGACCTCCTGAGCCAGTTCACGAAAATTCTTGGTGCTGATGTCCGCTCGGCGCATTAAACCGAGCTTGTGGCGGATCAGCGGATGGCGGATCTCACGGATGGGCATAAGGAAAGACTCCGACGGGGGCAAAAAAACGGCCTAGATTAATCTATCCAACTGTTACTGTCCGAACGTTAGTCCAGAAATGCTTGCTCTGACCGAAGCGGATGCGTACCTTTGCCCGCTTTTCTTCCACCGCACCCAATGGAGAGCGCCATGTCTGCTGATCTCGAGCATATCCGCCAAATCATGCGCGAAGCTGATTGCCTGTACACAGAAGCTGAAGTCGAGGCAGCCATCGCTCGTCTTGGCGCCGAGATCAATGCCGCGCTGGCTGACACCAATCCCGTGGTGTTTTGCGTTATGAATGGTGGCCTGATCTTCACCGGAAAACTATTGACGCACCTCAACTTCCCGCTGGAAGCGTCCTACTTGCACGCCACCCGCTATCGCAATGAAACCACCGGCGGTGACCTGTTTTGGAAGGCTAAGCCGGAAGTCTCGTTTATCGACCGCGATGTGTTGATCATCGATGACATTCTCGACGAAGGTCACACCCTCGGCGCGATCGTCGACTTCTGTAAGCACGCAGGCGCTCGGGCGGTTCACACCGCCGTGCTGATCGATAAAGAACACGACCGCAAAGCGCGGCCAGACCTCAAAGCCGACTTCGTAGGTTTGCCATGCATCGACCGCTATATCTTTGGTTACGGTATGGACTACAAGGGCTACTGGCGCAATGCAGCCGGTATTTATGCGGTTAAAGGGATGTAAAGCGGCCTACATGCCTGAGTTCACGCCAGTTTTCGGGAACACTTGCACATGACGTTGTTGATCGCTCGGCTGCCTTGCTTCCACTGGTGTTGAGCAACCTTGATGGCCATGTATGGGCCGGTTTACACACCATCGGGCTACATGTGCGTTGAGCGCCGAGGCGGGGGAGGGTTAAACTGCCCGCCCGTGATATCGCGAATCAGTTGGAGTCAGCAGTAATGCGTAAAGATAAAAGGCAGGTGATTGGCGATGAAATCGGCGATGAACAAATCAAATTGTTCCTCGATTTCGAACCGGTTGATGCTACCTCGCCGTCACTGCACAAGCTGATCAAGGCCTACCGTGGTCTGCGGATTAACGATTTTGAGCGATTTTTGGTATTTTTTCTCGCGGCGGGTTTGGACCTTGATGGCAAAAATGAGTACGGTCAGGATTTCGTTACGTTGATCAAAGACCAGCGTAACGCCGAGGAATACATTGACCTGATTGAACAGGCTCGCGGCTGATACTGTTGTTTAGCCCAAAAAAAACGCCCCTCAGGGGCGTTTTTAATAGCGGATACGATCAAGCGAAGCTTTCGGACTCGTTGCTGATCACAACCAAATCCAGGCTTTCGTTGCACTGGTCGTTGATCCGCCGATACAGCTGCGCATCGTTTTCCAGCTCTTTTTCTCTTGCCGGGAAAATTTCATTGAGCTTGGCAGCCCATTCGCCACGGGCCTTGTCCGGGAAGCAGCGGTCAATCAGGTCGAGCATGATTGACACCGTCACCGAGGCACCTGGAGAGGCGCCGAGGAGGGCCGCCAGCGAACCGTCTTTGGACGATACCAGCTCAGTGCCGAACTGCAGCACGCCGCCTTTTTTTGCGTCTTTCTTGATGATCTGAACCCGTTGACCGGCGACTTCAAGACGCCAGTCCTCAGCCTTGGCTTG
Source organism: Pseudomonas sp. AB6 (assembly GCF_034314105.1). NCBI lineage: Bacteria > Pseudomonadati > Pseudomonadota > Gammaproteobacteria > Pseudomonadales > Pseudomonadaceae > Pseudomonas > Pseudomonas sp. AB6. The sequence continues at coordinate 86,514 of NZ_JAVIWJ010000001.1, forward strand.
CGGGTAGAAGCGGCGCAGCGATTCAAGACGTTGTTCCATCGACTGCATCACTTCGCTGACCAAGTACTTGGTCAGGTCCATGTTGTCACGGGCGACAGCCAGCATCGGGCCAATATTGGCGGCGCGAACCGAAAGCGGCAGATCCATGAAGGAGCCGTGTTTCAGAAACTTGGTGGTGAAACCCGCGTAGGGTCCAAACAATAACGAGGTTTGACCGTCGACGACGCGGGTGTCCAAGTGCGGCACCGACATCGGCGGCGAACCCACGGCGGCCTGGCTATACACCTTGGCTTGGTGGTGTTTGACCACTTCTGGATTATCGCAACGCAGCCATTGGCCGCTGACCGGGAAGCCACCGAAACCTTTGCTTTCTTCAACGCCAGACATCTGCAACAACGGCAATGCCGCGCCGCCTGCACCGAGAAATACGAATTTGGCATCTACTTCGCGGGTGTTGCCGGTATTGACGTCTTTGATGCTAACGCTCCAGCCTTGGCCGTTTCGGGTCAGACCGGTGACGCGCTTACAGTATTTGACCTGCGCATCCGGCGTGCTGGACAAGTGTTTGAGCAGCTGATTAGTCAATGCACCAAAATTGACATCGGTGCCATTCATGACGCGGGTTGCGGCGATAGGCTCATCTATTGGCCGACCCGGCATCATCAGGGGCATCCACTCGGCCAATTTGGCTTTGTCTTCGGTGTATTCCATGGCCGAGAAAGCATGATGCGTATGCATCGCTTCGAAACGCGCTTTGAGGAACGACACGCCGTCGGTGCCCTGGACAAAACTCAGGTGCGGGACTGGACTGATAAACGATTTTGAAGAACCAAAGGAGCCTTTCTTGGTCATGTATGACCAGAACTGCTTCGAGACCTCAAACTGGGTGTTGATATGCACCGCTTTTTTGATAGATATAGAGCCATCAGCCGCTTGCGGTGTGTAATTGAGCTCACACAGGCCCGCGTGGCCGGTGCCGGCGTTGTTCCACGGATTGGAACTCTCCGCAGCACCGGAATCCATCAGCTCAACGACTTCCAGCGTGAGGCTGGGGTCGAGCTCTTTAAGCAGCACCGCCAGGGTGGCACTCATGATGCCCGCCCCAACCAGTACCACATCAACTGTTTCGTTATGCGCCATTAACGCGTCTCCAAAATCTGCAGCACCAAATTGACGGCATACGATCCCGAGCTAAGCTGCCGGTTGTTGCCGAGGCCTGAATCCGAGAGAGCCCCAGGTAACCTATGGCCAGGATCGCCATGTCCGATTCTTCGCAATTTTTTGCATCTTCAGCGGACGCCACCCTTCGGGCTTTGAGTGCTTATGAACTCACTTTCAGGCTCGACTGGCAATTCGACTATCGTCAAGGCGTCCGTTTGTGCAACCAAATCCGTAGTGGACAGGCTTCAGGCTCCGGTCATGGAGACTGCGCAGCAGTGTTGGGCCCCATTTAACAGGGCTGGATCAGACGTTAACGGTGCATGTAAGAACGCAAAACTATTCATTTGCTCGCCACACTCTTATGAAGTAGTGAAAACCCGTTTTTTCACGCTCTTTTGAAGACGTGAACCTCAAAAAGAACCGACGTTAACGCAGGTTCTGGCAGGCAGGATGCAAAACAAGAGTGACGCTGACGGGTGAGTACTCTCGAAACAATTCGAACGATTCGACCCGGATCGGCGAGCACGAGTGCTTGCAAATAACCTGTGTGGGCGACTCTCTGTGGGGCGGTGCGGGGAGCTAATAAAGAGCATTAGCGATGCTGCGAGGCCCGATCAGGAGACGTCCTTATAATCGGGGCAAGATTATAGCGATGAAACGCTATGAATTGATCGTATTTACTGACTTTAATTAGCCGCCGAATCAGTGAGTCAAAGTGTGGCGGCGACTAACGCATGGTTGGGGCTTGGCGGTGCGGGCGTTATCGGGCAAAAGGGTGACTGCCATTGTGGACAAATTTTGTCTGTTTCTCTCTATCCAGCAGCCCTAGGCGGCGAAGCGCCATGATGATGGCTGCGGCGCAAAACGCGTAATGACAATAAAAAGCCTTGCATTGCTCCAGTGAGCGTCAGCAAGAGCTTCCTTACTACATCACATGCCTTTTTGCAGCTGAAAAGGAGTTTCGACAGGGCATAGGGCAAGGAACTGATGCAGAGCGTGTCAGGTCTGATTTTCAGCTAGTGAGCCGACTATCGGCACCGCTATACTGCTGGCCATTTATGTTTTTGGCCTCTGGAGAGATGAGTATGTTGCATCGCCTGTTGTTCGGTTTAATTGCTGTAAGCAGTTTGACGTTGGTCGGCTGTGCCAACAGCCCGCAACAACTTAGCCCGCAACCCAAACTCACGAGTCAACTCGCTGCGGTAGGTCATGGCCAGCCGGTAGTGGTTCGTGTCGTTGACGGTCGCGCCTCGCCCACCCTGGGCACGCGCGGTGGTTTGTATCCGGAAACCAGTGCTGTCAGCGTCCAGCCAAATGACATCCTGCCTAAATTGCAGCAACAAGCCGAAGCCGCTGTGCGTTTGCTTGGCTACACCCCGAGTGGCAATAGCGGTAACGTGCCTCAGTTGACCGTGACCCTCGCTGACCTGAAGTATCAATCGCCTAAAGAAGGCCTGTACGTGACTGAAGCAACGATCTCCGCGACCTTTCGCGCTGACGTAGTCAACAACGGGAAAAGCTACAACGGTCGTTATGCGGCGTCGCTTGATCAGCGTTTCGGTATGGCGCCGAATCAAGAGACCAACACCAAGCTTGTCAGCGATGTATTAAGTGATGCCCTGACCCGCTTGTTCCAAGACCCGACCGTCGGGCAAATGCTCGGTCAGTAATGCTGAGTGTGTAGGGGCGGCCTAGCGCGCTCCTACACACTGCTCTCACGCTGCTTCTTGGCAAAAACCCAGAAAATTTAAACCGGCTTGCAGGTCCAGGTCCGGTAGGTCGTGGTGCTGGTGCCCGCCCAAGGCGCAGTAGACCAGCCAATGGCGGTCCTGCACGTTGAAGGCAAGGGCGTCGATCAGCGCTTCTTGTTCATCACTTTGAGCGATCAGGTACAAGCGATCCTGGTTTTGTGCATGCAACATATCGGGCTCACTGTAGGTGTCTAGTCAGGTATCGAGGTGCCATACAGTGGTCGGTTCACGTTACGTTACGGTGACCTGTTCTAAATTAATTTCAAGAATCTATCGTCGTCCCACGCTGTCGCCGTGTAAATCAAGAGACGCATCGACTTGAGTCGCTTGAGGTGAAGCATTTAGATCAGTCGACCGAACAGATTCAAATGCATGATCCGTTCATCGGCTCATAAAAATGGCGCCCCATAGGGCGCCATTTTGTTATCGGCGAAAGGCTTAAAGCGCCAAGCCCGCCTTAACCCGGTATTGGTTGCGTACCGGGGCGGCGTATTGCAACACCAAGAACGGCCGGTGCTCGACAGGGCAGGTATCCAGGCGGCGCTGCCATTCTGCTTGGGCGCGGGCCAATTCGTCTGCCGGGAAAATCTGCGCCGCCGCTGGCACCGCGAGCGTCGGGTCCGAATCTGCCCATTGCGCATATGCCAGATAGTGCGCAGGAAACAGGCGATACCCTCCGAGGATTTGACGATCCATTTCGATTGCCAATTGCTTGGTGTCGTCGAACGGCTCGGAGATAGGCGCTGCGAAACTCACGTGCACCCGGCCTTTATAACCCGTTATACCAAGGGCGATGCTGACATCATCTTCGCCGGGCACCTTGGTGTAGGTGCCAGTGGTTGCGCGAATATACAGCTCGCGGGCCTTGGCGCGGTCGCACGGATCGTACTCGTAACTGATCGACACTGGCGTCAGGTTCAGCGATTGGATCACGTCGCAGAACGGCTCGTCTTTGCGGCTCATATGGAACATTTTCAAGATCGCTGATTCGGTGCGGTCGTCACCGTCCTTGGCGCGGCCTTCGGCCTGAGCGATCCAGATCGATTGGCAATCGCTACGAATCGAGTGATTGATATACGCCGACAGCAGTAGGTAGGCCGCCATTTTTTCCCGACGCCCGGCAATCGAGCGGTGAACGATAAAGCTTTTGTTTAATCGCATCAGGTCGCTGACGTAGGGCTTTTGCAGCAGGTTGTCACCGATGGCAATTCGCGGCGTTGGCAGACCGGCGTGGTACACCGCGTAATTGACAAAGGCCGGGTCCATAACGATGTCGCGATGATTGGCCAAGAACAAATAGGCGCTCCCGGACTTAAGCTGCTCAACGCCGGTATAAGTCACACCATCGGTTGCCCGCTCAATGGTATGGTCGATATAAACCTCGACCTTGTCCTGCAGCGTTGCGACCGAATGCACCCCGTCGAACTCGCGGCGCAGCCGATGAGCTATAAGAGGTCGGAGTATCCAACCGAATGCGCTGGCGAGGCGGGGAAACCGAAAGTGAGTCAAGATTTCAAGAAGTGCTTTGTCGCTAAGCAGACGCGCCAGTACAGCTGGGACCTCGGCGTCGTCGTAAGGTCGGATGGCATCGAATTCGCCCATCATGCTCTCTTGTTGAAAATCGCTAATGTAGAGGTAGGCTGGGTCTGAAAAGTGCCGTCAAACCCGCTGATTAAAAGAACCAGCCTTCAAATTGAGCGCGATTATACGCATAACTCTTCTCGGAGACCGTGATGCAGGAAATACAGGCTTACGACTGCCCTTACTGCGGCGAATCGGTGGAGGCCGTGCTGGATTTATCCGGCGGCGATCAGCGTTATATTGAAGATTGCCCGGTGTGCTGCCGACCGATTGTGTTCGATCTGCAAACCGACGGCGAAGAATGGAACCTAGACGTACGCAGCGAGAATGAATGATGCAAAAAGTCTACGAACCGGAGAACTTGATGGAGGGCGAACTGCTGCAGGGCATGCTCGCCAGTGAAGGGGTCAAAGCTCATCTAACGGGGGGGCATTTGCTCGGCGGCGTCGGCGAGTTGCCCGTATTTGGTTTGCTGGGGCTGTCAGTGGACAACGATCAGGCTGATCAGGCACGGCAACTGATCACCGCGTACAATGCTGCCATGCCGCTGTCGGGAGACGAACCTGACACTTTTCCTGACGTCTTGATTTGCTGACAGGCGTCGGGTTCCGCTTTCAGAAATCTGCTACTGAAGCAGATTTTTTCAAACGAGAATCTACTGCCCTCATGTGTGGACGTTATGCGCTGTTTCGCTGGAATCCCGCGTTTGCGGCTTTGCCCGGTTTTCCTGCTGACCAAAAGGCGCAATGGAATATCTCCCCAGCCGACTCGGTATTGATGCTGCGGGGTGCTGATAGTCAGCGCCAGTTGGCCCGAGCGCGTTGGGGTCTGACGCCGCCATGGTTAACAGATCTTTCCCGTACGCCGGCCCATGCCCGCGCTGAAACCTTGGCTGAGCAGCCGATGTTTCGCCAAGCATTCAGAGAGCGACGCTGCCTGTTACCCGCCAATGGCTTTTACGAATGGCGCGGCACCACCCGCAAGCGGCCGTTCTGGCTGACACCGAGTGAGGGCTCGACATTATTTTTCGCCGGAATTTGGGAAGCGTATCCGGTTCAAGAACACACCTACCTGAGTGTCGCCGTTGTTACGCAGGCCGCTGCCAGTCAGCGTCGGCCGCTGATCCTCGATGCGCAGGGGCAAGCCGCCTGGCTTAATCCGGAAACTCCGATCCAGATCCTGCAAGCGCTACTGGCCAGCCCTCAATCAGCGTTGCGCGAACGCGAGTTGGCCAATCTGGTCAACGACCCCAAGCTCAACGCCCCCGAGTGTTTAACGCCGCTTTGATGCATCCGAATCTGTAGCCAACTGGTTGGTGATATGAGCAACGCCTTGGTGTGTCAGGCATTTCGCATAACATCTTCGCCAACAAGTTAGCTCCTGGGTTTGCTCAAACCCTGAATTGATTAATCAACCGCCGTTGTTGCTCGGCCAATTGGGTCAATTTCGCGCTGGCTTTGCTGGATTCATCGGCACCGCCTGCGACTTCGTGGGCTACCTGACCAATGTTGATCACGTTGCGGTTGATGTCTTCCGCTACCGCGCTTTGTTCTTCGGCCGCGCTGGCAATTTGGGTGTTCATGTCGTTGATCACCGACACGGCCTTGGTGATAGTTTCCAGGGCTTCAGCCGCAAGCGCCGCGTGGCCCACGCTTTCGTCGGTTTTGGCTTGGCTGTCTTCCATGACCTTGACTACTTGGCGGGTGCCCGACTGCAACTGCTGGATCATGGTCTGGATTTCTTCGGTAGCTTTTTGAGTTTTCTGTGCCAAGTTGCGCACCTCGTCGGCCACCACCGCAAAACCACGGCCCTGTTCACCGGCGCGAGCTGCTTCAATGGCCGCGTTCAACGCCAGCAGGTTTGTCTGCTCGGCGATCCCGCGAATCGCGACCAGAATCGCGTTGATGTTTTCGCTGTCCTTGGCCAAGGTTTGCACCACACCTACCGCTCTTCCGATTTCTACCGCCAGCGAGCTGATCGATTGCGAGGTGTCCCGCACGATTTGCATGCCCTTGTGCGCCGCTTCATCGGCATGGTTGGCGGCGGACGCTGCGTGAGTGGCGTTGCGAGCAACATCGTGGGCGGTTGAGGTCATTTCATGGACGGCAGTGGCGACCAAGTCGATTTCGCTAATTTGTTTATGTACCCCTTGATGAGTGCGGATGGCGATATCGGCAGTGTGCTCAGAGGAGTCGCTGACCTGCTGAACCGAGGTCACCACTTGGGTGATCATCATCTGCAATTTGCCGAGAAAAGTGTTGAACCCCTTCGCTATGGCGCCCAGTTCATCGGCGCGGTCACTGTTCAAACGACGTGTCAGATCGCCTTCGCCTTGGGCGATGTCATCAAGCATCGTCACCATTTGTTTCAGTGGTCGGGCAATGCCGCGGCCTACCAGCCAGATGACCAGCAAGCCCAGGCCTGCGATCAGCAACCCGACCATTGTCATACCGAAAATATCTGTTTTGCGTTGGGCGGCGAGATCGCTTTGCAGCTTCTGCAAGTCGGCCATGACGGCGTCCAGCGGCAGTTGCAGCATCAGTGTCCATCGCGCGTCGGTCGAACCGATACCGAACGGCAGGTACAGTGAGATGCGGCTGTGCTCCTTGTCGAGTTCGTAGCGCACCTGGCCCAGCCCGATCTGGCCGAGGCTGGCCATTTTGCTCGCATCCAGAATATCGCTGGCTTTTTCGCCGAGCTTGCTGACGTCCTTGGTGTACGCCACCAAGCGGCCGTTACTGGCGATCAAGGCCATATCACCCGCGCCGTTGTAGAGCTTTTGATCGGCGAGGTTGAGCATGTCCTGGATGAAGTTCACGGACAGGTCAGCACCGACAATGCCCTGAAACGAGCCATCGACGAGGATCGGTTGAATGAACGAAGACAGCATCACCATTTTGTCGCCGACGCGGTAAGGCGCAGGGTCGATGACGCAGGCTTTGCGGGTATCTTTTGAGCACAGGTAGTACTCGCTGGCACGAATGCCGGTGGACAACAATTTTTGATCTGTTACATCGGCCAGCGCTTCCAGCGCCAGGCTGCCGTCCTGCTTGCGGTACCACCACGGCAACATTCTTCCGCTCTTATCCATGCCGAGCAACGGAGGATCAACATAGGCTCCATCGTTATGTTCCAGCGCGCCGGGCTCCCAGGCGATGTACGAACCGAGAATCTTGGGATTCTGAACCACGGTCTCGTGGAGCATATTCATTAGCTGTTCACGGCTAATGTTCAACTGCGGCTGACCTTTGCCGTCCTTCATACCGATCAGGGCGTTGACCCGGGCTAGACCCGCGGCGATTTGCAATGGCGATTCCAATTCGCGCTTGATTTCACTGGTCTCTGTTTGAGCCAGAGCGGTGAGGCGCTGTTCGACGGCTTGTTCGAACTGAGCTTGGGTGCGTTGATCCACCAGTGCCTGAGTGCGGGCCCCGGAAAACAGCGCATATAACACAAGCGTCGCCACCACGCTGAGAACAATGGCGCCGGCGAGTGCAGCCACGGAAGACTGGATTGACTTGAACTTCATAAGGGCTCCCGACGTGACATTACGCCTGTATTGCCTTATCGGCCCATGCATTGAAAAACCTGAGCGGAAGGTGACAAAAGGACTGTATTTAGTGAGTACGCGTCGTTATTGAGCATGGAGATGCCTTTTATGATGCTCTTGGCTGGGTGGCGTGGGGTATTGAGTGAGTCGGGTTGTCGCTGACAACCTAACTCCCAGGTTGCTGGAGGAGGTGTCAAATCCAGCCGCTGACCTGCATGGCCTTGTAAACGGCGACCACAGCCAAGACGAAAAACGCAAAAGCCGCCAAGCGACGAATCAGGGTGAGAGGTAGTTTGTCGGCGGCGAAGTTACCGGCCAACACCACCGGCACGTTGGCGATCAACATGCCTGCCGTGGTACCCAGAATGACCAGCCACAGGTGGGAATACTGCGCGGCGAGCATCACCGTCGCGATCTGAGTCTTGTCGCCGATTTCAGCGATGAAGAACGCAATCAGCGTCGTGACGAAGGGGCCGAACTTGCGGGCTGAGTTGCCTTCGTCGTCGTCCATCTTGTCCGGGACCAAAGTCCAGAGCGCGGTGGCGACGAAACTGGCGGCCAGAATCCAATGCAATGTGGCATCTGAAAAGAGACTGCCGAACCATGCGCCTATTGCACCGGCTGCGGCGTGGTTAACCAGAGTGGCAGCGACAATGCCGCCGATGATGGGCCAAGGCTTGCGAAAGCGCGCTGCGAGAATCAGGGCGAGCAGTTGCGTCTTGTCACCGATTTCGGCCAAGGCAACAACAGCGGTGGGGACCAGCAGGGATTCCAGCATCAGGTTTTTCCTAAGGGCGGGTAGACACGGCTATGACACGTACAACCTCCCCGCCCTGGGTAAGGTGTTCGTGTCATAGGTCTGGTCAAACCACCGATTCGCCTGAGCGGATCTGGGTCGCACGCACCATGGTCTGCTGACCAAGTATGTTGATACGTGCCGGGCGAGCATGAAGGCTCGCGGGAGACTACTCCCCTAGGACGGTGCGGATTCTGCCTACACGATTGAGATTCGGCAAGTGCTTATTTCAAGCGCGTTTGGCGCGGTAGATGCGAAAACCCTGGCCTTCTGCCTTTACTGCGCAAACCCCTAAATGCTCTTCGATCAACGGCTGGTAGCGCAGGAAACTATTCGCAACCAAGCGCAGTTCGCCGCCGGTTTTCAGATGAAGACGTGCTTTTCGCAGCAAATTTTCCGTGGCTTGGTAGTCCGTATGGACGCCCACATGGAACGGCGGGTTGCTCAGAATAGTACTCAACCCCATCGGTGCGGCGTCGATTCCGTCACCGGTTAATACATCAGCTTCCAGTCCATTGGCTGTCAAAGTCAGACGGCTGCTGGCGGTCGCGAATGCATCGACGTCCAACAAAGTGACGGTGTTGTGTGGGTAGCGGCGTTTGACGGCGGCCCCCAAAACACCGGCGCCACACCCGAAATCTAGGACGTTGCCGCTGGGAAGTTTGTCCAGATGCTGGAGCAGCAGCGCAGACCCGCGATCCAATCGACCGTGACTGAATACGCCCGGCAAACTGACAACTTTGAGTGGGCCGTCTTCCATCTCGACCTCGTAATGCTGGGCAAGACTTTCCAGTTCGACGGCTTGCGGGGCGTTGTCTACCGTGACCAGCCATAGCTGGCAGTGGCGAGCGCTGTCGAGCTTGCGTGGTTTGCCGAAGGGGCTTAATTGCTTGGCGGCGGCTTCGATTCCGCTGCGCTTCTCACCGACCAAGTACAACTCGCGTCCGGCCAGGCGCGACGCCAACGCATTCAAAACGTAATCGGCCAGATCGCGGGCTTTGGGCAAAAAAACCACGGCGGCGTCGAATGGTTGCTCCGGCGCTTGAACGCCAAAGTGAGTGCGACCTTCAAAACTTGCATTGAGGCTCGCTTGGTCGCCTGCATGCCAGCACCAACCATGGGCGTTCGGTAATTTCCCGAGCAGATCGTCGGCAGGCAAACCCGCCAGAAGCAACGAGCCCTGAAACAAATCGGCCTGACGGAGTAGTACTTCGCTGCGCGGGTCCATTTTTAGCTCCTGCAAAAGAGGCGAAGTCTAAACGTTTCGTCGGCGAGCGTGTCAGCTGACAACGCGTCGAGGGGTTCCAGCGCGATACGCCTCAACGTTTTCGCTGAGCTGGCCGACGATCCGTTGCCGCGCTTCGCGACTGCCCCAGGCATTGTGTGGCGTCACAATTAATCGAGGAATATCACCCGCCAATAACGGATTGCCGTCGACCGGTGGCTCGACCGTCAAGACGTCGGTGGCGGCTCCGCCGAGATGCCCGTTGCGTAGCGCATCGGCCAGCGCCTGCTCATTGATCAGGCCGCCACGTGCGGTGTTGATGACGAACGCATGGGGCTTGAGCAATGCCAGTTCGTGAGCGCCGATCATGTTCTGAGTGTGCTCGTTGAGTGGACAGTGCAAGGTCAATGCATCCACTTGCGGCAGCAGCTCATTCAATGGCACGCGGTCCGGGCGGGCAGGGCGGCCGGGGATTTGCCCGAGCAGAACGCGCATACCAAAGGCTTCAGCCAGTTTCGCCACAGCACCGCCTAACTCGCCATGGCCCAACAGGCCCAAGGTTTTGCCTTCCAGTTCGATGATGGGGAAGTCCAGCAGGCAAAACTGTTTCGCTTGCTGCCAACGACCGTGCTGCACAGCGTTTTGATAATCCGGCAGGCGTGTGGCCAGCGCGAGCAGCAACATTAAGGTGTGTTGTGCCACCGACGGCGTGCCATAACCCTGGCAATTACACACCACCACCCCGTGTTTCCGAGCCGCGGCCAAGTCGACGTTATTAGTGCCGGTGGCGGTAATCAACACCAGTTTCAGGTCCGGGCACGAGGCGAATGCGTGGGCGTCGATCACGGTCTTGTTGGTAATCGCGACCTGCGCACCCTGCAAGCGCTCAATGATCTGTTGTGGCGTGCTGCTGCTGTGCAATTGCAAATCACTGAAGTTTTCCCGCAGTGCGCTGAAGTCCAGGTCGCCAAGGTCCAGGGACGTGTGGTCGAGAAAAACTGCTGTGTACGGGCTGCTCATCTGCGCTGGGCTCCTGTGAAAAGCTAAAAAGAGTGAAGAAACGGCATCGGCAACCTTACCTGAAACCCCGTAGGACCCCGTAGGAATAATCCCGCACTGTTTCGACGCCGGGCTGCGTCCCATGCGCAACGCCTGCGTTCGGCAGCTCTTTCAAAATGAGAGCGACTCATCCCCACTGCACACTTTTGGTTCGGAAAGTAACGTTCGGTCCTTAATTCAGTGCGCTGACGAGCATCGTTCAGAACGAACCACCGTCAAATTCTGTCTCAAAACCTGTCAGGCTGCGGCCTGGTTACTTTTTGAGAAGGGTTTCCAGAGTTGGCGTTTAAATTGCTAGTACTTGTATGTACAAGCATAGGGGACCACGTTTAGTGGCTTTTTATACACCACGTTCTTATTTGGCTTAGGCGGGAAGGATGACGATGTCGAAGAAAATCAGTTGGTTTGGATTTGTAGCGGTGAGTGCAGCAGCGCTGGCGTTTATACCGGTTGTGCATGCCAAAGACTGGACGTCGGTGAACATCGCCACCGAAGGCGCTTACGAACCGTGGAACCTGACGTTGCCAGGCGGCAAAATCGGCGGCTTTGAGCCTGAGTTGATGGACATCCTCTGCCAGCGCATGAAACTGAAATGCAACGTAGTGGTGCAGAACTGGGACGGAATGATTGCCAGCCTGAACTCGGGCAAATTCGACGTGCTGATGGACGCGATCGTGATCACCCCAGAGCGCCAACAAGTCATGGCGTTCTCGATTCCTTACGCCAGCACCCCCGCGAGTTTTGTCGCGCTCGACGCGAAATTACTGCCGGGTAAAACCGGTCAGGCGGATGGCATTACGCTGGGCACCGATGCGAAAAAAGTTCGCGCCAGTGTCGAGGATTTGCGTGCCGCGCTGAAGGGCAAAACCATCGGTATTGCATCGGGCACGGTCTACACCCCGTTCATCGATGAACAGTTCAAAGACGTCGCCACCGTTCGTGAATACAGCAGCTCGGCAGAAGCTATTCTCGACTTGCAGGCTGGCCGAATCGATGTGGATTTTGACGACGTGACCTTCTTGAACTCGTTGATGGACAAGCCGGAAAACAAAAACCTGGCGTACACCGGACCACAGATCGCCGGTCCGATCTGGGGCCACGGCGAGGCGTTGGGTTTCCGTCAGAAAGATGCAGATTTGAAAGCCAAGTTTGATGCCGCGCTGAAAGAAGCATTGGCTGACGGCACGGTTAAAAAACTCAGCGAAAAGTGGTTCAAGCTGGATTTGACTCCGAAATCGTGAGGCTGGCATACCTGGCGCCTTAACGGCGCCGGGATTCAAATAAGCTACTCGCAGGAACCTGTATATGAATCTCTTGCAGATGCTGAGCTTCGGTGACACGGGTTGGGGCATGGCGCTGCTCAAGGCTGCTGGCACCACACTGTTGTTGACGCTGGCGGCGTTGTTGATCGGCGCACTGATCGGCGGCGTGATTGCAGCGGCGAAGTTATCCCGTCGACGCTTATTTCGAGGCTTGGGGGATCTGTATTCAATTCTGTTCCGCGGCATCCCCGAGCTGTTGGTTATCTATCTGTTCTATTTCGGTGGCGCCACCGTGGTGTCTGCGGTCGGCCACTGGTTTGGGGCCGATGGTTACATTGATGTCCCACCGTTTTTAGTGGGTGCCATAGCGGTAGGACTGATCTCTGCGTCATATCAGGCGGAAGTCTATCGCGGCGCTTTCATTGCGGTGCCCAAGGGCGAGCTGGAGGCCGCGCTGGCCATCGGCATGACCAAAGCCATGCGCATCAGGCGGGTATTGATTCCGCAAATCATGCGTTACGCGCTGCCAGGTTTGGGCAATGTGATGCAGATGAGTCTGAAAGATTCGGCACTGATTTCGGTGATTGGTCTGGTGGAATTGATGCGTGCCAGTCAGGTGGCGGCCGGCTCGACCCGACAATATTTTACGTTCTATATCGTTGGCGGCGTGTTGTACCTGGTCCTTACCGGGCTCTCGGGGCGCATTTTCAATATCGCTGAAGCTCGGGTGCGCCGCACTCAGCGTCGCAGCCCTACACAGTCTTGAGACAGGAGAATAGCCCATGATCGATTTCGCCTTTCTCGCCGATACCATGCTCAAATTGTTGGCCGCTCTGCCTACCACGCTGACCTTGTTTTTTTGCTCGCTGGTGTTGGGCTTGACCCTTTCCCTGGGCATCGTCGCCATGCGGGTAAGCCGCTGGGCCATCCTCAGTTACCCGGCGCGTTTCTACATCATGATCTTTCGCGGTACGCCGCTGCTGATCCAGATGTTTCTGATCTATTACGGCCTCGGTCAATTCCCGGCGATTCGCGACAGTTTCATGTGGGTGGTGCTGAAATCTCCCTACGGGTGCGCGGTGCTTTCCCTCGCCATGTGTACGGCCGGCTACACCGCTGAAATCATCCGAGGCGGGTTGCTCAGCGTGCCCCATGGGCAAATCGAAGCGGGGCAGGCCATTGGTATGTCGCCGTGGGCCTTGTTGTACCGGATTATTGCGCCGGTGACGTTGCGTCAGGCGCTGCCAGCGTATTCAACGGAAGCGATTCTGCTGGTCAAATCCACCGCCTTGGCCAGTTTGGTCACGGTGTGGGACGTCACCGGCGTCGCCCAGCAAATCATCCAGCGCACGTACCGGACCATGGAAGTGTTCCTCTGCGCCGCGTTGATTTACCTGGTGCTGAATTTTCTGGTGGTGCGCGCGGTGGCCTGGATCGAGCACCGTCTTTCGCCTCATCTTCGTGAGCGACCTGCGGGGGCTTCTTCGAAAACCAAAACGCCCGTTACGTCACCTACTAATCCTTGATCCCTGCGGAGCTGGTCATGACTTCTCAATCAAACACCGCCCTGTCGGTGAGCAATATTCAAAAATCCTACGGCTCGGCGCACGTGCTCAAAGGCATTTCCCTGGACGCACACAAAGGCGATGTCATCTCGATTCTCGGCGCCAGCGGCTCGGGCAAAAGTACCTTTCTGCGCTGCATCAATCTGCTGGAAACCCCGGACGAAGGCTCCATCAGCCTGGACGGCGAAGCCATCGAGATGGCCCGTCATCGTGATGGTCGCCTGCTGCCAAGCAACGCGCGCCAGGTTGAACGGATGCGCAGCCGCTTAGGCATGGTGTTTCAGAACTTCAACCTGTGGTCGCACATGACCGTGCTGCAAAACGTCATCGAAGGCCCGATGCGTGTGCTCAAACGCCCGCGTGCCGAGTGCATCGAAGATGCCGAACAACTGCTGCACAAAGTCGGCCTGTACGAGCACCGCGATTACTACCCCGCGCATTTGTCCGGCGGCCAGCAACAGCGCGTCGCCATCGCCCGGGCCTTGGCGATGAACCCGCAAGTCATGCTGTTCGACGAGCCCACCTCAGCCCTAGACCCGGAACTGGTGGGCGAAGTGCTGCGGGTAATGCGCTCATTGGCCGAAGAAGGCCGGACGATGTTAGTGGTGACCCATGAAATGGGCTTTGCACGCCATGTGTCGAACCGCGTCATCTACATGCACGGCGGGTTGGTTGACGCACAAGGCACACCGGTTGAGCTGTTTGAAGGCTTGCCGACCGAGCGTTTCCGTCAGTTTGTTTCCAGCCACAACCAACGCAACACCGACTGAGCTGCACATCGTGGCGCGGGGTGGCATTGCCCGCGCCTGCTTCGCTCCATTGCTCGGCAACTGTACCTATGGCGCAACGCGGTGAAGGCGTACTGTGGCGAACGCCTTAATGTTTGCTCACAACAATTTACGCCCGATGCGGAGGCTCCCATGTACTGGACGGAATTTCTAACCGTTGCCCTGATTCACCTGCTCGCCGTCGCCAGCCCCGGCCCGGATTTCGCCGTCGTGGTCCGCGAAAGTGTGACCCACGGTCGCAAAGCCGGCACCTGGACCGCCTTGGGCGTCGGCACCGCGATTTTCCTGCACGTGGGTTATTCGCTATTGGGCATTGGCCTGATCGTTTCGCAATCCATCGTCTTGTTCAACGCCCTCAAATGGGCCGCCGCCGCCTACCTGCTGTACATCGGCATCAAAGCCCTGCGCGCCAAACCCGCCAGCGCCACCGACGCGCCGGTCAAATTACCCGTGGGCGAACGCACCGCTCGCGGCGCCTTCACCAGCGGTTTCGTCACCAACGGCCTCAACCCCAAAGCAACGTTGTTCTTCCTTTCATTGTTCACCGTCGTGATCAACCCGCACACGCCGCTGCTGATGCAGGCGGGTTACGGCATCTACCTCGCCCTCGCCACCGGGGTCTGGTTTTGCCTCGTGGCGCGGCTGTTCAGCCAGGAACGCGTGCGCGCAGGGTTTGCGCGGATGGGCCACTGGTTTGATCGGACTATGGGGGTGGTCTTGGTCGCGTTGGGGGTGAAGTTGGCGTTTACTTCGGTGCATTGAGGGATGTTATTAATGACTGATAATGGCTGAAGGACTTTTTATTGTTTCCATTTAACTTCTAATACCGTGTTCTGTTAACTCTAAAACCGCCGCGTTCACGCCGGCGGTTTTTTATTAAATGGCGTTTGGGAAATTTCCTAACGGGGTCGCGGACGCGTCCTACATACGGCAACGGCCGACCTGAGCAAGCATGTGCGCCAGCGCATTCTTGGCTTACAAAAAGAGGGTCGTCCATGCCGATTTTAAACACTCAGAAAAGATTTACCCTGACCGTCGCCCAGCTAAAACAAACCTACAACCTCCAGGTTTTCGAATTCTCCGGACGCGAATCCCTTAACCAACCCGACTATAAAGCGCAACGACCCACGTTACCTGATTGGGCTGATATTCCATCGCTGGGGATTACGGCGTTTCGCGGCAAGCTCAACCTGCTGGACACGCCGGAAGTGCGAGCAGTTGACCCTGTCACGAAAATCGACCTGCCAATGCAGGACGTTGGCGCCCTCAGGACGTTTACCAAAAACACGGGCGATGTGCTGAGGCTGGCCAAGGCATTGCCGTTGCCTGATGCCCTCAGCGAAGAAACCGCCACCACGCCGGAGCTTAAAACCCTGCTCAACGCCCACAAAACGGCGAAGGTCGCAAAAATGGCCAAAGACTTGTTCGACAGCCTGCCCGCCGAGGAGAAAACCAGTTGGTTGGACCAGATCAAGGCGTGGTGGGTGGCTAATCCACCCACCTGTGGGAGCCAACGTGTTGGCCAAGGGGCTTGACGTGGTAGGGCTGACAAAACGCCTCGCGAACACGTTCGCTTCTACAGAGATGTGTGCGAAGCCAACAATCCGCCATCAACAGTGGCCACATGCGGTCATTCACGTCAGCCATCAAATCATCCCTTCGGCTGATTTAGCTGGCGAGCAACGTGTCTACAGTGCATATTTTTCAGCCACGCCTGTGCACTTATAAAAAGGAACTCGTATGTTGCAGACTCGCGTCATTCCGCCAGCTGATGGTGCTTATCAATACCCGCTGTTGATCAAGCGGTTGTTGATGTCGGGCAGCCGTTACGAAAAAACTCGAGAAATTGTCTACCGCGATACCGTGCGCTATAGCTATCTAACCCTTAATGAACGTATTGCGCGTCTGGCCAATGTGTTGACGAATGCTGGGGTAAAGGCTGGCGATACGGTTGCGGTGATGGATTGGGACAGCCACCGGTACTTGGAGTGCATGTTTGCTATTCCGATGATTGGCGCGGTGATCCACACGGTTAACGTGCGGCTGTCGCCGGAACAAATTCTCTACACCATTAACCATGCGGAGGATAAGTTCGTGCTGGTCAACAGCGAGTTTGTTGAACTCTACAACGCGCTTGCGCCGCAGCTGACCACCGTCGAAAAAACACTGCTGCTGACCGATGCACCCGAAAAAACTGCTGGCTTGCCCAATCTGGTCGGTGAATACGAAGAGTTACTGGCGGCGGCCAGTACCCAGTATGAATTCGAGGATTTTGACGAAAACTCCGTCGCGACCTTGTTCTACACCACGGGCACGACCGGTAACCCCAAGGGCGTGTATTTCTCGCACCGGCAGTTGGTCCTGCACAGCATGGGGGTGGCGACGATCATGGGCTGCATCGACAGCGTGCGTTTGCTCGGCACCAACGACATCTACATGCCCATCACCCCGATGTTCCACGTGCATGCGTGGGGCGTGCCGTATGCCGCGACCATGCTCGGGCTCAAGCAGGTTTATCCGGGTCGGTACGATCCTGAGTTGCTGGTGGCCTTGTGGCGCAAGGAAAAGGTGACCTTTTCCCATTGTGTGCCAACCATTCTGCAAATGGTCCTCAATGCCAAGTCAGCTCAGGACGTCGACTTCTCCGGCTGGAAAATTATCATTGGCGGCAGTGCGCTCAATCGCACCCTGTATGACGCGGCCAAAGCCAAAGGGATTCAACTGACAGCCGCTTACGGTATGTCTGAAACTTGCCCAATGGTGTCCGTGGCGCATTTGAACGAAGAAATGCTCGCGGGCAGCGACGACGAGCGCACCATGTACCGAATAAAGGCTGGCGTGCCGGGGGTGTTGGTCGACGCGGCAATCATCGACGAAGAGGGTAATTTCCTGCCTGCTGATGGCGAGTCCCAAGGTGAGTTGGTCCTGCGTGCGCCGTGGCTGACTGAGGGCTATTACCGTGAGCCGGAAAAAGGTGCAGAGCTGTGGGCCGGGGGCTGGCTACACACCGGCGACGTTGCTACGCTGGACAGCATGGGGGTGATCGATATCCGTGACCGGATCAAAGACGTGATCAAGACCGGTGGGGAATGGGTGTCGTCATTGGCGCTCGAAGACCTGGTCAGCCGTCACCCGGCGATACGTGAAGTTGCGGTAGTGGGAATTGCTGATCCGCAATGGGGCGAGCGGCCGTTTGCATTGTTGGTCATCCGCGATGGACATAGTATTTGCGCCAAGCAGTTGAAGGATCACTTGAAACCTTTCGTCGAGTTGGGGCACATCAACAAGTGGGCGATCCCCAGTGAGATTGCTCTGGTTACTGAAATTCCCAAGACCAGCGTTGGCAAGCTCGACAAGAAACGTATCCGCCTGGACATTATCGAGTGGAAAAAAACTAACAGTACTTTTCTCTCGACACTGTAAGCACTCTCAGGTGCCGCGCTCTCCGGGCACGGCACATTACTCAAGCAAAATCTTGGCGTGCTAATTCTATTGGTCACGCCATTTAGCTTGCTTGAAATTGACCGCAGGGTAGGAGGTGCTCTCGGTGGTCCGCAATATTTGTATTCATTGGATTGGTTTTATTAGAGAAGACTATTCATTTGAATTGTTATTGTTTACTAGTGAGATACCTGACCACAATGTTTCGGTGTTGCTTATACCCAGATCTTCTGCAGATTCGATCTGAACTATTTTATCGCGCTGGTCGATGTAGGCTAAATCGATAATTTCATGTGAGATGGGTGTTTTGTTGTGTATTAACATGAACACCTTAACTTTGGGTTTTAATAGCGAAACACCATTCTGTTCAACGACTACCCCCAAACGACCACTCTTCAGGCTCACCAGTGCGCCAATGGGGTAAATGCCTACGGTTTTAACGAAGTTCCGGAAAACGGTTTCGTCGAAGTGTCCTTTCCACGAGGCCATTTCACGAATGGAGTGTGCTGGCCCCCAACCCTTTTTATAGGGGCGTTCAGAAGTCACGGCGTCATACACATCACACACTGCGCCCATTTTCGCAAACAGGCTGATCTGGTCGCCAGCAAGACCGTGTGGGTAGCCTGTGCCGTCGATTTTTTCGTGATGATGCAGGCATACGTCCAGCACATCGGCGCTGAAGCTTGCAGTTTTCACCAGAATATTCAGCCCTTCTTGGGGATGATCTTTCATGCGTTTGAATTCTTCTGAGGTCAGCTTCCCGGCCTTATCGAGGATGGTGCTTGAGATCATCATTTTGCCGACATCGTGCATGAGCCCTGCTATCCCGGCTTCCTTGACCTGGTCCGGGGCCATCTTTAACTGACGGGCCAGGGCGATCATTAGTATGCAAACGGCTACGGAATGCATATAGGTGTAGTCATCGGAAGTCTTTAGACGCGACAGGCTAAGCAATGCGTGCGGATGCCGGAGAATCGAATCGGTAATTTCGTCTACCAGTAGCGAGCTTTGTTTTGGACTGATTGCCCGGCCTAGACGCGCGTCATTGAACATCGCGATCACGGCTGCTTTGGCCCGTGCGCAAATTTTTATTGCCTCGGTCAATTCCTCGTCCAGACTGATGGGGCTTGGGCCAGCTGAAGAGTCGATGCCGACGGGAACAGCGTCTACTAACGAGTTGCCTCTGCTGAGATCGATCCATACTTCTTTGATGGTTAAAAGCTGTATCCGCACTATATCCTGCGAATCTTTGACTTCAAAACTACCTTTCCAAGAGGGATGATTAATCCACGCGCCACAAAATTGATGGATGTACATGCCTACATTAAGGTCAGCGGTCAAAATTTTCCTGAGCATGTAGTTCTCTCTACTGCAATGCGTCCCTGCATCGGAACTGACTGTGTCACGACGTCTGTATTGTTATAAATGCTTCGATCATGCAGTCCTAAATCAGCGAGAGTGGTCAGAAGTCTCAGGCGAATGATTTCATTGTGCCACTATCATTGCCAGTCGGAAAGCTTTATACGAACGTCAAAATCGTCGACGAATTCGTAAAAACCCTTCTCTTCTAGCCCTCTGCTTTGCGGCATCCCGATCTTAAACAACACTACCACCATATAAGCATTTGCAGGGGATAACGGGAGAAGTGAGAAAAATATTCGTTTTTGGTGTGCGACCTCTCATCCCTTTCAAGGAATTTTTTCTTGAAGTGGTGTTCAAATTGCAGCGCGGTTGATGCCTGATGTTGGTTTTGGCCGCTAAGCTGCTTAGTGATAAACAGGAGTACCAAAAATGTTTACCTCGTATCGATCGGTGATTTTCGCTACTGCGGTTGCCTTAATGGCCGGTTGCGCGTCGCCGAACCCGTATAGCAATCAGCCTCAAAACAGCGATTCGAGCGGCGTGAGCAACACTGCTAAATACGGAGGTTTGGGCGCGTTAGCGGGTGCCGTTGCTGGCGCCGCGCTGAATCACGGCAACCGTGGCAAAGGCGCTTTGATTGGCGCTGCCGTAGTAGGCGCCGGTGCAGCCGGTTACGGTTACTACGCGGATAAGCAAGAAGCTGCGTTGCGTAAGAGCATGGCCAATACCGGAGTCGAGGTGCAGCGGCAAGGTGATCAAATCAAGCTGATCATGCCGGGTAATATTACGTTCGCCACGGACTCTTCAGCCATTGCTGCAAGCTTCTATGCGCCGCTGAATAACCTGGCGGGCTCGTTAAAGCAGTACAACCAAAACATGATTGAGATTGTTGGCTTTACCGATAGCACCGGCAGCCGTCAGCACAATATGGACTTGTCATTGCAGCGCGCGCAGAGCGTCAGTACTTACTTGACGTCGCAAGGCATTGATCCTTCTCACTTGGCAGTAGGCGGTATGGGGCCGGATCAACCGATTGCCAGCAATGCTGACGTTAACGGTCGGGCGCAGAACCGCCGGGTTGAGGTCAATCTGAAGCCGATTCCTGGACAACAGTATCAGCAGTAGGGGTTAGACCTTATAGGACACGAATTGTTGGCGAAGGTCGCTCGAACTTTATCGCAGCTTTCGCCAACGCCTACACAGGTCGTGTTGCTGCTGAATCCTGCCGTTTATTTCCTCGCTGGGTATTCTCGATGCATCGCCTCCAGCAATAAGTCCTTCTCTTCCCACAGCTTATTAATCCACTGCTGGAACTCCTGGCGGTACTGGTCATCCTGGTCGTAATTTTTGCCGATGAACTGCGAGGGAATTTTGATTTCTTCAAAATGCGCCACAATGGCTTCGACGTTGCCGCTCAGAAGATCCCAATAGCCAGGTTGTCCGCCGGGGTAATGAATCGTTACGTTGACGATGGACTCCAACTGCTCACCCATTGCGTCTAGCACAAAGGCGATACCGCCCGCTTTGGGCTTTAGCAAGTAGCGAAACGGTGACTTCTGCTGCGCATGCTTACTCTCGTTAAAACGAGTGCCTTCGACGAAGTTGAAAATGCCCACCGGGTTATGGCGAAACTTGTCGCAAGTGCGGCGAGTGGTTTCCAGGTCTTTGCCTTTTTTCTCCGGATGCTTTGCCAAGTACGCCTTGGAGTAGCGCTTCATGAACGGGAAGCCCAGTGCCCACCACGCCAGGCCAATTACCGGTACCCAAATCAATTCCTGCTTGAGAAAAAACTTCAGCGGGCGGATGCGTCGGTTAAGCACATATTGCAACACCATGATGTCGACCCAGCTTTGGTGGTTGCTGGTGATCAAGTACGAATGCTGATAGTCCAGCCCTTCAAGTCCGCTCAGGTGCCAGCGCGTGTTACGCAGCAAGTTCATCCAAGCTTTGTTGTTGCTGATCCAGGCTTCGTGAATATGGCTCATCAGCCAGTTGGTGAAGCGCTGTGCAGCCGGTATGGGCAAGCATAGCTTTACGATGGCGACGATGAATAACGGCGTGCAGCAAACAATGGTGTTCAGTGCCAATAGCAGCGAGGCAATGATGCCGCGCAGTGGAGCGGGTAAAAAATACAGCATATGGGCCGAGGCCTCCGCGAAAAAATCGGATGCCGTCGGGTGGTCCGGCGGCACTGGTTAGTGGGTAATAGGAGCGTTAGGACAAGTAGGCTGCTTGAATCGCTGTGAGAGCGATGGTGTAGACGATGTCGTCAACTTGAGCGCCTCGCGGCAGATCATTCACTGGTTTGCGCAGCCCCTGCAACATCGGGCCGAGACTGACGCAATCGGCGCTACGTTGCACCGCTTTGTACGTGGTGTTGCCGGTATTGAGATCCGGGAACACGAACACGGTGGCACGACCCGCGACTGGGCTGTTCGGCGCCAATTGACGGGCTACATCTTCGTTGGCGGCAGCATCGTACTGCAACGGGCCATCGATTTGCAGGTCGCTTTGTGCCCGATGGGCCAACTGAGTCGCTTCACGGACTTTTTCAACTTCCTCGCCGCTGGCCGATTCACCACTGGAGTAGCTGATCATCGCGACCCTCGGCGCAATCCCGAATGCCACCGCTGAGTCGGCGCTTTGCAGGGCAATTTCAGCCAGCTCGGTAGCGCTCGGGTGCGGGTTCATGATGCAGTCGCCATAGACCAGCACTTGCTCTGGAAACAACATGAAAAATACTGAGGACACTAACGTGCAGCCCGGTGCAGTCTTAATCAATTGTAATGCCGGGCGGATGGTATTCGCCGTGGAGTGACTAACTCCGGAGACCAGCCCGTCAACTTCATCCAGCGCGAGCATCATGGTGCCGATCACCACGGTGTCTTCAAGCTGCTGTTCGGCCATTGGCGCATTCAGGTTTTTATGTTTGCGCAGCTCTACCATTGGCGCGATGTAGCGCTCGCGAATCAGGTCGGGGTCAAGAATTTCAAGCCCTGGCGGCAGCTCAATGCCCTGCGCCTGCGCCACGGCGTAGACTTCTTCAGGTTTGGCCAGCAACACGCAGCGGGCGATTCCGCGCGCCTGACAAATAGCTGCGGCTTGAATGGTCAGCGGTTCACTGCCTTCTGGCAACACGATGCGTTTGTTAGCGTTCTGAGCACGCTGGATCAGTTGATAGCGGAATACTGCTGGCGACAGTCGCATCTCCCGTGGTGTACCACATCGCTGATGGAGCCATGTCGCGTCCAGATGTTCGGCGACAAAATCAGTAATGATTTCGGCGCGTTCGCGGTCATCAATAGGGATTTCTTTATTCAGTTGATTCAACTGGTTTGCGGTGTCGTACGAGCCGGTGCTTACCGATAGAACGGGCAAACCTGCCTGAAGCGCACCACGGCATAGCTCCATTATCCTAGGGTCCGGCACGGTGCCGCTGGTTAGCAACAACCCCGCCAACGGCACGCCATTTATGGCCGCAAGGCTGACAGCGAGAATAATGTCATCGCGGTCGCCGGGGGTGACCACTAGCACTCCGGGTTTGAGCAACGCCACTGTGTTAAGCACGGTACGGGCACAAATGATGACTTTTGACATGCGCCGTTGTTCGTAGTCGCCTGCATTTAAAACCTGCGCGCCGAGCAGATCGGCAACGTCGCGGGTGCGTGGAGCGTTCAGATCGGCTTGAAAGGGTATGCAGCCCAACAAGCGGAACTCACCGCTGCGCAATAACGGCGAATGCTCTTTAAGTCGGGCGGCGAAGGCTTCCATGCTCTCGTCGGTGCGCACTTTGTTCAAAATGACGCCAAGGACTTTCGGGTCTTTAGGACCACCAAACAGCTGCGCCTGCAATTCGACCCGGTCAGAGAGTTCGGTCAACACCTCATTTTCTGGCGCCGAGACGAGGATTACATCGGCATCCAGGCTTTTCGCTAGATGCAAATTGACCCTCGCCGCATAGCTGGCATGGCGGGTAGGGACCATGCCTTCAACGATCAGCACGTCTTTGCCAACGGCGGCTTGTTGATACAAATTTATGATTTCTTCCAGTAACTCATCCAACTGACCATCGCCCAGCATGCGCTCGACGTGCGCCAATCCCAGCGGTTTTGGTGGCTTCAGACCATGTGTACGGGCAATAAGCTCGGAGGAGCGTTCAGGGCCCAAATCACCTGGATGGGGTTGAGCGATAGGCTTGAAGAATCCAACTTTAAGGCCCGCGCGTTCGAGGGTGCGCACTAGGCCAAGGCTGATGGACGTCAAGCCCACACCAAAGTCAGTGGGTGCGATAAAAAAAGTTTGCATGCGGACATCTCGATTGAGCAGTACAAGGGCTGTACTAAGCAGCCAGGCAAAAATATCGGTTTACGTCGTGTGCGTTCAGTGCGGCTTGCCGCGAGCTTAGATTCGCCGCGATTCAGTAGGGCGTAAGGTTATCGTTATCCGGGCCCTGCGCGCACCAGCCGCAGGTAAAGCTTTTACCTATTTGTTGTTGGCGCTTCAACGGATCAAGCACCCAGGCCCTTGATTGCCAGGGTGGTTGATGGCGTAGATGCTGGGTATGCCCACAAGAAAGGAGGGCTATCCAATGGCCATCAGCGTCTTGGCGAAAATCAATGAGTGTGCTGCTGTGCAATGGGCCGTCCGTCAGAGTTGCGTTCGCTTTCGGGCGAGCGCTTGGTTAAACTTGTGCGTTATTCAATTCTCAAGCAAAGGTCTCGCCCCATGCCGATCGCCGCGAACAAGGCCGTCTCCATCGACTATACCCTGACCAACGACGCTGGTGAGGTCATTGACAGTTCTGCTGGCGGCGCGCCGCTGGTCTACTTGCAGGGTGCAGGTAATATCATTCCAGGTTTGGAAAAAGCACTGGATGGCAAAAACGTCGGCGATGCACTCAAAGTGTCCATCGAACCTGAAGATGCTTACGGCGAGTACCAGGCTGAACTGGTCAGCACCTTGAGCCGCAGCATGTTCGAAGGCGTCGACGAACTTGAAGTGGGTATGCAATTTCACGCATCCGGCCCCGATGGCAGCATGCAGATTGTGACAGTTCGTGATCTGGACGGCGACGACGTTACTGTTGACGGCAACCATCCGTTGGCCGGTCAGCGTCTGAATTTCGACGTCAAAATCATTGAAATTCGCGATGCCAGTCAGGAAGAAGTTGCTCACGGTCACGTGCATGGTGAAGGCGGCCATCACCACTGATTTGTGCTGCTAAGCTCAGTTAGCCGGCTAGGCGCCCCGACAGGAAGCGTGAAAACGACAGGCTCGTTTTCACCGCCTGATGCGGGCGCCTTTTTCGTCCGCTAGTTATTTGGAGTTCGTCATGAGTGCTTTTCACGACACTAATTTAAAAGCTCTGGATGGCCAGGATCTGCCTCTCAAGCCTCTCAAGGGCAAAGTAGTGTTGGTGGTCAACGTTGCGTCGAAGTGTGGCTTGACCCCGCAATATGCCGCCCTTGAAAAACTCTATCAGGAGTATCAGGGTCAAGGCTTCAGCGTCCTTGGCCTACCCTGCAACCAGTTTGCGGGTCAGGAACCGGGCTCCGAAGAAGAGATTCAGACATTCTGTGACGTCAACTACAATGTCACCTTCCCTCTGGGCAGCAAGCTGGAAGTGAACGGCGATCACCGTCACTCGCTTTACCGTTTGCTGGCAGGCGAAGGCGCTGAATTTCCGGGTGACATTACTTGGAATTTCGAGAAATTTCTGGTGGGAAAGGACGGTCGTGTGCTCGCCCGGTTTTCTCCTCGCACACCGCCGGATGATCCCACGGTGATCCACGCCATCGAAAAAGCGTTGAAGTAATTTAACTGTTGTTTGCGCTGGGTCGTTGCGTTTTCGACCCGGCAGTTCGTTTCATCCCTCCCCAGTAAATTAGCTTTTACTCGCCTGACTTTTTATTTGAAATCACTCCCATCAATAGTGCTGGCGAGGTCTAGACGACCGGTCATATGCTCGGCGCCATGAATACATCCTTTCGACTCGACAAGCGTGATCTGATTCTCGCCAAAGGTGCTCACCTGATGACCCGGCGGGGCTATCACGGAACCGGCGTGCTAGATATTGTTCAGGCCGCGGGCATTCCCAAGGGCTCGTTTTATCACTACTTCGCCAGCAAAGAAGACTTCGCCGTGCAAGCGCTTGAGTACTTGTACGGGCCAAGGCTGCTGCGTTATGAAGCTGTTCTGAATGACCCTGCACAGAGCCCGCGTGAACGGATTCTGGGTTACTACCGGGATGTGATTGTGCATTTTTCCCGTCAGGAAAAGCCTGAACACCATTGTTTTATCGGCAGTCTCAGTTTCGAAATGGCGGGGGAATGTGTGCCAATTGCCAGCCAGGTCGAAAGCATCTTACAGCGCTCGGTAGCCATTCTTGCCCAGAGCCTGAAAGTCGCACGGGATGCCGGCGAGTTACCGGAAAACACTGACTGCGCGGCGCTTGCCGAATTTGTCGCCAACGCCTGGGAAGGTGCGTTGATGCGCATGAAAGTAAGAAACAGCGCTGCATCCCTGAGTATTTTTCTGGCTCAGCTTGAACGTCTTCTGACGCCAGACCATCTGCTGTTGATCGATTCCCGAGGAACCTTACATGCCAGTTAAAGCTTTGTTCAGACCCTTCAGCCTGGGCACCTTGCAGTTGCCGTCTCGGGTAGTTATGGCGCCGATGACCCGTTCGTTTTCACCGGGCGGGGTGCCAAATTCGAAGGTCATTGAGTATTACCGTAGGCGGGCTGCCGCGGGGGTGGGGTTGATCATCACCGAGGGGACTACGGTCAATCACAAGGCTTCTAACGGTTACCCGAATGTTCCCCAGTTTTTTGGTGACGCGCCGTTGGCAGGCTGGAAAAAAGTCGTTGATGCCGTGCATGCTGAAGGCGGAAAAATAGTGCCCCAGTTATGGCACGTAGGGGCTGTGCGTCACCTTGGGACTGAGCCTGACGGTGATGTACCGGCTTACGGCCCGATGGAAAAACTCAAAGACGATAAAGTCTTGGTTCGCGGTATGTCCAAGCAGGATATTCAGGAGGTAATTGGAGCATTCGCTCAGGCTGCCCGGGACGCGAAAACCATCGGTATGGATGGCGTTGAAATTCACGGCGCCCACGGTTACATCGTTGATCAGTTTTTTTGGGAAGGCACCAACCAACGCACCGATGAATATGGAGGCGACTTGGCGGGCCGGTCGCGGTTTGCTATTGAGTTGATCGAGGCAGTGAGAGCTGCGGTCGGTCCTGACTTCCCGATCATCTTCCGATTCTCGCAATGGAAGCAGCAGGATTACGCCGCCCGTCTGGTTCTGACGCCGGAAGCATTGGGCGAATTTCTCAAGCCGTTGTCTGCCGCAGGCGTGGATATTTTCCATTGCTCGACACGTCGCTTCTGGGAGCCGGAGTTCGATGGTTCAGACCTCAATCTTGCAGGCTGGACGCGCAAGCTCACCGGTAAGCCAACCATCACCGTAGGCAGCGTCGGTCTGGATGGCGAGTTTTTGCAGTTCATGGTCAAGACCGACAAGGTCGCGCAACCGGCCAGCCTGGATAACTTGCTGAAACGCCTGAACGACGATGAGTTCGATCTAGTAGCCGTCGGCCGCGCTTTACTGGTCGACCCGGACTGGGCACAGAAAGTACGTGAAGGCCGTGAGCAAGACATCCTAGCGTTTAGCCGGGAAGCGTTAACCACGTTGGTCTGACCAAATATCTATTGATAACAAACTTGTTGGCCAGGCGTGAGGGTTGATGGACACAACGCCGATGGCCTTGCCAACAAGTTAATTTCAGCGAATGGAACTACTACACCTGAATCTGCCCCATCGGAACCGCCTTGCCCTGTTCAGACGTGCTGCGCAGTTGCTGTTCAAACGCGTCGATAATCGCTTCCCAGCCCTGATGGATGGCGTGTTTACGAGCATTCAGACGGACGCTACGCAGGGTTTCGCTGTCTTTTAGTACCCAGCGTGCCGCGTCAATAAAGCCTTGCTCGTCCCCCGGCATCGCCAGCGCGCCATTATGGCCGTGAAGAATGTGCTGCGCGGCGGCGGCCTCGTCATACGCAATCACGCCCAATCCTGAAGCCAATGCCTCTAGCACGACATTACCGAACGTTTCAGTCAAACTCGGGAACACAAACAAATCGGCTGACGCATAGTGCGCCGCCAGCATTTCACCGCGCTGTGTGCCGCAAAAAATAGCGTCTGGCATTTGTTGTTCCAGCACCGCGCGTTTCGGGCCGTCACCGACCACTACCATCTTCAATCGCAGCTTCGGATAGGTCGCTTGCAAGGCATCAAAGCTGGTTTTCAACAGGCCCAGGTTTTTCTCCGGCGCGAGCCTACCGACATGTAATACGGCAATATCGTCGACGCGCAATCCCCAACTTTGTCTTAGCTCCATGCAGCGCTTTGCCGGATGGAACAACTGGCTGTCAACGCCTCGAGACAACAACTCAATACGCTCGAAACCCCGTCGCCCCAATTCCAGTTTTTGACTGGCACTTGGCACAACCGTCATCTGTGAGCGGTTATGAAACCAGCGCAGATAATGCGTAAGCAGCCGCGAGAAAACGCCGAGACCATAATCGACGGTGTACTGCTGGAAATTGGTGTGGAAGCCACTTATGACCGTTATCCCCAAACGCCGCGCTGCACGCAATGCCGATAACCCTAGCGGTCCCTCGGTGGCGATATAGAGGACATCGGGTCGTTGCCGGGTCCAGCGTCGTAGCAGTTTGTGCATCGACGATTGCCCCCATTGCAAACCTGGGTACCCAGGGATAGGCCATCCCCGGCATAACAACAGATTTGCATCCGCAGTTTGGCTTTGGTCGTCCACTTGGCGCGGCCGGACCAGTTCAACGCGATGGCCGCGTAGACGCAAGCCGTCACACAGCCGGCCAAGCGTATTGGCCACACCATTGATTTCAGGTGGGAAGGTTTCAGTGATCAGGGTGACATGCAATTGTGGATTCATGCCGTTAGTGTCGACGGGTGTCATGTCGCTGACGTGGCGGTTGGGTGATGGATTTGTGACGGTAATGCTGGTGGTGTATTTAGTTGAAGAATAGTGCGGTTGGTTAGCTAGGCGATATTTCAAACACTACATATGTAGGGGGGGGTCGTTACTACTGTAGGTAGGATGTTTCTTACTTTTAAAGTTCTGGTTTTGTAAGGCGATTCCGTAAATATTAGTTAAGTTAAACAACCGGTTGACTGGGGTTTTTCTACAGGTAACGTATGCGCTGTCTTCAGTAGGTTCGCTCAATTTTCTTGAGTTTATATGAAGGCTCCTCCGAATATGCAGCAGCAACCTTCAGGACTGCTGTTGTCTGAAATAACATAATAAGGAATTGTAATGTCTAGTAAATTTTTGCCTTTCAAAAAATGCTGCGCGATGTTGAGTATAACCTCTGCTTTGGTTTTAATTTCGCAGGCGTCAATGGCCGGGTCGTACCATTCGACGGTAGGGCTTCCGACGATTCATTCAAAGGGTTACGTGTATCAAACGCATGTGCCTGTTGCAAGTATTGCCCCGTCCGGTTCGCAGATCTCTACGGTGAGCTGGTCATGGAGTTATGTCGGTTTTCCACGTGGGCTTGTGGTTCAACTATGCCAAGGACCGTAAACAGATGTCACGATGTATCGCGTCAACGGTCAGGCTCGACAAGTATGTTTGCTGGGAATAATCAATCGCAACCATTCTTTTTTAGAACGGTTGTAAACGGTAGGAATAGTTCGCCCGTTCCGGTTGGTGCCCAGGGGGGGGCGGTAACGGTAAAATGGTGATCTAATCGTGTTGCCGTCTTGGGAAGGATCCCGAGACGGCATTGGGTTACAAGTCTGCCATTCGTTTGAACTCATTCGGTAATGCGTCGTAGTAGGCGAATACCTTTTTTAAGACTTCTATAGCCGGTGTATTTTTCGCTATTTCAGACCTGTAGAGCTCTGCGAGTCCGGGCTGCTTGTTCTGACGAACTTGTTCATAATAGGTTTGCATTTTTTTCGTATAGACTTCACCCGTCGCGCTAAGTCTTATAATTGGCTCGTCGGAAACGTCTATTAAAGGCCCGTCAAGCGAGTCGCATCCATAAAGTTGCGCCCACATTCCCGCCCGTTCCGAATCGTTATTCGCATCGCTCATTATCCAATCGCGAACTTCAGTAGCCCTTGCGCTTCGTACATAAGGTATTTCAGCCATTTTGTTCGTGGCGTTACTTAGTGTTTCGGCAAACGATATAGAGCGCTGTGAGTTTTCAGCTTTTTTATCGGCTGATGGCCGAAGCATTTCATTGCTGATTATCAGGGTGGTTGAATTCGTTACATTTGACATGGCCATATCCCTCCTTTGCGTTGGCCATACGAATAAAGCAATGTAAATGCCAACTCCTAATATGGAAATGTCACAAAATATGGAGAGTAATGTTTGCGGGGGATAAGAGTGGTTGCTTGATGTTTAAGACTACCGACATACAAGGCAAAAGTTCGTGGTTTGGCAGGAGCGGCAACCACTTGCCGTGCTTCGATAAATGAGGCCTCGATTTATTAGGCCTAAAACGCCGCCGCGATTACCTGACAAGTAATTGAGCGAATGCAGGCTGTGGGGAAGGCTGTGGCAGAAAGTTGTTCAGCGGGTTTATTCCTGACGACCCAGGAGGTTTCATGCTCAGAAGATGGTGATCCGGTAAGGGATCACCAAGCAGGTATCATTAACCCAAGGTACGAACCAGGTTAGAAATGATTTCGCTCAAGGCACTAGCGTCTGGCCCCTCCATTCGGTGCTCGTCGGCGAAGGAGTATGCAACAGAAAACAGACCTGCATTGACGAACGAATAAGCAGGTTCTTCTTTGTCTAGAATGCACTGCACAGCTGCATTAGTAATGGAAGTCGAGCTGATGACCAAACGTTCAGTCAGGTTGTTCACGCCGTTGATAAAGACTTCATCGGGGTTGAGGCCCGACAGCGCATCGCTCAGAAGCGGGCGCACGGTGTTTGCAATGTTGTTCCAGCCTTCTTGATGACCGGCTGCAGGGTTAATTGTCTTGCTCATACTGATCTTCCTTAATCTAGCGTCCATGCTAGGTGAGCATCATGCTCATCTCAGTGTTGTGAATGGACTTGTTTGTGGAGAGGCCATTAGAGCGGAACACGCCGGTTGCGAGCGCATATATAAATATCGTGTTCAGTTTTTTCGGCCAATTGCCTGTTTTTCCACCGCCAGGTGCCCACTTTCACGTACCCAAAATAACGTAGCCCCAGCCACTGCCGCTGGCATCATCAGCACATTCACGACCGGAATCAGCAGCGCCAGATAAACGATTCCGCCAAAACCCATACTCTGCCAACGCTTCTGCCGCAGCCAGACGAGCATTTCGTTCCAGCCGAGTTTGTGGTTATCCGCCGGATAGTCGATGTACTGAATCGCCATCATCCACACGCCAAAAAGCAGCCACAACGGGGCGGCGATGACGTTGACCACGGGGATGAAAGAGAGGATCAGCAACCCAATGGCGCGGGGCAGAAAATAGCCCAATTTGCGCATTTCACGGCTGAAGGTGCGTGGCACCATGGCGATCAATTCGCCCCAGCTAAAGGTCGGGAAGTCGTCGCTCCCCTTTAGGACCACTTCCACCTTCTCGGCCAGAAAACCATTAAAGGGCGCGGCAATCACGTTCGCAATCAGGGTGAAGGTGAAGAACACCATTAATATCACCAGAATGACAAACAATGGCCAGATGATGTAGTTCAGAAAGCTCAACCACGTGGGCAGTTCTGGCATGAAGGTGTCGACCCACATACCGAACTGATGCATGGCGAGGTAGATCAGTCCGCCGAACAACAGCAGATTGATGGTCAATGGCAGCAGGACAAACAGACGCAAACTTGGGCTGAGGACCAATTTCAGGCCTTCGTGCAGGTATTGCGGGCCAGATAGAGCAGGGGCAGGCATGGCAGCGTCCGATTAGTGGAGTCGGGCAGACCTTACCGGCTTTGGTGGGCGAGCGGAAGTCGTGACATTCGCAGTAACGATCACGGCAATGTAAAGTCGCTGGTTAGCCACAGATACAGCTATGTCGACATAGATGTGATCTATGAGGTGGATTGTGAAACCATATTTCCTTAATCTTCGCCTACTCGATAGTCTTCTCGATAATTAATCGACTTGGCAGTATTTGGCAGCGGCCTGGCCGCAGCCTCCGATTTCAGGACCGCCGTGTTTATAGCCTTCCCCAAGTGCTTGCGCGGTCCTTTTTATTCCAGCCGGTACGCCGGCGATCCGACCACTCGTCATATCGGCCGGTCAATAGGAGCGTGTCATGTCTGAAGTACGTCATTCGCGGGTAATTATCCTAGGCTCCGGCCCTGCCGGTTACAGCGCTGCGGTTTACGCCGCCCGTGCCAACCTCAAGCCGTTGCTGATCACCGGTATGCAAGCAGGTGGTCAATTGACCACCACCACTGAAGTCGATAACTGGCCTGGTGATCCCCATGGCCTGACCGGCCCGGTATTGATGGAACGGATGAAAGAACACGCTGAGCGCTTCGAGACCGAAGTGGTGTTCGACCATATCAATGCGGTGGATTTGGCCGGCAAGCCATTTAGCCTCAAGGGCGACAACGCGACTTACACCTGCGACGCGCTGATTATCGCGACCGGCGCCAGCGCGCGTTATCTGGGCTTACCGTCGGAAGAAGCGTTCATGGGCAAGGGCGTTTCTGCCTGCGCGACCTGCGATGGTTTCTTCTATCGCAACCGTGAGGTGGCAGTGATCGGTGGCGGTAACACGGCCGTTGAAGAAGCGCTGTACTTGGCCAACATCGCTAGCAAAGTAACGCTGGTGCATCGCCGCGAAACCTTCCGCGCCGAAAAAATTCTGATCGACAAGCTGTTTGTGCGTGTTGCCGAAGGCAAGATCGTGCTCAAGCTCAATTCGACACTGGAAGAAGTCCTTGGCGACAAGATGGGCGTGACCGGTGCTGCGTTGCGTAACAACGACGGTACCCGTGATGAGCTGAAAGTGGACGGCGTATTTATCGCCATCGGTCACACGCCCAATACCTCGTTGTTCGAAGGTCAACTGACGTTGAAAGACGGGTACATGGTGGTTCAAGGTGGGCGTGAAGGTAATGCCACCGCGACCAACATCGATGGTGTGTTTGCTGCGGGTGACGTGGCCGACCACGTTTATCGTCAGGCTATTACCTCTGCCGGTGCAGGTTGCATGGCGGCATTAGACGTCGAGCGTTACCTTGACGGCCTGAAGAACGCTGCGTTCTAAACGAACTGGTGCGCAAAAAAAACCGGCCCGGGCCGGTTTTTTTATGCCTGTCAGCACGTCACTCTTTGCGCTTCAACGGTTTGCCTTCAAAGGTCACTCCCGCCAGTCCGTTAGCGATCATGGATCGAATGTTAGCGTGGTCGCTGCCCTCTGGCGTGGCCTGTACCGAGCGGTAGTGTTCGCCGAACGCAAGCAACGTTTCTTCATCGCTTAATCCTTCAAGCAGTGCGAACCCCAAGAGCTTGCACGACCCTTCGTTCTGTCCGGCGACATTTTCGACGTTGCCGTTGGTGAAGGCTTGCGGTTGATAGGCATAATCTTTAGCGATGAACGCCAAGGTGTCGGCGAAGAGGTGTTGGCCGCTGCGTAGGTGGGCACGCAGGGTGTTCAAATCAGTCATGCTTTTGGTCCTTGGCAAATGCAGTGTTCTGTTCGGCGCTGGCTTCTTGCTGGAATTTGCTTTTCCACTCGCCGTACGGCATGCCGTAAACCACCTCACGGGCTTCGTCGAGGCTGACGCCTATGTGTTTTTCATCGGCAGCGGCTTTGTACCATTTGGACAGGCAGTTGCGACAGAAGCCGGAAAGATTCATCAAGTCGATATTCTGGACGTCCTTACGACTGTCTAGGTGCGCGACCAGTCGGCGAAAGGAAGCGGCTTCAAGTTCAAGGCGTTCTTGGTCAGTCATGATGAGCTCTGGCAGGCAATTGAATGGTTCGGATGATAACGGGCAAAACACCGTCACAGTTTTTGAGCGGTAGATCTAGCGCTGCCCAGCCAAGGTAATCGACACCGATTCGGCGAAACGCAGCGCGTGTGGTTTGTCGACTTCGACTTCGGCGTACAGCACGGCCTGATGGCTCATGACCAAATCAAGGACTTCCTGGGTCAGTCGTTCAAGCAGCGCGAAGCGATTACCTTCCACGTGCTGAATAATGGCTTTAGTAATGGTGCGGTAATTCAGTGCGTGATCGATGTCATTGTCACGCACCGCATCTTGGGCTGCGTACAGGATGGTCAGGTTGATCAACACATCCTGCTTATTGAGGATTTCATCTTCATTGATGCCAATAAATGTGCGTAAACCCAAGTCTTTGACCCGAATTCGAGCAGTGCCTGGTTCAAGTCTTGGCATGCTTACCTGCTCCGTCCGATCAACTGTAAAAATTCCTGCCGGGTTGTGCTCGATTCACGAAATGCACCGAGCATCACCGAGGTCATCATGGTCGAGTTCTGTTTCTCGACGCCGCGCATCATCATGCACATGTGGTGCGCCTCAATGACCACGGCCACACCAGCGGCGTTGGTCACTTCGTTAATCGTGTCGGCGATCTGGCGGGTGAGATTTTCCTGGATCTGCAGGCGTCGGGCGAACATGTCTACAATCCGTGCGATCTTCGACAGACCCAATACTTTTCCGGTGGGGATGTAAGCGACGTGGGCCTTGCCGATAAACGGCAGCAAATGATGCTCGCACAGCGAGTACAGCTCGATATCTTTGACGATCACCATTTCATCGTTGTCAGAGGCGAACAGTGCGCCATTGACGATCTCCTCGATGCTCTGTGTGTAGCCTCGACATAAATACTGCATCGCTTTAGCAGCGCGTTTTGGTGTGTCCACCAAGCCCTCGCGATCGGGGTCTTCGCCCAGACCAACAAGGAGTTCACGGTAATTCTGTGGCAGGGACAAGGTCATCAAGGATCCTCACGGGGCGGCTTACTTAAGGTGCCTACCGCCGTTTACAGTCAAAGTTGTGCCGGTAACGTAAGGGTTGTCCAGCAAATAGCGCAGGCTCTGATAGATCACTTCGGCTCCGGGCTCTATGCCCATGGCGGATTTAGTCAGGGTGCAGGCACGGTACGCTGCGTCGTCGTCAGGTTGAAACATCAACAGCGCTGGCGCAATGCTGTTGACTTTGATTCGGGGGGCGAACTTGGCCGCGAATGATAGCGTCAAACTCTCAAGCCCAGCCTTGCTGGCGCAGTACGCAATATGTTTGCTGCTGCCCTTGCGAGTGACGTCGTCGCTAATGTGGACAATGTCGGCTATGGGTGAGCGATGCAACAGGTGAGCGCAGTGAAGATTAATCAAATAAGGCGCCAACATGTGAACGCCAAACATTTGAGTAAATACTGCCGCTTCCTTCCCTGGCGTTTCGACTTGCCACTGTGAGGCATTATGGATAATTGCCCGCAAGCTGTCGGTGTGAGAAGCGAGTTCCTCGATAAAGGTCAGGATGCTTGCTTCGGAGCAAAAGTCGCTATGAATAGCTACTGCCCCCAAATCACGCAACTGCTGAACGCCAGGGCGTTCGCTGCGGTAGCTGAAAATGACGGGCTTCCCCTCCGCCAGCAAACGTTTTGCGCAATGCAGACCAACTCGCTGGCTGGCGCCAGTGATCAAGACAGGTGGAGTGGCGAAAACCATGGGCAACTCGCGTATCAGTAAAGGTCGAGCCGGGCGCCAAAATAGCGGCCGCGAGATCAAACCAACGAAGCCATCAACTGACTATTATCTGCAGCAAAGTTATACCAATGGCCATAACCGAACAACCCGCAAGGCAAGGCGCAAGACATTTCCTTGTGTCGCACCTAGTGGCGCGGGGCCGTTTCAGACGTGCGGATGGGCACGCAAAGTGCGCTATGCAACCCGCACGTGGGCAAGCGAGCTGACAGCGCAATAAACAGGAACCGCGAGGGGCTGAGTGGCAACATGCAGGCCCGAGCCGGAAACAGAAGAGTTAATTCACGCAGCAATGAGCCAAGTACACAGTTGAACACCACACGAACCGGAAAATTGCCCGCTATATCACCCTTGCCTATTTCCGCGGTGGCAGCGGGACAGTTTGTGGGCGGCGGTGTTGTGAGTACAATGCTCCACTGTATTCAATCGATGCCTGCCATGACTGATTCTGTTAACGGCCCCGCTATAGATGGTGGCCTGCAGCTAGACGACCTGAAACAAGAAGAATTATTTCCTATCCGCGAAGTGTCACGCATGACCGGAATCAATCCGGTCACGTTGCGTGCATGGGAACGGCGGTATGGACTTATTCAGCCAACCCGCACCGACAGCGGGCATCGTCTGTATTCTCAAGCCGATATTGAAGAAGTTCGCAGCATTCTTGGCTGGATTGAGCGCGGTGTATCGGTCAGTAAAGTCGGTAAGATTCTCGCCAGAGCCAGCGTCGTTAGAGGTGCGCCCGGTGCTGGCCGGGAAGACGGGTCGCTAAAGGAATGGAGTGAATGGCAAGCCCAAGTGCGCCGTGCGACCCGTGCTTTTGATGAGCGAAGTCTTGAGCTGTTATACGGTCAAATATTTTCGACATACCCGATGATCGTGGTGTTCCAAGATATTTTCATGCCCCTGTGGCAAGAGTTCTTGTTGCATCAGGATCAGTTTGGTCAAGCCAGTGAATGGCTGTTCCTCGATAGTTTTCTGCGGGGACGAACCCTGCAACGTTTGCAGATGTCCCGCAGTACTGGAGAAACTGCCGTATTGGTAGCTGCCCTACCCGGAGAATGCCGTGAGCTGGAGTTGTGGGTGGCAGGTCTGATGTTAGGAACCACCGATACCTCGGTTAGCGTATTGGCCTTGGGTCAACCGCTGGAGGAGTTGAGCCTTGTGTGCGGAAAAGCTCAGCCGCAGGTGTTAGTGCTGTATTCCAATCGCCCCCCGACTGCCGATCTGCCTCGGCGTTTGCAGCGCCTTGCGTTGATGCTCGACTGCCCGGTTTTGTTGGCAGGCGAAGCTTCTGATCTGGCGCAGGATACCCTTGCGGGTTCGCCCATTGCATGTCTTGGAAGTGATGGGCGTGTGATGCAACGACGGTTGCAGCAGTTTCTGAAGGGGCATCTGGATTCGTAGCCGGTCGGCTGGGCTACCCGCTCTAAGCAAAAGCTGTAGCTACTCAAATGGAGCAGGATGAGCCAATTGATGCTGTTGCAGAATGTACTGGCGCAGCAATTCGGTGGCTTGCTTGTTTCGCTGGCTCAAGCGGTAAGCGGCCAAGCCCTGCGCAGTGAGTCGTTCGAATGTGCCCCGCAGGGCGATACGGGCATGCCCAGCTGGAGTAAACCACAGCGAAAAATACTTTGGGGGTTTGGTCGCTTTGCGATTTTCCACCAAGACACCTTTGAAAGATATCTCGTGAACCCACATTGCAGAAAGCGAACCTTTATCGGTTTTCAGCGGCAACGGTTCGTCCAAGCTCAAGCGCCAAGGGCGGGTCATGGAGCCGTTTTCTTCATAAATGCTAGGTGCGCCCAACTGCAGATGCATGGCGTGAAATTCATCTTCCACCAAATGCAGCGGGAATGTCATTTGCTGGTTGTCGAACTGCGCTTGGAGTGTCACTTGCTCGTGAGCGGCCAGCCGCGTCAGCAATTCTTGAATCTGCGCACCGCCGTTGACCAGCAGGCTGCGCGACTGATCGCGCTCGTTAAGTTTTTGGCTGTGCTGCATGTTTTGAATGAAGTCCAACTCGTCCTGGGTCAGCAAGGTATCGCGCTGCATGGTAAAGCTCGGATTTGCGATTAATGGACTAAAGACCGTTAGTTTCGGCGTTAGTTAGGACCGCTTGTCGTTTTTTAGCGACATGATTTCTGCTCGTGCTGACGCCAGATCGGCTTCTAACTCGACAACCCTTTGTTGTGCCTCGACCTGCTTAGTCACGTCTTTCTGGATACCTATGAAGTAGGTCAGTTGATCGGCAGCATTAAATACGGGCGTAATCGATAACTCGTTCCAAAAATAGCTGCCGTCTTTGCGGTAATTACGCAGCACTGTTCGGCAGGGCGAGCCCTCGACGATGGCCTTTCGAATCAATTCCAGGCCAGGCTGATCTCTGTCGCCGGCCTGCAAAAAACGGCAGTCGCGATACAGAATGTCTTCTCCCTGATAACCGGTCAGGTCTTCAAAGGCTTTATTGACATAAATAAGAATATTGTCATCGCCTTCTTGCTCTGCGACCACGATTCCGTCGTTCGACGCATTGATTACCAGTTGCAGCAGCTTTGCATTAATCATTGAAAACTTCCGACATGGTTGCTAGGTCCGCATTCTAAAACATCGTGCCTGATTGAGGCATAATGCCGTCCTTTTTACTGTGCTACAGGGTCAGTTTATGAAAGTCGTTATCCTTTCTGGGTCGGTCTATGGCTCAGCTGAAGAGGTTGCTCGGCATGCGCAGAGCATCCTTCGCGATGCCGGTCACCAAGTCTGGCACAACCCTCGCGCTACGTTTGCCGAATTGCAAGCTTATGCGCCTGAAAGCTTTTTGGTGGTGACCTCGACCACCGGCCTTGGCGAGTTACCGGACAACTTTCTTGCACTGTATTCGCACATTCGCGACGTTTTGCCCGCGGCTTGGCGCGGATTGCCAGGCGGCGTGATTGCCTTGGGCGACGCCAGCTATGGCGATACGTTCTGCGGCGGCGGCGAGCAGGTACGCGAGCTATTTGCCGAGCTGGGGATTCGAGAAATACAACCCATGCTGCGCCTCGACGCGAGTGAAACAGTGAACCCTGAAGCGGATGCTGAGCCATGGCTGGCGACTTTCATTGTTCAGCTCGGCGCTTGATTGGGTTGTTCACGCAACAAGGACAACCAGGTGCGCGCGGCTTTTGATTTGTGCGCGCCCTGGCTGGTTTCCTCAACGTGTTCGCTGCTCGGTTATTGTCCGCTTTGCTTTAAGATGACTCGCTCGGCCAGTAAGCTGGCTGCGAATGCAACTACGGGGATCCTTGGCTCTGAACTAGACTGTTCGGCACACCATCCATAACGCCAACATAATAAAAGTGCCGAGGTGAACGCCGTGAATGTCGCTCAAGTTTTGCCCGCCCGAAATGTTCAGGATCAAGTCAGCGCCACTGAGTGGCAAGCCAGGGTTGATCTGGCCGCGTGCTATCGCCTGGTTGCGATGCACGGTTGGGATGATCTTATCTTCACCCACATTTCCGCCAAGGTTCCGGGCACCGAAGACTTCCTGATCAACCCTTACGGTCTGATGTTTCACGAGATCACGGCATCGAGTCTGGTCAAAGTCGATCAGGCCGGTAACAAGTTGATGGACAGTCCTTACGAGATCAACCCTGCCGGTTACACCATCCACAGTGCTATCCACGAGGTCCGGCACGACGTGGCGTGTGTGATTCATACGCACACCGCGTCCGGGGTTGCGGTGTCTGCGCAGAAGCAGGGAATTCTGCCTATCAGCCAGCAATCAATCTTCATCCTCTCCAGCTTGGCTTATCACCCTTACGAAGGTGTTGCACTCAATCACGAGGAAAAAACACGCTTGCAAGCTGACCTTGGTGAGAACAACTTCTTGATGCTCAATAACCACGGGTTATTGACCTGTGCCGGTAGCATCGCTGACGCCTTCTTGATGATGTTTACGTTCCAGCGTGCCTGTGACATTCAGGTGTTGGCGCAGAACGGCGGTGCCGAGCTGATTCCCATTCATGGACAGATTCTGGCCGGTGCAAGAGCGATGATGGCTGGAGTCACTAAAAGCGCACAAGGCATGGGTGGTGTATTGGCGTGGCCAGCGCTGCTACGCAAGGTCGACAAGCTTGACCCGAGTTACAAGGAATAGCGTTGAACAGAGCTTAAATCCTACCGTGCGGGGTTATTTGTCTGGCAATAAACGCTTTAGGGCAGATAGACGCGCGCACATCTGCTGGCCTTATTAGTCACTATTCAGCACGAACCGTGTTGATTGTGACTCGGCGTCGGGTGATTGACACTGATGCCATTGCCTACCTTCCGCTGGAGTTGTTCATGAGTGAGCCTGTGCGTTTTGAAGATAAAGTTGTCATCGTCACGGGCGCGGGCGGCGGTTTAGGGCGTGCCCATGCCCTGCTATTTGCTAAACATGGCGCTCGCGTAGTGGTCAACGACCTTGGCGGCTCGGCGCATGGCGAAGGCGCGAATGCCTCGGCGGCGGACCGGGTGGTAGCTGAGATTCGCGAAGCGGGCGGCACGGCCATCGCCAACCACGATTCCGTGACTGACGGCGACAAAATCGTCCAGAACGCCCTGGACGCGTTCGGCCGTATCGATGTAGTCGTCAATAACGCAGGCATCCTGCGCGACAAAACCTTTGCGAAGATGGACGACGCTGATTGGGACTTGGTGTATCGCGTCCACGTTGAGGGCGCCTATAAAGTAACCCACGCTGCCTGGCCGCACATGCGCGAGCAAAACTATGGGCGTGTAATCTTTACCGCCTCAACCTCCGGCATCTACGGTAACTTCGGCCAGTCCAACTACGGCATGGCCAAACTGGGCCTGTATGGCTTGACCCGAACCTTGGCGTTAGAAGGGCGCAAGAATAACATTCTGGTTAACGCCATCGCTCCAACGGGCGGTACTCGCATGACCGAAGGGCTTATCCCGGCCGCCGTATTCGACATGCTCAAGCCTGAGCTGATCAGCCCATTAGTTGTATTCCTCGGCAGCGAACAGTGTGTAGAAACCTCCGGCCTGTTTGAAGTCGGTGGCGGCTGGATCGGCAAAACCCGCTGGGAGCGCAGCGTAGGTGCTGGATTTGACCCGCGCGCGGGTTTCAGCCCGGAAGACGTCGCGGCCATCTGGGAAAAAATCGGCGACTTCGATGGCGCATCACATCCCAAAGACACGACCGACGCATTAAAAGAGATGATGGCGAACTTGCAGAAATATTCTGTTTGAC
Source organism: Pseudomonas sp. AB6 (assembly GCF_034314105.1). NCBI lineage: Bacteria > Pseudomonadati > Pseudomonadota > Gammaproteobacteria > Pseudomonadales > Pseudomonadaceae > Pseudomonas > Pseudomonas sp. AB6. The sequence continues at coordinate 127,040 of NZ_JAVIWJ010000001.1, forward strand.
GTGTTAGTGCGCGTTTTATGACTAGCTAAGCCGATCATTTGATCGGCTTAGCTGTTTTTGTAGGAAAGTTATTTGCAAGCGTGTAGGGCTGTTCTGAATCTGTTGTGTAGAGGTGGTTTTCGTTAAAGTTTATCCAAAGGACCTCCGATAAGACGGGAACAATGACGTCGAGTGTGGAGGTTTTTTATGATGGATAATTATGATGTTGTAAAATTACGGTTGGAAAGCTATACAGCGTCTCCCGATAGAGCTTTCAGGGTTGAAACAGATTATCCCGTCGCAGAAAAAGATATTCAGCAGAAAGTCGGACAGTATTGGGCGGATAAATCCATTTCTAATGAGGAAAGGTTGGCCGGCTTTGAGTATGACTTGTCCAATTTTGATCCGGAAAATACCAGTAATGTTGAAATGCGTGCTATTGCGTGGGAACTTTGTGACCTTGGGGTAATTGATACAGCTACCGCTAGCTGGCTGGGGGGGCTTGATGTTGAGTTTAATAGTCAGGGTAATGAAATAAATAAAGGCAAGAAAAAAAACGTATTCACGTCTTTTAATAGTAGCTTGGAATATTACAAAACGGAAATATCTGCTGGGAACACGAGTCTGAAAAATGTGCAGAGAAGCCTTAGCGCTGCTCTTCTAGTTGTACTTGCGGTACAAGAGCGCGCGCAGATGACTAAGAATAAAGCGCTGATCGATACGCATGCTTAACATCAAAATAGACGTTTTCTGAACCAGTAACTTTGGAAATGCATCTGACTTCACCTACATTGATCGGTAGGCCTCCCAAAGCGGTTAACTTGGGCCGCTGCATAACGGTAGCGGCCCAAGTATTATGTTCTCAGTTGTGGGTAAAAGAGGAACGGAGAATGTGCCGCCTTTATAGGGGGCAGATGTTTGTTTACCTTGGTTGTTTAGCACAATTCTAAACGTTCCGGAACCATACTGTTTCGCGGGATTAAATGCACCGCTCTCGACATTCGTCCAAACACCTCCAATCAGCTTTTGCACATCCACAAATGTCAGCCCAAGCCGAAATTTGTGATAAGTCGTGGCGCATTTCGCGGTATACGGCCCGTAAACAACCTTGAGTTCCCCCGGCGCCGCAACCCCTGGATAAACCGTTCCGTTGTTGATGAAACACATTTTGTTCAGCGGCGTTAGCCAGCTTTGCATTGGCGCAGCCACCACCTGACCACTCATTTGCACCAATCCAAACGCCAGCACCCATGCACCTAGTTTCTTATTCATGATGTAGCTCCTGTTATGTATTAAATTGTCAAGTCATACGCTTTGTCCCATTTGGGCTCAACGCTTGTAGAACACCGACTTGACACTAACAGTTTAAGCACACTTGTTTGTAGTCCTGCTCCCGAGAATAACGTAAGAAAATTCCGAGTATGGCCGTTCGGAAAGTTATCTGTAGGAGTCCTCTTGTAGTGTTGAGAGAGAGATTTTTTTAATTCAAGTGAGTAATCAAGATCGTGTTGGCGAGCGGATGATAAATTGCAGGTAAAAAAAAGCCGCTGTATTAACAGCGGCAAATAAGACGCAGATCCAGGAGCTCTAAAATCAACGTCGGTCAACCAGGGGTGCAACTAGCGCGTAGGCGATCGATCATCGATAGTCTGCGCGATGCAATATTCATTTGGAAAGTTAAGGCATAATTGCGGTATTCAATAATGCTGATCAGTCCTTGTGAAAGCCCAGCAAGAATAAGGAAAAAACGTCCGATTAAACAGAGCGGTTTGCGACAATGACTATTGCACCACAGGCAACAACCGCCATTTTTTCAGGATTGCGCTCTTGCGATTCCAGTCTCGCCTCTACGATGCACATTAGTTCAATCCATCCCCGTCATCATCGATCATCCACCGCGTCGATGATGCTTCGCGAAGCCGGGCCAGATGGGGGATTCACTCTTTCGAGGTACAACACAAATACCTCCTTTGTGCGCTTATCGCTCCTGATGGCGCTGGGTAGGGTATCTTCCTCTGCAATCAACCGGGGAAGACGCATGACAACAACAATAATGCGCGCCATCTTCAAGCCAAAGGCGCTGGCGATTGCCGTCGCACTGGGCTGTACAGCACAGGCGCAGGCCGTTTCATTCAACATTGGCGAAGTCGAAGGGCAATTCGATTCGTCGCTTTCATTAGGCGCAAGTTTTGCGCTACGTAATGCCAACCAGGGTCTGGTTGGGACGGTGAATGGCGGCAAAGGTCAGGCGTCTACCGGCGATGACAATCGCCTGAATTTCCAGAAGGGCGATGCGTTCTCTGAGATCTTTAAAGGTGTGCACGACCTGCAGCTGAAATGGGGTGACAGCGGCGTGTTCATCCGCGGCAAGTATTGGTACGACTTCGCGCTCGAAGACAATAACCAGGATTTCAAACAAGTCAGCAACAATGGGCGTAAAGAGGCGGCCAAGTCCTCCGGCTACCAACTGTTAGATGCGTTCGTTTACCACAACTACACCATTGCCGATTTGCCGGGCACCGTGCGGGCGGGTAATCAAGTAGTTAGTTGGGGTGAAAGTACCTTCATCGGTAACTCGATCAATTCGATCAACCCCATCGACGTTTCTGCATTCCGCCGTCCTGGTGCCGAGCTTAAAGAGGGCCTGATTCCGGTCCCGATGCTGTTCGCTTCCCAGGGGATAACCGACAAGCTTAGTGCAGAAGGCTTTTATCAAGTGCGCTGGGAGGAGACGGTCGTAGATAACTGCGGCACCTTCTTCGGGAATGATGTTGTAGCAGAAGGCTGTAACAACAACTACACGGTCGGCAGCCCCGCCATTGCGCCATTGCAGCCAATCGCCGCTGCTTTCGGCCATGGCTTCCAGGTAACGCCAGAAGGCGTTGTTGTACCTCGGGGCAGCAAGCGCGATCCGAGTAACAATGGACAATTCGGTGGTGCTTTGCGTTGGTTAGGAGACGATACCGAATACGGTCTGTACTTTGAAAACCTGCACAGCCGCGTTCCAGTCCTTAGTACCCAGACCGCTAGCCTGCAGACGTTTCAATCGATCCCCGGCATTGCCGCTGCCGCGGGCCGGGCTACAGGCAGCGCCGCTGCTGCCGCTGGTTTAGCGCAGAGTACTGCGCTTGGTAATGGTCAGTACTACCTTGAGTACCCGGAAAACGTGCGTCTGTTCGGCGCCAGTTTTGCCACCACCTTGCCGGAAGGCACGGCTTGGAACGGCGAGATCAGTTATCGGCCTAATGCTCCGGTCCAACTCAATACCACTGACTTGACCCTGGCGCTGGTAAACCCACTCGTTCGTGGCGCTGCATCGCCTATCGCGACCTCGCCAGGTGCAGACAACCAAGGCTACAGACGTAAAGAAATCACACAGGTTCAATCGACCCTGACGCACTTTTTCGATCAAGTATTGGGCGCTGAACGTTTAACTGTAGTCGGTGAAGCCGCTGTGGTGCACGTTGGTGGACTGGAGTCCCACGACACTCTTCGCTATGGCCGTGATTCGGTGTACGGCGCTTACGGTTTCAACGGCGACACCAAAGGCTTTGTGACTGCGACGGCGTGGGGTTATCGTGCGCGGGCAATACTTGATTACGCCAACGTGTTTGCGGGCGTCAATCTTAAGCCCAGCGTGTCTTGGTCACACGACGTAAATGGTTACGGTCCGAACGGTCTGTTTAACAAAGGCGCGAAAGCGGTCAGCCTTGGGGTTGATGCCGATTACCGCAACACCTATACCGCCAGCCTCAGCTACACCGATTTCTTCGGTGGTAACTACAACACCTTGATCGACCGTGACTTCGCCTCGTTGAGCGTCGGCGTGAACTTCTGATCAGTTTGAAAAGGGCATGACTATGCGCAAGATCATTCTTCAATGTGGCGTCCTGGCACTCAGCCTGATGGCTACCAGTGTAATGGCCGCAGTTTCGGCGGAAGAAGCCGCCAAGCTGGGCAAAAGCTTAACCCCAGTTGGTGCAGAAATGGCCGGCAACGCTGCCGGCACCATTCCAGCCTATACCGGTGGCCTGCCGGTCAACGCTGGCACAGTGGACGCCAATGGTTTTCTGTCCGATCCCTTTGCTAATGAAAAGCCGCTGTTCATTATCACTGCCGCCAACGTAGCCCAATACAAAGACAAATTGTCTGACGGTCAGCAGGCGATGTTCCAGCGCTATCCCGATTCGTATCGGATTCCGGTTTATACGACGCACCGCACGTTTGCCTTACCGCAAAAGATCTACGATTTGGCTAAGAAAAGCGCCACCACGGTGACGACGATTAACGATGGTAATGGTTTGGCAAACTTTGCTGAAAGCCGCTATTACGCGTTTCCGATTCCGAAAACCGCCAACGAAGTGTTGTGGAACCACATCACCCGTTATCACGGCGGTAACGTACACCTCACCATCACTCAGGCAACGCCGCAAACCAATGGCGCATTCGATTCAGTCACCTTTGAGGAGGATATCGGGGCGCCTGAGGATATTCCGGATCTCGACAAACAGGCCAGTGCCAACATCCTGACTTACTTCAAACAAGAAGTAACCAAGCCTGCGCGCTTGGCAGGTAACGTATTGCTAGTGCACGAAACCCTTGATCAAGTTAAAGAGCCCCGTCAGGCCTGGATCTACAACGCCGGTCAGCGCCGTGTTCGCCGTGCACCGCAGGTGGCTTATGACGGGCCGGGCACCGCTGCTGACGGCCTGCGTACCTCTGACAACTTCGACATGTTCTCCGGTGCACCTGATCGTTACGATTGGCAGCTGATTGGCAAGAAAGAAATGTACATTCCTTACAACAGCTACAAACTCGATCAGCCGACCCTCAAATACAGTGATGTGATCAAAGCTGGGCATATCAACCAAGATCTGACTCGATATGAGTTGCACCGAGTATGGGAAATCGTTGGCACCTTGAAATCCGGCCAGCGCCATATTTATGCCAAGCGTCACATGTACATTGACGAGGACAGCTGGCAGGTAGCGTTGGTCGATCATTACGACGGTCGCGGGGCATTGTGGCGTGTCGCAGAAGGTCACGCGGAGTATCACTACGCACGTCAAGCGGCCGCTTACACGCTTGAGGCTCTTTATGACCTGAACGCCGGTCGATATATCGCCCTTGGGATGAAAAACGAAGAGAAGCACGGCTACCAGTTTGATCAGAAGTTCCATGCGTCCGACTTCACACCTAACGCGTTACGCAACGCAGGTATCCGCTAAGCCTGTAACCAAGCATTTTTAGCAAAAAATAAACCACTTACAGCGATGTAGGTGGTTTTTTTATGGTAAATAATCACTGCGCCGAATATTCCTACATCCAGAACTACCGAACCGCTTAGTGTGGGCGTGAGAAGTCAGAATAATAATAGGGGCTCCCATGACTGCCTTTACCGTTCATCTGGGTCATGCGGACTATTGGCCGCGCCTGTCGCCTCAGCACTTGGTACGTCCACGCTTGACCGTGCCGTTACTCATGTCTAGTGCGCGAGTGAAACTATTGTGCGCGCCCGCTGGCAGTGGCAAAAGCGCAGTACTGGGTGAGTGCATCCGCCAAGCCCCTTCCGACTGCAGCGTCAGTTGGTTGCCGTTAGCAGGAAACGAGCAAAGTCCTGCGGGCTTTTGTGCACTGCTAGCCAGTGCACTTGGTATCGAAGATCGCGACGAAAACAGTTTTGTGCATCATTTGGCGCATTGGCAAAAGCCATGCTGGATTGTGCTGGATGATTATTGCCGATTGCCATCACCTGATATGGATCACTGCCTTGATCGGTTGTTGGCGGTCAGCAGTCCGGCTATTACTTGGTGGATAACCGGGCGGCGACGACCCCTATGCAACTGGCCAAGGTTGCTACTCAGCGGTGAGTTGTACGAGATTGATGGCCCCACATTAGCCTTCAATCTCGCTGAAATCGAGCAGCTTTTAGTCAACGAAAGCATCGTTTGGCCAATCGACGCAGGTACTTCAATTCTTTCCGAAAGCGCTGGCTGGTGCGTGGGCGTAAAGGTAGCTCTGCTCAATCCAGAGGAATGGATTACGGCTGAAGGCTTCACGCGGCAGCAGCGCCGGCAGCGCTGTTCTCGGACACTGTTTGAATACCTCAATCATGAGTTGTTTTCAGGAATTAACTCCGAACTAACTGAAGCCTGGCGGGTACTGGCGCACTTACCGCGGTTCAATCCGGGGTTGTGTGAACATGTGTTCGGTGCAGGTGAGGGCGGAAAGTGGCTTAAAGCGTTGCAGGACATCGGTGGCTTTATTGAACCTTGGGAACACAATAGCGAGTGGTTGCAGGTGTTCCCACCGCTGGCCCACTGCATGCGTGACGAGGACTGGCCGGAGCGCCGCTCATGGCATCGGCGTGCTTGTCAGTGGTTCAGTGCTCAGGGCGATTGGCAGTCAGCGGTAGAGCACGCGGTTCAGGCAGAGCAGTATGAAGTCGCGATCAGCCTGCTGCAGCATTATGACTTTTCTTACTTGCTGCTGGGCCAAAATATTTCGCTTCTACTGAGCTTGTACGAGCGCTTTCCCGATTTAATGCGCGGCACTCCCCACCTCATAAGACTGACCGGTTCAGCCCTGATCTACACCGGTCGTTTCGATCAGGCAGCGATATGCCTAGAGCATTTAGGGCGTTTTCTGCCACAACCGTCAGCCATGCAACAACGTGACTTTATTGCTGCATGGCAGGCGCAGCAAGGTTGGTTGCACCACCTGTGCGGTGATGCCCCGCGTGCAGTTGGCCATTTTGAAGAGGCATGCGCTTATCTCGCACCCGATGCGTGGTCATGCCGTGTTCTCTGCCTATCGGGCATGACCCAACAAGCCCTGCTTAACGGCCAGTTCGACGAGGCGCTGGTACACAATCGTGCGGCGCTATGCTTGGCGCGCGCCGAGGGATCGTTGCTGTTTGAAGCCTTGCTGGAACTGGATCATGCCCAGTTGCTGGAACAGCGGGGGGTGTTACAACGCAGCGAAGATACGCTGGAAAAAATGCACGATCTATTGCTGGCTCACCACGCGGTCGCAGGTCCGCTATTGGGTAGGATAGCGTTGCGTCGGGGGCGTCTGGCTTTGCGCCAGGGGCTTGATCAGCAAGCGCGTGCACTGTTGCGAAGTGGGCTGAACCAATGCCTGCGCAGTAAAGATAAGCTTGCGCTGTTCGGTTTTTTAGGGCTAGCCATCCTTGACGCTAATCAGAGTAACTATGCACAGGCGTTCGTCTGGTTACGAGACGCCGAGCGGGTGATGCAACAAAACCATATTCCGGAATATTTTTGGCGCGGTGTTTTGTTACAGGTCAGCAGCCATTTTTGGCTACAACAACGTCGGCCCGAACTCGTTCGAGTGGCATTGACCCGTGTGTTACATCATTTAAGTTGCGCGCCAGCCAAGCATGCACCGCCTGCAACGCTGGAGTTAGTCCCGCATATCGAATACTTGTTGGTATTAGCAGAAGTTTACTTACATCAGGCTGAGCAGCCCATGCAACGGCTGCAAGTGCTGCAGCGCTTTGCCAATCAACAGGGCATGCATAGCCTTGAAACCGAGCTGTATCTAGCGATGGCTGAAGTGGCCTTCCTGCTGGGAGATATGCGCACAGCCAATGGGTATTTGACTGACGGTTTAACCCTGGTTGACCGTTTAAACCTTCAGCAACCGTTGCGCGAGTTAAGACTGCGGCAACCTGCGATGTTGCGGGAACTGGGGGTAGAAGAGCGTTTGATTGCAGCCTCTGAAAATCCACTTAGTCATCGCGAGCTGGAAGTACTCATGCTAATCGCTCAAGGCAGTTCAAATCTGCAAATTGCCGACCAGCTGTTTATCTCTTTGCATACGGTAAAAACTCACGCTAGGCGTATTCACGCCAAACTAGGGGTAGAGCGTCGAACCCAGGCAGTGGCCAGAGCCAAGGCGCTAGGATTGATGGCGTGAATCGAGCGCAGCGGACATGCACATGCAAACGTTATTCCTTGATTGCTACTTTTTTCTCGCATTAGCTGTCGGTAGCAAGTGGTGATTACTTTGAGCTTTAATATGTATCACCGGCCCGCTGTACCCTCCATTAATTATTACGCTCGGTCTTTGGGACTGATTACTGTCAAATAGTCAGTCGGGAGCTCCAAGACTCTAGGCACATCCACTACGCTCGCCGCCGGGAGCTGTTTGCCAGTTGCAAACAGGTAGAAATGTATCGTGATGCGTTAGTTGACATGTTTACGGCCGCTTAACCCTGGCCTCTGGTTGACGCGTGTGATGGTCAGTTTGGGTGCGTCCGCTACGCTCGAAGGGGTTAGTAATAACACTATTAATTCACTGCACCTAAATGATTGCCTGATTGACGGGGTTTTTACTTTTAGGGACTTCGACAGCACGGACCCTGCTGGTAAGTTTGAGTTACACAGTTGTCAAATGCACGAGCAACCTATTGCTGCAGGTTCGGACCAGCAGTAAATTGACGCCCCATGGGAAATACAACGTCCTGTCAGCCACCTGACGTTAGATCTTAATGAACCGCGCGGCTTGGCGGTAAATGACTCAATCGTTCGGTCAATCTCAGCCGTTGAATAGGGTCCTCACTCAACAGCAGTGCATGTTCCAGGTCGAAACGCTCGGCCTGCGGACATTCAAGAGATTGATACAAACTGGCCCGTGCCAAGTGATCACCGGTGGTCGCTTGGCCCAACTGCAACACCCGGTCCGCATCCTTGAGCGAAGCCAAAAAATCATCATTAATTTGATGCAAATGCCGAAGGTTACGCGACAAGCGTTGCACCATTGCTATGTCTGTCGCGCGCGTCATGTGGTCCGATTTAAGTTGCATGTCTGGACCAAATTGGCGTACCAGCAATTCACGGCAATCTTTTGGGTAAAGCCGCCGCCCCCCGCAGGGATCCAAGAGGTGGTCTGCTCCTGGCACCCGCAACAGAAAGTGCCCTGGAAAATTAACCCCTTCCAATGGGATTTCTAGTCGCTTGGCCACTTCCAAGGCAATGATCGCCAAGCCTAACGGCTGCCCGCGTCGACGCTGCAAAATGTTGTGCACTAACGCCGATTGAGGTCTAGGTTGACTTTTGTCGTCCTGTTGAAACCCCAATGTATTCAGGCAGCGCAGCAGTGGCTGAGCCAGCTCAATGGCCGGCAGCATTGGCAAAGCAGCGCTGATTTGACGTTCTAGATCTTCGACAATTTGGAATCCTTGCACTGGGGAGAACTGCGGATCGTGTTCAGCGGACACCCACAAAACGGCTTCCATAACAGAAGACGGCGGACATTGCAGGCTGGCAAGGCAGGCTTGACGTGGGGTCATCAACCTCTCCGTTGATCAGATACCGTGGCTTTGATACGCACTAATTGTCGGGACTCTAGAGCTTCTGTTTTAGCCCCAGTCACCGATTTCGTCCAGTGCCTTATTAGTCAGCGCGTTGCGGTTGGTCGCCTAGGTTGCGAGTGTTTTTCATAGGTTCCTGAGTGGTTCGGCGTTTTTTGTTCCAGCGCCTATACTCGCCTTAGAAAAAACTCGGGAGCACCGCCAATGTTCGCTCTCATGCAAAGCTCACATGTGGAGACGCTGCACTTTATCGTCGATCCTGAGACTGGCCTCAAAGCATTGATCGCAATCCACAATAGCCAGAACGGTCCCGCCTTGGGCGGTTGCCGCTACCTTGATTACTCCGACGAACAGAGCGCCATTCAGGATGCCATTCGCCTCGCGCACATCATGAGCTACAAAGCGGTACTTGCCGGGCTACCTTATGGAGGAGGCAAGGCGGTGATCATGCGCCCGGCGCACGTTCCCAATCGCGCGGCGTTGTTCGAGTCCTTCGGGCGGTTTATCGAAACCCTGGAAGGACGCTACATCACGGCGGTCGACAGCGGCACCTCCAGCGCTGACATGGACTGCATCGCACGACAAACCCAACATGTCACCAGCACCACGGAAGCGGGCGACCCCTCGTTGCACGCCGCCATGGGCGTATTCGCTGGTATTCGTGCCACTGCCGTGGCGAGGCTAGGCAGCGACAATCTTGAAGGATTACGCGTTGCTGTCCAAGGGCTTGGGCATGTCGGTTATGCCTTGGCCGAGCAGCTGCATGCAGCCGGCGCCGAACTGTTGGTCAGTGATTTGGACAACGGCAAGGTGCGATTGGCCATGGAGCAGTTTGGTGCTCACCCGATTGCCTGCGACTCTTTGCTTAGCACCCCATGCGATATTTTTTCACCTTGCGGGTTGGGTGCCATCCTGACGAGCAAAAGCGTTTCGCAACTGCGCTGTGCCGCCGTGGCCGGCGCGGCGAATAATCAACTGACTGATTTGCAGGTCGGCGATCAGCTGGAAGGACGAGGCATTCTGTATGCGCCTGACTACGTGATCAACTCCGGAGGCCTGATCTACGTGGCGCTGCAACATCAGGGGGAAACGCTGAATACTATTACTGCGCACTTGTCACAAATCGGTACTCGATTGACCGAAGTATTTGCTCACGCCCAGGCCGAAAAACGCTCCCCGGCGCATGTCGCTAACGACCTGGCGGAACGCCTGTTAAATAAAGGGTACTGACGTTCAGCGGCTGAATTTGCCGACGCCTTCGCACAGATCCGTGTAGGAGCCAACGTGTTGGCGAAGCGGCAGAAGCGCCGTTCCTAACTAACCGCCTCGCCAACACGTTGGCCCTACAGAGTGTGTAGTGGCGCTTATTCTTCCAGCGGTGCACTCAGCAATTCGGACAAGGCGTCCGGCTGACTCTTGAACGCTTTAGCGAAGACATCACGATTTTTCGCCATGTAAATCCCGGCTTCTTCCACCTGAGCTTCCGTTAACGACGGCACCGCTCGTTGCAACACTTCGGCAAGCAATTCTGCCAGTTCGAGCATTTTGTCATGACGATCAGCTTCGGCTTTATCCATGAACAAACGCTCCAAATCTCGGCTGCTGCGGTATACCACTTCGACGGCCATTCAGCACCTCACATGCCTTCACGATAATCAGTCTTTAACGACTACTGTATTTTTATACAGGTAAAAGCATAAGCCACCCGATCCGTTTTGGATAGTGGCATTTTTGCTTAGATTCCTCATTTCGCAGCATTGCGGTGTTACTTGCGACAATCCACCACGCTCTCAATCCAAGACCTTGGCACCTGTCCTGCAAATAAAACCTACTACAAAAGACGACGCGACAGTAAATCGTCACCTCGGCACGGCATCATCCGCTCGAATTATTCAAGGAAGTACATTGTGAAAATCAACTGGGCTGAGTCTCTGCGTCAACACGTTCACGGGCTGGCCGAGTCACTGGGGAACTTGTGCGTCGAGACGTTCCATTACCTGGCGCTGTTCGCTATTGGCGCGGTAACGGCCTGGGCGGCGGTGATGGCGTTTATGGACATGCTGGAGAAGGGTCACATCACGGTCGATGACATTCTGTTGCTGTTCATCTATCTGGAGTTGGGCGCCATGGTCGGGATTTATTTCAAAACCAACCACATGCCGGTGCGGTTTCTGATTTACGTCGCCATCACCGCGTTGACCCGCTTACTGATCTCGGACGTATCGCACCACAACCCACCGGACCTCGGCGTGGTTTATCTTTCTGGTGCGATTTTGCTACTGGCATTCGCGATTTTGGTGGTGCGCTACGCGTCGTCGCAATTCCCGTCGGGTAAGGTTCCTGACCCGGACAGCAAAGCCAAGGGCGCGCTGACCGAGGAGAAAGGCGAATTGTAATTCGCGTTAGAAACCGGCCGATAGTTGCGGCTGGTTACTTAACCAATTCTTACGAGGAGCGGGTTTATCCAATTGATCGCTGTCGGTCATTGCCGCCAGAATGGCCACGGCGCTGTGGCCTTGTTCGATGGCGATGCCAAATTGCACGCTTTGGATGAGCCTGCGCAGTCGCTTGGGCTCATTGCGTTGCTCGGCACTGATCCAGCGCTTGGCGACGATGCCCGTCTCGTTGGATAAGGTCAGCATGATGCCGCCATCGAGCCCCTGAATGCTCAGATTGACTCGGTAATCAGGCTGAAAAACATCAGTGATCAGTTGAAAAGGGTTGTCCATAGCCTGCGCCTGGTCGAGAAGTCTATTTAAATTGACCGGCTGTCGGTGGTTTAAGTTCGCGACGTAAGACTAATGGCGATGATGGCGCCTCGGCATGCGCCATAAAAAAAGACAGCGCTGTTTTCACAGCGCCGTCCTTTTCAGATTGTTTCCATGGTGATGGTCGTCAATTGCGCGCTGCGGATTAACCGTGCAGGGCGTCCTCTTCTTTTTCCAAAAACTCTTCCTGAAGCATGGCATCCGGATTTTCAGAATCCGCGTCTATCTCCGCGTCTGTTACCGGCGCGCGTTTGTCGCGCAGTTTGCCGAACAAGTGTTCAAGGGCGTGATTGAGTTTCTCTGCCGCGCCTTCCACTGCCTGATCCAGTGTGTCGGCTTTGTGGGTAACCGAAATCGGTTGGTGACCTTTTGGCCGGGCTTCCATCTGGCAGCGAATATCATGCGGGCCAGGCTTTTCGCCATTCTCGTCGCGGATATGAACCTCAACGCGCGTTAGATCTTCTTCGTAGCGTTCGAGCGTGCTTTCAACGGTGGTACGGACCCACTCCTCCAGTCGGATGCTGTTTTCAATATGGTTATCGCTATTGACCTGGATTTGCATAGTTTTTTCCTTACTTAAGGCTTACTCACATGAGAACGATCAGCCTGCCTCGGGTTCGAGGAATAACCACTCGCCTCTCACCCTCAGTGTTGGCCCCGATGAGGAAACAATTCAACCCCTTGATAGCAAATATATTTTGTGGCGGAAAAGGCGAAGGTGGCAGGGATTTTGACTGGACGGCGTGCCGGCCGATGTGATTGGAGCCGTAGGTCAAGGCAGAGATCGGGACGTTTCCTACATCTCAGGCGGAATCCCCTGATTGGCAGTGTTGGATTTTCAAAGCAAATTCTCTGCATTCCATTGACGGAAATAGGTATGAACAAATATCTGATCCCGCTGCTTGCCTGTTCTGCCTCGTTCTCTGTTTGGGCAGACAACTGCAAACAGAAAAAATTATCTTTCGGTGCTCTGCCATTTGCGCAGAGTGACGGGTTGGCGGTAATCATTGGTCCTTACCAATTCAACCTGCCTGAAGCACCCACTGCGCTAGTTGCGTTCGACGGAATATTGGCCGCTTACCCCGAAAAAAAGTACGTAAGTTATCAACTTATAACCAATGACAGTGTTGCAGGTGCTCTGTCTCAATTCACGACGAAAAAACTCTCAAGCGCTGATTTAGATCGTTATCTATATGGGCTTTATAGTTTGGAAAGTCTGAATGAAACAGATCAGGCACTGGTTAGAGATATGCGTTCTGACATGCAGCTCGACTGCCGTGCCCGACTGACGAATTTCGCCGTGGGCTATGGTGTTGAAGCCATTTTTCAAGAAGCTACACCAACCGATCCAGAGCACCGAATTTTGCTTTTCGCGAATGATTCTACGTATTTGATCAGTGTGAGGGGTGCCAAGGAGATGGCGCTAAATGTTCTGCAGACCATAACGCTCAAGAAACAGTAAAACAGCCTACAAAAACGCCAACCGATACTCCCCCGGCGTCGCCCCCATCGCCTGTCTAAACCGGTTATTGAAATGACTCGCACTGGCAAATCCACAGGCCATTGCAATACTTCCCGACGGTTGTTGGCTTGTGCGCAGGAGTTGCTGTGCGTAGTTCATGCGGCGCGCCAACAAATACTGATGCGGCGGTAAGCCAAAACTTTCGCGAAACATCCGGGCAAAGTGGTATTCGGACAATGCACAGAGCGCTGCAAGTTCGCCCAGGCTTATTGGGTCTGCCAGACGATGTTCGATGTAGTCCACTAAGTGTCGCCGTAGATGCGGGGCGAGGCCGCCTTTGAGGCGGAGGCCGTGGCGTTGGCCGACTTGGTTGAGCAGCGCGTGGCTGAGCATTTCGTGGGCGAGGCTGCTGGTTAGCAGGCGTTCACCGGGTTCACTCCAATCCAGTTGGATTATGCGGCGAAAACGTTGAGCTTGTTCGGCATCGTCGATAAACGTGCTTTCGCGCAATTGCAGTTCCCGGGGCTCACGGTCGAGCAGGGTGACGCAGCCCAGGGCGAATTGTTCAGGGCTGATGTACACATGCGCGAGGCGAATTTCGCCATTGATGACCCAGGCCGACTCATGCCCCGCCGGCAAAACACAGAGCTTTCCTGGACTGCCTTTCTCATTTGGACGGTCGCGACGGTAGGTACCGGTGCCGCCGGCGATGTAACACGACAGGGTGTGGTGGCTGGGTGCTTGGTATTCCTGCGCATCGTGATGGTTGTTCCACAGGGCTGCGACCATCCCGTCACCCAGGCTCGCGCTTTGTTCGAGGCGAGCATTGGGCGAGCTGTTCAGGGCTTGAAAGACCTGGATGGTTTCCAGTGGCGGCATAACGAATTCCTCTAACTTCGCATCCTATCAAGTCGCTTACGTGTTGCCAGTCGCCAAACGATCAAAAGCGCAAGTTTGTGCAAGTCGGCCCTGAGACGAAACCTCAGACTGGAGCTCAATTAAGGAGCCCACCGATGAACCTCTCTTTGTACCTGCTCACCGTACTGATCTGGGGCACCACCTGGATTGCCCTCAAATGGCAGTTGGGCGATGTGGCGATTCCGGTGTCGATCGTCTATCGCTTTGGCTTCGCGGCCTTGGTGCTGTTCGTGATCCTACTGCTCAGCGGTCGGCTGCAGAAGGTCAATCGGCGCGGCCAACTGCTTTGTCTGGCGCAGGGCCTCTGCCTGTTCTGCGTGAACTTCATGTGTTTTTACACCGCCAGCCAATGGATTCCCAGCGGCTTGATCGCCGTCGTGTTTTCCACCTCGACGCTTTGGAATGCGCTGAACGCTCGACTCTTTTTCCGCCAGAAAGTCGCGCGTAACGTATTGGCTGGTGGTGGCTTGGGGTTGATCGGTCTGGCGTGCATGTTTTGGCCTGAATTGTCCGGGCATACCGCCAGCCATGAAACCTTGATCGGCTTGGGCTTGGCGCTGCTGGGTACGCTGTGTTTCTCAGCGGGGAATATGCTGTCCAGCTTGCAACAGAAAGCAGGGTTGAGACCGCTAACCACCAATGCATGGGGGATGCTCTACGGGGCGACAATGTTGGCGGTGTATTGCGTAGTGAGCGGCACACCCTTCAGTTTTGAATGGAGCACCCGTTACATCGGGTCGTTGGTGTATTTGGTGATTGCGGGTTCCGTGATTGGTTTTACCGCCTACCTGACGTTGGTCGGGCGTATGGGGCCGGAGCGTGCAGCGTATTGCACGGTGCTGTTCCCGGTAGTGGCATTGAATATTTCGGCTTTTGCCGAAGGTTACCAATGGACATTGCCCGCGTTGATGGGGCTGGTATTGGTGATGTTAGGGAATGTGTTGGTGTTTCGTAAGCCAAAACCGGTGACGGTGGTGACGGGAACGCTGGCATAGACCGCCTCGCCAACAAGTTGGTATCTACAGAGGGGTTATGTCTGTAGTCGCCAACGTGTTGGCGAAGCAAGCAACGCGGTTTAGCGGCGAAACCGAGGTGTTGTCTTCCCGAATGAATTCGGTCCTACAGGATTCGCGCCACGCCATGCGCATTGATCTCTCCCTTCAACGGGCACGGTCTAGGGAGAAATCAGCCGTTCCACACCTGCGGGTTCACCAGGTCCTGCGGTTTCTCACCGAGCAATGCGCTGCGCAGATTCTGATACGCACGGTCAGCCATGGCCTGGCGCGTCTCGTGGGTGGCCGAGCCAATGTGCGGCAGGGTTACAGCGTTGCTCAGTTGGAACAGCGGTGATTCTGCCAGTGGTTCTTTTTCATACACGTCCAGCCCCGCACCGCGAATCGTGGCGTTTTTCAGCGCTTCGATCAGCGCCGGTTCATCAACCACCGGGCCGCGGGAGATGTTGATCAGGATCGCGCTTGGCTTCATCAGCGCCAGTTCGCGTGTGCCAATAAGGTGTTTGGTTTTTTCGCTCAACGGTACAACGAGGCAGACGAAGTCCGACTCCGCAAGCAGTTGATCAAGGCTGCGAAACTGCGCACCCATCTGCTGTTCCAGCTCTGGCTTATGGCTGTTGCCGCTGTACAGAATCGGCATGTTGAAACCGAAGTGGCCACGTCGGGCAATAGACGCCCCGATGTTCCCTATGCCAACGATGCCCAACGTTTTGCCGTGCACGTCGGTGCCGAAATACCCAGCTTCGACCGTGCGTTTCCACTGGCCAGCTTTGGTCCACGCGTCCAGTTCAGCAACGCGGCGGGCACTGCTCATCAACAGCGCGAAGGCCAAGTCTGCCGTGCTTTCGGTTAGTACGTCCGGGGTGTTGGTCAGCATGATGCCGCGCTCGTTGAAGTAGCCCAGCTCGTAGTTGTCGTAACCCACCGAGATGCTCGACACCACCTCCAGGTTGCTGGCGCTCTGCAACTGCTCGCGGCCCAGCTTGCGCCCGGCGCCAATCATGCCGTGGGCATGGGGCAGCGCGGCGTCGAATTGTTCATTCATATCGCCCAATTTCGGGTCGGGTACGATCACGTTGAAATCTTGCTGCAGGCGCTCGGCCATTTCGGGGGATACGCGGCTGAACGCAAGGACAGTCTTTTTCATCGGGCGCTAATCTCGAACGGTTAAATGGAAATGTCAGACGATGTTGAGTAAATCATGGGTTTTCAAATCAGCTTCATGGGCGGCCAGAATCTCCGGCAGCGACCCGCGCAGGTATTCGACCCATGTCCTGATTTTTGCATCCAGGTACTGGCGCGACGGATAGATTGCGTACAGATTTAATTCTTGCGAACGGTAGCTAGTCAGCACCCGCACCAACGTGCCGTCGCGCAACCCCTCAATAGCCGAATAAATCGGCAAAATGCCGACCCCCATCCCGCTGCAAATTGCCGCTTTCATGGCGTCGGCCGAATTGACCAAAAACGGCGAGGTGACAATGGTGACCATCTCCTGGCCTTCAGGGCCGTCGAACACCCATTTTTCCAGTGGGAACACCGGGCTAACCAACCGCAGACAGGCGTGGTTGAGTAAATCCTGGGGTTTTTGTGCGGCCCCGAAAGCGTTGATGTAGGCGGGTGAGGCGCACACAATGCTGTAGGTGATGCCCAGGCGCTGGGAAACAAAACCCGAATCCGCGAGCTCTGTGGCCAGTACGATGGAAACGTCGTAGCCTTCTTCAAGCAAATCAGGTCCGCGGTTGCCCATGGTTAAGTCGAAGCTTACGTCCGGATGGTGCTTGCGATAACGGGCGATTGCGTCAATTACGTAGTGTTGCCCGACGCCGGTCATCGAATGAACTTTCAGCTGACCTGACGGACGCGCGTGGGCATCGCTGGCTTCTGCCTCGGCTTCTTCGACATAGCCGAGAATCTGTTCGCAACGCAACAGGTAGCGCTTGCCCGCTTCCGTTAGGGCAATACGCCGCGTGGTGCGGTTCAGCAGACGTGTTTGCAGGTGCGCTTCAAGGTTGGAGACTGCACGCGATACGTTTGCGGTGGTTGTATCGAGCTGTACCGCAGCGGCAGTAAAACTGCCCGCTTGCGCCACACAGCTGAAAGCACGCATGTTTTGCAGGGTATCCATTGGCAGTTCTCTGATGAGATTGACAAATTGTGACATGAAGTAACGGTTGGATGTGAACCAAACCCGCTGATTATCCCCGGTTCTGTAACAAAGAATCGCACTTCACCGGTCTTATCGTCGCCTTGACCGCCCTCTAGAATCGATGCATATCCTCCGCAGTACACCTAAGTCGGGAATTTGCAGCAGTGCCGCGTCGCATGTCCAGAGGGCTCAAACCCCTATTTGTTATGGCTCTTTCGCTGGCAATCGGCGGCTGCATTGGAACCGGAGGCATTGGCCCTCAGGAGCATTCCATTCCAGCCAACGAACTGGCAACGGATGAGGCGATCCAGAGTGCTGCCAAAGAGGCGCACTGGCCAGCTTCGCAATGGTGGCGTGCCTATGGTGATGAGCAGCTTGATCGCTGGATCGAACTGGCGGCCAAAGACAACCCAAGTCTGGCAATGGCCGCCGCACGAGTGCGTCAGGCCAAGGCAATGGCAGGTGTCGCCGAGTCGGCCGAATCGCTGCACGTCAGTGGCGATTCGAACCTTAAAAGGCATAATTGGCCAACCGATCAGTTTTACGGCCCAGGTCAACTGGCCAATACCAGCACTTGGGACAACAATGCCTCAATGGGCCTTCGCTATTCTCTAGACCTTTGGGGTCAAGAGAGCAATACCACAGAGCGAGCGTTGGATATGGCTCATATGAGCGCCGCCGAAGCGCGTTTGGCTCAGCTGGAACTACAAAACGACATCATCCGAGCGTATATCCAGTTGTCGCTTAATTACGCACAGCGCGACATCGTTGAGGCGACGCTGGCCCAGCAAGAGCAAATTCTGCAACTGGCACAACGGCGCTTTAACGGGGGCCTGGGTACTCATTTCGAAATCAGTGAGGCCCAAACCCCGTTGCCTGAAACCCATCGTCAGATCGATTCCCTGGACGAGGCCATCGCGCTGAGCGGTAATCAGCTGGCTGCGCTGGCTGGCAAAGGCCCTGGGGAGGGTGCACGTTTGAAGCGCCCGACACTGTCGTTGCAAACTGCGTTGAAACTGCCTTCGTCGCTGCCCGCCGCCTTACTCGGTCAGCGTCCCGACGTGGTAGCTAGCCGCTGGCGGGTTGCGGCTCAAGCGCGTGGCATTGACGTTGCGCACGCCGGTTTCTACCCCAACGTCGATTTGGCTGGCAGCCTCGGCTTCATCGCAACCGGGGGCGGCATGCTCTCGTTCCTGGCAGGTAATAAATTCAACTACAGCGTCGGCCCGGCCATTACTCTGCCAATCTTCGATGGCGGACGTTTGCGTTCAGAGTTGGGCGAAGCTTCTGCCGGTTACGACATCGCGGTGGCGCAGTACAACCAGACCTTGATTACCGCATTGAAGGAAATATCGGACCAACTGATCCGTCGAGAATCGATGGCCAAGCAGCAAGCGTTTGCAGCTGAATCGGTGGCCTCGGCGCAAAAAACCTATGACATCGCGCAGGTCGCTTACGCCCGTGGCCTGACTGATTACCTGAACGTGCTCAACGCGCAGACCTTGCTGTTCCGTCAGCAACAGATCCAACAACAGGTCCAGGCCGCGCGCCTGACGGCACATGCCGAATTGGTGGTCGCGTTGGGCGGTGGTTTGTCAGCGGGCGCCGATTCACCTAAAGAAGAGAAGACCCTGCCGTCGAAAGTTCCGGCTGCACTCGCGGCGTTTGACCATTGAAAAACTCCAAGGTAACTCCTGCACAGCAGACACAGTCCTGTGGGAGCGAACGTGTTCGCGAAACAGACGACGCGGTGCCTGATTGGACGCCATCGCGAGCAAGCCCGCTCCTACAGGTTTGGCTGCGCTCATGATCAGCTTTTTTCGGTCTATTGAATGGCGTCGCGAGTTTTTCGCGTGGGCACGCAGCGACGGCGTGACCTGGATTTACATCTTCAAAGTCTTGTTTGCGGCGTTTCTGACCTATTGGATCGCGCTTCGTCTTGAGTTGCCGCAACCGCGCACGTCGATGATCACCGTATTTATCGTCATGCAACTGCAAAGCGGACATGTGTTCGCTAAAAGCTTCTATCGGATTATCGGCACCCTGGCCGGCTCAGCCATGATGGTGTTGTTAATGTCTTTGTTCGCCCAAAACAGCGAGCTGTTCCTCGGCAGCCTGGCGTTGTGGGTTGGCTTTTGTTCGGCGGGCGCTGCGCGTTATCGAAACCTGCGGGCGTACAGTTTTGTTCTCGCCGGTTACACCGCAGCGATGATCGGCTTGCCAGCATTGGCGCACCCCGAAGGCGCCTTCATGGCAGCCGTCTGGCGGGTGCTGGAAATCTCCCTTGGAATTGTCTGCTCGACCGTAGTCAGCGCCGCGATCCTGCCGCAAAGCACTAGCGCCGCCATGCGTAACGCGCTCTATCAACGTTTCGGCGTGTTTGCCCGATTTGCCGCTGATGGCATACGCGGCCTCAGTGAGCGGACGGCCTTCGAAGCAAGCAACGTTCGCTTCATCACCGAAGCCGTCGGGTTGGAAGGTCTGCGCAGCGTCACGGTGTTTGAAGACCCGCACATGCGTCGTCGCAACGGCCGATTGAATCGTCTGAACAGCGAATTCATGGCCATTACCACCCGCTTCAACGCCCTGCATCAATTGCTCGAACGGTTACGCTCACGGGGCTTGACGCAAGTGGTGTCGGCCATCGACCCGGGTCTTGCGACCCTGGCTGAATTGCTCGACGGTTTCGCCGGACGCGCATTGACCATTGCTGATGCCGCCTCACTCGAGCGCAAATTGGCGGCCTACAAAGTCAGTCTGCCGGATCAGGTGCGCAGCCTGCGTGAGATCTTGGTAATGGGCCGCCCGAGCGCCGCGGACTTGTTGGATTTCCACACCGCCTTTGAGCTGCTGTACCGCTTCGTCAATGACCTGCACAACTACGCGCAAACCCACGCGTCGTTGGGCGATCACCATCATGTTCGCGAACAGTGGAATGAGTCATTCAAGTCCACCACCAGTTGGTTGTCGTCAGCGGCATCGGGCATTCGCGCGGTATTCATCGTCGGCGCGCTGAGCGCTTACTGGCTGGCCACCGCCTGGCCGAGCGGCATGACCATGATCTTGGTATCGGCGGCGACGGTGGCTTTGTCTGCCACCACGCCGAATCCAAAACGTATGGCATTTCAAATGGCCTGCGGCACGCTAATGGCGGCGGTGTTTGGGTTCATCGAAACCTTCTTTGTTTTTCCCTACATCGATGGTTTTCCGTTGCTCTGTGTGGTGTTGGCTCCGGTGTTCGTCATTGGTGCCTTCCTGGCCTCCCGGCCCCAATGGGCCGGTATCGGACTTGGGTTGCTGATATTTTTCAGCATTGAATCGATACCCAGCAACATGACCCTTTTTGACCCGTACCTTTACGTCAATGATTACATCGCGATGATTATCGGCATGTTGGTCTGTGCTGCAGCAGGGGCAATCATCCTGCCGCCCAACAGCCGCTGGTTGTGGCGTCGGCTGGAACTTCATCTGCGTCGGCAAGTGTTGTTCGCCATCAGCGCACCCCTACGCGGCTTGGGCCCGGGTTTCGAAAGCCGCACCCGCGATCTGCTGCACCAGGCCTATGGGCTGGCCGCCGGCCAGCCGCAGGTGCAGCGCGGATTATTGCGCTGGATGTTCGTGGTGCTGGAAGTGGGTCACGCGATTATCGAGTTGCGCCGTGAACAAGAGGTGCTGCCGGATTTCGCGTGCTATGCCCATTACCAGCCTTGGCGCCATGCGATCCGGCTTATGGGGCGTTCGTTGGTACGATTGTTCGTTCAGCCTGGTAGGAACAACCTTGAACGCAGCTTGAGCGCGGTTAATCACGCTATCGTCTGCGTGCAGCTAACCGACGAACCCTTCGCCCCGCACTTTGAAACTTCAGCGTTACGCAGGGTTGAGAGCTATCTGCACTTCATCCGTACTTCGTTACTTGATCCGCAATCACCCCTGGCTGCGTACGCTGCCAACCGTGAGCCGCAAGGACTTCCGCATGCCTCGTGAAATAGCGTTCCACGGTCTCTACATGCCGACGGTGACCGTGATGTTTTTGATCGCGACGGTATTGGCCTGGGTGCTGGACAGAATTCTGTCGGCGTTTGATCTGTACCGTTTTTTCTGGCACCCGGCGCTGTTGCGCCTGAGCATGTTTGCTTGCATTTTCGGGGTGCTGGGGCTGACGGTTTACGGTTGAAGTCCGGCTGTTTGCAACACCCTTTTTGCCTCCGCCCTTTCGTTGAGAACCAGGATGAAAAAGCTCTTCAGTCTGACCGCCACGTTACTGGTCCTGGCCTTGGCCATTTGGATAGGTCACAGCCTGTGGGTTAACTACATGAACACACCGTGGACCCGCGATGGTCGCGTGCGCGCCGATGTGATCAACGTAGCGGCCGACGTGACTGGAACCGTGGTCGATGTGCCAGTGCGTGATAACCAGCAAGTGAAGAAGGGCGATTTGCTGATGCAGATCGACCCCGATCATTACCAGATCGCAGTTAAAGAGGCACAGGCGAACGTCGCTTCACGCAAAGCCACCTGGGAGATGCGCAAGCTCAATGCCAGCCGCCGCGCAGACATGGACAGCCTGGTGATTTCCCGTGAAAGTCGCGACGATGCCAGCAATATAGCCGTTTCAGCTCAAGCCGATTATCAGTTGGCCCAGGCGCAACTTGAGGCAGCAGAGCTCAACTTGCAACGCACCAAGGTGGTGGCGTCGGTGGACGGCTACGTTACCAACCTCAACGTGCATCGGGGTGATTACGCGCGAATTGGCGAAGCGAAAATGGCCGTCGTCGACATGAACTCGTTCTGGGTCTACGGCTTCTTCGAAGAAACAAAGTTGCCGCACATCCGTGTGGGTGACCCGGCTGACATGCAGCTAATGAGCGGTCAGTTACTCAAGGGTCACGTGGAAAGCATCGCCCGTGCGATTTATGACCGTGATAACCCGGAGAGCCGCGAACTGATCGCCGACGTCAACCCGACCTTCAACTGGGTCCGCCTGGCGCAGCGGCTGCCAGTGCGGATCCATTTGGACAGCGTGCCCGACGGCGTGGTGTTGGCGGCGGGCAGCACCTGCACCGTGATTGTTAACCCAGGGGTTAACTGATAGTCGTCAAACACGCATTGCTTATTGATAAAAATAATTCTGCAGAGCCCGACGAAGGTTGTGATGAATCTGCCTATTGTCCTATGGCTGCCTGAGCTGCTGTGGGACTGAGTCAATGAAATCGCAAGACCTTTTTCGGTGGCTACTACAGAGAATGGGTTTGTTCACAATACTTTGTCTAAACCAAACCGCTTGCGCAGTCCTCTTTCCAGCAAACTTTTGGGTACTAGCGCCGCTATCAATGGCAGCGCTCGGCAGCCGTTTCCCAGGCGTAGCAAGCGTGGCGGTTTTCGTTTTTTCACCGCGTTGAGCAAATCGAGGGCGAATGCCGTGGCAGATGTCGGATTGCCTTGTGAGGCATTGGCTCTGGCGCGAATCGCCTCGCGCAACGGCCACCACGGCGAAGACTCAGCGATCAACAACTCAGCTTCACGGGTCGCATTGCTGGCAAAGCGCGTGTCGATAGCCCCGGGCTGGACCTCCATAACCTTGATGCCGAACGGCGCCAGCTCCAGGCGTAGCGCATCGCTGAGCGCATGCACGGCGGCTTTCGAGGCGCAATACGCACCCGCAAATGGCGTCACCAGAACCCCTGAAACGCTGCCAATGTTTACCACCATTCCCTTACTTTGGCGCAACAATGGGAGCAGCGCCTGGGTCACGCCGACCACCGAAAATACGTTGGTTTCAAACTGCCGCCGCATGGCCTCCACACCGCCATCCAGCAACGGACCCATTGCGCCATACCCAGCATTATTAATCAGCAAGTCAAGCCCACCGTGGGCTGCGAGCTTCATTTCCAGGCGCTCAAGGGCTTCGCCATTGTTGACGTCTAACTCAACGGCGAAAAATCCAGCGGCATCCAGCGCTGCTACATCGTCGGCTTTACGCGCAGTGGCCCACACTTCATAGCCCGCCGTTTTGAACACGTCTGCCAGTGCCCGGCCAATGCCACTGGAACACCCGGTGATGAGAGCGATAGGCATAGTTTTCCCTTATTGTTTTTTAGAAATTGCCCTGTAAATGCTCAGCCCGAAACTCGACCGTTTCTGCACGATAACCGGGCCGCAACGGCGGTATTGGTAGACAGTCTTGCCAATCTCCCCCGGCCTTTAATTCACCGGGGCCGCGATAACGAGGTGCAGCATAGACATCATCGGCCAGGTTCACCGTGTCGCCAGGTCGATAGGCCGCTACGCGCCATTGCAATGCCAACAGTGGTTGGTTGTTACCGTTGTGTAATTGAACCCGCAAAGGGTTATCAGCTGGACAGCGTTCAGGCGAATAACTCAGGCGCAGCTCAAGCCGCTCCAACTGCCGGGTGTCCTGACTGTCCTGCCACAGGACCCACAACGTCACTAGCCCTAGACACAGCGCCGCCGCCAACGACACCAGCAAGGCTTTGGTGGGGTAGCGCTGTAGCAGGACGAGCCATATAAGGATTAGCGCGATGCCAATCAGCATTAAGAAACGCCTTGTTTGATACAGATGTTCGGCATCGTACAGAAGTGCAGGTGGGATTGACCAACCGCCAGATCACTCATTGACCGACATCCAGACTTTGCGCCCTGAGTAGCCGTTTAGGTTTTAATGGCTGATTTGGGATATGCACATACTAAGGAACCTTGCCGATCATCGGTGTAACTCGGTCGGGGTGTCTCGCAGGAAAACAAAGGTGTCGGTCTTCGACTGCTCAGGGCTGTAGCGATAGCCATGGGCATCAAATTGCTTCAGCGCTTCGGGGTTGCTGATTTGTTCTTTGATCACAAACCGGCTCATCATGCCGCGCGCTTTCTTTGCGTAGAAGCTGATGATTTTGTATTGGCCATTTTTCAGGTCACGGAATTCGGTATTGATGATTCGGGCGTTGAGCGCTGAGCGTTTCACCGCTGAAAAATACTCGTTTGACGCCAGGTTCAGCAGCACATCATCGCCTTGTTCGAGCAACGCCTGGTTCAGCCACTCACTGATTTGCGTGCCCCAGAACGCATACAAGTCTTTGCCGCGAGCGTTGGCCAGCTTGGTGCCCATCTCCAGCCGATACGGTTGCATCAAGTCCAGCGGGCGCAATAGACCATACAGGCCAGAAAGCATCCGCAGGTGGTCTTGGGCGTAAGTGAAATCGGCGTCGGTGAAGTTTTCTGCCTGGAGTCCGGTGTAAACATCACCTTTGAACGCCAGTAGCGCCTGCTTGGCGTTTTCGGGTGTGAAATCAGGTGTCCAGCTGCCGAAGCGAGCGGCGTTAAGGCCAGAGAGTTTGTCTGACAGGTGCATCAAGTCGGCGATTTGGGCTGGCGCCATCTCCCGCAGCTGGATGATCAGCTCTTGAGAATGGTCAAGGTACTGCGGCTGGGTGAAGCGCTTCGTGACCGGCGGGGTCTCAAAGTCGAGGGTTTTGGCCGGGGAAATCACCATCAGCATAAAATCGTCTCCTGGAATCGTGAGCGCGATTCTAGGGTACAACGCAAGGTCAGTGGCGATAGATTCTGAGCCAACTTGTTGGCGAGGGCGCTAAACGACAGGCTGCTTCACGCCTCTGGCCAACAAGTTGGCTTCTAAAGAGCATCTGTGGCTCACCTGGGTCATGGGCAGGTTATAGTGCGCCGCGAGGTATTTCTGGGGATGTGACTGTGCGCTTTGTTTTTTTTATTTTGGCCGGTCTGTTCTGGCTCAACGCCCACGCTGCTGGCCCGGTACCGCTGGCGACGATTGATCGCAGCGTATGGCCGGAACAATTGGCCACCCCCGCATTATTCGATGTCGCATCGCGCGCCGAAATCCTGGCGTTTGCCCATGCGTTGGTTGTGAGTGAAGGCCAGGATGAAAACGCTCTTAAAGCGAGATTGGGCCTAAGAAAAATCAACATGGTTTCGCTGAATCTGATCCGTCGGCGCTTATGGACGCGTTTGTTGGAGAACTATCAATATGCCCAGCAAAGCTGCGAACAGGACGCTTCGTTTTGTGTGTTGGTCGAAGACATGGCGATGCTCCGCGAGCAAGCCACCAAGTTCAAGATCGCCGATGACTCGTTTTACGCCGCTTGGGATCTCCCCAGTCATGCCTTCCATGAGCGTTACCTGACCGAGCTCCTGCATATGGCGGCACTGTTTCCGCTGACCAGCAACGAGATCGAACGCTATAACTCTGACGAACTGACCGGCGATGAACTCGGCGATCGCACCTTCCTGCTCAGCTTCAACAGCGGCCCGACCGTGGTGGATGGCACCACCGACTGGCTGACCGATTACCTGCGTCAGCGCAAACTCAATGCCACGTTCTTTGTGCTTGGGAAAACTTTCCAGACACGTGAAAGCGAAAGCTTGGCGGCCGATATGCAGGCGTTGTACAAACAACAATGTGTTGGGTCGCAAGGCTGGCAATACCGCTCGCACAGCCAATGGGTCGACTGGCAGAGCTCAGTAATGCGCAGTGCGGCATTGTTGCAGCAAGCGCTGCCAGAAAATTACGTACCGTTGTTCCGACCGCCCTACAGTCAACGTCGGTCCGACAGCGCCGAGTTCTTCCGCGCTCAAGGTTTGAAAGTCTCGTTATGGAATATCGATTCGGAAGATTGGAGCCGTGCTATCTCAGCTGAGCAGGCTGGCCAACGGGTGCTGACGTTGATGTTGCTGTGGCGGCGGGGGGTGGTCGTATTCCATGACATCAACAACAAAATCGAAACAGCGTTGCCTTGGTTGCTCGCCAGCACTGCACAAAGTGGACTTCAATGGCAGGATTGCCACCATTATCCCTGAAAGGCCCGGTAGGTCGGGCTGTGCATCCATTTGAGTGGAGGGAGGAATTGAATTTTTTTAGCAATTTGGATCGGGCGGACTTCCGACTTTAACGGTGCTGGAGCGCGCCGCCAAGGGCTATTCGTCACACCGCAAAATAAACTTCAAAAAAGTGTCAAAGAGCTTTTTACTGTCATGCCTTTTGCGGTATTACCACTGTAGATCGCCGAAACCTGCAACACAGGTGGCGTCATCCCAGACCCATCTTGAGCATGTCTCCCCTGCCTGAAGAGGAGAGTTCGGCGGCCTTATCGTGGCGCAGTACTGTGCAGTATTGCGTCGCTTGGCTTCTAAAAAAGGTGAGCGAGTATGGATGATCACGGACGCACCCCTTCATCTAACCAGCCAATTATGTACGTGCTTGATACCAACGTACTGATCCATGATCCAAATGCTTTATTGAACTTCGAAGAGCATCACGTTTCCATCCCCATGACCGTGCTTGAGGAGTTAGACAAGCTCAAAGCGGGGAAGCACTCCGTCGCTGCCGAATGCCGTCAAGCTATTCGACTGATCGACAAAACATTGGGCGGCGCTACACCAGAGGAGGTTGAGTTAGGCGTACCGATTGATCGCGGCACCGGTATCTGCAAGGGCTTTCTGTCGATCCTCATGAACAAGCGGCATGAGCCCAACAACTTGTTGCCTGAACATCTGAACGACAACATCATCATCAATCAATTGATCGACCTGCACACGCGCAACAAGGATTTGCGTCTGGTGCTGGTGACCAAAGATATCAACATGCGCCTCAAGGCGCGGGCGTGTGGGATCGCCTCCGAGGATTACAGTACTGATCAACTGGTCGACGACGTTTCCATGTTGTCGCGTGGTTATCACACCATGACCGGCTCTTTTTGGGACCGTGTCAGCAAGGTTGAAACTCGCCAGGATCACGGACGCACTTGGCACCGCGTGCAGCTCACCGATAACCTGCCTGCGGTACACATCAATGAATTCATCATTGATGCACAGGGTTTTGTGGGTTGGATCAAAGGCATCAAAGCTGATGAATTGCTGATTCTGGATATGCACCAAGAACCTTTGCTGCACCAGGAAGCTTGGGGCCTCAAACCACGTGACATTTATCAGGGGCTCGCGTTGTTCGCCTTGCTTGACCCTGATATCCACTTGGTCAACCTGTCGGGTGCAGCCGGTTCCGGTAAAACCATTCTGGCGTTGGCCGCTGCAATCGAACAGACCATGGTCAGCAAGCGTTATCGCCGCATCATCGCGACTCGTAGCGTGCAAGGTCTGGATCAGGAGATCGGTTTCCTGCCCGGCACCGAAGCCGAGAAAATGGAGCCTTGGTTAGGCGCCATCACCGACAACCTTGAAGCGCTGCACATGGACGATGAAAATACCCACGGCAGTGTTGATTACATCCTCAGCAAAGTGCCGTTGCAGTTCAAATCCCTTAACTACATTCGAGGCCGTAGCTTCCAGCAAAGCCTGATCCTCATCGACGAATGCCAGAACCTCACACCGCACCAGATGAAAACCATCATCACCCGTGCCGGTGCCGGTTCCAAAGTAGTGTGCCTGGGTAACCTGGCGCAAATCGATACGCCTTACCTGTCGGCGACCAGTTCCGGCCTGACCTACCTGACGGAGCGCTTCAAAGACTTCCCCAATGGCGTGCACATCGCCCTGCAAGGCGTGCCACGCTCAATCCTGGCTGAGTATGCGGAGTCGCATCTGTAACCGCTGATCGGGCGGCTGTGTTTAAAAATGGCCGCCCGATTTCCTTGCCTGACAGCATCTACTCGCTCTGCATTCTGATTTTTTCAGAGTGATATTGATCCCTATATTCAAAATATAGCCATGCCCCGACGATAACAGCGAACACACCGGCGAAACAAAAGACTCCTCCAATTGTTATAAGGCGGGATAGCCAAGCGCCCAGTATTGGAGTCGTAATCATGAGCGCCAAGGAAAGGCTTCGAGCAGTGGCTGAAAGAACGCCTAGATGGGAAACAGGGCAATATTTTTGCAGCGTAATCCCAAATCCAAGGGCGGTGAGTCCGTACGCTATTCCCGCCACAAGAAACAGTGACATGAAGACGACTATATTGGCCAAGTGAGGAATGGTTGGAAGCAAACCGGCCAAGATGACGGCAACCCCAAAAAGTGATAGGGAAAGTGTGGAGCAGAGTGAGAGTCGGGCTGGATAAATTTTAGGGAAAATTAGCCCCGATAATATTCCGCCTACTGCGGTGGCACTGACGACAGCCCCGAAGGCGTACGACTCCAAGCCGAAATTTTTTAGGAAAAGACTTAATAGAGAGTCATAACATCCAAGCACAGCCGACTGCACCATGGTGCAGATGAAAAATAGCCTTGTAATAGGACCATGTTTGAAAAATGATTTGAACGCCTCAAGACTACCGAACGACCTCATCTCGGGGTTTTGAGTGACAGAGGATGTGGAATGAGTAATTGATAAAACGATTACGCAAATAGTGCCGATCAAGGAAAATACCGCTGATACTAAAAAACCTGAAGATTTGTCTGCGACGCTTGCTATGATGCCAGCCGCCAATGGAGAACACACTTTTATAAATTGATCCATGATGGTGACGAGAGATATATTTTTTACAAGATCTTCATTGGATAGTAATTTTCTCGTAAGGATTATCTCTGCAGAGCCTGAGCCTAGGTTGGCGAGCCCCTTCATGAAAACGAAGACTAAGAAGACTGTTTGAGACGTCGCCGAAAATAACAGGCAGGCAACAAAACAGCGAGTAAGGAAGCTCCAGCAGATAAATTTGAACGGGCTCGTGCGGTCTGCTAGAGCACCGAACAGTGGTCCCAATAAAAGAGGAGGTAGCCCGTACAATGCAGCAGCGAGTCCTAGCGTTTCAGCAGAGGCATCGAAGCCAAACGTTAATACTGTAAATATTAGAACGAAGTCTACCCAAAGCGTAACCGAGGTGCTTAGTCTGATACCACACAGATAACCGTATCCAGCGATGTTGGGAATATTCACTTAGCTTGCCTTCGCTTTTCTATACATATTTTGGTTTATGACATAAGTCGATATTCCATTTTGAAGGCAGAACGCTTCAATGTCTGAGTGGGAGTTTATGAAACCTCTACCTTTGAAGTTAAGAGAGGTGTTACAGAGTACGCCCACTCCGGAATGCGTTTTGAAGGCGGAAAGCAAATCGTACATCGCAGGATTGTCCACTGCTGTTACGGTCTGAACTCTCGCTGTTCCGTCGATATGTGTGATAGCCCTTAATTTGCGGTCGATAACATTATAAAATGACAGCATATATTTGCTTTTAACACACCCTTCAAAATAAATTCCAGCGTCTTCTTCGATACAGATTGGTGCTATCGGCCGATATCTTTCTCTTTCTTTTATTATATTTAATTTTTCTGTTGTTTCGATAGAAAATGGGGCCGCGATAATTGACCGATTTCCTAGGGCGCGGGGACCTATTTCACAGTTGCCTTGGACCCAGCAAACTATCTCACAGTTGCCTTGGACCCAGCAAACTATCTCTCCTGTGGCTAGTGTTTCGGAAACCTCGTCTAAGCACAGAGGTTTTTCCAGGAAAACTGAACTGTTCTTTGGGATGTCATAGATAAATGACTGAGCAGAATACACGGACCACTCGATCTTTACTTTTCCAGTCAAGTTATGTTGAGTCGCAGCTGCGGCTCCGATTCCTACGCCTGTGTCATTGGTGCATGGCGGAACAAAAACGGCATCAAATAGACCCGATTTTTCCCACATCCGGTTCCACTCGCAATTCAACCCACACCCGCCCGCAATTTTATTGTCCGCATAAGGAGAGAGTGCGTAAGAAGCAATTATGTGCGACAGTTCATGGCTGCAGTGGGTCCACTTCAGTGAGTTCTGGCCTAACTTATATTCTCTGCTTTCGAAGTTAAGGCCTAAATAACCTCCGTCGGTAGGAGCGTTTCGAGGGTCGTGCCCTTCCGCCCAACCGCTTATAGCTACCGCATCCAAATCATCGGAATACTTTAGCGTTGCTTCTATTAATGATTTCGTAGAAACAGGGGCATATCGTTGTCCACTATTTTTCTCGGCTTCATGGCTAAATGCTAGCTTCCCGTCCTCTAACAAACAGATGTGGCCGTCGTGCCCGGTATTGACGCCTAGTATTTTCATTTAAATTCTCTTGTTAGGTGTGGTTAGGTTTAAGCCAAAACAAATACATGGCACCAAAAAAACTAGGATTCGATTTTTCAAATATGTCCCAATTTTCAAAAAAATCTTCCAACGAGGTGGAGTCATAAAATTGACGGAAGCCCGGGGAATTTCTTTCGCCGGCCCGTTCAAAACCCGCAAAAGTGGCTTTGGTTAAATGTAATAATTCAGATATTTTTTGTACTGTATAGGTGTGTTTTAGTGGGTTAAAAAACAAATCCATACAGCCAGATCGATTATAAAAATCTGGTGATTTTATAATTTCATTAAAGGCCTCGGCGGAGCTATTAAGTAAAATGAAATCTCTTATCCTCGGCAGATTTTTCGGCGAAAATGAAATTTCAGACTCAGAAAACTGTTGAGCCAATTTTTTTAGTGGCTGTCTCGCCAAGGTGCTATAAAGGCCTAATTTTAAAACGCCACCTGGTTTTAAAGAAGAAAGAAGTGCTCGGCAACCTTTAACCGGATATTTAAGATGGTGCAGAACACCAATGCACTCAATGAGCCGGAATTTTATTTTTAGCTCATCGACATCGTAGATGCTACCTTGGACAAAGGTTATATTTGCGACGTTTAGCTCTCTACTTTTGGTCAGGGCATACTGTAGGCTTGCCATACTAATATCCAAGCCGATAATATTAGTTTCGGGATAGGTAAGCGCTAATTGAATGGCGTGTCTTCCGGTGCCACAACCCGCCACGAGTATAAATTCCCCGTTATTTTTTAAAGACGTTCGATTAACGTTTAGCTGAGAAAGGGCTTCATTTAGCGTTGTCTCTCTGTAATAAGGTACTGACGACCACGCTGGATAGGGATACGCTTCATAAAAATCAGCCGTGATTTCTCTTTTTCTGCAGGACGCCATAACGAAGATTTCGGGACTGCCTATGTGCAGGTTGTTCGCGTTTACAGGGTGAGCTTGATAGGCTCCTACTGGAAAGCTTTCGTTTGGTGAGTAACGGCTGTAAGACGCCAATACACGCTCTATAGCTTTACATCTGCAGGTGGAAATGCTGTCGTCGCTCTGATACAGTTTTAACGACTCTATTATTTCCTGATCTTCAGTTTCAATTTTGTAGATGTAGCCGTTGAGACGGCATTGGGCGCTCATAGCTGCCAGAAATGGTAAATGCTTTCCGTTGTAGCAGTCTTGTATAAGTTGTCGCGCGATCTTTCTTCGCGCTCGGCGAATCTCCATTTCAATGATGGGTGAGTTAACTAGTTGTGTAGAAATGAGCTTTAATGTGTTGGCGTTATCTTCAA
Source organism: Pseudomonas sp. AB6 (assembly GCF_034314105.1). NCBI lineage: Bacteria > Pseudomonadati > Pseudomonadota > Gammaproteobacteria > Pseudomonadales > Pseudomonadaceae > Pseudomonas > Pseudomonas sp. AB6. The sequence goes on from NZ_JAVIWJ010000001.1 coordinate 158,995, forward strand.
GCAGATCTGAAGTGTTAAGTATGTTTTTTGTCTCGCCAGCTCTTGATAGGGTAACTAGATGTCCGAGCTGTTCGAAATAAATATTTGCCGCCGCTTGTTTATCCAAGAGTGTGTTATCTATCAGTGGAGCCAGAGAGTCAAAAATAACCCTGTCAAATGATTCGATATGTAGACTCTGTAGTAATCTGAGGTAGTTTTTTGATAGCTCACCTGTTGAGTTGGATTCGAGTTTTATCGCGGCTTGGTATGTCCACACTGCGGCGCTATGTTGGTTGCTATATTCGTATGCTGAAGCTAGATTCTGATAATATTTTAACTGTGTTTCTGTTGTTTTACTCGCTGCGCATGCCTTTTTGTAGAAGCTTAGCGCTAGTTTTATTTCGCCTTGTTCCTCGTGCAGAATCGCTAGATTGTTGAGCGCTCTATCATTTGTCGGGTCAAGCAGAAGGCTTTGTTTGTAACGTTTATGGGCGTCGGCAAAATTATTCTCTGTCAAAGCGATATCTGCTTGTAGGCGCAGGTGTTCTGATTTTTCTTTTTTCTCATCACTAGGGGCAGTTTTGCTCACATCACGACTTCCTTTATCATGGATTCGAGTTTAGGAGTTGTAATACGCCAGGGCTTAAAGGGTCTGAATAGCCGGGGCCCCCAGCCATTACAAATATGGACTGCTCTTTAAATCCGTCAACCTTTATGAGGTCGTTAAGTAGATTGTCTATAAAGTATCCCGTAACCCATGTGTTAAGGGAGTAAGCGGTGGTTACCAAATTGAAGGTTTGAGATAAATGGCCAACATCCAATAGTCCCGAACGATATGCTCGTGAATGTGGGTATTTCCACCATAATTTATCGAATCTCGTAGTAAGGACAATAAGAAATGAAGCTTCGATCGCAAAACTCTGATAGCAAAGAATTTTTTCTAGTGATGGATCAATCACTAGGTCTATTTCTGTCAGCACATGTTGATGTGATCTATAGTGATAAATTCCTCTACTTAGACCATCGACGTTAAGTGCGATTAGGTATGCTTCAGTTGCCTGGAGACATCCCGCGCTGGGTGATGATCGTCTGTATCCGACTGTCCTAATTCCTCGTTTTTCCATTTCTTCTTTGTGGGAGTCGCCGTGAATTGCCCCAAACGTTGAATACAAAATATCGGCTACGATTGATACAGGAACTGCGTCAGATCTAAAGTTTCGACTCGTCCTTCTTTCCCACAGGGCGCCTTGAAGATTCATATTTTGGATGGGCGCTCCGTTATAATCAGGCAGAGTGATTATTTTGCCTTCGCGCTCGGTTTCCAAATCAGGCATCGTGTCTTCGATACTCTGGCAGAAATCAATATAGCCTGATTCAGTATCCTCTAGTTTTGATATTTCAGAGGGAAAATTATGCTTGCTGCCATAATGAAATATCTTGGATATTAAATCCCATCCCCACTTTCCACGTTCAGCGGCCAGCTTTTTATAATCAAGCGCTTGATCAGCCAGCAGTAATATTCCGGCTTCAATCAGCAACTCGTCCTCAGGTTGAGCTTGATAAGGAAGATGGCTATATTCAGTGAGTTCAAATATCCTATCAAGATATGTTTTTTCAAAAATTTCGTATTGCTCTCCGGTATTTAAATTCCATAGACCAAAAACGCCATCATTGAGCGTTATGACTATCTCTTCACTGATTACGAATTCACGCATGACTGACTCCTTTGAGGAAAAGACGCTGAGCGGTTATCCGCCCAGCGTCAACATTATTACTTGGCCATTTTCGATTTTTTGTCCATAGGAGTAATCAAAGTGTTGTAAGCATTATTGGAGAGTGCAGTCAAACGGGTTTGCAGATTAATCTTACGCATCATCAATTCCTTTTTTAGTTGGGGTAATGGGTCTTTCGACTCCACGAGTTAAAGAATAATATTTATACGTTTTCAGTCAATAAAAATATTGCGTGATGTTTCCTACAGATAAAACATTTGTCCTTGTAGGAAGTTTCTGTCTGTTAAATTTAATTGGTTTATTTTGTTGGTTTATTTCAATAATTTACAGGGATCTAGATGTGTGTCTGGCTAGGGGCGAGATTCGTATTTGAAATATATTGTAATAACTATTTTTTGGGTTTTCTTACCAGTTGGTTATGCACCTAAGCCCTATGTCAGGACAGATGGCGGATCGACGAATGCCAGAACCTCACGCCGCACCAGATGAAAACCATCATCACCCGTGCCGGCGCTGGTTCCAAAGTGGTCTGCCTGGGTAACCTGGCGCAGATCGATACCCCTTACCTGTCGGCCACCAGTTCTGGCCTCACTTACCTGACGGAGCGTTTCAAAGACTTCCCCAATGGTGTGCACATTACCCTGCAAGGGGTACCCCGTTCGATCCTGGCTGAGTATGCGGAGAGTCATTTGTAAGAACGTTTGCTGACAATAGAGGACCCCTGTGGGAGCGAATTCATTCGCGAAAGCGGCTTATCAGGCGCTAAAGAGGTATCGCCTGCACCGCCGTATTCGCGGATGAATCCGCTCCCACAGGTTTGTTAGCGTGCCTCACTTTAGGTTTACACTCCGCACTCCTGCTCAGGAGTAATGTTGTGCTGACTCATCTCGATTCCCAAGGTCGCGCCAATATGGTCGACGTCACTGAAAAAGAAGTGACGTTCCGTGAGGCGGTGGCCGAAGCGTTTGTACGTATGCGTCCCGAAACCCTGCAACTGATTGTCAGCGGCGGTCATCCCAAGGGGGATGTGTTTGCTGTGGCGCGGATTGCCGGCATTCAGGCGGCGAAAAAAACCTCTGATCTAATCCCCTTGTGCCACCCGTTGATGCTGACTGGGGTCAAAGTAGAGCTGAGTGCGGAAGGTAACGACGCTGTGCGCATCGTCGCCCGCTGCAAGCTTTCCGGGCAGACCGGTGTAGAAATGGAAGCGCTGACTGCCGCGAGTATCGCTGCGTTGACGATCTATGACATGTGCAAGGCCGTGGACCGTGGCATGGTCATTGAAAACGTGCGGTTGCTGGAAAAGCTTGGCGGTAAGAGTGGGCACTTTGTAGCCGACGAGGCGGGTGCTCAATGAGCGTTCAAGTATTGTATTTCGCCCGGTTTCGCGAGGTGTTGGGCTTGGAAACTGAAACGGCGGAGGGCGACTACCACTCCGTCCGGGCACTGCGTGAATACTTGGTGTTGCGCGGCGGGGCCTGGCAAATTCTGGCTGAACAGAACCTGATGTGCGCGCGTAACGAAGAGCTGTGTCAGCTGGACGAACCCCTGGTTTCAGGCGATGAAGTCGCGTTTTTCCCGCCTGTGACCGGAGGCTGAACATGGCGATTCGGGTGCAGACAGCGGCGTTCGATCCGGGCCTGGAAGTCAATGCGCTACACGCCGCCAACGTAGGCATCGGTGCGGTGGTCAGTTTCGTGGGCTATGTGCGTGATTTCAACGACGGTCGGGAAGTGGCGGGCATGTTCCTTGAGCATTATCCGGGCATGACCGAAAAAGCCTTGGCCAAAATCACGGTTGAAGCTGAGCAGCGCTGGCCGTTGCTGAAACTGGAAGTGCTGCATCGCATTGGTGCTTTGGAGCAGGGAGAACCCATCGTCTTCGTTGGCGTCGCCAGTGCACACCGGCAAGCGGCGTTCGATGCCTGTGCGTTTGTGATGGATTACTTGAAAACCCGAGCGCCGTTCTGGAAGAAAGAAAACACCAGTGACGGGCCGCGTTGGGTAGAGGGCCGGGACAGTGATCATGCAGCGGCGGGGCGGTGGGACAGTAAAGCCTGAAACTAGTCTGTAGGGGCCAACACGTTGGCTCCTACAGACAATGGGGTCACAGCGGCACAGCACTCTTGCGCACGACCGGTTTCAGCAGTTCCATCGGCGGCGTTTCGCAGCTGATCTTGCGGCCCAGCAGCGCTTCGATGGACGGCAACTGATACGAGTCATCTTCGCCGGCAAAGCTGATCGAAACGCCGCTGGCGCCCGCACGACCGGTACGGCCAATGCGGTGCACGTAATCGTCTGGGACTTCCGGCAGGGTGAAGTTGATCACATGGCTGATGCCATCAATGTGGATTCCACGACCGGCCACGTCTGTGGCAACCAACACACGAATCTTGCCTTCGCGAAAGCCTTCCAGAGTCTTGATACGTTTGTGTTGCGGCACGTCGCCGGACAACTGCGCAGCGTTGACGCCATCTCGGACCAGACGCTCTTCGATGCGCCGCACTTCATCTTTGCGGTTGGCAAACACCATCACCCGTTCCCAATTGTTCTCGGTGACCAGGTTGTAGAGCAACTTGTATTTGTCAGCGGCGGCAACGGCATAGATATGCTGCTCGACCATGTCACTGGCAACGTTCAAAGCCTCGATTTCAACGATTGAAGGCTCGGTCGTCCATTGTTTCGCAAGGTTCATTACGTCTTCGGTGAAGGTCGCGGAGAACAGCAGGGTCTGACGTTCGCCCTTGTGCGGGGTTTGGCGAATGATCTGCCGGACCTGTGGGATGAAGCCCATGTCGAGCATGCGGTCGGCTTCGTCCAGTACCATCACCTCGACCATATCCAGATGCACTTCGCCGCGCTGGTTGAAATCCAGCAGGCGCCCCGGCGTGGCTACGAGAATGTCGCAATGACGGGCTTCGAGCTGCTTGAGTTGCTTGTCGAAGTCCATGCCGCCGACGAAGGTCATGACATTGAGGCCGGTGTACTTGGTCAATAGCGCCGCGTCTTTGGCAATTTGCACTACCAGTTCGCGGGTTGGCGCGATGATCAACGCACGCGGCTCGCCCATGTACCGCTCTTTAGGCGGAGGGGTCTGCTGTAGTTGCGTGATAATCGAAATCAGGAACGCGGCGGTCTTGCCGGTGCCGGTCTGTGCGCGACCGATTGCATCTTTGCCCGCGAGGGTGAAACCCAATACTTCAGCCTGAATCGGCGTGCAGTAGGGGAAGCCCAGGTCGTGGATCGCATGCATCAATTCAGGCGACAAGTTGAAATCGTGGAAGCGGGTTTTGCCTTCCTGTGGTTCAACGACAAAGTCTTGAAGCTTCCAGGTGCTGACTGGCGGTTTGGGCGCACGTTCACGACGGGGGCGTTCTGGCTTTGGCGTTGCAAGTTTTGCGCTGACGATGTCTGCGTCTTGACCCTGGGCAGGCGTGCTGACAGGTGCCGAATGATGGGGATTACGTTGCCGTGGATCGCTATCGGTTGGGCCGACGGCAACAGGCGAGGAGGCGATAGGGCTGGGCGCGAGTTGCACAACCTCGCTTTTACCGAACATCTTTTTGAGTGCTTTGAGCACGGTCATCTCATCAATTGATTAAGGAATGTACGTCGGGCAGTGTAAAGCAAGAACCTCCTGCGGCGTAGTGCCATCCGGAAGCGCTACAGGACGCGTCAAGTCAGGGCTTCACAGTGCGCTGTAGTTCGCTTCTTACACTCGCAACGGAGTTTTCAACTAAGCTTTTGTGCCAGCCAGACTCCGATGTCAGTAATCTCCTGCGGTAACACTTCGTGCCCCATTGGGTATTCCTGCCATGTAACGGTTACGCCCGAGGCCTTAAGGGCGTCATGCGCAGCGCGGCCCATGGCATTTTTGACCACATCGTCACGGTCACCATGCAAGCAACACACCGGAATCTGCTTTTGGCTCGCGGACAATGTCAGTAGTTCGCTAAAAGTCGGAGCGTAAGTAGACAGCGCAAGCACGCCGCCCAACGGTCCCTGCCAGCGCAAGAAAGCGGCGTGTAAAACGACCGCGCCGCCTTGAGAAAAGCCTGCCAGAAATATCCGTGCCGGGTCGATGCCGCTGTCACGTTGCGCTTCGATCAGGTTCAACACCATCAGTGCAGAAACCTCCAACTCCTCGCGATTAATGGCCCGCGCAGGGTTCATGGCCAAAATATCGTACCAACTGGGCATGGTATAGCCGCCGTTGATTGTGACGGCACGGTCCGGTGCCTGAGGCAGGATGAAGCGTGTAGTAAGCAAGGTTTGTTGGAGCATTTCTGCAACCGGCATGAAGTCATACCGATCGGCACCAAGACCGTGCAACCAGATCACGCAGGCATCGGCCGCGTTGATGGGCTCAAGAATCAAAGGGTCGCTCATTGTTGCTCCATTAATGTGCGCACGCGCTGTTTTAGTGCGTTGACGCGGTGCGCAATTGAAATAAATAGTTAATAAGATGTCGCAAGGTTACAAGTATTGGACTTGACCTGTCGTTAATTCGACATCGCCAGCGTGCTGGTACGGGCTTTGCTATGAAACCCCCTGAGTGAATGCGTTTGCTCCGGCGGTAACACTATCAGGTGGCTGATGGCTGGAGTAGGCACTGAATCCATGCATCAAGATTCTGCGTACAGTTCGTTTTGTACCGGATTGGTCCAGCGGACATCATGGGGCTTCAATCCATTTGACTGATTGCGGGCTAAGGTTAATCGGGTGTCGAGTAGATCTCGGACGCGATCCTGGCCTAGGTCTTACGTAGCATTGACCCAAAAATAAGCCGACACGGGTCAGCAATGCCTCACAAGGGTGCGACGGGACTGAAGCTCTACACAACAAGAGCAAAACTTGGAGGTTTGTTGAATGAAGATGTTGAAATCTACCCTGGCGGTACTGACTGCCGCTGCAATTCTCGGCGTAAGCAGCTTCGCTCAGGCGGGCACTACCCTTGATGCGATACAGAAGAAGGGCTTTATTCAGTGCGGCGTCAGTGATGGCCTGCCAGGTTTTTCGGTGCCTGATTCCAAAGGCGTCATCCAAGGTATCGACGCAGACTTCTGCCGTGCAGTCGCTGCTGCAGTTTTCGGTGATGCTACCAAGGTCAAATTCAGCCAGCTGAACGCTAAAGAGCGTTTCACCGCGCTGCAATCGGGCGAGATCGACATTCTGTCGCGTAACACCACGTGGACCAGCTCCCGTGATGCAAGCATGGGCTTGATCTTCCCTGGCTTTGTTACCTATTACGACGGTGTGGGTTTCCTGGCCAACAAGAAACTGGGTGTGAAAAGCGCCAAGGAACTGGATGGCGCTACCATCTGTATTCAGGCCGGCACCACCACCGAGCTGAACGTTTCTGACTACTTCCGCGCCAACAACCTGAAGTACACGCCGATCACATTCGACACCTCCGACGAAAGTGCCAAGTCGCTGGAAAGCGGCCGTTGCGACGTTCTGACTTCCGACAAATCCCAGCTTTACGCACAGCGCAGCAAACTGGCTTCGCCGGCAGACTACGTTGTACTGCCTGAAACTATCTCCAAAGAACCTTTGGGGCCGGTTGTACGTAAGGGCGACGAAGATTGGATGGAGATCGTGCGCTGGACTGGCTTCGCTCTGCTGAACACTGAAGAAGCCGGCGTAACGTCGAAAAACGTTATGGATCTGGTCAAAAACGGCAAAAACCCTGACGTTGCTCGTCTGTTGGGTGTTGATGGCGAGTACGGCAAAGACCTGAAGCTACCTAAAGATTGGGTTGTGAAGATCGTTTCGCAAGTCGGTAACTACGGTGAAATCTTCGAGAAAAACCTCGGTAAGGCCACACCACTGGCGATCGACCGTGGTATGAACGCTTTGTGGACCAATGGCGGCATCCAATACGCACCACCAGTACGCTGATAGGCCCTGCGCTCGGTAATCCATAACGGTTACCGAGCGCTGTCTGTTGCATTTTTTCCTGGGGCACTTCATGCAAAATCAAATCGGCGCACCCAAGCAGAGGTTCTCCCTCAGCGACCCAAAAGTGCGTGCGTGGCTATTTCAGATCATCACGATTGTCGCGGTGGTCTTCATGGGTTGGTATCTGTTCGATAACACCCAGACAAACCTTCAACACCGCGGTATTACCTCTGGCTTCGAGTTTCTTGATCGCAGCGCCGGATTCGGTATTGCTCAGCATCTGATTCCCTATGTCGAATCGGACACCTACTCGCGCGTTTTTGTTATCGGTTTGCTCAACACACTGCTGGTCACGTTTATCGGCGTGATACTGGCAACGCTGCTGGGCTTCATCGTCGGCGTGTCACGGCTATCGTCCAACTGGATGATTAATAAGCTGGCGACTGTTTATGTAGAAGTCTTCCGTAACATTCCGCCGCTGCTGCAGATTTTATTCTGGTACTTCGCGGTCTTCTTGACCATGCCAGGGCCTCGTAGCAGTTACAGCTTCGCCAGCATGTTTTTCTTCAGCAATCGTGGCTTGAATATGCCCGGTGCTCTTTTGACTGACGCTTTTTGGCCGTTTTTTGCCAGTATTGTGTTGGCAATAGTAGCCATCGTGTTTATGTCTCGCTGGGCGACCAAACGGTTCGAAGCCACTGGCGTTCCTTTTCACAAGTTTTGGGTTGGGTTGGCCCTGTTTCTGGTCATCCCTGCACTGGACGTGCTGATCGTCGGTAGCCCGTTGCAATGGGAAATGCCTGAACTCAAAGGGTTCAACTTCGTCGGTGGCTGGGTAATGATCCCGGAGTTGCTGGCGCTGACCATTGCCTTGACGGTGTACACGGCTGCGTTTATCGCTGAAATCGTGCGCTCCGGGATCAAATCGGTCAGCCACGGGCAGACCGAGGCCGCTCGTTCGTTGGGGCTGCGTCCGGGTCCAACCCTGCGCAAGGTCATCATCCCGCAAGCGTTGCGCGTGATCATTCCTCCGCTGACCAGCCAATACCTGAACCTGGCGAAGAACTCGTCGTTGGCGGCGGGTATCGGTTACCCGGAAATGGTTTCGTTGTTCGCCGGTACGGTGCTCAATCAGACCGGTCAAGCTATTGAGGTGATTGCGATCACCATGAGCGTGTACCTGGCAATCAGCATCAGCATTTCGCTGTTGATGAACTGGTACAACAAGCGCATTGCGCTGATCGAGCGGTGAGGAAAAGCTCATGACAACTCATTCTTTCAAACCCGACATGACGCCGCCAAAAATGAGCGTGGGCGCCGTGGCGTGGATGCGGGCCAACCTGTTCTCCAGCTGGCTCAACACATTGTTAACGCTGTTGGCGTTTTACCTGATTTGGCTCATCGTGCCGCCGTTGCTGCATTGGGCGATCTTCGATGCCAATTGGGTGGGTACAACCCGCCAAGACTGCACCAAGTCGGGCGCATGTTGGGTGTTTATCGAGCAGCGCTTTGGCCAGTTCATGTACGGCTATTTCCCGCCTGAACTGCGTTGGCGAGTGAACCTGACGGTTATATTGGCCGTCGTCGGCGTTGCGCCGTTGTTCATGAAAATGATGACCCGCAAAGCGATCTATGGCTTCAGCTTTCTGGTGATCTATCCGATCGTGGCTTATTTCCTTTTGCGAGGCGGCATTTTCGGCTTGACCAGAGTGGCCACGAGCCAGTGGGGCGGGTTGATGTTGACCTTGGTGATTGCCACCGTCGGTATCGCCGGCGCATTGCCTTTAGGTGTTGTACTGGCCCTTGGTCGACGTTCTAACATGCCGGCGATTCGCGTGGTCTGCGTGACCTTCATCGAGTTCTGGCGCGGCGTTCCATTGATCACCGTATTGTTCATGTCGTCAGTGATGCTGCCGTTGTTCCTGCCAGAAGGCATGAGCTTCGACAAACTGTTGCGCGCACTGATCGGAGTGATTTTGTTCCAGTCGGCCTACGTGGCTGAAGTGGTACGTGGTGGCTTGCAAGCCATCCCTAAAGGTCAGTACGAAGCGGCCGCTGCGATGGGCTTGGGTTACTGGCGCAGCATGGGCCTGGTGATTCTGCCGCAAGCGTTGAAAATGGTGATTCCGGGCATCGTCAACACGATCATTGCCCTGTTCAAAGACACCAGCCTGGTGATCATCATCGGCTTGTTCGACCTGCTCAACAGTGTCAAACAAGCAGCCGCCGACCCGAAATGGCTCGGTATGGCCACCGAAGGCTATGTCTTCGCTGCGCTGGTGTTCTGGATCTTCTGTTTCGGCATGTCCCGCTACTCCATGCATTTGGAGCGTAAGTTGGACACAGGCCACAAGCGTTAGGAGTTTTGTGATGACTGAAGTGAGCAAACTGCCTCTGGGCGCCGAAGGCATGATCCAGATGGAAGGCGTACACAAGTGGTACGGCCAGTTCCACGTACTCAAAGATATCAACCTGAACGTCCGCCAAGGCGAGCGTATCGTTTTGTGCGGCCCGTCGGGTTCGGGTAAGTCGACCACCATCCGCTGCCTCAATCGTCTGGAAGAACACCAGCAAGGCCGGATCGTGGTCGATGGCACTGAGTTGACCAACGACCTCAAACAGATCGAAACGATTCGTCGTGAAGTGGGCATGGTGTTCCAGCACTTCAACCTGTTCCCGCACCTGACCATTCTGCAGAACTGCACCTTGGCCCCAATGTGGGTGCGCAAGATGCCCAAGCGTCAAGCGGAAGAAATCGCCATGCACTACCTGGAGCGTGTACGCATTCCAGAGCAGGCGCACAAATTCCCGGGTCAACTGTCCGGCGGTCAACAACAGCGCGTGGCGATTGCTCGCGCTCTGTGCATGAAGCCGAAAATCATGCTGTTCGACGAGCCAACCTCGGCCCTCGATCCAGAAATGGTTAAGGAAGTGCTCGACACCATGGTCAGCCTGGCAGAAGACGGCATGACCATGCTCTGCGTAACCCACGAAATGGGCTTCGCCCGTACCGTGGCAAACCGAGTGATCTTCATGGACAAAGGCGAGATTGTTGAAGAAGCCGAGCCTAATGCGTTCTTTGATAACCCGCAGAGCGACCGGACCAAGTTGTTCTTGAGCCAGATCTTGCACTAGTGGTTTTGATGATGTGAAGAAAAAACCCGGACTTAGTGTTCGGGTTTTTTTATGCGCAGCTGGCCAAATTTGGTGGGAGCAGGCGTGCCTGCGAAAGCGGTGGGGCGGGCGGTGGAGATGTTGGCGAATTACACATCCTGTGGGTCCAGCCTAAACAACTCCACCATGCAATATTTCCATGAAAATGAGGGCGTTGGGCATGGAATACCACATGTTAAGCCCAACCAGCATCCACACGAAATTCAGCAGCGTAAATCTAGCATTACCCTTGCCTAGAAGATCATTCTCAAAATAGTTGATTGCACGCTGCGCTCCGATCCATAAGTAGATTTTTATATCCAGAGAGAACAGGGTGACTTGGCCCCCGTCAGTCTGGGGCAGTCAAATATCTGAACATCATATTTTCTTCCACTAACGCGAGGTTTTCGTACGACACGAATTTCGGTACGAAAACATCGTAGGGCAGGCTTGTCTGCGAAGGCCATTCATAGCTGAATGTCAGGCAAAACTCAGCGCCTATTTTTTCAATAAGCAACTTTCATTTCCCTGCATGCTTTATTCACTTTGGATTCAAAACATTTTCCGGCCCGGCTTTTTCAAATAAGCACGCATTGCATAAGTCCCAGTGACCAAAAGGGATACAAAGAACACGCCCATGACATATCGCGATTGAATGGGTGTTAATGTTGCGATCCTCAATAATATATTCCCGGCAATAACAGTATAAAATACAGAGCAACAGATAATCACTCCGGCCCTTCCTAAAAAAATTAAAACACGGATAAAATTATCTGCAATTCTCATAAAACCTCAAAATATAAAGTTTTTCATTGTTAATTTAAAAAATTTTCCAGAATAATATTCTTCTACTCCATGGATAAGCTACAGCTTCAGCATGAAGAATGATCATACAAAATGACAGCCAACCATCGATTTATCGATAACGTTTAAGAATAGAAATTTCCCATCGTTCAAAAACTCTTGGTGAAATATCGCGCAGAAAATGTTGTAAACCAATGCAGCGGTGGATTTTTCGACTGAAAATCCTTCGCCCGAAAGCGCAAACCTTGCCCAGAGAGAAGGTAAATAAATCATAAAGGCGAGCAGTATAAAAATATATGAGGTAACCCCATTGGGACCAAACGCTCCCCCGTTGGATTTCGGAATTATAGTATCTGGTCGCGCAAGCCAGTCTTGCAGTGGTTTCAACCAGAACAGAATAAATAAAACAGTGATCACGACATATACTATGAAATTTTTTACAGGTTTTTTTTCCCATTTGGCCAACGCTCGTCTCTGGTAGGTCTTTCGGCGGTCCGGGCTGGGGCAGGGCAAAACTACTGGCATAGGATCGCGTGAGAACCAGCTTTTTCGTTTCCATGGTACTGGGCTGGTGAAGAAGTAAGCGAACATGACGAGGAGTGATGCTCCGGCCATAATGGGGTTCTCCTTCACTCCTACAAATGGAATGTAGTTGTTCTCAAGGTAGTTCCAGTGCAAAGCGAAGCATGCGAGGATATACAAATAGTAGCCTAAGTATCTCGTGGGGGAGTAATTATCTCCTTATAATGCGCTCCTGGCCATAGAGCAGGCAGGTACAATAAAATACCTGCAATAATAAAAAGGCTGCTAAACAAATGATCATTCACTTTTAGCTTATCAAGTTTTCCCCGCTTCCCATGCGTCATATGCAGTTATCAAGGTGGTTGTTGCATCAAGCATCAAAGCCGGGACAGACGCTAGTTTGTATGCTCTTGTGAGATCTTACCTTATGTAACGAAATAGGCGCCGCGCCTCTAGTTTTAACATTAGTCGAGCGGAACCATATACTGACGTGAATATATCAACGCCTGCATAGGCCATATTGCCTTCAAACTCCCCATAGCCCAGCTTTTCCGAGATATCCTTATAAAGTATTCTGACAGGACCTTGCGTATCTGACTTGCCGTCGCGTAAATTTACACCGTTCTCGTACATATTGTTAAACCCATGGGCGACTACTATCGTGCCATATGGACAGGCCACCACAGAACCGCAGTACTTAGATCCCTCAATAACCTGAACCGTGCCAGCGGTAAATCCAATCGCATATTTAGCGACTTGCTGCGATTGTTCTACAATATCTTTTATGTTCTTTTTTAGCTCTTTTAACCCCCAGTCAGCACTCTTCCTCCCCTCCGCCACATCCCTGACAATACCCCGCGCATAATAAGCAACCTCACGGTTGAACTGTATTCTCAACATCCCGTCATGAATATGCTTGGCCGACACGGTGCACGCTTGGCTTGCCAATACACTTGCCGCAGTGGTCACTCGGAAGTAGTCATCGCTGCTAGGCTTTTGCTTGCCGTTTATTTGTTCCATGCGGAGTCATCCCAAGAGCTCCATCCGCTGGTATTGGCGAGGTGATTCGTCCAGGTGATATCGCGACAGCGGATAGCAATTTCCTCTTCAGGTTTGGCGTCATTTTCCGCGATGGAGATTCAGGCGTTACGTATTTTTTCTAAACTTCATAAGTCGAAATTACCGTTTTTCTTAAAGTGGTTAAAGGACCAGTAAAATCCAATTATATTAAGACATGAAAAAAATATAATTACGATGCAGCGCCAAAAAATAGGCTCTAGTGATATAAATTGCATAAGTAAGAAAAAGGTGACAGCCGTATAAAACCCAGCGGCAGCGGGGATCAACAATAACATTTGAAAAAAAGCAAAAACCTTTTGGTTAAATGCAGCTTTTTTTTTTATTGCGACACTCTACACTCAAATGTGGTTTTAGACTGTTAGGGCTGGCGACCTAAATGGCATCGCAAAACGAAAATATTTTCTGGGTAATTGGCGCCGACAGCCTACTGTCTACTGTTAAGAAGGTCCGATCGGTCATTGGTCGTTCAATTGGTACAATTGTCGAATTGTCATGCTATCGCTAAGTATTTCTAAAGCCAATGAGGGCTTATTCATTAGTCTATATGCCCTGAAGAGATCCGTAGGCATTGTACGAAATAGTTTCCATGTCTCGGGTTTCTGCACCTTTCGAATTAAACCCCATCCAGACAAGCTTAAATCGATGATGGCGTAGGCTTTATCTCCTGTGGCGTCTGTGCCAATCATGTTTTTTGCGATGTACCTATATACTTTTCTTACGGGGCCCTGCATGTTCGAATCTCCGGTCCATAAATTTACGCTGTTCTCTATAATGTTGTTGGTTCCGTGGGCTATGATTGTTGCACCAATGGGGCAAGTAATAACGCCAGTGCAGATTGCGGCTCCCCCCACCATCTGAGATACCCCCGCGACTACGCCAACGCTCTTTTGTCCGATTTCTACCGATTTTATTGCAAGTGCTTTTAATTCTACTGTTAACTCCTTCAACCCCCTCTCAGGGCTCTTCTTCCCCTCCGCCACATCCCTGACAATCCCCCGCGCGTAGTAAGCAACTTTACGATTAAACTGAAGCCGCAGCATCCCATCCTGAATATGCTTGGCCGACACGGTGCACGCTTGGCTCGCCAATACACTTGCCGCGTTGGTCACTCGGAAGTAGTCATCGCTGCTAGGCTTTTGCTTGCCGTTTATTTGTTCCATGCGGAGTCATCCCAAGAGCTCCATCCGCTGGTATTGGCGAGGTGATGCGTCCAGGTGATATCGCGATAGCGGATAGCAATGTGTTCCTGGGGTTCGGCGTCATTTTCCGAAACAGCATGGGGCATTTCCATTTGCTGGTCGGCAATCAGGCAGTCTTTCAGCTTGATCGTGAAGAATTTTTCTTGAGTTCCGAACTTCGAGACTCGGTAGAAGGTAATCTCGCAGTTGACCACTTCACGGTTGGACAGCGCTTGTGCCAGTAACGGGGTGGCCTTATCGATGTTTTTAGTGATGAGTGCGGGTTGATGTGTGGCGTGGTTCGAGTTCTCAGCGTTGAACATTCGATGATCGAATGAGAGCACCATTATTTCATCCGTGTGTGCAGTCTGGCACTTGTTGCCAATTGATTCGTGGCTTGAGCAACCGGCTGAAATGAGCCCTTGCTGTTTACCGGTCATGGTCATGTATCCGTGATAAGCCATAGAGAGAATCTCCTGTGAAAAATTCGGGCTATTGTATGGCGAAAATTTTTAGTGGATGCGTAGGACCTTTCCGTAAATTCGCAGCATTCCCGCTAACCGACATGTCTGCCCTTGATTGATTGATACAAAATGAAACGGAGAGGTGGCCGCCCCTTATGAGTGGACATGTCAGCCCATTTCATCGCGTGAATGTGATCGACTTATTTTTTCATCGACAAATATGTTTCCACGGGTCTGATGCTTGCTGGTATTTATAAGTCGATTGTCGGAGTGAAGGACTCTCTGGTGCTTCCTTCGTGATATATCTGGCTGAGACTGCGGTAGCTAATGCCAAAGTGTTCTATGATTTTTTCACCGTTTCCCGAGAACTCAGGTCGGCTTTCCATGTTATGCGAAGTGATGACGGCTCCCTCTAGAGTGAAGGTGAAGAATTTTTGTTGAGTGCCCGACGGCGACTCGCGGTAGAGGGTGATTTCGCATTCAATTATTTCTTCTTCTGCGAACGCTTGAGTCAGAAGGGGTGTGGATCGATCATCATCCTTGCTGAAAAAGAATGGATATTCGGATAGACCGTCTGAAGTCTCTTTTCTACTAAATTGGTGATTGAACGACAGCATCCTAATTTTATCAATGTGCTCAGGTTCACGTTTATCTTCTTTGGTTACCAAGATCGAGCCGCCAGAGATGAGCCCCAGTTTTCGCCCCATGATGGATATGTAAGAGTAAGGTGTCATTGGTTGAGCATCCTTTTTAACTTCCAATAATTATATTCATGTGTTTTACGAGAGGTAGGTCGAGCAATCGATGATTGCGCCTTAATTCAATAGCCGTGTTGCACTCAGCTTCTGCAAACGCCCCCTTTGAATTGCGGGACATTGTATTTCGAGGGTTTCTGCGAAGTATGTAGGACGTTTCCGAGATTTCGCTCAAGCGTAAAAAACGAGTGTCAAACAACGAATAACTTAGGGAGTCGCTAATATTAATTGTAGGAGCGCCCATCCCGCGATGGGCCCGGCGTCGCGCTCGACCGAGCGGTCCTGATAGTTTGACCCCGGTTCTAACGGGAAGAATCGAGTCGCGGTTTTTACAACTGCTTCGCAGCCGATGCTAGCAAGCCCACTCCTACAGTTTAAATTTATATATTCAATGAATTATGTATTTTTGATAAGGGTTGACGAAGGCTGAGATAGGCCCAGAGAACTTTCTCCAAAAAGTAGGCGCCTACAGATTCGGAGCCAAGTGTCGCGCCCTAAAACAGCGCCCAACCTTGTTTTCTCTCCCGTTCTCCAACAGGATGCTCGATCAGCCTCCGAATCCTGACCCAGAGAACAACATGCCGACGCCCCACGAAATCAACGAGCTGCTGATCGATGCCGAGGCTGACGATCAGCAGGTCCAGCAACCGCACCCGGCATTAAAGCGCCCTTGGTTGCTGTTGCTCGGTTTGGTGTTGGTGGCGCTGAACCTGCGCCCGGCGTTGTCGAGTATGTCGCCGTTGCTGAGTGAGGTGTCCAATAGCCTTGGGTTGTCGGCGGCCAAGGCCGGTTTGCTGACGACCTTGCCGGTGTTGTGCCTCGGGCTGTTTGCGCCGCTGGCACCGGTGTTGGCACGGCGTTTTGGCAGTGAGCGGGTGGTGTTGGGAATTCTGCTGACGTTGGCGGGCGGGATTATCTTGCGCAGTTCGCTGGGTGAGTTCGGACTATTCGCCGGCAGCCTTTTAGCGGGCGCAAGTATCGGCATCATCGGCGTTTTGCTGCCGGGCATCGTCAAGCGTGACTTCGCTAAGCAGGCAGGCGCCATGACCGGTGTTTACACCATGGCGCTGAGCTTGGGTGCCGCTATTGCAGCCGGTGCGACAGTGCCGCTGAGTCATTATTTCGGCGGCAGTTGGTTCCTGGGCTTGGGCTTTTGGATGGTTCCAGCGCTGCTGGCGATGCTGTTCTGGCTGCCTCAGGCGCGTCACGGTCATGGCGCGCATTATGTGGCTTATCGAGTTCGTGGGTTGCTGCGCGATCCCCTGGCGTGGCAGGTCACTCTTTATATGGGCCTGCAATCGTCGCTGGCGTACATCGTGTTTGGCTGGTTGCCCTCGATCCTGATCAGTCGCGGGTTGTCGCCCACCGAGGCGGGGTTAGTGATGTCAGGTTCGATCATTGTGCAACTGGTCAGCGCGCTCACCGCGCCGTGGCTGGCAACGCGCGGTAAGGATCAGCGTTTGGGTATCTTGATCGTGATGCTGTTGACCGTCGGGGGATTATTCGGTTGCCTGCTCGCGCCGTTAAATGGCTTGTGGGGCTGGGCGGTCGTGTTGGGATTGGGGCAGGGCGGTACCTTCAGTCTGGCGTTAACGCTGATCGTGTTGCGCTCGCGGGACGCACACATTGCGGCCAACCTGTCGAGCATGGCCCAAGGCTTTGGCTACACGCTGGCCTCGCTGGGTCCTTTGGCTGTGGGCATCGTCCACGATCAAACCGGAGGCTGGAAGGCGGTGGGATGGATCTTTGCCGTTATCGGTTTGGCTGCCGTAATTTTTGGCTGGGGCGCGGGAAGGGCTGAATATGTACAGGTCAGCGCCGAAAAAGTCTGACAGGCGGTATTTATGAGGCGAATGCTGATAGTCAATTTACGCATTGCCGATTAATGTGCGGGGATCTTTCCGTTCGTCATGGAACCGACAAAAATGAGCGACGCTAACAGCGCAGTAATCATTGAGTTTTACCAAGCTTTTAACCGGCTCGATGCTGAGGCCATGAGCGCCTGTTACACCGAGGATGTCCTGTTTAGCGATCCTGTATTTGGTGAGTTGCGGGGCCGGCAAGTCGGTGACATGTGGCGGATGCTGACCTCCCGCGCCAAAGACTTTTCACTTACGTTCGACCATGTTCGCGCCAATGAGCTTACCGGCGGCGCGCACTGGGTTGCGACCTACCTGTTTAGCCAGACCGGTAATACGGTGGTCAACGATATTCAGGCCAGTTTCATCTTTCGCGATGGCAAGATCTGCGAACATCACGATCAGTTTGATCTGTGGCGCTGGTCGCGTCAGGCGTTAGGCACCAAGGGGCTGCTGCTGGGCTGGACGCCGCTGGTGAAAAACGCAATTCGGGCACAGGCCCAGAAGGGCTTGAAAGCATTTCAAGCCGGAGACTGAACGTGCGCGCCGAGATAATATTTATGTAGGCATTTTTTTATGCTCGGCTAGATAACGTCAATGCCTTATTCCCGCGATAAGGCAATTGCACAATGTCATCTATACCCCAATCTCCACCAATCGTATCTTTGCTTCCTACTTCGCTGCTTGAGCAGATGAGGGACCGATTCAAGCGCGATCCTGTACTTGATGTTATTCAGAAAAACCTGTCACCCGCCTTCATCCAATCCTCGCTGCAAGATCGCCAAGACTACTGCGCAGCGTTGTTGGCCAGTCGACGGGCCAAGGAGGCACTGAAACTATTGTTCAAGCCGCTTAAAGGGCTCAGTGAGTTTTCTGAACCCTTATTGTGTCAGGCCCTGGACGCTAAGTTTGGTGCGGGTCTTGATGCCAGAACAGACCGGCTGTTTTATGTCGTTCAGGAAAGAGCGACCCTGGCGGGTACCCAACTAACGCTGTTGGAGTCGGCGCTGCATAACTTTGAGCGCAAAGAAGCGGCGGCGGGGTTTCTCCGACCCAATGCAGCAATTCTCGACAGCACCGGAAATGTTCACCCGAAAAAAATCAAACCCCAAGCGTTTATAGACCTTTGCCGCCAATTGAACTTAGGGCGCAAGTACCAGGACCACCTGGAGAGTGTGCTCGAGCCGGACTCTGCCCCTGGCGATGCTCACGACGCCGGCCGCTTCAATGCACGAGGAACCTTCAAGGCCAATGACAAGGCCGACATGGAAGTTTATGCCCGCGAAGCCGCCATGAAAAAAACCATCAGTCAGGACGCGTGCTCGGCGATGGTCGCGTTGGCCCGTCGCAGGCCTGAGCCTCGCTTCAACGGTAAACCTCTGTTGTTGCAATGTCTGACACTGTTTGGCGTCGAGATCCCCCGAGTGTTGTTGATCAGTCCGCAACGTACATGGAGCACAACGCAAGTTCCTACGCTTTTGTACATCCCGCAAGACCCCGTTAGTCCGTTCACTGAATATGCATCGCTAAAAGACCTAGAAGATGGGCTTCGCTCGCGATTAATGGACAAGTCCTATCAATCGTTCTTCGCCCAGCTTATCGGTGAGCGGCAAAGAGCTGCATTTTTTACCCGGCTAAACAAGCATCTTTTCCCGTTGGTTCCCAAAGATGGAAGCATATTCACCTCGGGCCTTTGGCACCGTGTTGCCGACCACGAGGCAAATCTGGTGGTCGACACTGATGTTCTTAGCGAGGATCCGTTTAGCCGAATGTACCGCCAACATTTGTTTCTTCTGAAGGACAACGCTCGATTCCTGGCAGTGCCCACTGAGGAAGAAGACGCGAAAAGCCGTCAGGAGCGGCTGCAACTTTGGTTGAGCGCAGGTATGAACATTCTCAACCTCGCTTCGTTCGTTATCCCACCCTTGGGTGCGGTCATGATGATTTATGCGACGGTGGAGTTGATCGGGGAGGTCTATCACGGTCTTCAGGATTTGAGCCACGACGACATGAAAGAAGGGCTTCTTCACTTAATGAGCGCCGCTGAACAGATTGCGTTTATGGCGCTATTAGCTGCGGGCCACCAATTGCCTGAACCGCCGCCGATCACCAGCAATAATTTTGTCGGGCGCGTCATCCCTATCAAGTTGAACAACGGACAAACACGGCTTTGGAAACCTGACTTAACCCCGTTTGAACTTCCAAGCGCGCTTCCCGAAGGCGCGAGCCCCGATATCAACGGCGTTATTGAGCACAGCGGTAAAAAGTACCTGAACCTTTCGGATAAGTACTATGAGATCCAGCATCATGCACCGTTGAATAAATGGGTCATCAAACATCCGAACAACAACCATATGTTCTCCCCGGCGCTTGAACACAACGGTGTCGGAGCATTCCGGCATGAGGGCGAAATGCCCCAAGAGTGGGCGAAAAACAAGTTGTTCAAACGGCTTGGTCATTCAGTATCGGGTTTGAGTGAAACCGCTGCTGAAAAAATTCTGGCCATCGCTGATATTGACGAATCGATATTGCGCCAAGTGCATGTAGACAGCGTGCCGCCTCCGGGGCAATTGAGCGATACGATCAAGCGTTTTCAGCTGGACTCAATGCTAGGAACTTCTATTCGCGAGCCCGGTAGCACTCGTGCCGAACACTTCGAACGGTTGTACAACACAAGCGAAATGACGACGGATCCGCTTGTGACGTTGATCCAGAGAGACTTCCCTACCACTCCAATCGCAGTGGCGGAGGATCTATTGGTCACCCTCACGGCGGTCGAAAAACAACACATGCTGGAAACCGGCCGCATCCCTTTACGCGTTGGCGAAGCAGCGGTCTGGCAGCAGAGGGAAACGCGACTTAACCGCGCCCTTGAAGGATTCTTTTTGCACTCGGTGAACAATGCCGACACTGAAACCTTGAGCTTGCGCCTACTTGAAAAATTACCGGGTTGGTCTGATCAGGTACGTATAGAGGTCCGCGAAGGCTCCTACTATGGCGGGTTGCTGGATTCCGTTGGCGAGCCCCGAGCCTCGGTCTACAAGATTCTGGTCAAATCGGAGGGTCGCTACCAAGCATTTGACGACGAAGGTAATGCCCTCAACGGCGTTCACTTCGAAGGCAATAACCTCTGTGATTCAATCTTGCATGCATTGCCCGATGGCCCTCGGCGGGCTATTGGTTTTCCCCATCCCTCACAAGGCTCGGCGCTAAACCAGGCACTTGCGGATCTGGCTATTGCCGATCGAGCACAGGCGTCACGCCTGCTGCGGCAACAAAACATACGCCTGAAATTTAATTCACCAACGCACATCAAACAAGCTCGCTTAGGCTACCCCCTGAGTGGCAGGGGCGTGCTGCCGGGATATATTCTTGAAGATCATTTGCTCGACAAAATTGGCCTGCTTGAATGGAATGACGTTTCTGCGTCGAACGTTTTGGGCGTCATGCGCGATGCCGGAATGACCAATGCCGATATCAACGCCCGGCTGGACGTATTGCTGGAGGAGGCGCACGCCCTGCGGGTGAGCTTTGACCAATGGACGAGCGCAACAAGCGCAATCGCGGGCATGAGCGAGGCGAGAATGATTAGCCGGACCCGGATTGGCGAAGCCATCAGAGGGCATTGGCAAAGGAGCAGCTTGGCAGCGCCGAACGACGGTCTGGCTACGCTACGTCTGGACTCGATTGGTCTAGAGGACTTTCCTGAAGAGTTGCCGGCGTTCTTCTATCAAAGCGTTCAAGGCCTTGAAATGTCTGACGTGTTAGTACGGGTGGACGTTTCGAGACTTCCGTTATATGACCCTGGTCGACCCGAACTGTTCGAGAGGTTCCTGCTCCGGTTTTCCCATGTTACTTCGTTGGCAATTAGCAGCTCTCACCCGACCGGCTTTTTCATGTCAGATTTTTTTGCTCTCCCGCACATTGTTTCAACCCACTTTCCCAACTTACGTGCCCTCAGTTTGATTAATCAGGGGCTGAACATTCGTCCTGCCAACCTGCAACTCATCGCCGGTCTACAGCATCTCGAACGGCTGGATCTGAGCGGAAACAGCTTTGCCTCGTTCGATGCGCCGGCAGGGTCGGTTCAATTGAGCCTTCAGTATTTGGGTCTTAACCGTGTCGGGCTGAATCGTTGGCCCGTTTGGCTCAATGACCTATTGCCGAACCGCATCGCCGAGGTATCGATGAACGATAATCAAATTACCATGTTGCCCAACCACATCATCGGTAATGAATTGGACTTTCCTAGGCGTACCCGGATCTGGCTGCAGGGTAATCAGTTATCGCGGAGCTCGACCATAGAAGCGATTCTGGGTGAAGCCAGGGCGGGGGGGGCATTCAGTTTTAATCTAGATGTGCCCGCTGAACTCGAACCGCGCTTGATGGAGCTGTTGCAAGAGCAGGCAGCGCTGGAAACGGCCTTGCGAGATTGGGAAGCAGCGGCAAGTTTGGATGCGTCCTCCTCCGCCGAATTGGAGCAAAACAGGAGGCAGCTCAGCGACACTTTACTTTGCCATTGGGTTCAAGCGGTTGCAGGGCTCAACCCCCTCTCCCTGCTGGTTGAGTCGACCAGTTTGCAGAGTTTTCCACAACTATTGCCGGAAACGTTTTACCGCAATGTCAACGACCTGACGTTACGGCGCGTAGTGTCGGATGAGAACCAGTTGGATCAATTTTTAAGACGCTTTCAATACATGAACAGTCTGGACATCATCGAACACTCTCCTCCTTTGGTGGCGCCTCCTCCGGTATTGACGGATCTGCCCCGCCTGAGGGCGTTGGGTCTGACCGACCAAGGGATGTTGATAGACCAAGAGGTCATGGAGTTTCTAAGCGGTCGCAGTCAGCTGGCCCACCTAAACCTGAGTGGTAATAGGCTGGACCCCATTTCCATCACCCCTCTATTGTCGGACCGCTATTGGCAATCTCTGACGTTGGATAATGTCGGTCTGAACCAATGGCCTGACTGGTTGACCGAAATTGTGCCAACGGGCGTCAATTCGCTGTCGCTTTGCGAAAACCACCTGACAGAGTTACCCGAGGAAATACTTCGAAACCCGCGCTGCGATTCTGCACACACGGAAATATCGTTGAACGGTAATCCGCTGTCCCGAGACACGATGATCGCTGCCCATGTAGGGGAGCACGGTAATCACAGGTCATTCAGTTTCTATATGGATTTACCCGACGATATTCGCAATCTGCCGACCGAGCGCGCTGATTCGTCCCCTCCAGGTAGCTCAGATTCAGACTCAGACTCAGACTCAGATTCAGACTCAGACTCGGAGTTTGCGCAACACCTGCATGGGGCCGCGGGGCGTTCAACTTCTGCACCGCCTACTGTCGAACCTTGGCTAACGGGTTCTAGTTTAGAAACCGCCACTCAACGCGCCCTGTGGGTGCAGCTTGAAGCAGCGGCTGATGCGCCACGGCTTATGGCATTGATAAACCGTCTTCAAGAGTCTTCGGACTTTCTCCGAGCGCGGAGCGAATTAACGTTACGTGTTTGGAACGTGATAGAGGCTGTAGGGCATGACGCTGAGCTGCGTGCGCTGCTTAATGTTATGGCTGAAGAACCTCTCGTCAATCGAACCTGTGCCGACGGTATTCGCCTGCAATTCAACCAAATGGAAGTTCAGGTCTATACCAGAAGTTCACTGCGCGGGATACCGGAAACCGAACGGGGGCAGACACTCTACCGTCTCATGCGGCAGTTGTACCGTCTGGATGAAGTTGATCGCATCGCGCTTGCAAACAGCCGACATCGCGACGCGGCCGAAGTACGACTTGCCTACCGTGTGGGTTTGGCCGAGCGTCTCGGATTGCCGCTACCTCCGACGAGTATGCTGTATCGAAACCTTGCATCGGTGACGCCAGAGGAACTGTCGGCTGTTCAAGCCGAGGTTGTCACCCACCAAAACAGCGGCGATTTCCTGGCTTCTGCGGCGGGTCGAGACTTCTGGATCAGTTGGCTACGTGACGAGTACGCCTCGGAGTTCACGGCGCTTGAGGCGACATTTGAGCAAGAAAAGGCGCGTCTGGAGGATGAATTTGCAGAATTGAACGATGACTATCTGAGCCGCGCAGAATTGTTGCAGACGCAGCAAAAGGATAGGGAGCGCGACCTCATTCAACAACTGACCCACCGAGAAGGGCTCAAGTACGACGAATAACGTAATTCCCGGTTGCGGCCATGGCATCTGCTAGAATTGCCACCTCTCCAGTGTTGGCAGTCGTCACTCAGCAAATGCCCGCTTCCTCCGTCAGCTCAGCTACGAGCAATGTCACCCTGAAGACCAGTGCTGCAAAGCGCTGGTTTGTCTACTTGGTGCGCGCCGCTAACGGCGCGTTGTACTGCGGGATCAGTGACGATCCCCAGCGCCGCTTCACGGCTCATCAAAGCGGTAAAGGCGCACGCTTCTTCTATTCCAGCCCGGCAGTCGCGCTGGTTTACGTAGAAGCGTGTTGCGACAAGCGTGAAGCCCTGCGCCAAGAGCGTTTAATCAAACAACTGAAAAAGAGTGCCAAGGAAACACTTGTGTCGAGCTTTGGCGTCGGACTTGAGGGCGCCATTTATCCACCTTCGTGATGACTGACTATCAGGCTGACCAGATAGGCTCCCCACGCGCCGGGAGGTAAGCTTCAGGCTTTCTATCCGAACGCGGAGCCAAACATGTCAGAGCTGATTTTGCATCACTATCCAACGTCCCCTTTCTCCGAAAAAGCTCGTTTGATGTTCGGTTTCAAAGGACTGTCATGGCGTTCGGTAATGATCTCGCCGGTCATGCCCAAACCTGACCTGACCATCCTGACTGGTGGGTACCGCAAAACCCCGGTGCTGCAAGTGGGTGCAGATATCTACTGTGACACCGCCATCATTGCTCGTCGTCTGGAGCAGGAAAAAGCTTTGCCAGCGTTCTTTCCTGAAGGTCAAGAGTTTACCGTCGCAAGCTTCGCCGCCTGGGCTGATTCGGTAGTTTTTCTGCACGCCGTAAGCCTTGCTTTACAGCCTGTGTCTGCTGCACAACGGTTCGCCAAATTGCCTCCTGAAGGTGTGAAAGCTTTCATGGTTGATCGTGCTGGACTGTTCTCGGGTGGGAACGCCGTGCGAGTCACGCTGGAACAGGCCAAGCATCAATGGCCGACGCTCATGGCCCGTCTGGAAATGCAACTTGAGCGCAACGGAGACTTCCTGTTTGGTAAGCCGTCGATTGCTGATCTCGCCCTCGCTCACCCGCTATGGTTCGTCAAACAAGGTTCTGTGACTGCCCCTCTGGTTGACGACTATCCGGCCATTACCGCTTGGTACCAGCGGGTAGAGGCCCTTGGCCATGGAGCCTTCAATGCATTGAGCGCCTCCGATGCACTTGAAATTGCCCGATGTGCTGCTCCAGCGCCGTTACCCGACGAACAATTCAGCGAGCCTAATGGCTTTACACTCGGCCAGAAAGTCATCATCTGTGCCACGGATTATGGGGTCGATCCGGTCGAAGGCGAATTGGTGTTCAGCGGCAGCGAAGAGCTGATTCTACGCCGCGAGGATGAGCGCACAGGTGCGGTGCACGTGCACTTTCCACGGCTAGGGTTTCGAATCGAAGCGAGGTGACTCGATTCATTTCAGTGCCGCCAGTATCTCCTCCGGGCTGAATCCCCTGATCAGCGTGCCATTGACGTCGATCATGGGGATACCGCGTCCGCCTAGCGCCTCGTAAGCTTTGCGACCCTCGGCGGATTTCTCGATATCGAATTCGCGATAGGGAATGCCTTTGCTGTCGAGCAAGCGCCGAGTCTGTTTGCAGTAGCCGCACCAGTCGGTGGCATACAGCACGACCTTGGCGTTTGCCAATCTTTGGCTGATCGCCGCCGTGTCAGGGCTGAAAAAGTGTTCGACCTTGCCCCAGTTCTGGTAGGCCACCACCACCAACATGATCAATACGAATTTCTTCAGCGTGCGGATGAGCATTGCTAACCTTTTCTTGCTTTGGCTTCGGCGAATAACCTAGATGTCCGATCCAACCCTCAGCGGCGCTTCAACTGATCAGTGAGTTGGGTTGGCAGACCTTTGATGATAAGAGTACCGGCTTCTTCGTCGTATTGGATCTTGTCACCCAACAGATGTGCCTCAAAACTGATTGAGAGGCCCTCTGCACGGCCAGTGAAGCGACGGAACTGATTCAGGGTGCGCTTATCCGCCGGAATCTCTGCAGACAGGCCATAGTCCTTGTTGCGGATGTGATCGTAGAACGCTCGCGGACGCTCTTCATCGATCAGACCAGACAGCTCCTCCAGCCCCATGGGTTCGCCCATTTTGTTTTGGGCGCTGGCGTAATCCACCAGGGTTTTGGTTTTCTCCCGGGCGGACTCTTCGGGTAAATCTTCACTCTCCACAAAGTCGCTGAACGCCTTGAGCAAGGTGCGGGTTTCACCGGGGCCGTCGACGCCTTCCTGGCAACCGATGAAGTCGCGGAAGTATTCAGATACTTTTTTGCCGTTTTTGCCTTTGATGAACGAAATGTATTGCTTGGACTGCTTGTTGTTCTGCCACTCGGAGACGTTGATACGTGCCGCCAGGTGCAGCGTGCTCAAGTCGAGGTGACGTGAGGGCGTCACGTCCAGCTCCGCGTTCACCGCCACGCCTTCACTGTGGTGCAGCAGGGCGATGGCAAGGTAGTCGGTCATACCTTGCTGGTAGTGAGCGAACAGCACGTGGCCGCCGACCGACAGGTTGGATTCTTCCATCAGTTTTTGCAGGTGTTCAATGGCGATCCGGCTGAACGCTGTGAAGTCCTTGCCGCCCTCCAGGTATTCTTTCAGCCAGCCGCTGAAGGGGTGTGCCCCCGATTCCGCATGAAAAAAGCCCCACGCTTTGCCTTGCTTGGCGTTATAGCTCTCGTTCAGGTCGGCGAGCATGTTCTCGATGGCCTGAGACTCGCCGAGTTCTGAATCGCGGGCGTGCAACACCGCTGGCGTACCGTCGGGTTTTTTCTCGATCAGGTGGACGATGCAATGACGGATCGGCATGGGCTTCTCGGTTGGAAAATCACGGATGAAGAGCGGCGGAGGAGCCTGCGCTCAATTCAAAGTCGGCAAGTGTAACGCACCTTGGGCGGCGTAGATGTGTTCGGCACGAGGCGGGTTTTGGGCTGTTTTGAGTGTTTACAGCGTATTTTTTACCGTTTAACACTCTAAAGCTGACCAAATGGGTAGGTAGGGGCGGATATTTGATTGCCTCTGTGCTAGTTTTGCCCGGTCTTGCGCACCTTAAGGGCGCTAAGCACGCAGTTTGTACGCGTCAGGTCGAACCAAACCCGGGTTTCAGCATCTACACTTCGCGCTTGATCGTGGCTGCTCCGTGAGGGCCAGGCTTATCGCCTGGCCCCAGGCCGACGCCGCACTCTGCAATCCAAATGAATTAGATAGGGAAGGAACACCACCATGGCAATGACTAAAGACCAATTGATCGCCGATATCGCTGAAGCTATCGACGCGCCAAAAACCACCGCGCGTAATGCTCTTGAGCAATTGGGCCAGATTGTTGCTGATCAACTGGAAAACGGCGCTGAAATCACTTTGCCAGGCATTGGCAAATTGAAAGTCACTGAGCGCCCAGCTCGCACTGGCCGTAACCCTTCGACTGGCGCTGCCATCGAAATCGCTGCCAAGAAAGTCATCAAATTCGTACCGGCCAAAAGCCTCAGCGATTCGGTGAACAAGTAAGTATTTGTTTGCCCTGACGGGCAATCGGATCTTGCTGTAAAAAAGCCGTGCTCCGGATCACTCCGGGCACGGCTTTTTTCTGTCTGATGTCCCTGAAAAATCTGTAGAAACCAAGATGTTGGCTCCTACAGGTGTTGAGTTTTCAATATCAGGCCTTGGCTGCGGCCCAGCGCTTCTCGCGCCAGATACGCTGCTGAGTGTTGTCGAGGAAGGTCCAAGCCACGAAGCGGCTTTGTTTCTGGCCCTGAGACATCTCCACCACGCGGCTGTCGAACACACCGGCTTTCTTCAGTGTGCTTTGAATCAACGGCAGGTTCGAGGCCTTGGAGACCAAGGTGCTGAACCAGAACACCTGCTGTGGCACGTGTTTGCTTTCGTTGATCAGTTGCGTCACGAAGCCTATTTCGCCGCCTTCGCACCACAATTCCTGTGATTGCCCGCCAAAGTTCAGCACCGGTAACTTGCGTTTCGGGTCAGCCTTGCCCAATGCGCGCCATTTGCGTTGGCTGCCGCGTTGCGCTTCTTCCCATGAGGCGTGGAACGGTGGGTTGCAGACGCTCAGGTCGAAACGTTCTTCGCTGTGCAGGAGGTCTAGCAGGATCTGTTTGCGGTTGCTTTGCAAGCGCAGGCTGATGACTTTCTGCAGGTTGTTGGATTTGACGATGGCGGTGGCGCCGGAGATTGCCGTGGGGTCGATTTCCGAACCGAGGAACTGCCAGCCGTAGTCACTGTGGCCAATCAACGGATAGACGCAGTTGGCGCCCATGCCGATGTCCAGTGCACGAATCGACGCGCCGCGTGGAATCACGCCGTCGTTGCTCTCAGCCAACAGGTCAGCCATGAAGTGCAAGTAATCGGCGCGGCCTGGGATCGGTGGGCACAGGTAGTCAGCCGGAATGTCCCAATGCGCGACGCCATAGAACGACTTGAGCAGGGCGCGGTTGAACACTCGGACTGCCGATGGATTGGCGAAATCGATGCTTTCGTTACCGTAGGGATTGACCACCACGAACTCGGCCAGCTCGGGGCTGCTTTTGATCAACTTCGGGAAATCGTAACGGCCTTGGTGACGGTTGCGCGGGTGCATCGTGGCTTTAGGTTTGTCTGGGGTGGTCATGGAATTCAATTCTGTGAATGCAGGTGCATCACGCTGTAGGCGCGCGCTTGCCCGCGATTGCTGTGGGTCAGGCACCGTGTTTGATGAACAAAACCTTCGGTGTCAGGGCTGGCCATATCGCGGGCAAGCGCGCTCCTACAGAGAGGCTGACCCGCGAACGGGCCAGCTTTGATGTCGCCCTTACAAGCTGGCGATGCGTGCGTGTTGTTCCGCCAGTTTGGCTAAGGCTTGTTCAGCTTCGGTCAGTTTGGCGCGTTCCTTGGCAATCACTTCAGGAGGCGCTTTGTCGACGAACGCTGCGTTGGACAGCTTGCCGCCCACGCGTTGCACTTCACCTTGCAGGCGCAGGATTTCTTTGTCCAGACGCGCCAGCTCAGCGGCTTTGTCGATCAGACCGGCCATGGGCACCAGCACTTCCATTTCGCCAACCAATGCGGTTGCGGACAGCGGAGCTTCTGCACCGGCAGCCAACACTGTAATAGATTCAAGCTTGGCCAGTTTTTTCAGCAGGTAATCGTTTTCGGTCAGGCGGCGTTGATCTTCGGCGCTAACGTTCTTGAGGAACAGTTGCAGTGGCTTGCCAGGGCCGATGTTCATTTCCCCACGAATGTTGCGGGTGCCCAACATCAGGCCCTTGAGCCATTCGATGTCGTCTTCGGCGGCCTGATCGATGCGTGCTTCGTTGGCCACTGGCCAAGGTTGCAGCATGATCGTCTTGCCGGTCACGCCCGCCAGCGGTGCGAGGCGCTGCCAGATTTCTTCGGTAATGAACGGCATGAACGGATGAGCCAGACGCAACGCCACTTCCAGCACGCGAACCAGCGTTCGACGAGTGCCGCGCTGACGCTCGACCGGGGCATTTTCGTCCCACAGCACGGGCTTGGACAGCTCCAGGTACCAGTCGCAATACTGGTTCCAGATGAACTCGTACAACGCTTGGGCGGCGAGGTCGAAGCGGAACTGATCCAGATGGCGAGTCACTTCAGCTTCGGTACGCTGCAACTGCGAGATGATCCAGCGATCAGCCAAGGATAGTTCCACCGCTTCGCCGTTTTGCCCGCAGTCTTCGCCCTTATCCAGAACGTAACGTGCCGCGTTCCAGATCTTGTTGCAGAAGTTGCGATAGCCTTCGACGCGGCCCATGTCGAACTTGATGTCACGACCGGTGGACGCCAGCGAGCAGAAAGTAAAGCGCAACGCATCGGTGCCATAGCTGGCGATGCCGTCCGCAAACTCGTCACGGGTTTGCTTTTCAATCTTTTTCTGCAGTTTTGGCTGCATCAAACCGGTGGTGCGCTTGGCGACCAGGTCTTCGAGTTCGATACCGTCAATGATGTCCAGCGGGTCAAGGACGTTGCCCTTGGACTTGGACATCTTCTGACCGAGACCATCGCGCACTAAACCGTGAACGTATACGGTCTTGAACGGAACTTGCGGTGTGCCGTCTTCGTTTTTCACCAAATGCATAGTGAGCATGATCATCCGGGCGACCCAGAAGAAAATGATGTCGAAGCCAGTGACCAACACGTCAGTGGAGTGGAAAGTCTTCAGCGCTTCGGTTTTTTCCGGCCAGCCCAGCGTAGAGAAGGTCCACAGCCCTGAGCTGAACCAGGTGTCGAGAACGTCGTTGTCCTGTTGCAGCGCAATCTCTGGCCCGAGATTGTTCTTCGTGCGAACTTCGGCTTCGTCGCGACCGACATAAACTTTGCCTGACTCGTCGTACCAGGCCGGAATCCGATGGCCCCACCACAGCTGACGGCTGATGCACCAGTCCTGAATGTCACGCATCCAGGAGAAGTACATGTTTTCGTACTGCTTGGGCACGAACGCAATGCGCCCGTCTTCCACAGCGGCGATGGCAGGTTCAGCCAGCGGCTTGGTGGAGACGTACCACTGGTCGGTCAGCCATGGCTCGATGATCGTCCCGGAGCGGTCGCCCTTGGGCACTTTCAGTGCATGGTCGTCGACACTGACCAGCAGGCCAGCAGCATCAAAGGCGGCAACGATTTGTTTACGCGCTTCAAAGCGATCAAGACCGGCATAGGCTGCCGGAAGTGCGCCGTCAATCAGCTCATTCAGCGTGCCGTCGATGTTGAACACTTGGGCGACAGGCAGCACTGCAGCGTTTTTGTCGAAGATATTCAGCAGGGGCAGGTTGTGGCGCTTGCCGACTTCGTAGTCGTTGAAATCGTGGGCCGGGGTGATTTTCACGCAGCCGGTGCCGAACTCAGGATCGCAATAATCATCAGCGATGATCGGGATGCGGCGGCCAACCAATGGCAGTTCGACGAACTTACCGATCAGGGCTTTATAGCGTTCGTCTTGCGGGTTAACGGCAACGGCGGCGTCGCCGAGCATGGTTTCCGGACGGGTAGTGGCGACGACCAGGTAATCCAGGCCATCAGCGGTTTTCGCGCCATCGGCCAGTGGGTAACGCAGGTTCCAGAGGAAACCTTTCTCGTCGTGGTTTTCCACTTCCAGATCGGAAATAGCGGTGTGCAGTTTGGTGTCCCAGTTGACCAAACGCTTGCCACGATAGATCAGACCGTCTTCATGCAGGCGTACAAATGCTTCTTTTACCGATTCGGACAGCCCGTCGTCCATGGTGAAGCGCTCGCGGCTCCAATCCACTGAAGAACCCAAACGACGGATTTGACGGCTGATATTGCCACCGGACTGGTCTTTCCATTCCCAGATTTTTTCGAGGAATTTATCGCGACCTAAGTCATGACGGCTCAGGCCTTGGGCTTCGATCTGGCGTTCCACCAGCATTTGCGTGGCGATACCCGCGTGGTCGGTGCCTGGTTGCCACAGGGTGTTGCGACCCTGCATGCGGCGGAAACGGATCAAGGCGTCCATGATCGCGTTGTTGAAACCGTGACCCATGTGCAAGCTGCCGGTAACGTTCGGCGGCGGAATCATAATGGTGTACGAGTCACCAGCGCCTTGCGGAGCGAAATAATTCTCGGACTCCCAAGTCTGATACCAGGAAGTTTCAATGGCGTGCGGCTGGTAGGTCTTTTCCATGCGCGGCTGGACCCTATTGGCATTAATTCAGGAAAGCCGGCAAGTATAGCGGCAGGGGCAGCTGCAAGCCACAGACAGCGGACAGAGGCAAGCTACAAGCGGTGCGCGTTTGGCTTCTGCTTGCAGATTGCGCCTTTATAGCTTTCCGCTTGAAGCTGCTGCGAGCAGCCGCTCCATCCTCGCATCAAGCCGACGTTTGATTTCGGTTTCGATGTGTGGGGCGAAGTCGTCGATGACGTCTTGCATGATCAATTGCGCGGCGGCGCGCAGTTCGTTGTCCAAGTGCAGCAAAAGGTCCGGGTTCGGTGCTGCCTGCTCGGCGACCGGTTCTGGGATCAAGGTGGGGATGTCCGCTTCGTTGCCTTCAAACTCGGCAACCTGCGCAACAGGTTCGGCGTCGAGAAAAGGGATCTTGACCACTTGGCCTTTATCCGTTGTGGCTGTTTGAGCGCCAACCACATCGAACAACAACGGGATTTGCACGTCGCCCTTAACGCTGTCGGTCAGCAACGGCGGTTGCAATGAATCATCCCCGAGCAGTTGGCGGATCGACTCAAGGTCATCCAGCAAATGCGCGGAGTCTTTCAGGGGTTTTGGAGTATCCATCGTGTGCTCAGAGACGCTGTAACCGGTGATCTTGCAGAGGATAGCCCTGTTCACGATAGAAGCGAAAACTCTCTCGTGCGGCCAGACGAATAGCGGGATGTTCTACTACCACTTCCGCCACACGGGCGAAACGCTTGAAAAATTCGGGGATGCGCAGGTCCAGATTGACCAGCAAATCCTGATGTTGCCCTGGATCATCGCCCAGCCCCAGTACGATCGGAGCATCCTGATCGTCCTCGGCATTGCCGTGCGGCACGAAGCTTTCGCCTTTGAAGCGCCACAGTCGCGCGTCGAGGTCTTCACGCTGGGCGGCATCACTGCAATGCAAATAGACCCGATGCCCGAGGCGCCAGGCTTTTTCGCTGAGTTTGCAGGCGAAGTCCAGGCGTGCCTGCGGATCGGCGCTGGGCAGGATATAAAAATCGACTTGGGTCATGTCAGTTCCTGAACGCGGGACGTATCGGCCAAGCGGCCAATACGTCCCTAAGCGGTTTACACGCCAGCGCGGTCGAGCAGGTATTGAGTCAGCAGCGGAACCGGACGGCCCGTGGCGCCTTTGTCCTTGCCGCTCAGCCATGCAGTGCCAGCGATGTCCAAGTGCGCCCAGTTGTAGGCTTTGGCGAAGCGTGACAGGAAGCAACCCGCAGTGATGGTGCCGCCTTTGGGGCCGCCAATGTTGGCGATGTCGGCAAACGGGCTGTCCAGCTGTTCTTGATACTCATCGAACAACGGCAATTGCCAGGCACGGTCGTCGGCTTGTTTGCCAGCGTCGAGCAGTTGCTCGATCAGTTCGTCGTTATTGCCCATCAGCCCGGACGTGTGGCCACCCAAGGCAACGACACAGGCGCCGGTCAGGGTTGCGATATCGATCACCGCTTGCGGTTTGAAGCGTTCAGCGTAGGTCAGGGTGTCGCAGAGGACCAAACGCCCTTCGGCGTCTGTGTTAAGGATTTCGACGGTCTGGCCGCTCATGGTGCTGACGATATCGCCAGGGCGAGTGGCGCTGCCGCTCGGCATGTTTTCGGCACAGGCCAGCAGGCATACCAAATTGATTGGCAGTTTCAGTTCAAGCACGGCGCGCAGGGTGCCGAACACACTGGCGGCACCGCACATGTCGAACTTCATCTCGTCCATGCCCGCAGCCGGCTTGATGCTGATGCCGCCGGTATCAAACGTAATACCTTTGCCGACCAGTACGTAGGGCTTGTCGGTTTTCTTGCCGCCCTGATAATTCATGACGATCAAGCGTGGTGGTTGGTCGCTGCCGATGGACACGGCGAGGAACGCACCCATGCCCAATTCTTTGAGCTTCTTCTCGTCGTGTATCTCAACCTTGAGGTTTTTATGCTCTTTGCCCAGGCTTTTAGCTTCTTCAGCCAGGTAGCTCGGGTGACAGATGTTCGGCGGCAGGTTGCCCAAGTCGCGGGTGAAAGCGATGCCTGTTGCGATAGCAGCGGCGTGCGTGGCGGCGCGCTCAGTGTCAGCCTGGGTAGTTTTGCTGGTCAGCAAGGTGATTTTTTTCAATGCGCGCGGTTCGGCTTTCTGGCTCTTGAAACGGTCAAACACATATTCGCCATCAGCCAAGGTTTCTACCAGCAGGCGCGCTTTGCCGTAGGTGTCGCGATTTTTGACGACCAGCTCATCCAGGACCAGCACGGCATCGCTGCCACCTAGACCTTTCAATACGGACAATGTGCAGCTAACGACTTTGCGAAACTGACGATCAGTCAACTCACCTGTTTTGCCCACACCAACCAACAGCACACGCTCGGCCTTGAGGTGAGGCAAGCTGTGTAGCAAAAGACTTTGCCCGACTTTGCCTGCCAAATCGCCCCGCTTAAGGACTGCGGTGATTTCCCCGCCGGTCAGGGTGTCGAGATTTTTGGCCGCTTCGCTTAGAGCACGACCTTCTGCCACTGCAACGACCAGCGTGGCGGTTTTCAAAGTTTCTGGGCTAGCGTTTTTTACAACAAATTCCATGTCGGGGTCCCCGATAACTGTGGGTTTTCGCAGAAAGAATGAAGCGCACAGTCACTGGCGTTGTTTCGCACCGGTAATGCCTGCGGCAAGGCCCGCAGTTTGACCCTCACCTACGGAGCCTGACAACCCTTCGTGTGCCAGGTTTTTACCCGCTATGGCGTTGCCGCGTAAAGACTCTCGCGCTTCTATGCAGAGCGCGCAGTGACAGACACCCTTAATCACAGGATAATGCCGCATATTTTTTTGGTGGTTCGTCTCTGCGAGCCGTTAGTCATCGTGGCTGATACGTTTTTGTTTGGCCGCCTGTGCCTGACAACCCTGGAGTGTCTGGTTTGATCGTCTTCCGTTATCTGTCCCGAGAAGTGCTGGTGACCATGAGCGCGGTCAGCGCCGTGTTACTGGTGATCATTATGAGCGGACGCTTCATCAAGTACCTGGCTCAAGCCGCATCGGGCGCGCTCGATCCCGGCGTGCTGTTCATGATTATGGGCTTTCGCCTGCCAGGCTTTATGCAACTGATTCTGCCATTGGGCCTGTTCCTGGGCATTTTGCTGTCCTATGGCCGGCTCTATCTCGAAAGCGAAATGACCGTGCTTGCTGCCACCGGCATGAGTCAGCAACGCTTATTGTGGATGACCTTGGCTCCGGCGGCTGTCGTAGCGCTGCTGGTCAGTTGGCTGAGCATGGGGCTGGCCCCGCAAGGTGCTGCGCAGGTGGCCTTGATCGTCAATCAACAAGATGCATTGACCGAGTTCGACACGTTGGTGCCGGGTCGCTTCCAGGCGCTGCGGGACGGTTCCCGGATTACCTATACAAAATCTCTTTCCGAAGACCGCACCCATCTCGGTGGTGTGTTTATCTCCGAAAAAAGGTTGTCCCGCGATGGCAAAAAAGATCAGGGTATTTCCGTACTGGTCGCCGAAAAGGGTCGTCAGGAGGTCAAGCCTGACGGTACGCGTTACCTGATTCTAGAAAACGGTTATCGCTACGACGGTAATCCAGGTGAGGCGAACTATCGCGCCATCAAATACGACACATATGGCGCGGTGTTGCCTAAACCGGAAATCAGTGGAGAAGTTACCGATCGCGAGGCCATTCCTACACGGGATCTGATTGGCAATGACACCTTGCGCGCCAAGGCAGAACTTCAGTGGCGTTTGTCACTGCCGCTGCTGGTTTTCATCGTCACACTAATCGCCGTACCACTTTCCAAGGCCAACCCGCGACAAGGTCGCTTCCTCAAGTTGCTTCCGGCGATTCTTCTGTACATGGCGTACCTCACCATCCTGATCGCCGCGCGTGGAGCGCTTGAGCGCGGCAAGATCCCAATAGCCTTTGGTTTGTGGTGGGTGCACGCGCTGTTTCTGGCGATCGGTGTCTTGTTGCTGTACTGGGAACCTCTGCGGCTAAGCATGGCGAGTCGCCGCGACGCGAAGGAGGTGACCCGTGGTTAAAATTGACCGTTATATTGGCAAAAGCGTCTTTGTGGCGATCCTGGGTGTACTGGGCGTCATTTTGGGTCTGGCTTCGCTGTTCGCTTTCATTGATGAAATGGGCGACATCAGCGACACCTACACGCTGCTAGACGCCAGCTCGTTCGTATTGCTGACGGCGCCTCGGCGGGTCTATGAGATGTTGCCGATGTCGGCGCTGATCGGTTGCCTGGTCGGACTTGGCAGCCTGGCCAGCAGTAGCGAGCTGACCATTATGCGCGCGGCCGGTGTCTCGATTGGCCGCATTGTCTGGGCGGTGATGAAGCCAATGTTGCTGCTGATGATCGCTGGCGTGTTGGTCGGCGAATACGTAGCGCCTGTCAGCGAAGACATGGCTCAGTCCAACCGTTCTCTTGCTCAAGGTAGCGGCGACGCACAAAGCAGTAAATACGGGGTATGGCACCGCGAGGGCGAAGAGTTTATTCATATCAATGCCGTGCAACCCAACGGTGTGCTTTACGGCGTGACACGCTATCGGTTCGACGATCAGCGCCATATGCAGATCGCCAGCTTTGCCAAGCACGCGAAGTTCGATACGGACCATTGGCAACTGCAGGACGTGACCACCACGCGGTTCCATGGTGATAGCACAGAAGTTGTCACCAGTCCGAGCGAGCTATGGGATGTGACGTTAAGCCCGCAGCTATTGAGTACCCTGGTCTTGCCCCCGGATTCGCTGTCCATTTCCGGGTTGTGGAGTTATTCGCACTACCTGGCTGAACAGGGTTTGAATAACGGTCGTTACTGGCTGGCATTCTGGACCAAGGTCCTACAACCGTTGGTGACGATGGCTTTGGTGTTGATGGCTATCTCATTTATTTTCGGACCACTGCGGTCAGTGACCTTGGGTCAGAGGGTGTTCACCGGGGTGCTGGTTGGCTTCACCTTCCGTATTGCTCAGGATTTGCTGGGGCCGTCGAGCCTGGTGTTTGGCTTCTCACCGTTGTTCGCAGTGCTGGTGCCGTCAGGTATCTGCGCTATTGCCGGGGTTTGGTTGTTGCGCAGGGCGGGGTAACCCACCAGTAGGAGCCCACGTATTGGCGAGGCTTAAATTGTCTCGCCAACACGTTGACTCCTACTGGTAATGTTGAAGCGCTTATTTCTGCTTCGGCACCCGCACCAATTGTGTGTCGGAATACATGTCATGCCAGCTGCGTTGCTGCTTGTCGAACAGTACCCAGAAAAAACCCAGTCCTACGCAAAGCCACGAGCCAATCGAGACCACAAAGCGCAGCAGCGCTTGCCATAGGCTGATGCCGGTGCCGTCGGCGTTCTGCACGCGGATGCCCCAGACCTGCATGCCCAAAGTCTGGCCCGAGTGAGTCCAGAACTTGGCGAAGAAGCCGAACAGGACAAACAGCAGGATCGTTGACAGTAACGGATCGCCATCCAAGGTGCCGGCTTCCGACAAGGTTCTCAGTTTGGCTTCACCGATAAACGCCATCAAAATAAGCTTGTAAACCAGAGTGGTGACCATGAGCAGGGCGATGCAGAGCAGGGTGTCGTAAACCATTGCTGCCAAGCGACGACCTAGCCCCGCAATGGGGAAGTCACCTTGGGGGCGAAGCTGATGTGTCGACATGGCGGACGCTCGATTACAAAAAAGAAAGCATTTTACGGAATCCCACGCATAAAAAAGCCCCTGATGGTCAACATCAGGGGCTTTAGTTGTTTCCGAAGGGTTTACGCCTCAGGAATGACCTCATCTGCTTGCAGACCTTTTTGGCCCTGCACGGAAATGAAGGTGACTTTCTGGCCTTCTTTCAGGCTCTTGAAGCCGTTACCCTGAATAGCGCGGAAATGGACGAACAGATCCGGGCCGCTTTCTGGAGTGATAAAACCAAAACCCTTTTCGTCGTTAAACCACTTGACGGTACCGCTCTGACGATCAGCCATTTTCTTTATTCCTTGGAGCTTGAATTAATGACAGCCCCTTTGCGTTGAAAGGGAACTGGGACTGGTTGCAGGAAGTAAGAATCGTCGAACGGGATGTAGCAATACTTGGCTCTACTGCCCGGGTCACGGTTCAGCGACCCATGCAAACACAGTTAAGGAACTTTACGCCAACTTCGCCCGGAAAAACAAGTCCGGCTAAGGCCCGGTTTCAGGGGTTCTCCGGCCTGTTTGAAAACTTTTACCGACACGCCGCAATCGATAGATTTTACGGAAGTTTCTAGTTGTTCGCGCGCCTGGATATGGACTACAACTGCTAATAATCGAGAAGGTATGACTGTCCTGCGCACTGTTTTTGCCAGTGCGCAGCTTGTCGTTATGTTAACCGCGAAAGTAACGCTGAGCCACGAACGGCATCTTGCTGACCTTCATCGGAATTTTTTTGCCGCGCACGATGGCCCATACTTCGCTGTCAAGCGCCACGTGGGCGCTGTTGAGATAGGCCATGACTAGAGGTCCGCCGAGGCTTGGCCCGAAGCCGCCACTGGTGACAATGCCGATGACTTTGTCGTCAGCGTCGACGATTTCTGCGCCTTCACGCACAGGAGTGCGTTCTTGTGGCAAGAGTCCTACACGTTTGCGAGCCACACCTGCTTGCTGCTGGGCGAAGATCTGTTTTGCACCGGGGAAGCCTCCGGCCCGGGCGCCGTCGGCACGTCGTACTTTGGAGATTGCCCACAACAGGCTCGCTTCGATCGGAGTGGTCTCGGTGTTCATGTCGTGGCCATACAGGCAAAGACCTGCTTCCAGACGCAGCGAATCACGCGCTCCGAGGCCAATCGGTGCGACTTCAGGTTCGGCCAGCAGGCGTCGGGCCAAGGCTTCAGCGTGGTCCGCTGGAACCGAGATCTCATAGCCGTCTTCGCCGGTATAGCCCGAGCGGCTAACGTAGCAGTCGGCACCCAGCAGCGTCACTTTAGCGAACTGCATGAAGGTCATTTTCGCCACTTCAGGCGCCAGGCGTGCAAGCACGGTCACGGCAGATGGGCCTTGCAGGGCGAGGAGGGCGCGCGCTTCGAACATCGGCTCGATGTCGCACTGACCTGCCAGATGCTTCTGGATGTGTGCCAGGTCGTCGTCTTTGCAAGCGGCGTTGACCACCAGAATCAACTGGTTGTCGCCAATGTTGGCGACCATCAGATCGTCCAAAATGCCACCGCTTTCGTTGGTGAACATCGCGTAGCGTTGCATGCCTACTGGCAAGTCGATGATGTCGACCGGCACCAGCGTTTCCAGTGCTTTGGCGGCGTTGGCACCGGTCAGGCGAATCTGACCCATGTGCGACACGTCAAACAAACCGGCCTGAGCGCGGGTGTGCAGGTGTTCTTTAAGCACGCCGGCGGGGTATTGCACCGGCATGTCATAACCGGCGAATGGGACCATTTTTGCCCCGAGTTCGCGGTGCAGAGCGTGAAGCGGTGTGGTTAACAACTGTTCAGTGGACATTGATGACTCCTAAGATTTTCCAGAACCGTCTAAACCACAACAATTCCGGTGAATGGCATGAGGCTGGATGTCAGCACTCGATAATGTTCACGGCCAGCCCGCCTCGGGCTGTTTCCT
Source organism: Pseudomonas sp. AB6 (assembly GCF_034314105.1). NCBI lineage: Bacteria > Pseudomonadati > Pseudomonadota > Gammaproteobacteria > Pseudomonadales > Pseudomonadaceae > Pseudomonas > Pseudomonas sp. AB6. Next base: position 197,881 of record NZ_JAVIWJ010000001.1, read on the forward strand.
TATATTTGCTTTTCATGTCGGCGCCGGTCTGGCGCATGGTGCGGATCACTTTATCCAGGGACACAAAGTGCTGGCCGTCGCCACGCAGCGCCATGCGCACGGCATTGATGGCCTTGACCGAACCCATGGCGTTGCGCTCGATACAGGGGACTTGCACCAGTCCGCCAATCGGATCGCAGGTTAGGCCCAGATTATGCTCCATGCCGATTTCGGCGGCGTTTTCCACTTGCTGGACATTACCGCCCAACACTTCGCACAACGCGCCGGCGGCCATGGAACAGGCAACACCGACTTCACCCTGGCAGCCCACTTCAGCGCCAGAGATCGAAGCGTTTTCTTTATAAAGAATGCCAATGGCAGCTGCTGTGAGTAGAAAACGCACGACACCGTCTTCGTTGGCTCCGGTAATAAAACGCATGTAGTAATGCAATACCGCCGGAATGATTCCCGCCGCGCCGTTGGTGGGCGCAGTGACGACGCGGCCGCCATTAGCGTTTTCTTCGTTCACCGCCAAGGCGTACAGGTTCACCCAGTCCAGCACCGACAGCGCATCGCGTAGCGCGGCTTCAGGGTTCTGGCACAGCTGACGGTGTAGCGCGGCGGCGCGGCGCTTGACCTTCAAGCCGCCCGGTAAAATGCCTTCGTTACGGCAGCCTGCGGTGACGCAGTCCTGCATGACTTGCCAAATCTTCAGCAGACCGCTGCGGGTTTCTGCTTCCGGGCGCCAAGCGGATTCATTGAGTAGCATTACTTCGCTAATGGACAACCCATGGGTGGTGCAATGGCTGAGCAACGCTTTGGCACTTTTGAAGGGAAAGGTCAGCGGTGTGCTGTCTTCGACAATACGGTCTGCGCCGGCAGCGTCTTCATCGACGACAAAACCACCGCCTACTGAATAATATTCGCGACTACGGATTTGCAATCCAGCGGCATCGAAGGCACGAAAAATCATGCCGTTTGGATGGAATGCCAAGGGTTTGCGGATCATCGCCAGGTGCTGTTTTTCAATGAACGGGATGCTGTGTTCACCGAGCAGATTCAAGCGTTCGCTGCCACGGATCTGTTGCAGGCGCTCGGCTACGGTTTCGGTATTCACCGTGTCCGGGTGCTCGCCTTCCAGGCCCAGCATTACCGCTTTGTCACTGCCATGGCCTTTGCCGGTAGCGCCCAGCGACCCATACAACTCGACCTTGATGCTGGCTGTGCTGGTTAGTAAGTCATCGCGACGCAGGCCTTCGGCAAACCGCGCAGAGGCACGCATCGGGCCTACGGTGTGCGAACTGGAGGGTCCGATGCCGATCTTGAACAGGTCAAATACGCTCAGTGACATGGTGCACTCCGGTATTTTTTGTTGTTATGAGTCGCTTCGCCAACAAGTTGGCTCCTACAGGGAATTGCATTCCTCTGTAGAGCCAACTTGTTGGCGAGGCTGTTAATGCCTATTCAGATCAAGCCTCTTGATAGCTCTCAATCGATGGGCACGCGCAGATCAGGTTGCGATCACCAAAGACATTGTCGACGCGACCCACTGGCGGCCAGTACTTGCCATCAATCAACGAGGCGACGGGGTACACCGCTTGTTCGCGGCTGTACGGGTGAGTCCACTCGCCAACGATTTCGGCCGCCGTGTGTGGCGCGTTTTTCAGCGGGTTGTCTTCCTTGTCCAGCGCGCCACTTTCCACTGCACGGATTTCGTCGCGGATACAGATCATGGCGTCGCAGAAACGGTCCAGTTCTTCCTTGGATTCGCTTTCGGTTGGTTCGATCATCAAGGTGCCGGCCACCGGGAACGACATGGTTGGCGCATGGAAGCCGAAGTCGATCAGGCGCTTGGCGACGTCATCAACGCTGATGCCGCTGCTGTCTTTCAAGGGGCGCAGGTCGAGGATGCATTCGTGTGCCACCAGACCATTGCTGCCGGTGTACAGCACGGGGTAATGCTCTTCCAGGCGACGCGATATGTAGTTGGCATTCAGAATCGCCAGCTGTGAAGCTCGCTTGAGGCCAGCCCCACCCATCATGCGGATGTACATCCAGGTAATCGGCAAAATGCTTGCGCTGCCAAACGGTGCCGCGCAGACCGCGCCCACCTTGCGCTCCATCGTGGCGTGGCCCGGAAGAAACGGGGCAAGGTGCGATTTCACGCCAATCGGGCCAACCCCTGGACCGCCACCGCCGTGGGGAATGCAGAACGTTTTGTGCAGGTTCAGGTGCGACACGTCGCCCCCGAATTTGCCCGGCGCGCAGAGGCCAACCATCGCGTTCATGTTGGCGCCGTCGATGTATACCTGACCGCCGTTATCGTGAACGATGCCGCAGATTTCGCGAATGCCTTCTTCGAACACGCCATGGGTCGACGGGTAAGTGATCATTAGCGCCGCGAGGTGTTCGCGGTGCTCAATGGCTTTGGCGCGCAGGTCTTCGATGTCGACGTTACCGCGTGCATCGCAGGCGGTTACGACCACTCGCATACCGGCCATGTTGGCGGTCGCGGGGTTGGTGCCGTGGGCAGAAGATGGGATCAGGCAGATGTCGCGGCGTTCGTCGCCACGGCTTTGGTGGTAAGCGCGAATCGCCAGCAGACCGGCGTATTCACCTTGAGAGCCGGCGTTTGGTTGCAGCGAAATGGCGTCGTAACCGGTGGCGGCGCAGAGCATCGTTTCCAGTTCGTCGGTCAATTGCTGATAACCCAGGCTCTGCTCGGCAGGGGCAAACGGGTGCAGATTACCGAACTCGGCCCAGGTGACCGGGATCATTTCGCTGGCGGCGTTGAGTTTCATGGTGCACGAGCCGAGCGGGATCATGGTGCGATCCAGCGCCAAGTCCTTATCAGCCAATTTGCGCAGGTAGCGCATTAGCTCGGTTTCGGAGTGATAACGGTTGAACACCGGGTGGCTGAGGATTGGCGATTGGCGCACGAGCGCGGCAGGCAGCTTCGATTTGGCATCGTTAGCCAGTGCGTTGAAGTCCGGCAGTTTTTGTCCATCAACCGCAAATAACTGCCACAGGGCTTCAACGTCGGCCTGTTGGGTGGTTTCATCGAACGACAGGCCAAGGCGCTGGGCGTCGATTTCACGCAGGTTGATCTGTTGCGCGCGGGCCTTAGCGTGCAGGGTCGCGGTGTCGGCGCCGGTGACCAAGGTCAAGCTGTCGAAGAAGAACGCCTGCTCGACGTTTAAGCCCAGCTGGCTCAGCCCTTGAGCGAAAATCGCGGTCAAGTGGTGTGTTCGCTTGGCGATCTGTATCAGGCCACGGGGTCCGTGGTAGACCGCATACATGCTGGCAATGTTGGCCAAGAGCACTTGCGCGGTGCAGATGTTGCTGGTGGCCTTTTCGCGGCGGATATGTTGTTCGCGGGTTTGCATGGCCAGACGCAGCGCAGACTTGCCATGGCGATCAACCGACACCCCGACCAAACGGCCAGGCATGTCGCGCTTGAACGCGTCGCGGGTGGAAAAGTAAGCCGCGTGCGGACCACCAAAACCCAGTGGTACGCCGAAACGTTGTGCACTACCAATGGCCACGTCTGCGCCGAATTCGCCAGGCGGGGTCAGCAAGGTCAATGCCAGCAGATCCGCGGATACCGCCACCAGTGCATGGGCAGCATGGAAGCGTTCGACCAGTTCACGGTAGTCGAATAGATCACCGTTGCTCGCTGGGTACTGCAGCAGCGCGCCAAAATATTCACCGACCTCAGTCAGTTCGCTTTCATCCGCGACCACGACGGTAATCCCCAGCGGTTCAGCACGGGTGCGCAGAACATCGACGGTCTGTGGATGGCAATGGATTGAGGCGAAAAACAGATGGCTGCTCTTGTTCTTGCTCAAGCGCTTGCAGAAGGTCATGGCTTCGGCGGCAGCGGTCGCTTCGTCGAGCAGCGATGCGTTGGCGATCGGCAAACCGGTCAGGTCGCTGATCAATGTCTGGAAGTTCAACAATGACTCCAGGCGGCCTTGGGAAATCTCGGGCTGATATGGCGTGTAAGCGGTGTACCACGCTGGATTTTCCAGCAAGTTGCGCAGGATCGGAGCAGGGGTATGGGTGTTGTAATAGCCCTGGCCAATGTAGGTTTTGAACAGCTGGTTTTTGCTGGCGATAACTTTGATTGACGCCAGTGCATCCGCTTCGCTTTGCCCCGGGCCCATGTCGAGGACGCTGGTGCCCTTGATGCTTTCCGGGATGATAGCGGCGCTCAACGCTTCTAGCGAGTCGAAGCCCAAGAGGCCGAGCATGGCTTTTTCGTCAGCTGGGCGAGGGCCAATATGGCGCGCGATAAATTCGTTAGCGGTGTTTAACTCGATACGGTCAGTCATGTCTATTCCTCAAGCCTCGGCGTTGGCTTTGATCAAGCGGTCGTACGCGCCTTGATCGAGCAAGGCGTGAATGGCGTCAGCATCTTCAGGGATGAAACGAAAGAACCAGCCCGCGCTGGATGCATCTTCGTTGACCAGCTCAGGAGTGGTTTCGAGGGCAGTATTGACTTCAACCACCTCACCATTTAGCGGCATGTTTATGCTGCTGGCGGCTTTGACTGACTCCACTACCGAGACTTCAGCGTGTTGAGTGTAGGCCTGCAGCTCCGGAAGTTGCACGAACACCACGTCGCCTAGCGATTCCTGTGCATACGGGGTGATGCCAACAGTAACGCTGCCATCAGCTTCAGCACGTAACCATTCGTGATCAACGGTGAATCGCAACTCGCTCATAAAAACTCCTCAAAGGCGCAAAAGCTCGTGACCGGCACGAACGTAATGGCGAGTTCATAGCAATTTTGCGGCCAGTGTCTAAATATTGTTTTAAATCATATAGTTATGAGATTTTTAACATCGACATGTTTTGTCCGCTGTAGCGGAATCGCTACAGTTAAACCTGTCTGGAAAATGCCTATGGGATCAGGGCCTTGCGTTGCGCGGCGTGCAGGGTTCTGTAGCGAATTCGTTCCGCTGTAGTGGTTTCAGTACAGTTCAGAGAAATAACCTTCCCTGAAGGAGCCAACCTTTGGGCATCAACCCTTTCCGGAAATCCCATACTTGCGCAGCCGGTGAGCGATGGCGGTGTGGGAAGTTTGCAAACGGCTGGCAAGTTGGCGAGTCGAGGGGTAGCTGACGTAGAGCTTTTCTAGCAAAGTTTTTTCGAAGTCTTCGACCGCCTGTTCCAAGCTGGCGACTTCGCCGTCGGTCTGGCGCGCTACTGAGGTGCCCGCGATGTCCAGGTCGCCGATGTCCACCAGCGAGCTTTCGCAAATCGCCGCCGCGCGGAAAATCACGTTTTGCAACTGGCGCACATTGCCGGGCCAGCGATTACTGAGCAGGGCCGGGTAGGTGCCCGGCGTCAGGCGGCAGATAGGCCGTTGAATCTGCGCGCAGGCTTGCTCCATGAAATAGCGCGCCAACAGCAAAATGTCTTGCCCGCGTTCACGTAGCGGCGGCACCTCAAGGTTAAGCACGTTCAGTCGATAAAACAGGTCCTCGCGAAAGGTGCCTTCGTTGACCATCTTTTCCAAGTCTCGGTGGGTGGCGCTGAGGATCCGTACGTTGACCTTCACTTCCCGGTCGCCACCGACGCGCCGGAAGCTGCCGTCGTTCAAAAACCGCAGCAGCTTGGCTTGCAGGTACGGCGACATTTCGCCGATTTCATCGAGAAACACCGTGCCGTGGTTGGCCATCTCCATCAGTCCGGGTTTGCCGCCACGTTGGGCGCCAGTAAAGGCGCCGGGGGCGTAACCGAACAGTTCGCTTTCGGCGAGGTTTTCCGGGAGTGCGGCGCAGTTGAGCGCCAAAAACGGTGCCGCATGGCGGGCACTGATGGCGTGACAGGCACGGGCCACTAGCTCTTTGCCGGTGCCGGTTTCGCCTTGAATCAGCAGCGGCGCGTCCAAAGCAGCGACGCGCAACGCTCGCGTCTTCAACGTGCGGATGGGCTGCGACTCGCCTAGCAGTGAGTCAAAACCCTCGGAATGGTCATGGTGCAGCGCGGCCAAGCGTTCACCAATGCGGCTCGGCAGGTACAGGGTGAGCAATGCCCCAGCGTCAGTGATCGGCGTGGCGTCCAGCAGGAGAGCTTCGCCGTTGAGCGTGACTTCGCGCAATGGCAGGCGAAAACCGTTTTCCAGCAGCGCCGTATGCAGACCGGGATCAGCGAACAGCTCCGCCACAGATTCGCCCGCAGGCTCACGGCCGCAGAGCGCAATTAGTGCAGGGTTGGCAAGCAGTATGCGGCCGTTGCTGTCCAGCGCCAAAACCGGGTCGGTCATGGCGGCGAGCAGGGCATCAAGCTGAAGGTGCCGCCGTTGGCCGGGAAGGATGTCGACCACGGTAATCGCCTCGACACCGCGCACTCGAAACAGCCGGTCTTTCAACTCTTCCAGCACTTGCGGGCTGAGGGTGGGGGCGTCGATGTATACGTTCGGCGGAACCATCTCCACCGCGTCCAGATTCAGATTGCGCCCGCCGAGAATCGCCAGCACTTCCTGGGTAATGCCAACGCGGTCGATGAAGCAGACGTGGATACGCATGGGGCGAATGAGTGTTCCGGCGGCGAGGGCGGCAATTATGCCAGTAAATTGGGTGGTGGCGTGGCAGGCGCTTCGCCAACAAGTTGGCTCCTAAAGAGCGAACGCGGTGGCGAGAGGCTTTGTAAATTACTTCAGATGCTCAGGCTTCACCGGCTCACCCGATTTAAGGGCGAGCTTTGCCCGGACGTCTTCGAACATTTCGTCGTATTGCTTGTGCATCGCCAGCGGCAGGGTCGCGGTGTGCGGCAAGCCGTGTTTGATTGCGATCTTGTTGGCCACGCTGGCGAAGTTGAAAGCGCTGTCACGCGGCAGATCAAACGTATCTTCGAACGCGTCGCCGTTGACATCGCCGACCATGGAGAAATGCATGTAAGCGCCGTCTTTTGGGTCTTGATGCACTTCGTAGTGGATATGGATGTCATACCCGAAGTCATCGGGTTGCAGCGCAGCGCGAGTGATATACAAATGACCTGGCTCGTACATGTGCGTTGCTCCTTTACGGTACAAAAGTGTAGGAATAGACCACATGGTCGCTTCCCAGGTTCACCGATAGTGAATGCCTTGTCTGGCGGTGCTGATCCGGGTTCCGGCATAACCGTTGACGATGTCTTCGATGTCCGCCAGCGAACCGATCACGGCCTCTTTTCCGGTGTTGCGCGCGAATTCGCAGGCAGCCTGCACTTTAGGCCCCATCGAGCCTGCGGCAAAGCCCAGTTTTTCCATGTCGTCGGGATGAGCCTGGGCGATGGCCTTTTGCGTCGGCTTACCCCAGTCGATAAACGCTGAATCAACGTCAGTGGCAATCACTAGCAAATCGCAGTCCAGTTGCTCCGCCAGCAAGGCCGAGCACAGGTCTTTATCGATCACGGCTTCCACGCCTTTGAGCTTGCCGTCTTCGCCATACATTGTCGGAATGCCGCCACCGCCGGCGCAAATCACGATGCTGCCTTTCTCCAGCAGCCATTTGATCGGGCGAATTTCGAAGATGCGCTTGGGTCTCGGGCTGGCTACAACGCGCCGGTACTTGTCACCGTCTGGGGCAATGCTCCAGCCTTTTTCTTGAACCAGGTGTTCGGCCTCTTCTTTTGAGTAGATCGGGCCGATGGGTTTGCTCGGGTGCTGAAACGCGGGGTCGTTACCATCCACTTCAACTTGAGTCAGCAGAGTGGCGAGCGGTTTATCAATGGGTAGCAGATTGCCCAATTCCTGCTCGATCATATAGCCGATCATGCCTTCGGTTTCTGCCCCAAGCACGTCAAGCGGGTATGGAGATACCGAAGTGTAGGCGGCCGCTTGCAGGGACAGTAGGCCGACTTGCGGGCCATTGCCGTGAGCGACGACCAATTCATTGTGGTGGGATATTTTGGCGAGTTGTTCGGCGGCGATGCGAATATTGATCCGCTGATTGACAGCCGTCATCGGCTCGCCACGACGGAGCAGGGCGTTACCACCCAGAGCAACGACGATACGCATGGTGGTTTTTCCTTTTTGAAGTTAGCGCAACCCCTGTGGAGCCGCCAATAGTGGCTCCTGAAGTCTTGTTGCAACTTATCCTGCCAATGCCGCTACCAAGATTGCTTTAATCGTGTGCATGCGGTTTTCCGCTTGCTCGAAGGCGATGTTGGCTGGGGATTCGAAAACGTCTTCGGTCACTTCCACGCCGTTGGCCAGGTTTGGGTAGCGGCTGGCGATGTCTTTACCGACTTTGGTTTCGCTGTTATGAAACGCAGGCAGGCAGTGCATGAATTTAACCCGTGGGTTGCCCGCCGCTTTCATCATGGCGCTGTTGACCTGATACGGCAGCAATTGCTCGATGCGCTCATCCCACGCTTCTACCGGTTCGCCCATGGACACCCAAATATCGGTGTGGATGAAATCGACGCCTTTGACCGCTTCTTTCGGGTCTTCGGTGATGGTGATGCGTGCGCCGCTTTCCTCGGCGAAGACTTTGCATTGGGCGATGAAATCCTCATGCGGCCACAGCGCTTTAGGTGCGCCGATACGCACGTCCATGCCCAGCTTGGCGCCGATCATCAGCAGTGAGTTGCCCATGTTGTAGCGCGCATCGCCCAGGTAGGCGTAGCTGATGTCGTGCAGCGGTTTGTCGCTGTGTTCGCGCATGGTCATGGTGTCGGCGATCATTTGCGTTGGGTGAAACTCAGCGGTCAAGCCATTGAAAATAGGTACGCCGGCGAACTTGGCCAGTTCCTCGACGATTTCCTGCTCAAAACCACGGTATTCGATGGCGTCGAACATGCGCCCGAGAACCCGTGCGGTGTCTTTCATGCTTTCCTTGTGGCCGATTTGCGACGACACCGGGTCAATGTAGGTGACGTGCGCCCCTTGGTCGTGGGCCGCTACTTCGAATGCGCAACGGGTGCGGGTCGAGGTTTTTTCGAAGATCAGTGCAATATTTTTGCCTTTGAGGTGTTGCTGTTCGGTGCCTGTGTATTTCGCGCGCTTGAGATCGCGGGACAGGTCGAGCAAATAGTGCAGCTCACGGGTGGTGTGGTGCATCAAGCTCAGCAGGCTGCGATTACGCATATTAAAAGCCATGTTTAATCTCCCTTGAAAGTGGGCAAACAATCAGTAATTAACCGGGTCACGAACGATTGGGCAGGTCATGCAGTGGCCACCGCCGCGACCTCGGCCCAACTCACTGGCGCTGATGGTGATGACCTCGACGCCAGCTTTGCGCAGCAGGGTGTTGGTGTAGGTATTGCGGTCGTAACCGATGACCACGCCTGGCTCTAAGGCCACGACGTTGTTGCCGTCGTCCCACTGTTCGCGCTCAGCGGCAAAGCTGTTGCCACCGGTTTCCACCACCCGCAGGGTTTTGAGATTGAGCGCTGCGGCGACGGTGTCGAGGAAGTTGGTGTCCTCGCGACGGATGTCGATGCCACCTGGTTTGCTTTCGTCAGGGCGCAAGCTGAAGGCGACGATTTGTTTGACCACGTCCGGGAAAATCGTTACCAGGTCGCGGTCACAGAAACTGAACACGGTGTCTAGATGCATCGCTGCGCGGGACTTTGGCAGACCGGCGACGATCACCCGTTCAACCGCGTTGTACTTGAACAAGTTCCGCGCCAGTTGGCCGATGGCTTGATGTGACGAGCGCTCGCCCATGCCGATCAACACCACACCATTACCGATGGGCATTACGTCGCCACCTTCAAGGCTGGCGTTACCGTGATCTTCATCCGGGTCGCCGTACCAGATACGGAAATCCGCGTTGACGAACTCAGAGTGAAATTTGTAGATCGCGCTGGCGAGCAACGTTTCCTGACGCCGCGCGGGCCAGTGCATCGGATTCAAGGTAACGCCGCCATAGATCCAGCAAGTGGTGTCACGGGTGAATATCGTGTTTGGCAACGGCGGCAGAATGAAGCTGGAATGCCCCAGGAAATCGCGGAATATCTCTAGAGTCTTTCCGCCGAAATCGCTCGGCAGGTCATCTGCAGACACGCCGCCAATCAAGTATTCGGCGATCTTGCGCGGCTCCAGGCTGCGCATCCAGGCGTTGGTCTCGTTGATTAAACCGATGCCGACGGAGTTCGCACTGATCTTGCGCTCCAAAATCCAATCGAGTGCTTCGGGCGTCGCCACGATATCGGTCAGCAGATTGTGCATTTCCAGCACATCGACGCCACGCTCACGCATTTTGGTGACGAAATCAAAATGGTCGCGCTTGGCCTGATTGACCCATAGCACGTCGTCGAATAGCAGTTCATCGCAGTTATTTGGAGTCAGGCGTTGGTGAGCGAGGCCGGGTGAGCAGACCAAGACCTTTTGAAGCTTGCCTACTTCAGAGTGGACGCCAAGTTTGACGGGTTCAGCGGACATTTCTGTACTCCTCCAATGACATGAGCAGGGGTGTTACAACAGGGTCAGAAAACCGGCGTAAAGGCCATAGGCAGCAGCCAGCGCCCCGATCAGCACGACGGCAAAGATCAACTTCTCCAGGTTGGTAAAAACCGGTTGGCCGAGTTCACGTTTGGCTTTGGCAAACAGAATCACGCCGGGTGCATAGAGCAGGGCCGAGAGCAGCAGGTATTTCACGCCGCCGGCATAAATCAACCAGACCGCATAGATCAGCGCGACGGCACCGATAAACAGGTCTTTCTTGCGTTCGGCGATGGCCTTTTCGTAGGTTTCGCCGCGCACCGCTAACAACACGGCATAGGCTGCGGACCACAGATACGGGATTAAAATCATCGAGGTCGCGAGGTAGATCAGCGACAGATAAGTGCTGGCAGAGAATAAAGTGATGATCAGGAATACCTGAACCATGGCGTTGGTCAGCCACAGTGCATTGGCCGGTACATGGTTGGCGTTTTCACGCTTTAGGAACGCTGGCATGGTGTGGTCTTTGGCTGCGGCAAACATGATTTCCGCACACAGCAAGACCCACGACAGCAGGGCGCCGAGCAGGGAGATGATCAAGCCCACGCTAATCAATACCGCGCCCCAATGCCCGACTACATGCTCAAGCACGGCAGCCATTGATGGATTCTGCAGTTTGGCCAATTCTGGCTGAGTCATGATGCCCAGCGACAGCACGTTCACGAACACCAGAAACAGCAACACGGTGATGAAACCAATGATGGTGGCCTTGCCCACATCCGAGCGCTTTTCGGCCCGGGCGGAAAAGATGCTTGCGCCTTCAATGCCAATGAACACCCAGACGGTGACCAGCATCATGTTGCGCACCTGATTCATCACGCTGCCCAGGTCCGGGTTCTTGATACCCCAAATGTCAGCGGTGAAGATGTCTAGCTTGAAGGCGAAGATCGCAATCAAGACAAACAGCAACAGCGGCACGACTTTGGCAACGGTGGTGACGAGGTTTATAAACGCGGCTTCTTTGATCCCGCGCAGCACCAGAAAATGTACTGCCCACAACAAAATAGAGGCCCCCACTATTGCGGCTGGGGTGTTGCCTTGACCGAAGATCGGGAAGAAATAACCGAGGGTGCTGAACAGCAGAACGAAGTAACCGACGTTGCCTAGCCACGCGCTGATCCAGTAGCCCCAGGCTGACGAAAAGCCCATGTAATCGCCAAAACCGGCTTTGGCGTAAGCGTATACACCACCATCGAGGGTGGGTTTACGGTTGGCCAGGGTTTGGAACACGAACGCCAGGGTCAGCATGCCGACGGCAGTTATTGCCCAACCCAGTAAAATGGCGCCGACGTCGGCGCTGGCGGCCATATTTTGCGGGAGCGAGAAAATCCCCCCGCCTATCATCGAGCCCACTACCAAGGCCACTAGCGCGCCGAGTCGAAGTTTGCCAGGAGAATCAGACATCGCGCAGCTCCATCCAAGAGAAGGAATTCACAACGGTAGTTCAATCGCTGTACGGGCAGATGACGCAGATCAAGTAGTTATCTTATTGCCGTGACAATCTGTCGCTGGTGCCTGCAGGCAACTGGGGCAACCTGGACCACATAACTCGACACGCTATCGTTGCTCTATTTGTAGATACCGTCTTGTTGCGAGGTGGCGAGGTGGCGAAGTGTCATGCATCGCATGAAGTCCTTCGCCAGAAGTTGGCATCTACACAGAGTTTTCAGCAGGCTCCGGCCTTGACCAGATCCATAGATTGCCCAGGCTCATACCGCCAATGGCGAGGTAGACCGGCCAGTGGTGGTTGAGCAGGATGAGCATCGCTACAACGCAGATCAACATGCTGACGCTAGCGCTGATTTTAGCCCGGCGGGCTATCAGGCGGCCGTTGCGCCAATTGCTCAGCATCGGGCCAAACAGTCGATGGTTTTCTAGCCAGGCGCTTAACCGGGGTGAACTTTTGGTGGCAGCCCAGGCGGCCAGCAGGATGAATTCGGTAGTGGGCAAACCGGGTACGACGATGGCGATCAAGCCTATGGTCAAGCTGACATAGGCAAGAATACCGAACAGCACGCGAGCGGTTTTTGAGCCGGTCGGTGCGTGAGGTTTGGTCGAGAGGGTCATGGGCGTGTGTCCATTTAACAACCCGGGCAGTTTAACAGGGCTGGCCGGGCGCGCCGGGTTCAAGCAGTTTAAGTCTTCGGTGCGGTGGCGTAAGCCTGTCGCAGCAACACATTGAAACGTTCAAATGCCTCGATTGCGCCCCGTTCGACTTGCGCCTCTTGCTCGGCACTGAGCTGCAAATTATCCAGAGTTCGCACAAAACGCTTCCAACCGTCGGCCCGGCCCCCGGCAGGTTCGCTCAGATGACGCGCGCCAAAGGTAGCGTTGAGGTCTAGAGCCACGGCGCGCTTGATCAAAAAAGCTGCGCCCAGCTTGGAGCCTTCCGAGACGTATAACCATCCCAATGCCTGGAATTTGGTGGGCTGAAGCAGTGCACCGGCGACCGGTTCAGGCACCACGGTGCAAAGGTCTGTCAGATCGGCCTTGGCGTGTTCAGCGCGGCAGCGGTCGGGCAGGTCGTCGAAGATTTTCACCAGTTCCGGGTCGTTGTACACGGCTTCCAACTCCGCTTGAAAAACGTATTGAGCCACGACAAAGCGGGTGTAACTGGCCAAGCTTTCAAACGGTGCGTTGGCTTTTACCGCCTTGTCGAGCTGTTCATGAGGCGCCTGGGTGATCTGATTCAGCCGTTGAGAGCGAAGGGCCGGGCGATGCTGTCGGGAAGTCATAAATCGTCCTTTTAAAACACGTTTCGAAACGAGTAAACCTGCGCCGAATGTACCCGGCGCAGGCTAAAACATCAGATGTCCCACACCACGTTGACGCCGAAATTGCGGCCCGGCTGGGTCAAACGATCAAGGTTGGCCGGGCTGGTGGCGCCCGCTTCGCCAGTGCTGTCGTAACCGCGCACGTCATCCCAGCTCCAGTATTTTTTATCGGTGAGGTTGTACAGGCCGGCGTTGATGGTTACGTCATCAGCAACCTTGTAGTAACCGGTTAAATCGAAGACGCCATAGCCTGCTGATCTGAATTGGCTGGAGGTGCCGTCTGGCGCATTGAAAACGGTCGCGGTGTCGTCGACCTGGTTCTTGCGCTGAACCACTGTCCAGCTCAGCAATCCGCCATAAGCATTTTGGTCGTAGCCCAAACCGAAGACGCCGGTCAGCGGGTTGACGCTGTTGATCGGCTGGCCAGTGTCGTTGTTGCGTCCGTGGGCATAGGCCACTGAACCTTGGGTGTACAGACCGGCGGATGCACCGAATGCATCAAGGTTCAAGCGGCCTTTGACCTCGGCGCCCTTGATGGTGGCGTGCTTGATGTTATTGGCCTGGAACACGGTTTCAAGAGCACCAGGGGTAATCGCGTCTTCGTTGATGAAGTCGCGGTACTTGTTATAGAACACCGCTACGCCAAACGATCCCGCGTCGAAATTGCCTCGCAGGCCGGTTTCGTAGCTTTTGCTGGTCTCCGGTTTCAGGTTCGGATTAGGTGCAACGATGTAGCCTGAGGTGAGATTTTCGAACTGGCCATACAGTGCTTTGGCGGTTGGCGTGCGGAAACCTTCGGCGTATTGGCCGTACAAGGTGTATTGCTCGGTCAGCGCATAGGTCAGACCCAATTTGGGTGATACGCGATGCCAGGTTTTATTTTTGTCGCTGACCGTGCCGTTACCGCTTGGGTTGGCGCTATTCAAAAATTCCTGAGTGATATGCGGATCAAGCTGGGTGTAGTCGTAGCGCAGGCCCGGCGAGAAGGTCCAGTTGTTCCAGCGAATTTCGTCTTGAGCGAACAGCGCATAACTGGTGACGGTAGGGTCCGGGAAGTCGCTCATAGGCTTAACACGGTCGGCCGGGCTGTCCGTACCAATCACTCGGCAGGCGCGAAATACGGCCACGCAGGTACCGCTGCCTTGGCGCAAGCCGGTGACTTTTTGCTGCTTGATGGTTGTGCCGTAGGTCAGCAGATGATCGGTATCAACAATCGAAAAGGTTTTGTCGAACTGCGCGTCAACGACCCATTGTTTGTCTTGATAGACAGTGTTTCGCACACGGTTCACTTTACGGCTAGGAGACGATAACAACTCTTCTGTGCTCTGGTCGGTCTTGGCGACTTGATAGTTCAAACTCCATTTGACGTGATCGGCCAGCGCGCTATTGAGGGCGAAGCGGTTTTCAATGCCGAATCGTTCGCGGGTGAGGGTGTCATTCCCCGTGCGCGACTTGTACCAACCTTGGGGAGCGGGGAAGTAAGGCCCGCCCACTGCACTTTTCTGGTTGGTATCGGTATCACTCCTGTAGCGTTCGTAAGTCAACCCTAGCCGCGATTCCTCGCCATAATTCCAGCCCAGTTTTGCCAGTACATTTGTGTTACGCACATCCTCCGGGTTCGCAGCGGTGCGGCCCAGCCCGGTGCCGCCATGGTCATCATAGGATTCAGTTTCACGACCGTTGCGCTGGCTCAGGTGCAGCAAACCGTCGATATTTTCATGGTGACCGGCGACGGTAGCGGAGTTGAGCCAACTGTTGTCCGCCGAGTTGTAACCGGTTTTCAACCGGGCGCCGACGTCTTGCCCGGGCTTAATAATGTCGTCCGGATCGAGGGTGAAATAGCTGACCGCGCCACCGATAGCACTGCTGCCGTACAGCACCGACGCCGGTCCGCGTAGGATCTCTACGCGTTTGACGATTTCCGGGTCCACGTAGTTGCGGTGAGTTTTAGCATAAGGCCCGTTAGAAAAACTGGCGGGAACTTCGACGCCATCGACCTGGGTCAGGACTCGATCCCCATCGATCCCTCGGATGTTGTATCCGGTAGTGCCAGAACGTTGCCCGGTACCGCCCACCGACACACCGGGTTCGTAGCGCACCAAATCACGAATGTTATTGACGTTCTGCTCATCAAGTTCTTTGCGTTCATGCACGCTGACGCTGCTTGAAACCGAGTTGACCGACTGTTCAGTGCGTGTGGCGCTTATAGTGGTTTGTTGCAACATGACGGCATTGCCCGCCGATACCGGCGCGGCTTCTTCGTTAGGTATCGCAGCGGTCGCTACAAGACTGAATGCCTGCGCTGCAATCAATGCCAGGGTGAGTGAAGATTGGGTGAAGGTTTTACTTGGTGTCAGCATCGATAGCTCGCCGTCGTTAGGGTCATTATTCATAGTCACGCTTGATTTAAATGAGAATCAATTGCGTTGGCTATAACTAGACGAACGACGGATGGACATCGCGTAAAAACTATTGGTATTCACTACAGTTCATGCTGAGACACAACCCCATTGCAGATGGCTTTGATCAGCTTTAGCTCCTTTTGCACCGTGCTTGTGGAGACGTCGAGCTGGGCTGCAATTTCCGGATAGCTGCAGCCTTGCAAGCGATTGAGGGAGAATATTTTTTGCTGACGTGTACTCAGTTCAGTGAGGCAGGTGTTGAGGCGTTCAAGCAAGCGTTGAGCATGAGCGGCATCTTCGGCGCTGCTTTGGGATTGGGTGACGTTGCGCAAAACATCCAGCGGTACGTCTTCGATCATCGTCCGGGATTGAAGGCGTTGCGCACGCAGGTGGTCTAACGCCAGGTTTCGCGCGGTCTGATAGAGAAAGGGTGCCAAATGCTCGATTGAGCGTTCAGCCAAGGCGCGAGTGACGCGCAAGTAGGTGTCGTGCAACAAGTCTTCTGCCGCGAAAACGTTGCCAACCATTCTCTGCAGCATGCGTAGCAGAATTTTGCGCTGGGAAAGGAAGAGTTCATTGAAACTCGACTGGTTCACGGAATACCTGACCAATAAAATAGCTAATGATAATTGTTATCATCTGCGATATTGGTCAAGCGGCCATTCGTGACAAGCTATGAAAGATGCCCTGTCAGTCTGCGTTGTGCAGCGCCAGGCAATTGTCCAGCATCCGGTTGGAGAATGCCCATTCATTGTCATACCAAGCCAACACTTTCAGCAGCTTACCGTTTACCTTGGTGTGATTGGCGTCGAAGATTGAGGACAGTGGGTTGTGGTTGAAGTCACTGGAAACCAACGGCAACGTGTTGTAGCCGAGCACTTTAGAGTGGCGGCTGGCTTCCTTGAATATCTCGTTGACCTCTTCGGCAGTGGTTTCACGCTTGAGCTGCACGGTCAGATCCACCAGTGAAACGTTGATCACCGGCACCCGAACCGACATTCCTGTCAGTTTGCCCGCCAGTTCCGGTAGCACCAGCCCCACCGCTTCAGCCGCGCCGGTCTTGCTTGGAATCATGTTGTGTGTGGCTGAACGCGCACGGTAAGGGTCAGTGTGATAGACGTCAGTCAGATTCTGATCGTTGGTGTAGGCGTGAATCGTGGTCATCAAGCCGTTTTCAATGCCCAGCTCGCGATGGATCACTTGGGCCACGGGTGCCAGGCAGTTGGTGGTACACGATGCGTTTGAAATAATCTGATGCGATTGACGCAGCACGTCGTGGTTAACGCCGTAAACCACGGTGGCATCGGCACCTTTGGCCGGTGCAGAGATAATCACTTTGCGAGCGCCAGCAGTGATATGCGCAGCGGCTTTATTGCGGTCGGTGAACAGACCGGTGCATTCAAATACAACGTCAATGTTCTCGGCTTTCCACGGCAAGTCGGCCGGGTTGCGGATGGCGCTGACTGCAATTCGGTCCCCATTGACCGTCAGGCTCTCATCGTCGAACTCGACCGTGCCGCCGAAATGGCCGTGAACAGTGTCAAATTGCAGCAGATGTGCGTTGATCGAGCTGTCGCCCAAGTCGTTGATGGCGACGACTTGCAAGTCTTGCCGGTAACCTTGGGTATAGAGTGCGCGTAGGACATTGCGGCCGATGCGGCCAAATCCATTGATTGCGATGCGAAGAGTCATACAGCCGTCCTCTGTGAAATTTGTTGTTGGAATTACAAGATTATTCGCATAAAAATAGAAAACAAGCCTTTTTAGTGGCAATATTTTGTTTTATCTACAACGAGTAACCCGTAAGCCCATTACAGTTGTTCGAAGTCGTGCCCGAGCTCAGCCTAGGCTCGACTGCCGAAAATTGAAATCATCTGAACGGGTCACCTATCCGCTAGCTTGGAGTTCATTACATGCATCCCCGTGTTCTTGAGGTAACTGAGCGGCTAATAGCCCGTAGTCGTGCGACACGTGAGCGCTATCTGCACATGATCCGTGGCGCCGCCAGCGATGGTCCGATGCGCGGTAAATTGCAATGTGCCAACTTCGCCCATGGCGTGGCCAGTTGCGGCACTGAAGACAAACAAAGTCTGAAAATGATGAATGCTGCCAACGTGGCCATTGTTTCTTCGTACAACGACATGCTCTCGGCTCACCAACCGTATGAGCATTACCCTGAGCAGATCAAACAAGCCTTGCGTGAAATCGGCTCGGTGGGCCAGTTTGCCGGTGGGGTTCCCGCTATGTGCGACGGCGTTACCCAAGGTGAGCCGGGCATGGAACTGGGTATCGCCAGCCGTGAAGTGATTGCAATGTCGACCGCCATCGCGCTGTCTCACAACATGTTCGACGCCACGCTGTGTCTCGGTATCTGCGACAAGATCGTGCCGGGCTTGTTGATGGGCGCCTTGCGTTTTGGTCATCTGCCGACTTTATTCGTACCGGGTGGCCCGATGCCGTCGGGGATTTCCAACAAGGAAAAAGCCGATGTCCGTCAGCGCTACGCCGAGGGTAAAGCCACCCGCGAAGAGCTGTTGGAAACGGAGATGAAGTCGTACCACAGCCCTGGCACTTGCACGTTTTACGGCACCGCCAACACCAACCAACTGCTCATGGAGGTCATGGGCCTGCACTTGCCTGGGGCTTCTTTTGTCAATCCATACACCCCGTTGCGCGATGCCCTGACGCGTGAAGCGGCACACCAAGTCACCCGGTTGACCAAGCAAAGCGGGCAGTTCATGCCGCTGGGCGAAATCGTCGACGAGCGTTCGTTGGTGAACTCGATTGTGGCGCTACACGCGACAGGCGGTTCGACCAATCACACGCTGCACATGCCCGCCATTGCTATGGCCGCTGGGATTATTCTGACTTGGCAGGACATGGCCGATTTGTCAGATGTGGTGCCGACCCTTAGCCATGTGTATCCAAACGGCAAAGCTGACATCAACCACTTCCAGGCGGCGGGCGGAATGTCGTTCCTGATCCGCGAATTACTCGAAGCCGGTCTGTTGCACGAAAACGTCAACACCGTTGCCGGATTCGGCCTGAGCCGTTACACCCAAGAGCCATTCCTCGAAAATGGCACATTGGTATGGCGCGACGGCCCGATCGAAAGCCTTGATGAGGATATTTTGCGTCCGGTCGCTCGGCCTTTCTCGGCCGAAGGCGGCTTACGTGTGATGGAAGGCAACCTCGGTCGGGGCGTGATGAAAGTCTCTGCGGTCGCCGCCGAACATCAAATCGTCGAAGCGCCAGCGCTGGTGTTCCAGGACCAGCAAGACTTGGCGGACGCGTTCAAAGCCGGTCAATTGGAACGTGATTTCATCGCGGTCATGCGGTTCCAGGGGCCACGTTCCAACGGCATGCCTGAGTTGCATAAAATGACGCCGTTCCTTGGCGTGTTGCAGGACCGTGGCTTCAAAGTGGCGTTGGTCACCGACGGGCGGATGTCTGGCGCGTCCGGTAAGATCCCGGCAGCGATCCATGTCTGCCCGGAGGCGTTCGACGGCGGACCCTTGGCGCTGATTCGTGACGGAGACATTATCCGTCTGGACGGTGTTAAGGGTACATTGCACGTTCTGGTGGACGCGGCAGAGTTGGCCGGCAGAGAACCGGCAGTGGGTCTGCTCGACAACGGTGTTGGGTGTGGGCGCGAACTGTTTGGCTTCATGCGCATGGCTTTCAGCTCGGCAGAGCAGGGCGCTAGCGCCTTTACCTCGGGATTGGAGACGCTTAAGTGAAATTGGCTTTGGTGGGTGATATCGGTGGCACTAATGCGCGTTTTGCCATTTGGGAAGACGATACGTTGCATTCGGTCCGGGTGTTCCCGACCATTGATTACGCCAGCCCGGAAAAGGCCCTTGAGGTCTACCTCGAAGACCTGGACCTGCATCCGGGCGAAGTCGGCTCCGTCTGCCTGGCCGTAGCCGGACCGGTGGGCGGCGATGTATTTCATTTCACCAACAGCCACTGGCGAATCAGCCGTTCGGAATTCTGCGCCCACCTCAAAGTTGATAATTTGTTGATGGTCAACGATTTCACGGCAATGGCCTTGGGCATGACCCGGTTGAAAGACAACGAATACCTGACGGTGTGCCACGGCATGCCTGAAGCAGGGCGACCGCGTGTAGTGATCGGACCTGGAACGGGATTAGGCGTGGGCACGTTGATTGGCCTTGCCGATAACCATTGGATGGCCTTGCCCGGCGAAGGCGGACACGTTGATCTTCCATTGGGAACACCCCGGGAAGCCCAGATCTGGGCGCGATTGATGACAGAGCACGAGCACGTCAGCGCTGAAACCATCCTCAGCGGAGCCGGCTTGCTGCTGTTGTACCAAGTCAGTTGTTCGCTGGATAACATTGAGCCAACGCATAAATCGCCGGCGGCTATCACTTCGGCTGCCGTGGCAGGCGATCCGGTGGCGGCAGCGGTGCTGGAGCAGTTCTGTTGCTGGTTAGGTCGTGTGGCAGGCAATAACGTATTGACCGTCGGCGGGCGTGGTGGTGTTTACATTTGCGGCGGTGTGATTCCTCGTTTCAGTGATTTTTTCATTGCCAGCGGTTTTGCCAGGTCGTTCGCCGAAAAAGGCTTGATGAAGGATTACTTCAAGGGCGTACCGGTTTGGTTGGTAACAGCTGAATATCCAGGGCTTATGGGTGCCGGCGTAGCATTACAGCAAGCGTTTGGTCGCGTTTAATTTACTCGGCCTCAACTAAGAAACAGGCTTTATTGATAACAAGGACGACCCTGTGAGCTCAGTCAGTAAGTCAATTTTGCTGGTCGACGACGACCAGGAAATTTGTGAATTGCTGCAAACCTACCTGAGTCGCTGTGGCTTCATAGTGCGCACGGTCGGTGATGGTGCCGGTTTTCGCCAAGCGCTCAGTGATGAACCCAGCGATCTTGTGATTCTCGATGTCATGTTGCCCGACGAAGATGGCTTTAGCTTGTGCCGTTGGGTCCGCCAACATCCGCGCTATGCCCAAGTCCCCATCATCATGCTCACCGCCAGTTCAGACGAGGCTGATCGAGTAATCGGCCTGGAACTGGGCGCTGATGATTATCTGGGTAAACCGTTCAGCCCTCGTGAGTTGCAGGCGCGCATCAAGGCGTTATTGCGCCGCGCACAGTTCGGTCATGAGCGCAGCGGCGGCGAAGTGCTGGTGTTCGACGATTGGCGATTGGACATGGTCAGTCATCGCTTATTTCACCGTGACGGTGAAGAAGTCATCCTTTCCGGGGCTGATTTTGCGCTGCTCAAATTATTCCTGGACAATCCACAACAGATTCTTGATCGCGACACGATTGGCAATGCCACCCGTGGACGCGAGTTAATGCCGCTGGAGCGCATTGTTGACATGGCGGTTAGCCGCTTGCGTCAGCGCTTGCGCGATACCGGCAAAGCGCCGCGGTTGATTCGTACCGTGCGCGGCAGCGGTTACCTGTTGGCGGCGAACGTGACCTTCCAGGCCAGCAATGGCTACTGAAATGAGGGGCTGGCGCTTTCCAATGCCTCGTTCATTACTCGGTAGGATGTTGCTGCTGACCTTGCTAGTTGTGCTATTGGCGCAAGGTCTGTCCAGCGTGATTTGGGTCTCGCAGTTGCGCGCGACACAAATGGAAGGCTTGGTCACCAGTGCGCGCAGTCTTGCGCACTCCATGGCTGCCAGTGTCAGCTACTTCCGTTCGCTACCGGTTGCTTATCGACCGCTGGTGTTGGACCAGTTGCGCAGCATGGGCGGCACGCGTTTTGTCGTGTCTCTCAACGACAAGCCGCTGGAAATGGAGGTTCTTGGCCCCACCCTGCGCAAGCAAGCCGTATTGAATGCCGTCGAAGAGGTGCTGCGTCAACACTTGGGCAGCGAACCGACGATATCGGTGAGATTCGTGCGTCCTGAGGATCTGAAGATTTTCAACGGTGGCCTCAAACTCGACGAACTGCCACGTTCCTGGGCGCACTATGCGTTGAGTTTGGAACCGATCAACCCGCCCGTGCTCGTCACGCAAATCGAATTGTCGCCCGGTGAATGGCTGTACATTGCATCGTTGCTGCCGGAACCCTACACCACCCTGGAAGAGCAGAACCTGCCGACGCAACAGGTATGGTTCATTGGGTTAACCAGCAGCTTTCTGCTGCTATTCATCGGTCTGCTGGTGCATTGGCAGAGTCGGCCACTCAAGCGGTTGGCACGGGCCGCGCGGGAAATGTCATTGGGTACCGTGGTCGAACCGGTCATTGAGGGCGGCGGGAGTGAAGTGGTTGAAGTCAGCCGGGCATTCAACGCCATGCGCGAACGCATCAGCCGTTACCTTTCCGAGCGCAGTCAATTATTCAGCGCCATTTCCCACGATTTGCGCACGCCGATTACTCGGCTTCGTTTGCGGGTTGAGTTATTGGAGGATGAAAGCGTGCAGGCCAAGTTCAGTCGCGATCTTGATGAGCTGGAACTGCTGGTCAAAGGCGCCCTGCAATGCGTGAAAGACACTGATATTCATGAAAACATCGAGCCGGTGGACCTCAATCACGTGTTGGATTGTCTGGTCGAGCCCTACGTCTCGCCTGCCGGAAATGGCCGCGTGACCCAACAGGGCCAAGCTGGAGCGCTATTTTTAGGCAAACCGCTGGCGCTCAAGCGCTGCATGGGCAACCTGATCGACAACGCCCTCAAATACGGACAAAGGGCGCACCTGCATGTAACAGACGACAGCAGTGCATTTGTCCTCCACGTCGATGACGAAGGTCCAGGCGTACCCGAGCAGCGTCTGGAGCAGGTATTTGAGCCGCACTTTCGTTTAGCGGGCAAACAACAGCAAGGCTACGGGCTAGGGTTGGGAATCGCTCGCAACATCGCCCACAGCCATGGCGGAGAGGTCAGCCTGCAAAACCTGCGTGAGGGCGGGCTGCGCGTGACGTTGAGATTGCCTCGGACGGTTGATTGATCAATTCTGCTTCCCTGAATTCAGTGGGAGCGAATTCATTCGCGAATGGTTTGACGCGATCCATCTGATTGACCGCTTCCCGAATGAATTCGGTCCCACAGAATCTTCGGCGTCTCCCGCGAGCCCCCTATAGACCGGCTTGTACCATTTTGTGTGAATGTAACCAGTCTGTGACCATTGCGCGTCCCTTCGTTACGGTATTGCTCAATCCCTTGGTTAGAATCCATGCAGCGCAAGCTCCAGACTTGCTCATGTATAACAACAAGAAAAGGTAATCAGATGAATTCAATTTCCCGCCTCGCCGCCGTCATTTCTCTCGCCTCGTTGTTCCCTCTGAGCGTTCAAGCTGCTGACTCCAAAGGTACTGTGGAAGTAGTGCATTGGTGGACATCCGGCGGAGAAAAAGCTGCGGTCGATGTACTGAAAGCTCAAGTTGAAAAAGACGGGTTCACTTGGAAAGACGGCGCTGTAGCCGGCGGCGGCGGTTCTACCGCGATGACCGTGCTCAAAAGTCGCGCGGTTGCCGGTAATCCTCCGGGCGTTGCTCAGATTAAAGGTCCGGATATTCAGGAGTGGGCCTCTACTGGTCTACTCGATACCGACGTGCTGAAAAATGTCTCCAAAGAAGAGAAGTGGGACAGCCTACTAGACAAAAAAGTGTCCGACACGGTGAAGTACAAAGGTGACTACGTTGCTGTTCCGGTGAACATCCACCGTGTGAATTGGCTGTGGATCAACCCTGAAGTCTTCAAGAAAGCCGGTATCGCCAAGGCCCCCACCACCCTCGAAGAATTCTACGCAGCCGGCGACAAACTCAAGGCTGCCGGTTTCATTGCCCTGGCCCACGGTGGTCAACCGTGGCAGGACAGCACCGTCTTCGAAGACGTAGTGCTATCGGTTATGGGCGCTGATGGTTTCAAGAAAGCGTTTGTAGATCTTGATGGAAAAACCCTCACTGGTCCGGGAATGGTGAAGTCATTCACCGAGTTGAAGAAAATCGCTACTTACATGGACGCTAACCGAGCGGGTCGTGATTGGAACCTCGCTGCTGCCGACGTGATTAATGGCAAGGCCGGTATGCAGATGATGGGCGATTGGGCCAAAAGTGAATGGACTGCGGCGCATAAGGTAGCGGGCAAGGATTACGAGTGCGTTCCGTTCCCTGGCACCGAACATGCCTTCACCTACAACATCGACTCCCTGGCCGTGTTTAAGCAAAAGGATGCGGGTACAACGGCTGCTCAACAAGACTTGGCCAAAGTCGCGTTGGGTGAGAACTTTCAGAAAGTCTTCAGTATCAACAAAGGCTCGATTCCGGTTCGTCTCGACATGCTGAAGGACATGAACAAGTACGGCTTCGACTCCTGTGCCCAGACGGCAGCCAAGGACTTCCTGGCTGACGCTAAAACCGGCGGCCTGCAGCCGAGCATGGCACACAACATGGCAACGACGCTGGCTGTGCAAGGTGCGATTTTCGATGTGGTCACTAACTACATCAACGATCCAGCCGCTGATCCTGCGAAGGCAGCGACGCAGTTGGCATCGGCAATTAAATCAGCCAAGTGAACCTATAAATCTAACCACTGCTGGCTTGCCAGCAGTAAGCCCCAGCCGCAGTTCGTGCTGATGAAACCGGAGTTTGGTTTCAGGCACAACTGCGAACGGGTATTGATGTTTCTGACGTGGATTTTTCGATGAGCTCTGTCGCTGTTATCAGCAAAGCCTCGCCGCTCGACGTGCTTCAACGCTGGTTACCAAAGTTGGTGCTGGCGCCGAGCATGTTCGTCGTATTGGTCGGCTTTTACGGTTATATCCTGTGGACGTTTGTGTTGTCGTTCACCACCTCTACTTTTCTACCGTCTTATAGCTGGGCGGGATTGGCTCAGTATGCTCGCTTGTTCGATAACGATCGCTGGTGGGTTGCAAGCAAAAACCTGGCTGTCTTTGGCAGCATGTTCATCGCCATCAGCCTAGTGGTTGGCGTGGTGTTGGCGGTATTCCTCGATCAGCGCATTCGCCGTGAAGGGTTTATTCGCACTATTTATCTGTACCCGATGGCGCTCTCGATGATCGTCACCGGTACCGCTTGGAAGTGGCTGCTTAATCCCGGCATGGGCCTGGACAAGATGCTGCGCGACTGGGGATGGGAAGGCTTTCGTCTGGACTGGCTGGTGGACCCGAATCGCGTGGTCTACTGCTTGGTCATTGCAGCAGTTTGGCAGGCATCGGGCTTTATCATGGCTATGTTTCTTGCCGGTCTGCGTGGTGTTGATCAATCAATTATTCGTGCTGCGCAGATTGATGGCGCCAGCTTGCCTCACATCTATCTCAAGGTCGTTCTTCCTAGTCTACGGCCGGTGTTCTTCAGCGCTGTGATGATCCTGGCGCACATTGCCATCAAGAGTTTTGACCTAGTAGCAGCGATGACTGCTGGCGGCCCGGGTTACTCATCGGACTTGCCTGCCATGTTTATGTATTCGTTCACCTTCAGTCGCGGCCAGATGGGCATGGGCTCTGCCAGTGCGATGCTGATGCTCGGGGCGATTCTTGCCATCGTCGTGCCTTATCTGTATTCCGAATTGAGGGCCAAGCGCGATGAGTAGTCTGGCGAATAAATCATCTTTCAGCCTTAGTCGGATCGCGATTCACGCGGTCCTGATTTTCGCATGTTTGCTGTACCTGGTGCCGTTGGTGGTGATGTTGCTAACCAGCTTCAAAACACCGGCAGACATCAGCAGCGGCAACTTGTTGAGCTGGCCGACGGTGGTCACCTCCATTGGTTGGGTTAAAGCCTGGGCGACCGTGGATGGCTATTTCTGGAACTCGATCAAAATCACTGTTCCGGCGGTTCTGATCTCTACGGCCATTGGCGCCCTGAACGGTTACGTGCTGTCGATGTGGCGCTTTCGCGGCTCGCAATTGTTTTTTGGCCTGCTGCTGTTCGGCTGCTTCCTGCCGTTCCAGACCGTGTTGCTGCCAGCGTCTTTTACCCTTGGCAAAATGGGGCTGGCCAGCACCACCACTGGCCTGGTGATTGTGCACATTGTCTATGGACTGGCATTTACTACCCTGTTTTTTCGCAACTACTACGTCAGCATCCCGGATGCACTGGTCAAGGCCGCGCGGCTTGACGGCGCCGGGTTCTTTACGATTTTCATGAAGATCATCCTGCCAATGTCGACCCCGATCATCATGGTCTGCCTGATTTGGCAATCCACTCAAATCTGGAATGACTTCTTGTTTGGCGTGGTCTTCTCCAGCGGCGACTCGCAACCGATCACAGTGGCGCTGAATAACCTGGTCAACACCAGCACTGGCGCCAAGGAATATAACGTCGATATGGCGGCTGCAATGATCGCTGGCTTGCCAACGCTGTTGGTGTACATCGTCGCTGGCAAGTATTTCGTGCGAGGCCTGACGGCCGGCGCGGTCAAGGGGTAAGGCATGGCAACTCTAGAATTACGTAACGTTAACAAGACCTACGGCAGCGGTTTGCCGGACACCTTGAAAAATATCGAGTTGAAGATCAATGACGGTGAGTTTTTGATCCTTGTGGGTCCTTCCGGCTGCGGAAAGTCGACGTTGATGAATTGCATCGCAGGATTGGAAAGCATCAGCGGTGGATCAATTTTGATCGATGACGCTGACATCAGCGGCATGAGTCCCAAGGATCGTGACATCGCCATGGTGTTCCAGTCTTACGCGCTGTATCCAACCATGACCGTGCGCGAGAACATTTCCTTTGGCCTGAAGATTCGCAAAATGGCGCCCGCTGCAATTGAAGAAGAGGTCTCTCGGGTTTCCAAGTTGTTGCAAATCGAGCATCTGCTTAACCGCAAACCCGGGCAGCTGTCTGGCGGCCAGCAGCAGCGTGTAGCCATGGGGCGCGCACTTGCGCGTCGGCCAAAAATCAACCTGTTCGACGAGCCACTGTCCAACCTCGACGCCAAGTTGCGAGTCGAGATGCGCACCGAAATGAAGTTGATGCACCAGCGCAATAAAACCACCACCGTTTACGTTACCCATGACCAGATTGAAGCCATGACCCTGGGCGACAAAGTGGCCGTGATGAAAGACGGAATCATCCAGCAGTTTGGTACCCCGCAGCAGATCTACAACGACCCGGCCAACTTGTTCGTTGCCAGCTTTATCGGTTCGCCACCGATGAACTTCATACCGTTGCGCTTACAACGCAAAGACGGACGGCTTTTAGCGCTGCTGGACAGCGGGCAAGCACGCTGTGAACTGCCGCTGGGCATACTTGACGCCGGGCTTGAAGACCGTGAAGTGATCCTCGGTATGCGTCCTGAACAGATCGTTTTGGCTAGCATCGAAGCGAATGGATTGCCGACTATCCGCGCTGAGGTCCAAGTCACCGAACCTACGGGGCCCGATACATTGGTATTCGTTTTGCTGAACGGCAGCAAGGTTTGTTGTCGCTTGGCACCGGATGTCGCACCGCAAGTGGGCGAGTCGCTGACCTTGCAATTTGATCCGTCCAAAGTCTTGCTGTTTGACGCCAAGAGCGGCGAGCGTCTAGGTATTTTGGGGACGCCGCAACCCACCGAGCGTGGGGGTAACGTTACACAGATAAACCGTAGTCATTGAAGGCTGCTTGAGCACAGTTGGTTGATCGGGTCTGCCGTGAAGGTCGGTCCACCAGCAAGACGGAGCAAATGCTGCAGACCATGTACTTAAGCTAATAACAATAAAATGAGGATGTAGGGATGAAAAAGCAACACAACAACACCCGTTTGCTCTGCCAACTGTCAGCGGTTGCAGCGCTGGTTCTTTCTGCCAATGCGATGGCAGACGAAGCTTTCAGTGCCGATTCCAAATGGATGACCGGCGACTGGGGCGGCGAGCGGACCAAGTTGATCGAGCAAGGTATCGACATCAAGGCGGATTACGTCGGTGAAGTAGGCGGCAACCTGCATGGTGGCTACAACAACGACAAGACTGCGCGCTACTCCGACCAGTTTGGTCTGGGCGTGGCGTTAGATCTGCAAAAGCTGGTGGGCTGGGATAACACCCAGGCCAAGATCCAGCTCACCAATCGTAATGGTCAAAACATTTCCAATGACCGTATTGGTGACCCACGAGCCGGCACCTTGAGTTCTTCCCAAGAGGTGTACGGCCGTGGCCACATGGTGCGCCTGACCCAATTGTGGATTCAGCATCAGTTCCTCGACAACAAACTGGACATTAAAGCTGGTTACTTCGGCGAAGGTGAAGACTTCAACACTTTCCCCTGTGAATTCCAGAACCTGGCGTTCTGCGGTTCCCAGGCGGGTAACTGGGCGACGAACATCTGGTACAACTGGCCGGTCATGCAGGCAGCTTTGCGGGTGAAGTACAACATCACCCCTGAGTTTTATGCGCAGATCGGTGTGTACGACCAGAACCCTTCGCAACTGGAACACGGCAACGGCTTCAAACTCAGCGGCAGTGGGACCAAGGGTGCCCTCATACCGGTCGAACTGGTCTGGTCGCCGAACCCCAACGGTCTGCCGGGCGAGTACCGTGTGGGTTACTACAAGAGCTCAGCCAACGCCAATGACGTTCTTCAGGACGACAACGGCAATAATGCAGCGACTACCGGTAACGGCTACAAAGTTCACAGCAGCAAGCACGGCTACTGGGGCGTAATACAACAGCAACTCACTACCCACAACGGCGACGCTTCGCGCGGTCTGCAAGTCGCGGCCAACGTTACCTTTCACGACAAGGACACCAACTTCATCGACAATTACCAGTCGCTGATGTTTGTGTACAAAGGCCCGTTCGATATGCGTCCAAAGGATGACATGGGGATCGGTTTTGCGCGTATCCATGTTAACAATGACGTGAAGAAAAACGCTGAATTGCTCAATGCGAGCAACGGCGTCACCGACTACGACAATCCGTTGTACGCCCCGCTGCGCAGCACCGAGTACAACTACGAACTCAACTACGGCTTCCACGTGACCAACTGGTTGACCGTGCGTCCTAACCTGCAATACATCACCCATCCAGGTGGCGTGGACAAAGTTGACAACGCGGTTGTGGCCGGCCTGAAAATTCAGACGGTGTTTTAACGATGTTGCAATAAGTTCTTT
This sequence comes from Pseudomonas sp. AB6, assembly GCF_034314105.1. NCBI lineage: Bacteria > Pseudomonadati > Pseudomonadota > Gammaproteobacteria > Pseudomonadales > Pseudomonadaceae > Pseudomonas > Pseudomonas sp. AB6. The sequence goes on from NZ_JAVIWJ010000001.1 coordinate 226,514, forward strand.
CTCTTTGTGCTCATTTTGCGGATAGCCATGGCTATCCGTTTTTTTTGGAAGCCATTCAGCACTGACATGGGAGCAGGCCTGTCGGTCCTCGCATGGCTGTGCAGCAAACGACATGACTATGTCGCCTGCACATCGTTGCCTAGGGTTTGGGCAGCATGATTTTTAGGACCGGGCACATGCTTGAGCATCCGCTACAGCGTTTTTTTTATGGGTCGCGGGCCAGACCAACTTTTCAGTGGGAACGCTATCAACAGCGGGATGTGTTGCTGATTGATCACCCTCAATGCCAAGCGGCATTCAGCCGTCAGGGCGGACAATTGCTGCATTTTCAACCTCGTGGTCAGCGTCCCTGGTTGTGGTGCGCTGCGCGTTGGCCGCAAGTTGGTGCAATCCGTGGAGGGGTGCCTATCTGCTGGCCTTGGTACGGTCGCCACCCTAGCGAAGGCGTGTGGCCTTCCCATGGGTGGGCGCGGTTGCTGGATTGGAAGTTGATCGACAGCACTGAGGACGAATCTGGCGTCCATCTGCACTGGCGTTTGAAACTGTGGGATTGGCAGGTCGATCTGCACGCCGACCTGGGGCAAGGCATGGAGCTGCGCTTGAGTACTAAACACCAAGACATTGAGCCCTGCCTGTTCGGTCAGGCGTTGCACGCTTATTGGCGCATCAGCGACGTGACCGATGTCGCCTTGGAAGGCCTTGATGGCGCCCGTGGCTACGATCAAATGAATCGACAGGCTTGTGTGCAGAAGGGATCGCTACGCATTGAAGGCGGTTGTCAGCGGGTGTTCAGTCATGCCGGAGAGTTACAGCTTCAGGACGAGGCCTGGCAGCGCAATTTGTGCATTGACATCAGCGATAGCACCAGCACTGTCATCTGGCACCCAGGCAGTCGTCCGTTAATGGGAGTGGGCGGTAACGAGGCGCTGGGTTTTGTTTGTGTCCAAGCTGCTTCAGGAGGTTCCAGCAGCCTAAGCCTTGCGCCGGGGGAGGAGGCGCATTTGAGCTTGCAGGCGCATTTGGTGGATTGAGCGCATAACCTTGGATTGTCCCGAAGGGGCGCTCTCCTCGGGATTTCGCCAGTCCCTACAATTCAATAACCGATGCATTGATAGCGAACCCAGCTTCTAAATCAACTCATCATCAATCGGATACCGGCTGGCATTGAGGCTTTCTTTGATCTTGCGCAGATGCGGTTGAAAATCCACGCCTCGGCGCAAGGTCATGCCCGTTGCTAAGACATCGAGCACGGTAAGCTGGATGATCCGCGAAGTCATGGGCATATAGATGTCGGTGTCTTCTGGCAGTGGAATGTTCAGGCTTAAGGTGCTGGCCTTGGCCAGTGGTGAACCTTCTGCAGTCAGTCCTAACACCGATGCCCCGTTTTCGCGGGCGATGCGTGCCACTTCTACTAGCTCCCTTGTACGCCCGGTGTAGGAAATGATTACGAACAACTCACCGGTATGGGCCACTGAGGCGATCATGCGTTGCATCAGCACATCGGCGTGGGCGGTGACAGCCAGGTTGAAGCGAAAAAACTTATGTTGCGCGTCGAGGGCAACCGGTGCCGAGGCGCCGAGGCCAAAAAAGTGAATCTGTCGCGCCTGAATCAATAGGTCCACGGCTTTGCTAACCAGGTTCGGATCAAGTTGTTGCAGGGCGCTGTCTAGTGAGGCGATGGCGCTGCCGAAAATCTTCCGGGTATAAGCCTCGGGAACATCGTCAGCCTCTACCGCACGACTAACGTATGCAGCACCGCTGGCCAGGCTTTGCGCCAATTGCAGTTTCAATTCGGGGTAACCGCTGACGCCAAACGAGCGGCAGAAGCGGTTGACGGTGGGCTCGCTGACCTTGGCGGCCTGGGCCAGCGCGGCGATGCTCAAGCGGGTAGCCTGCTGCGGGTTGAGCAAAATCACCTCGGCGACCTTGCGCTCAGCCTTGTTCAAATCGTCAAGCCGAGCCTGAATGTGCTCCAGGAGATTGCGCGTGCGGTCCATTTAATATCCTTGTCTGGCCAGCGTCAGACGGGCCTGGTCGCTGCCTGTCATCGAGAGTCTTCCAAGTGCGGGCAAAGGTGGCCTATCGTACTGATGGGCCTCGTCGATCACCACAGGAATCTGGTTTTAGACGAAATGTTGTGATTATTACTACATTTGGCCTTGAGTCCTGCCTTTAAAAAAGGTATTTGTAGCCTAACTTGATAAAAGAACAAACATTATGCCTCTGATAACGGTTGAACCGTGCACCTTTGCCTTGTTCGGCGCTTTGGGCGACCTGGCGTTGCGCAAGCTGTTTCCTGCTCTGTATCAACTCGACCAAGCCGGACTGTTGCACGCGGACACGCGTATTTTGGCGCTGGCCCGTGAAACCGGTGACGAACAGCAACATCTGGCGAACATCGACAGTCACCTGCGCCGCTTTGTGCCGGCTGCGGAACTGAACGAAGAAGTGGTCAGCCGTTTTCAAGCGCGTTTGAGTTACCTGCACGTCGATTTTCTCAGGGCCGACGATTATGTCGCACTCGCTGAGCGAGTAGGCAACGCCGAGACAATGATCGCGTATTTCGCCACGCCAGCTTCGGTGTATGGCGCGATCTGCGAAAACCTGGCCTCGGTGAACCTGACCGAGCGCACCCGTGCAGTGCTGGAAAAACCTATCGGCCACGACTTGGCTTCTTCACGTCGGGTTAACGATGCTGTGGCGCAGTTTTTTCCGGAAAACCGCGTCTACCGAATCGACCATTATCTGGGCAAGGAAACGGTTCAAAACCTGATTGCCCTGCGATTCGCTAACAGCTTGTTCGAAACTCAGTGGAACCAGAACCATATCTCCCACGTGGAAATTACAGTGGCGGAGCAGGTTGGGATTGAAGGCCGTTGGGGCTATTTCGATCAGGCCGGGCAGCTGCGCGATATGATCCAGAACCACTTGCTGCAGCTGCTTTGCCTGATTGCTATGGACCCGCCAAGCGACCTGTCTGCGGACAGTATTCGTGACGAGAAGGTCAAAGTGCTCAAAGCGCTGGTGCCGTTTACCCCTGAACGCCTCGCGACCCAGGTTGTACGCGGTCAGTACATCGCCGGTTACAGCGAAGGTAAGCCCGTACCGGGTTACCTGGAAGAAGAAAATTCCAACACGCAGAGCGACACAGAAACTTTTGTTGCTCTGCGCGCAGATATCCGCAACTGGCGTTGGTCCGGCGTGCCGTTTTACTTACGTACGGGTAAACGCATGCCGCAAAAATTGTCGCAGATCGTGATCCATTTCAAAGAACCGCCGCACTATATTTTCGCCCCGGAGCAGCGGATGCAGATCAGCAATAAATTGATCATTCGCTTGCAGCCCGATGAAGGCATTTCCTTGCAGGTGATGACCAAGGATCAGGGTTTGGACAAAGGCATGCAGTTACGCAGCGGCCCGTTGAAACTGGATTTTTCCGACACCTATCACAGCGCACGAACCCCCGATGCCTATGAGCGGTTGTTGCTGGAAATAATGCGCGGCAATCAGAACCTGTTTGTTCGTAAAGATGAAATTGAGTCCGCATGGCAATGGTGTGACCAACTGATTGCAGGCTGGAAAAAGGCGGGCGATGCGCCCAAGCCTTACGCCGCCGGATCGTGGGGGCCAATGAGCTCCATTGCCTTGATTACTCGTGATGGGAGGGCATGGTATGGCGATATATGAACTTGAACTGCCAACGGGCCTTATAGCTCACGAGTTCACAAAGCCGGCGCAACTGGCTAATGAGTTGGCCGCTGCGGTGGCTGAGCAGTTGATCAACGCGATTGCGGCCAATGGTGTAGCGACGTTAGTGGTGTCTGGTGGGCGCAGCCCGGTAGCGTTCTTCCAGAGCTTGGCCGCGCATGCGGTGGACTGGTCGAAAGTGGTGATCAGTCTTGCGGATGAACGCTGGGTGCCGGTCGAGCACCCGGACAGTAACGCTGGCTTACTCAAGCGCTACCTGTTGCAAGGTCCTGTCGCCAAGGCGCGTTTTATCAGCCTTTACAGCGCCGCAGCGAATCTGGAAGAGGCAGCGCAGGCCGCTGACCTGGCGCTGGCAGAACTGCCAGCAATTGACGTGCTGGTGTTAGGCATGGGCGATGACGGCCATACCGCGTCGCTGTTCCCGAACAGCCCGAATTTGGGTGAAGCGTTGAATCTTAACGGTCAGCGCCGCTGCCTGCCGATGCTGGCACCGACGGTACCGCATCAGCGATTGACCCTGACACGCCAATTGTTGGCTTCGGCGGGTCTGCCGATCCTGTCCATTTCCGGGCAGGCCAAACTTGACACGTTGCGCACGGCACTGGCGGGCGATGATCTTGCTCAAATGCCAATCCGTGCCTTCCTCAACTCTTCGTTAGAGATTTACTGGTGCCCATAAGTAAAGGATCCGCCGCTATGAAGACAATAGAAAGCAACCGGCCTCTCAATAGCATGGCGAACAAGATTGCCCAAATCGACGAGCTCTGCGCTAAAGCGAAGATTTTGCCGGTGATTACTATTGCTCGTGAACAAGACATTCTGCCGTTGGCTGATGCCTTGGCCGCTGGCGGCTTGACCACGCTGGAAGTGACCCTGCGCTCTGCGTTCGGTCTGACCGCGATTCGTGTTTTGCGTGAGCAGCGTCCAGAGTTATGCGTTGGTGCCGGCACTATTCTGGATCGCAAGATGCTTGCAGACGCAGAAGCCGCCGGTGCGCAGTTTATTGTTACGCCCGGTTGTACCCATGACCTGCTGCTGGCGGGTACCGAATCTGAGTTGCCGCTGTTGCCGGGAATCAGCAGCGCTTCGGAAATCATGGTTGGCTATGCCTTGGGTTATCGCCGCTTCAAGCTGTTCCCGGCAGAAATCAGCGGCGGCGTCGCTGCAATTAAAGCCCTCGGTGGACCGTTTGTTGATGTACGTTTTTGCCCAACTGGCGGCGTCAGCCCAGCCAACCTGCGAAGCTACATGGCCCTGCCTAACGTGATGTGCGTAGGTGGTTCATGGATGCTGGACAATGCCTGGATCAAAAGCGGTGATTGGGCACGTGTTCAAGCGGCCAGTGCAGAAGCATTGGCGTTGTTCGATTAGGTTTTAATTATTAATTACTGACGGTTGGTTTACGGCCATTTACGGGGCGCCTTGGTCGGGTGCCCCGTTTTTTTGCTGCGCCAATGTGCTTTATGGCCTGATTCTTCATAAGCGGAACGGGCGTTTGCTTTTTCGTAGAGGGTCCAATAGCGCACCCAAACCGTTGTGGTCGATTTCATGCATCAGGGCCAGCAGCGCGCCCAGCTCGCCGTGGGGAAACCCTTCCCGAGCAAACCAGTTCAAATATTGCCCCGGCAGATCAGCGATGAGTCGGCCTTTGTATTTGCCATAGGGCATTTCTCGGGTAACTAGTAATTCAAGTTTTTGAGGGTTCATGTGTGCGCCCACTGGTTGGATGTGCTCTTGGCCGAACACGCGGTGTCGTTGTGCAAGATACGTGCATTCTGCATGCAGGCTAAACGACAGTTCTTGCAGAAAGAGCGATTTAATTTAGTCAGTTAATTTGTAATTATTTGAAATTAAACGTTTTTTGTTGTGACTACAAGCTGGCATGGTCGCTGCTCTCTTTATTAGCATCATCCACCAAAGAGGAATTGGAAATGACTGATATTAATAAAGAAGCCGTTTCTGTACTTAACGATCTGATCGAGACCAGCAAAGACGGTGAAAAAGGTTTTCATTCCAGTGCTGAAGACATTAAGAATCCGACAGTGAAGGGCTTTTTTATCACTCGTTCACAAGAATGTGCCGCAGCCGTTCGCAAGCTTCAAGCTGAAGTACGGTCGTTGGGTGGTGATCCAGAAGACAGCACGAGTGTAGGGGCGTCGCTGCACCGTGCATGGGTTGACTTGAAGTCGGCGGTGACCGGTAAAAGTGATGAAGCTATTCTTAATGAAGTTGAGCGCGGCGAAGATCATGCGCTTAAGGCTTATAAAGATGCATTAGAAAAAGCGACTTCTAAAAACTTACCTTTCAATGTTGTTGCGCTCATTCAAGAGCAACTGAGGGGCACGCAACGGAACCACGATCAGGTGAAGGCTTTGCGTGATCAGGTTCGCGCGCGCAGCTAACGTGGCTGTAATGGTAAAAAACGTCAGCTTGTCTGGCGTTTTTTTATTAGACGGATTACAGGCAGACATGAGGAAGGGCGGCGGTATTGCAAGCGCTTGCGCACTCGATGCGATTACGTCCATTGCGCTTGGCTTGGTAAAGCGCAGCGTCCGCAATGCTGATTAACAAGTCAGGGTCACTCGTTGAAACATGATCTTGGGAGGCGACCCCGATACTGACGGTGACGCCCTGCTCATCAGTCGAAAACGTGGGCAATGCCTCTACAGCCGCTCGGATTTTTTCTGCGATGAGCACCGCGCCTGCAAGTGGGGTCTCGGCCAAAATTACCGAAAATTCCTCGCCTCCGTAGCGAGCGGCTAGATCGGTTGGACGACGGATATTGGCTAGAATGGCTGCTGCAACGTGACGCAGTGTTTCGTCTCCGCCGAAGTGACCATGGCGATCGTTGAACGCCTTGAAATGGTCAACATCAATCATCAGCAGTGACATCGTTTTGCCTGAGCGAAGTCCGCGCATCCATTCGGCATTAAGCACTTTATCCAACTGACGGCGGTTTGCGAGGCCTGTTAAACCGTCGGTCGAGGCTAGCTGCGCCAACCCCTGCTCGGCGCATCGACGTAACCTCAACTCCCGGCATAGTAGAAACGTCAACCAAAAAATACCTAAACACAGAACGCCCGTAGCACCGCCCACCAGCCATGTTCCGCGAAGCCACGTTCCATAAACTTCCTCCATCGACTGCCCAATCACCACTATTAATGGCAGATCACCGACCTTTGAGAACGTGAATAAACGCTCTTGATGGTCGAAGCTGGAGACGCTGATAAAAGTCCCGTTGCCTTCCTTAATAAAGCGTCTGATATTTTCCCTCTGGCTGAAATCCTTGCCTATAAGGGCTTCATTGCCGACATCGGGTTGTCGCGCTAGTAAATATCCGTTGGTATTGATTAGGTTAACGTAGCTGTTGCTGCCGATATCCAGGCTTTGGAACAGTTTACTGAAATATATTAAGCGCATCGCCGCCGAAGCAATACCTATGAATTTGCCGTCGGAAGAAGACATGCGTCGGCTAACCGTAATGCACCAGTCGCCATAGCCCGATCGCAATTTGAAGGGGTCACTGATTAGTAAACCCAAGCCAGGGTTGGCTTGGTGGGCACGAAAATGCTCCCTGTGTGCGAAATTATCGGGTCTCGATGCAATGGATAGAGAGTCCGCGAGCACGTCACCTTTCTGATCAAGTAGAAGCAAATTGCCTTTGTACGGCGCGGCGGTGAAGCGGTCGAACAACAGCTGTTGGCGCAGTTGTGGTGTGAGGGCCTGAACCTCGGGACGCTGCCAGGAGCTGGTCATGGTTTGCAATGAAGTGTCGTAAAGGTCGATGTTGCGCTGCACATCCGACTTGATCAATTTAACAATATTAGACGCTGAGCGGGCGGCGAAATCTTTTGCGCTGGCGCGTTCGCGAATGAGTAACGAAGTGACAATGACCACAATAGCGATTACCGCTAACGCACTACCGAAAATCAAAACATTCTCCGGTCTGGACCTATCGCCTAACAGTTCATGGTCGGGGAGCGTTGAATCCATTTTTGAAGTCCGGAAAATGAATACTGGGAATATCTATAATTCATTGAATTTATTTGGATATTGAGCATTTTATGTAGAAATAAACGCCTTTATCTGCAGGGTAATATACAGGTTGAATCAGAGTGTTTTTTGAAAATAATTGCAAGTCTGTCTTGGTGTGACGAAACGGTTGATTTCCAATTTGCGTGCGGACGCCTCAAGAGCGTGCTAAGCAGGGAAACTCGTAAAACGTTAAGCAAAAAAAGCCACTGATGACTGTTGCCATAAAACGGTCGATCAGGAGTGAAGCATGAGCACGCTTGCCTGCGATCTACCTCGAAGCAGTGTCATTGGGTGTCGCAAGGCCGGTGAAGGGGCGGGGTGGTCTAGAATAGCTGTTGAAGGTCTTTCGAATATCCGCAGCTTCATTCGCTTCATTTGCCCGCCGACTTGGTCAGCCAGTGCGAAAGAGGATCTAACTCCGCTGAGGTAGGCGAGCAGATCTTCGAAAACTCAAGACTCCACGGTTTCTGTCGATAACAAAAATAGGGGTCGAAGGTTTCTAAAATCGTTGTTTTTAATAGGGGTGATTGAACGCTTGTTGAAAGGTTGCTGAAAGGAAGTATAGGAAAGTTCCTACTTAAAGCTTTTCTGTCCTTTCGCTGAAAATGACTAGGCGGAGTAGTGATATGAGCAGAAAAACGGCAGGTTTTATTCTGTTTTCAATAGCTATTTTAACTTTCAGTGCCGAAGTACTGGCCAGCGGCGGCGTGCTCAATTTCCGGGGACAGGTTGTTGAATCATCGTGTGATGTCCGGCACCTTTTTGAATTAAAAACCTTGAAGCAAGTACAGCTAATTCAGGTTTTACCCCGTGTCACCTTGGTTCTGGACCGCTATCGCAATGCTTGCAGCGGTGATGTCATGGCCTTCGATATTTCCTTAGTAGGGGGTATTGCAGACGAAAACCCTGCTGCCAGCGTTGTAATCGTTACGTACCAATAGCCCGCAACTGTTTCGAAATGTTGCTTCAAGTTATATAGCGTCAGGTTGCGAAATTTTTTATCTCGTACCTTTGCCAAGGTTTTACATGCTGTGTCTGCGCTATAAGCCCCCGTTCATAGGTGTTTAATCAATAATCTGAATTTGCCTACGGAAAAGGCCTTCGCTAACTGTTGCCAAATCCTTATCAATAATGTGGTTTTCCTGACAGCGGCCTTTGTATCGTGTCGTTATAGTTCAGGCCGTCCAGTGATGGGCAAAACATAAACACACACAAGGAATGTTATTCGTATGAAAAAACTCTCTCTCGCATTAGCTGTGTTAGGCGCAATGGGTCTGGGTGCCGTGAGCACGGCCAACGCCGCCAATAACGGAAAATTGGTGTTCAACGGTACGCTGACTAATATTTCCTGCGCAGTCGGCCCGGGTGCTGGCGTAGGTGCGGGCCCGAATGGGGACATTAACGTTGATCTGGGGAATGTATCGTTCTCCGATATTGGCGCTGCCAGCGATACCAAGCTGGAAACCGCTACGCCGGTTCAGTTACTGATCAACTGCAGTGCAGGCGTTGAGCAATACAGCACGGTAAAAATGCGCTTTGTCGCACGCTCGGGTAGCGGTCTGGACAACAACGACTCCAAACTGTTGCGTACTACGGGCGCTGCCGACGGCGTAGGTATCGGCCTGCTGAACGCTCAGAACCAAATTATGGACTTGAGCGGTACTGAAACCATCGACAAACCGTTGATCAAGGATGGCACCGGAGGTGCAACGGCTGAGCTGAATTTCGGCGCAGTCTATGTATTGAACGGTACGCCAACTAATCCAGGTAACGCTGACGGCTTCATGCCTTTCGTACTGGACTACGAGTAACAACCTTGACGGGGCGAGTCTTCTCACCCCGTCACACTTCGGTTTCAGGCGACGGTCATCATGCGTTTCACCCTTATTAAATATGCCTGCTTATTACTGGCGTTCCTAACGGCCGTCAGCGTTCAGGCGGGTATTGTTCTCAATACCACCCGTATCATCTATCCGGCGCAGGACAAAGAAGTCAGTTTCGGCGTTCACAACAGCGGGGGCGGGGAAATCCTTTTGCAATCCTGGCTCGAGGCCGCTGCCGAAGAGACTTCAAATTTGCCGTTTGTGATCATTCCAGCCTTAACTCGTATGCCTGGCCACGGTAAGCAACTCCTAAGGATTATGTATGCCGGTGCCGACATGCCTCAGGATCGCGAATCAGTTTTCTGGCTCAATGTTCAAGAGATCCCACAAACTGCCGCCGCAAATGCGTTGCAGATCGCTATTCGTCAGCGCATCAAAGTATTTTTCCGCCCTGAGGGATTAAGCGATGTACCGTCCCAAGCGCCGCAGCAACTGCAATGGCGACTTTTGCGAAACGGCGTTCTGCAGGTGAGTAATCCAGGTTCTTATCATGTGTCTATGGTCAGAATTGAAGCGCATGACGGTATAAGTCAGGTGATGAGTAAGGAGAGCCATATGTTGGCGCCGAAACAATCCTTGGAGCTTGCGCTGACCAAACTGCAGAAAGGCCGATCGGTGTCCGTAAGCTTTATCAGCATCAATGACTTCGGCGGGCAAGTGCAATATCGCGCCCTATTAAATGGGCATGACATGGCCAATGCTGTTCTAACTAACAAAAGCGATCGTGTTACTCAATAGCGAGTAAAAGAACCCCCTTTATATACCGAGCATCCGAGTTGCGACCTGTGCGCATCCTCGGCGGGTTGCGCCTGTGCGAAAGGACTCTGCGGCGTGACAGTACCCCAAGGATTGAGTGATAACAGCACATGGAATGGTACACGCTTAACAGTAAACGATTCATCGCAAACCCGGTTGCAGAGAGTGCATGGATTAAGCTAAGTGGTCTTCGTATTGGCATTGCCATGGCGTTAACGACTCCTGTAATCGCTGCCGCCGATCAACCCGCTTCCGTCACCTTCAACACCGCCTTTATTCAGGGTACTAACGAGCCGGCGGATCTTGACGCGTTTCTACGCGGGAACAGCGTATTGCCCGGTACTTACAGCATCGACGTTTATGTCAATCGCACCTTGGCCGGGCGTCGTGATATCGGCTTTTTGCAAAGCCCCACGTCCAAGCGGGTCGAGCCATGTCTGACGCTGGACATGCTTCAAAGTTTTGGTCTTGATATTGACCGTTTGCAGCAGCCTGCAACGCTTGGACGCGACAGCCTGCCCGCGACATGTTTCGATCTGCCAGCTCACGTCGAGTTTGCCCGTGTCGAGTACCAACCCAATAATCTTCGCTTGTCTATCAGCGTGCCACAGGCTGCGATGGCGCGCAGCGCTCGGGGTTACGTGGCGCCAGAACTGTGGGACGAAGGCGAAACAGCGGGGTTTATCAATTACAACTTCAGTGCTGTGCGTCGGCACAATCAGCAAGAGCAAAATGATCAATACTATTTGGGGCTGCGCAATGGTTTTAATCTAGGTGCCTGGCGCCTGCGTAATGAATCCTCGTTGACGTATGGCGGTAATAAGCCTTACCAATTCACCACTAATCGCACCTATGCCCAGCGTGACCTGACGGCACTTAGAAGCCAGCTCACCCTCGGTGAGGTGTATTCCAATTCATTAATTTTCAACAGCGTGCGTTTTAGAGGCGCCGAGATTGGTTCGGATGATGGCATGTTGCCTGACAGTGAGCGGGTATATGCTCCGACCATTCGCGGTATTGCCCAGACCAATGCCACGGTGGAAGTCCGCCAAAACGGTTATTTGCTGTACAGCAACACCGTTTCTCCCGGCCCGTTCGAAATCAATGACATTTACCCCAGCGGCTCCAATGGCGATCTGTTGGTAACTGTCGTCGAAGCGAACGGAACTACGCGTTCATACACTCAGACGTTTGCATCGCTACCCGTCATGGTGCCGCAGGGAGCATTGCGCTACAGCTTCGCGCTCGGGCAATACGACAGCAACAGTGACTATCAGGCGACCCCCGCTTTCACCACGGGTACGCTGGTTTACGGTGTGTCCGAGCGGCTAACAGGTTTTGGCGGTGTGCAATGGGCGCAGGATTATCAGGCGGCCAATCTCGGTGCCGGTATCAACTCACCCATGGGTGCTTTTTCTGCGGACCTCACTCAGTCCGTCAGTGCGCAGCGCGAGCAATCTCAACAAGGGCGGAGCCTGCGCCTGCGTTACGCCAACACCCTTGATATGACCCGCACCACCCTTGCCGTCGCGGGATATCGTTATTCCACAGACCAATTTCGTACGCTGGAAGACCATGTTAATGAACAGGCCGAGCGTATCGGTCAAACCGGGGTCGGTCGGGCAAAAGACCGCCTTGAACTCAACATCAGTCAGTCATTGCCTGCACTGTCGGGTTCGTTAAGTCTCACAGCCAGCGATCAGCGTTACTGGAATCTACCGGGTAACACGCGCCAGCTTTTCTTGTCGTACAACGCTGCTTGGAAAACCATCAGCTATAGCCTGTCGATTGAGCGTAATCAGCAGATGAATGCAGATGGACAAGCGGGTACCGACCATCGCCTCTCAGTAGGGCTAACAGTGCCACTGGGGTCAAGCTCGAAATCGTCCAGGGCTTCGTTCAATCTGGTACGCGACAGCGGCGGCGATTACAACGCCCAAGCGGGGCTCAACGGCCAAGTGCTAGACGACAGAAATACCTTTTACTCGGTCCAGGCCGGACAAGACCGTAGTGCCGGTTCGTTTGGTTCGGGGAAACTTACGACCACGAAGCCGTACGGTCGTTTCGAAGCGGGGTATAGCCAAGGTCGTAATTACGATGCGATAAGCCTGGGTGCCTCCGGGTCATTGGTCGGACATAGTGGCGGGATTAACTTCGGGCAACCCTTGGGTGAAACCTTTGCGCTGGTTGAGGTGCCACAGATCAGCGGCGCGAAGCTGACCAACTACAACAACGTCGAAACATCGGCCAATGGTTATGCAGTGTTGCCTTATGCCCAGCCCTATCGCACTAATTGGGTCGCACTCGATACGCGGCAGTTAGGAGCCGACATTGATGTTGAAGACGCTATCGTTCAGGTAGTGCCCAGGCGCGGTGCTGTAAGTGTTGTGCATTTCAACGCATCGATAGGACGTCGTATTCAATTTGAGTTAGTGCGCGTGGATGGCAGCAAAGTGCCGCTGGGCGCCAGTGTGGAAGACGAACATGGAAAGTCGTTGGCAGTGGTCGATCCCACGAGTCGTGCGCTGGTGTTGAGTGATCAGGACATAGGTGTGCTGCGAGTTAAGTGGTCCGATCAAAGCTGCCAGGCGTCCTACCGCTTGCCGCCTAAAGATCCGGTCCGCGCCTATGAGCGATTGAAGGTCACTTGCCAATGATTCGGCTGGGAATTTTAGGGTGGTTGGCGGTGGGCCTTTTGCTGAACGTTCCTGGTGCGCAGGCCGCCGTATCTTTGAGCGGAACACGATTGATCTTCGACGGCAACTTTCGTGAAGTGAGCATTGAAGTCGTTAATCGCAGCAATCATGAAGTGCTGCTGCAGGCGTGGCTCAGCGATGCTGAAGACATTGACGCCGATCAGTCTAACGACCTGCCTTTTGCCGTAACGCCACACTTGTCGCAACTGTCGGCCAACCGCAAGCAGGCATTGCGTCTTCTGTATGAAGGTGTTGGCAGGCCGCTGCAGCGTGAGTCATTGCTGCATTTGTACGTGATGGAAATCCCCCGGCGGGCGGCGGGTGAAAACCAGCTGAGCATTGCGATTCGCCAACGCATCAACGTGTTTTATCGACCTCCGGGCTTGTCTGGCGACCCTGCGCAAACTGCCGAAGCGTTGCTGTGGAGTGTGATGCGTGATGAAGAGGGCGCGAGCTTTCTGCGGGTCAGTAATCCCACTGCCTACCATGCCTCACTACAGCACGTGCAACTCGATGGCGCGAATGGGAAACATCTCGTCAGCGATTACCAATTGCTACCACCGGGGGTGACCCTCAGCTTGCCACTGGGTGCTGTCGCACCTGGCAATCCAGGGTGGCATCACTTGTCCTTCAAGGCACTCACCGACTATGGCGGTCCGCGCTACTACAGCGCTGAGGTTGAAGAGCGTTTGCCGTTCAACGCTCGTTTGCGGCCGACCGCCGCATTTATCAAGGACGTACAACCATGACCCACATCTGCTGCATTCGCTCCCTAATCTCGGCGCTGTTACTGTTCACTCCGGTAACCAGTTTTGCGTTGGTATGCAAAGACAAGGGGACCGGATCTTCCGTAATTCAAGCTGATCTGGGTAGCACCGTTGCTATACCCGCGTCAGCTCCTGAAGGCACTGTTGTCTGGCGCTCGGATCAGTTCAATGTTCAGGTTGAGTGCTTCAAGGATGGTTTGCAGGCGCAACAGGAAGAAGTGTTCGTTTACCTTAACCCGGACAACAGGTTAGTAGGGCAAGGTATCAGGGTTGGACTGACCTTTAATGGCGTCGATTATCTTCAAAGCAGTGGTCGGATTGGCACCGGACAAAGCCTGCCAGTGTGCAATGAAGGGGCGTCGAATATCGATGCCTGTCCGCGTATAAACTTCAACTTGGCCTTATCGGTGTTCATAGAGAAATCTGGTCCTACGCCGCCTTCGGGTGTGGCCAGTCAGTTGCAGGATTACCGACTGCTGCAACTGGACAGCGCGGAGGGGCTGAATCCTCTGCCTGGTTATAACCTCAGCTACGTTATTAACAACCTTAGTGGCCTGCGGTTTGTTGCCTGTGATGCTGAGTTGCAGGTGATTCCTGAGACTGTCGAGTTTGGCGCAATAGGTATTCAGCAGGTAGCTGTGGGCCGGGTGATTGATCGGCGCCCGTTTTCTTTGATGACCAACCGTACCTGTGACACGCCTTTCAGCCTCGGTGCGCAGTTCAAACCGGTATCGGGCATCATATCGGGCGACTTTCTGGTTCCGGTAGCCAACGACGGCGTTGGCATTCGCATTGTCAACTCCGGCAACGGCGCCACGCTGCCTTATAACCAGCCTTTCCATTTGGCCGATCTGTTGGGGAATGACTCGTCCGCCAAAGCTGATTTCGACGCTGAACTTGTTTGGCAAACCCCCAACCCCAAAGCGGGTGCATTCGAGGCCGAAGTCATCATCGACCTGTTTTACAAATAGAAGGCGATGGGAGGTCGGAGGCGGTGCCGGCAGGCCGTCCAGGATTCAGGTATGCTGCGCGGCCTTGGGTGACCGCCCATCATCGCCCTACGACAGACTCGATACTTTTGGAGCTTCCATGACTACCCCCGAACACACGCCAGCTCCTGAAGCCGTCGCCGAACAGGGCGCCGAGATCGTTGCAGGTAAAAAAACTGCGATCATTCCGGACTTCAAGTTTTCGTTCAAAGCTGCTGAATTCACGCCAGTGAAGACCTTGGAAGAGCCGTATTACAAGAAGTCCGGCAAAGCCAGCCACAACAAGATCCCGGGCGCCGCGCCGCATGGCACTCGCAAGTCCATGGGTAAGCGCTGATTCCTGACCTTGTAGTTACGCTTATGCATTTTGTTGAAAGCGTTCGCGGTACTGGGTAGGGGTTACCCCAAGTCGCTGGCTGAAAATCAGGCGCATGCGGCTGGCACTGCCAAATCCGCAATGATAGGCCACGGCCTTGATCGCCAATTGGCTGCCTTCGAGTAAATGACGCGCGGCGTCGATCCGCGCCCGTTGCACGAATTCAGCCGGGGTCACTTTCGCGTCTCGGGCGAAGATTCGCGCAAAACTTCGCGGACTCATCGCAACCACTTGTGCCAGCCGCTCCACAGAGAACGGCTCGGCGATGTGTTCCATGACGTAGCGCTGGATTTTTGCCACCGGCGAACCTTCATTGTCGGGCGCTGTCAGGTAGGGGCTGAACTGCGATTGTCCCCCTTGACGCTGCACCACCACCAACAAGCGCTTGGCTACCGCCAATGCCACCGCTGCCCCGTGGTCTTCCGAGACTAATGCCAAAGCCATGTCGATTCCGGCAGTAACCCCTGCGCAGGTCATGAGCGCACCATCGCGCACATAAATTCGGTCAGGCTCAACCCGCGCCAGAGGAAATTGCTCGGCCAGTTGGCGTGCATGGCTCCAATGAGTGGCGGCCTGTTTGCCATCAAGCAGCCCGGCATGTCCCAAAATAAACGCTCCGGTGCAAATAGACCCATAGCGCCCAGCGAGCGGCGCCGCTTTACGCAACCACTTGGTTATCGCAGGCTGAGGCATGCTTTCAGGCAACAGCGGGCCTCCGGGCACCAGCACCACGTCAAATTGATGAGGGGCGTCTTCAATAGCGACCTCGGCACCCAGCGGCATGCTGTTGGACGCCATGATCGGATAGGAAGCGGTGCCGATCGTAATGATGCGATAGCCGTTAGCCGCAGGTACAAAACGGTTAGCCTCAGCAAACACATCTAATGGTCCCGCGACATCTAATGACTGGACGCCGGGAAAGATCACAATCGCCACACTTTTCATTGATGGTCGTTCATGTGTTCCGTAAGGAAATAAAGGTGTAGTTCAGAGGTTCATGGGTTACGACCTGAGCTCCGGCTAACTGCAAGGTATCTATAATTTCCGGGCCCGACACGTGGAATGACCAGTTGGACTCGACGGATGATTGCGCAGACGTAGGAAAATCGGCAACTTCTTGCATGGCACCGGCGAAGGCAGTCATGTCCGGCAAATAGGCAGTGAAACCGTCGCCCTTGAGTGCGGCGGTGCGGATACCCAGCACATCGCAAATGGCGTTTTTAGCAGCAACCTCATCGTGATCGGCTAGCCGCGATTGTTCGATGAGTGCCATCAGATGAGCGTCGACCACCGCGTTTCCAAGGATGAGATCCGGTCCCTGTTCCCATGCGTTAGGCGGACAATCCTTGCTCTCGGGTTTTAGAGGGATATGCGGGTTGATCTCCATTGGGTAAATTCGGCAGACCAGAGGACGACGCTCATAAATACGGCACATATTTTCTGCGTCAAGATTCCGGCAAGGTCCGACGTTATAAGCGGCGAACGTGATAGCAACATAAGCGGTCGCGCTGCCGCTGAGGACTTTGAGTGAACGGCGTTGTGCGTGGGTGCGTTGCACGGCTATTACGCCGTATCCATCCTCAAGGAAAGCTTCGGCCAAGATGATCACCGTACCGCCATCGGCCGTCCACTGTCCGGCCTCGAGTAATGTCAGCGGGACGTGATGGTCGTTGCAGCATTTTCCGCAACCTACGCAGGCAAACTGAGTCTTCATCAAAGTAGAAAGCCCAAAAAATGCACGTTGTGACGGTGACAGATTTACCCGCATCGTCACTGCCGAGGCAGATTTTGAAGCAAGTTATAAGCCATTGATCTTACTTTTTCGCCGGGGTCAGCATTAAGTCCCACTCGGTCACCACCGCCGTTTTGCTTTGGCGCTGATAAAGGCACAGCTCGGTGCCGACTTTGTTTTTCATGTGTGGTTGTGGGTAGTGCCCTTTGAGCACAAGCGCGCTGTAACCGATGCTGTCGTCGAATAGCGCTGCGGCGCCTGCGGGTTTTACGTCTTTTAGTTGGCTGGCCTTGACACAGCTAGCGATGACGGCGTTATCCAGATCTTTCCAGGCCTGATCGCTGGATGCATTGGCTTGGCTGCCAATAACCGTAAGGCCTGTGAGCAATAGCGCGAATGCTTTCATGTCGATTTCCTTTTTGAGCAGTATCCATTGGATGCCAAATTATGGCAGACAAGCTCGGTAGGAATTCGTCGTATAACGGCAATGCGTTGGACATAACGCATGCCAGATGTTTCATTCAGGCGTGAAGCGGCGTGATGGGTCTCCGGCACTTTGAGATCGACGCTGGCTGCGTCACGCAGACGAAACATGCGGCGGTGTTAGCGAGACTTCGTCTCAATAGGGTGATTTAGATGCCTTGGGCCTCGACCGTTCGGGCCGCTTGAATCAAGCACTTGGTCAACTCGGGAGAAGAAAATTTAGTAAGCACTGCGTTTGCTCCGGCTGCACTTGCTTTTTCGCTGTTCATTTTGCTATCCAGGGAGGTGTGCAGAAGCACGTATAAGTCCTTGAAATCCGGTGTTTCGCGTAACGTTCTGGTAAAAGCGTAGCCATCCATCTCCGACATTTCAATGTCAGAAACCACCACATTAATCTGCTCGGCAGTGCCTTGCAGCTCAAGCAGTTGATCGATGGCCTCCTTGGCGCTGCGTGCCGTGTGGCAATGGACTCCCAGGGTGCGCAGTGTTATTAGCGATTGCTGCATGGCAACCTGACTGTCATCGACCAACAGGATATTCGCCTTAGACAAGACTCGCGCTTCTTCTTCGCTCAAGTGCACGGGTTCGTTGACGATTCTAGCCGGCGCGATGCCGTGAATAACTTTTTCGATATCCAGCACCTGTACCAGTACGCCGTCAACCTGGGTTACGCCCGTGATAAACGATCTATTGCCCGAGCCGAAAGGCGGTGGGCGGATGTCGGTGGTCAAGCAGTGAACGATCTTGCTCACCGCCTGGACGTGCAGACCCTGCTTGGAACGGCTCACATCTGTGACGATCAGGCACCCACCCGATGGATCTACCAACGGTTGCTCACCGATTGCGCGGCTAAGATCGATCACCGACAACGACGCCCCCCGCAGGATAGCGACGCCCTGAACGTGTGGATGGGATTCGGGTAAACGGGTCAGGGGAGGGCAAGGGATAATTTCGCTGACTTTGAGCAAATTGATTGCCATCATTTTGCCGCTGCGCAAGGTGAACAGCAGCAGCGATAGAGAATCTGCGCGGGCTTTATTCGAGGACATATCAACCTTCTGAAATTAAAGGCGTCGCTATACATGAGCGGCGAACAGCTTTCGATGTCGGGTTATCGACTTGCCTGAAGCAGGCTTGAGCCGCTTTTGTGCCTAAGATCATCGACCATTTGTAACATATGTAGTCATAAAGACATTTGTGAGTCTTTATGACTTGTATTTGAGTGGGGTCAATTTGATATATATTTCCTAATATGTTGAATTATAACGACTTAAAATATGGCATGAAAACTGATGGGGCAAGGTACCTGTTATCAAGCCTTGCGGCTTAGGAGTCATCCCCATGTTAAGCGCTCATGATCGTGCCATTGTTAAATCCACTGTGCCACTCCTCGAAAGCGGCGGCGAAACGTTGACCACGTATTTCTACCAAATGATGCTGAGAGAGTACCCGGAGGTGCGGCCTTTATTTAACCAGGCTCACCAAGCCAGTGGTGATCAGCCTAGAGCGCTGGCTAACGGCGTATTGATGTATGCGCGCCACATCGACGAACTAGAGCAACTGGGCGGACTGCTTGCAAAAATCATCAATAAGCACATCGCTTTGCAGATTTTGCCGCACCACTACCCCATCGTAGGTACCTGCCTGATTCGCGCCATTGAAGAAGTGCTGGGCAGTGACATCGCAACACCTGAAGTTTTGCGGGCCTGGAGCAATGCGTATAAACAGCTCGCCGACATTTTGATTGGCGCGGAGCAGGTGATTTACGAGGAGAAAGCCGACGCTGTGGGCGGCTGGCGCGGGGCGCGGGAATTCAAGGTGGCTCGCCGCGTTGATGAAAGTGCTGAGATTACCTCGTTCCATTTTGTGCCTGTCGATGGTGAGGCTGTTCTGGGTCACATCGCTGGCCAATACATTGGCTTGCAACTCTTCATTAATGGCGAAGAGACGCGCCGCAACTATTCGTTGTCTGCGGTAGCCGATGGCTGCCAGTACCGTATCAGCGTCAAGCGTGAGCCCAACGGCTTGGCGTCGAATTTTCTGCATGACCACTTGCACGTCGGCGAGCGCATTAATCTCTTTACGCCTTCAGGAGAATTCACACTGACCGATAGCCTAAAACCGCTGGTGTTGATCAGCGGCGGGGTAGGCATTACGCCGACACTGGCGATGCTTGAAACCGCGTTGGCGACTTCGCGGCCAGTGCATTTTATTCACTGCGCGCGCAATGGCAGTGTGCATGCTTTCCGGGGTTGGGTTGATGGCCTTGCCAGTCTTTATCCGCAGTTGAAGCACTTCTATTGCTACGCCGAAGACGATGGCGTTAGCTCTCCCGCGCATTCAGTGGGATTATTAGATCAACAACGACTGGAGCAATGGTTGCCTGAAGACCGTGATCTGGATGCTTACTTCCTGGGGCCGAAAGGATTTATGGCGGCGGTAAAGCGCCAGCTCAAGGCGGCGGGTGTGCCTGAGCAGCAAAGTCGTTACGAGTTCTTCGGCCCGGCTTCTGCGCTTGAATAAAGATTGTTGAAGTACGCGCTCAACATGTCTCATCCTCGATAGATGTCAGTGTGATGCCATCGGTCGATTCGATTTATCCTTGCGGTGATTTGCGCTTGAGTTGGTAACGACTGCCCATGATTATCGCGGGCGATTCGTCCGTTGAGCATTTACACTCTGTGTCAGACCATTTAAAGGGTAAAGGGATGAGCGATAACTTAATGTATCTGGGGCGCGAGAAAAAATTTCTAGTGATGCTAGGGGTGATTTGCCTTGCGATGATCGGAGGCGCTTTGTACATGCAGGTGGTACTGGAAGAGGCGCCGTGCCCATTGTGTATCCTGCAACGTTATGCGTTGTTGTTTATTGCCATTTTTGCGTTCATTGGCGCTCTGATGCCGGGTCGCCTCAGCATTACGGTGTTCGAGGGGTTGGTGATGCTCAGTGCAATAGGCGGCGCCATGGTTGCAGGGCGCCACGCGTACATCCTTGCGCATCCCATAGAAAGCTGCGGTATCGATGTGCTTCA
Organism: Pseudomonas sp. AB6; assembly: GCF_034314105.1. Lineage (NCBI taxonomy): Bacteria > Pseudomonadati > Pseudomonadota > Gammaproteobacteria > Pseudomonadales > Pseudomonadaceae > Pseudomonas > Pseudomonas sp. AB6. The sequence continues at coordinate 246,970 of NZ_JAVIWJ010000001.1, forward strand.
ACCTATCGTGGACAGTATGCCGTTGGCCTATTTATTTCCGCTGGGATTCCAAGTGGATGGCTTCTGCACTACGCCTTATCCGCCAATACTAGGATTATCATTGGCTGAGTGGGCGTTGGTCGCATTTGTATTGACGGTGGTGTTGGTCCCGTTGGGAATTTTGCACAATCGCCGTAGTAGTCGTTGAACTTGAGGTATAGACTTCGAACGCCTTACATTTCCTGTGGAGATTAGGGCGCTCATCTGTACCGTGTTCACCTTGGTAATTGATTTTTGCAGATTCTGATATGAACTATTGCTGAATGAGTCATAGTCAGCAAAAGGTTACCTATCTACAATCGCCAGCATTAACCAGTCAGCACCGCACGCGCTATGGAAGAAACGATGCCCTCGGCGTCTCTACCACCTTTGTAGAGCGCGCCAGCATCAGGCGTTGACACCTCAGAATATCCGCACCAAATGGAATTGGTCTGCCAACCAGGCCGTTGCCACCATTCAAATAAGAAAACACAGATAATTTCGGATTTGTCGTTCGGCTCTTGAGCTGCTCAGGCACGCCCTTATTCAAATCAAAAAAAACGCCAACACCGGCAGGCTTTAGTGTCTGCGTTCGAAATCCAACTGACTGCGCAAGCTGCTTTAGAGGTCGTGAGATGAGTAGAAAAGGGTACCCCAGATTACTAGGCTTCTTAGCCTTTTTGAGCACACTCGCGCTCAGTGGTTGTGGTATGTCCGTCCTTGATCCCAAAGGGCAGATAGGCGTTGACGAGAAGAACCTGATCATCACCGCCACCGTGCTGATGTTGTTAGTCGTCGTGCCTGTGATCGTCATGACGTTTGTGTTCGCCTGGAAATATCGCGCCTCGAACACTCAAGCTACGTACGCACCAGACTGGGCACACTCGCATAAAATTGAAGCCATTGTCTGGGGCGTCCCGACCGTTATCGTTATTGCGTTGGGCATTTTGATCTGGAAATCAACTCACGACCTCGATCCCTACAAACCGCTTGAGTCGGCCATCAAACCAGTCACCATCGAAGTAGTGATGATCGACTGGAAATGGCTGTTCATCTACCCGGACTTGGGCATTGCCACGGTCAACGAAATCAAGTTTCCCGCTAACGTACCGGTTAACTTTCGGATCACATCCGACGCGACGATGGGTTCATTCTTCATCCCAGGCCTGGGCGGTCAGATCTACGCCATGGCCGGTATGGAAACCAAACTGCACCTGATCTCCAACGAGAATCATGTATACGACGGTATGGCAGCCAACCTCACTGGCGAGGGGTTTTCTGACCAGAAATTCAAGGCATACGCTACCTCCCAGGCTGATTTTGACGCCTGGGTTGCTGCCGCCAAGAAAGCACCAAATCAGCTCGACTTGATGCAATTTAACGAACTCGCCAAGCCAAGCGTGAAAAACCCTGTGGAGTACTTCGCCACCGTTCAGCCAGATCTGTTCCAGACCATCATCGATAAGTATGAAGGAATGAACAAAGGCGCCGGGATGAAGCATGAGGCAGGTGAGAAGAGTGAAATGACGGGTATGGACATGACTAAGCATTCGGCTGCCGGGGCAGAGGAGTAACAGATGTTCGGTAAATTAACGCTGGACGCGATTCCCTTCCATGTTCCGATAGTGATGGTGACGCTGTGCGTCATCGCGCTGGTTGGTGCGGCAGTGATCGCTTTAATAAGCTACAACCGCAAATGGGTTTACCTGTGGTCTGAATGGTTGACTTCGGTTGACCACAAGAAAATCGGCGTGATGTACATCGTCGTTGCGCTGGTCATGCTGCTGCGTGGTTTTGCAGACGCCCTCATGATGCGCTCACAGTTGGCCCTGGCCAGCTCCGGCGGTGAAGGCTACCTGCCACCGGAACACTACGACCAGATCTTCACCGCGCACGGTGTGATCATGATCTTCTTCATGGCGATGCCTTTTGTGGTCGGCCTGATGAACATCGTCGTACCGCTGCAGATTGGTGCTCGAGACGTTGCCTTCCCGTTCCTCAACTCGTTGAGCTTCTGGTTGTTCGTTGTCGGTGCGGTATTGGTCAACTTGTCACTGGGTATCGGCGAATTCGCCCGTACCGGTTGGGTTGCCTATCCACCGCTCTCCGGCCTGGCTTATAGCCCGGGCGTGGGGGTTGATTACTACATCTGGGCCTTGCAGTTATCCGGGTTGGGTACGTTGCTGACGGGGGTGAACTTCATTGTCACCATCCTGAAAATGCGCGCACCTGGCATGACCTTGATGAAAATGCCGGTGTTCACCTGGAACTGCCTGTGCACCGCGATCTTGATCGCGGCATCGTTCCCGATCCTCACCGCCACCTTGATTCTGCTGACGCTTGATCGTTATCTGGGCATGCACTTCTTCACCAACGAGCTTGGTGGCAACCCGATGATGTATGTCAACCTCATCTGGGCCTGGGGCCATCCAGAGGTTTACATCCTGATCCTGCCGGCATTCGGTGTGTTCTCGGAAGTGACGTCGACGTTTACCAAGAAAACACTGTTCGGCTACAAATCGTTGGTCTATGCGACTATCGCAATCACTGTTTTGTCGTTCGTTGTTTGGCTTCACCACTTCTTCACAATGGGTTCGGGTGCCAACGTCAACGCGTTCTTCGGAATCATGACGATCATTATTGCCGTTCCCACGGGAGTGAAGATCTTCACTTGGCTGTTCACCATGTTCCGCGGTCGGCTTGAATTCACCACACCAGTTCTGTGGACGTTGGGCTTTATCGTAACCTTCACTATCGGCGGCATGACCGGCGTACTGCTGGCGGTTCCGGGTGCTGACTTTGTGTTGCACAACAGCCTGTTCCTGATCGCTCACTTCCACAACGTGATCATCGGTGGTGCGGTATTCGGTTACCTGGCAGGTTTCACCTACTGGTTCCCGAAAGCATTCGGCTTCAAGCTTAACGAGCGCCTGGGCAAGTACGCATTCTGGTGCTGGATCGTCGGCTTCTACCTGGCATTCATGCCGCTCTACGTACTGGGCTTCATGGGTATGACCCGTCGCCTGAACCATACCGATAATCCGCAATGGACTCCTTGGCTCATCGCGGCCTTCGTTGGCGCGTTGGTCATCATGTGCGGCATCGCGTTCCAGCTCATTCAACTGGTTGTCAGCATCCGTGACCGCGAGAAGAACCGTGATCTCACTGGCGATCCGTGGGATGCCCGCACCCTTGAGTGGTCAACTTCTTCGCCTCCACCGTTCTACAACTTTGCCGAGCAGCCGGTTGTTGACGATCTGGATGCGTATTGGGGCATGAAAGAGCGCGGGATCAAGACCAAAACTGCCGCGGATTACAAAAAAATCCACATGCCGCGTAACACTGGCGTGGGCTTCTACATCGGCTTTGGCAGCCTGATCTTCGGTTTTGCCTTGATCTGGCACATCTGGTGGTTAGCTGCGATCGGTCTGGTCGGGATGGTGGCAACCTTCATCATTCGCTCGAACGACGACGACATCGACTACTACGTCCCTGCCGAAGAAGTCGCGCGAATCGAAAACGAACGCCTTCAACTTATGGCTAAGCAGGCTTAAACCATGTCGAACTTAGTATTAGAAAGCCAGATTGCCCATGCTGAGGAGCATGGGCACGAGGATGCCGGGTCAATGACCGTGTTCGGCTTCTGGATCTACCTGATGACCGACTGCATCTTGTTCGCGACGATCTTCGCCGCTTACTCGGTGCTGAGCAACAACGTTGCAGGTGGCCCGTCGGGCAAAGATATCTTCGAGCTGCCTTACGTTTTGGTAGAAACCTTCTGCCTGCTGTTCAGCAGTATCACCTACGGTTTCGCCATGTTGGCGATGCACAAAGGCAACAAGAAGGGCGTGATCGCTTGGTTGATCGTGACCTTCTTGTTGGGTCTCAGCTTCATCGGCATGGAAATCAATGAATTCCATCACCTGATCGCTGAAGGCTTTGGTCCTGATCGCAGCGCCTTCCTGTCCGGCTTCTTCACGCTGGTGGGGACCCACGGTTTGCACGTGACTTCTGGTTTGATCTGGATGGCCGTGCTGATGTTCCAGATCAAGAAGAAAGGTCTGACCGCAACCAACATGACCCGTTTGAGCTGCCTGAGTTTGTTCTGGCACTTCCTGGACGTGGTTTGGATCTGCGTGTTCACCGTTGTCTACCTGATGGGAGCACTGTAAATGGATCACGCTAATATCAGCCATGCTGGCGCCGAACACGCGCATGTCGGCAGTGCAGGTGCCGACCACGGCAGCTTGAAGTCCTACGCTATCGGTTTTTTCCTGTCGGTGATCCTTACGGTGATTCCGTTCGGTCTGCTGATGCACCCGATCTTCGCTCAGCCGGTCACATTGGCAATCGTAGTGTTGTTCGCAGTGGTACAGATATTTGTCCACCTGGTGTTCTTCCTGCACATGAACAGGTCGTCCGAACAGCGTTGGAATATTGTCGCTTTTGCCTTCACTGCCCTGATCATCGTGATCGTGGTCGGCCTGTCGTTGTGGGTGATGTACAGCATCCACACGAACATGATGGCGCACTGAGGAATCTGAATGTCCCTTAAGCACTTTATCCAAATCACCAAGCCGGGGATCATTTTCGGTAATGTGCTTTCGGTGGCAGGTGGCTTCTTCTTGGCTTCTAAAGGGCATGTCGACTTCGGCGTGTTCTTGGCTGCGGTAATAGGCACCTCGTTGGTAGTTGCGTCAGGTTGCGTTTTTAACAACTGTATTGACCGCGACATCGACGTGAAAATGGAACGAACCAAGAATCGGGTGCTGGTGCAGGGGTTGGTTTCGTTGAAGCTGGCCTTGCTCTACGCCACCGTTTTGGGCGTCGCCGGGGTGGGCTTGCTTTATACCAAGGCCAACCCGCTGGCAGCGCTTTTTGCAGTCATTGGATTTGTGATTTACGTCGGCTTCTACAGCCTGTACCTAAAGCGCAAATCGGTGCATGGCACGTTGGTTGGAAGTCTATCTGGAGCCATGCCACCGGTGATTGGTTACGTGGCGGTGAGCAACAGCTTCGATATGGCGGCGCTGACGTTGCTGGTGATGTTCAGTTTGTGGCAGATGCCGCATTCCTATGCCATCGCGATTTTTCGCTTCAACGATTACCGAGCTGCGTCGATCCCGGTGCTTCCGGTGCTGCGCGGTATTGTCGTCGCCAAGCGGCACATCCTGATCTACATCTTGGCGTTTCTGGTAGCAACGCTGATGTTGACGATCGGTGGTTATGCCGGCTTTAGTTACCTGGCCGTTGCTGCAGGGATGGGAATGTACTGGTTGTATATGGCCTGGACGGGCTATAAAGCGGTGGACGACACTATTTGGGCACGTAAACTGTTTGTATTCTCCATTCTAACCATCACTGCTCTTAGTGTGATGATGTCAGTTGATTTTCAGGTGCCAAGTGAGTTGCTGGTTACTTACGCACGTTGAACCTACGCAGATGCTTGAACAGAGACGCCCCGCTCCGATAAAGAGCGGGGCTTTTTTTATGGCTTGGTTGGGTAATCTTCGTTCAGCAACGTCAGGCAAAACGAGCGAACTGTAAAAGTGGCGATGAGGCGATGGCAAAAGCCATCACGTTACAGCATGATAGGGGCGCTCGACGCCCATGGAAGAATGGTTTCGCCGCCGCTCCGATATTGTCTGGTCTGATGACTGGAGCAGAGTGGACCCCAAAATGACTGCGACTCGCCTTGTCCGGCGCCGCTGTCGATAGACTCCAGTAGAAACATCAAATGATGACCGAACACCTTACTTCCAGGAAAGAACAAGCGGCGGATGTCGGTCCGCTTGTGTCCATTGTTGCGCCTTGTTATAACGCGGAAAAATACTTGGAGGAGGCGCTTAAAAGCATTTTTGCCCAAGACTATAGCAATGTAGAAGTTATTATTGTCGACGACGGGTCGACTGATAACAGCTATGCCATGTTAGAGGCCCTGCAAAGCACTTACGATTTTCAGCTTTATACACAGCCAAACCAAGGCGTGAGCGCTGCCCTGAATTACGGGTTGAAGCATGCGCAAGGTGAATATGTATCCACCCCGGATCTAGACGACATCATGCTTCCAGAGTCCGTGCGGGTAAGGGCTGACTACCTGGATAAACATCCTGAAGTGGGCTGTGTTGGCGCCTTGGTCGTCTACATGGACAGTGAGGGCAATAACGTCAAAACGCAGAAGTCGGCGCAAATCCAGCGCTTGGGTTTCGACGAGATTCTGAGCAACGCCATTGTGGTGGGTGCCCCGGTTTCGTTGTACCGAATGGACGCGCTCCGGGCAGCCGGGTTTTACGAGCCGAGCATCAAAGTCCAAGACTTCCAGATGACGTTGAAAATAGCCGATCAGGGTTATCAGATACACATATTGCCGATAAGTGTTACCCGTTATCGACGTCATCCGAATAACCTGTCTCGTCGATATAAAGTGCTACTGGACGCTGATATGAAGGCAATCAGCCCTTATCAGTCGCACCCTGGGTATGAGAAGGGCAGGGCTGTAATCCTCAATAAAGCGCTTAAATACGCGGTCGTTACTGACAAAAAAGACGCGTGGCGATTGTTACGAGCCATCCCCCTTCGCCGTTTTAACAAAACCACTTTTCGCCGATTGAAACGGCTGCTGTTGCACCGCTAGTCGGGCGTTGTCGCTGCTTGGAACTTTACCGAAATGTTTCCGGTCTCACTCCCATCTTCGATAGAACACGGCCATGAAATTTCTTGAGGCTTTAAAAGAAAGGCGGACAAAAAAACAGCTCAATGGCATGGACAAGCTTCATCGGTTACCCGAGAAAATTAGACTGCGCTACCCGAAGTATTCATTCGGCGTTGGCACTTACGGTATTCCTGAGGTTATCAAGTTTGGTCATGATGCTGTCCTGAAAGTCGGCGCCTATACGTCAATTGCTACGGGGGTCAAAATTCTGCTGGGAGGTGAGCATCACACTGATTGGGTGAGCACTTATCCATTTCCGGCGATGATCAGCGAAGTCAACGATATCCTCGACTTCTCGACCAGCAAGGGCGACGTGGTCATCGGGAGTGATTGCTGGATTTGCACCGATGCAATGATCCTCTCCGGCGTCACCGTCGGTCATGGCGCTATCGTCGCCGCCGGTGCGATTGTGAACCGAGACATTGCGCCCTTCTCTGTGGTTGGCGGCAACCCTTGTAAGTTCATTCGCTGGCGCTTTGACGAAGAAACCCGCGCGACGTTGCTGCAATCGGCATGGTGGGACTGGCCCATCGAGGAGGTCAAGGCAATGGCGAGAACCTTGTGCAGTGCGGATATTGACGGGTTCGTCCGCTATATCAATGAGCGCAACGTGGAGCAGGGGTTGGGATGACGCTGGCACATTTTGCTCAGTACGGTGGCATCACGGTTATGCTTCCTGCCGCGATTGTCGTTGGCATTTGGCTTTACGTATCCGGGTCCAAACGCTCGGCATTGCTGTGGTTGGCGACAATGCTGTCGGTCTACGTGGTCGTTGGAATAAGTAAGATTTTGTTCAAGGGCTGGGGCATCGGCCTGCTCAGCCTCAATATTTCAGTTATCAGCGGCCACGCGATGCACACCTGCCTGGTACTTACCGTGGTATTGAGCTTGCTTGCCCGTCAAATCGATCCTCGATTGCGTTGGCCGGCGGCTGGTGTGGGGCTGATGATGGGTTGGTGGTTCGCCACGTACTGTGTGGCACCGTTTGTACATCCTCTGCAAGAGGCGATTGCGGGGGCTCTTCTTGGTTCCTTGGCCGCTTGCGTGTTTCTGTTCAGCGTGGAGGGCCTCGAAATCCGTAAAATCCCTCCTGCTGCGCTGGTGCTTGGATTGGCGTTCATGGCGTTCAACGCCACCACCACCAAATACACCGCCGAGAATCTACTGAACCGAATAGCCGTGACCCTTTCTGGCGGTGATCGGGCCTTCAAACAGCCGGAATGGCGGACACCTCAAGTGCAGCTGCAGCTCAAACCGCCCATCTGATGAAGCCCGTATGCCGCAGATTTCTCGTTTCGATCCTCACGCCATCTTCACTACCTGACGCCCCATGCGCAGTCGGTACAGCCCCAGGATGAACAAAATCCACACCGGCATGATGTAGACCGAAATGGCGATCCCCGGAATCATCAACATCATGATCAGAATCAATGCCACGAACGCCAGGCACAAGTAGTTGCTGAACGGTGTCCAAAACGCCTTGAACCCAGGCACAACGCCTTGCTCGGTCATGGCTTTACGGAACTTCAGGTGGGTCAGGCTGATCACGACCCAGTTGATGATCAGAGACGCGACGACCAGCGCCATCAACAACTCCAGCGCTTTTTGCGGCGCCAGGTAGTTGACCACCACGCACAGCAAGGTCACTAACGCCGAAACTCCGATTGCCAACACGGGTACGCCTTGTTTGTTCAGCTTCATTAGCGCTTTAGGGGCATCACCTTGTTCGGCCAGTCCAAAAAGCATGCGACTGTTGCAGTACACGCCGCTGTTGTAGACCGAAAGCGCCGCCGTCAGCACCACAACGTTAAGAATTTGTGCCGCAGTGTCGTTACCAATCAGAGCGAAAATCTGCACAAAAGGGCTACCGCTGTAGGCATCGCCGGAAGCGCCCAGTGTTTGCAGCAACGAATCCCATGGATACAGCGCCAGCAGTACGGTGAGTGCGCCGACGTAGAAAATCAGGATGCGGAACACCAACTGATTAATCGCTTTGGGAATGACTTTGCGTGGCTCACTTGCTTCTGCGGCAGTGATACCCACCAACTCCAGCCCGCCGAACGAAAACATGATGAAGCACAGCGACATCAACAGCCCGCTGAATCCGTTGGGAAAGAAGCCGCCGTGGCTCCACAGGTTGCTGAACGATGCCTGCGGGCCACCGGTGCCACTGATCAGCAGATATCCGCCGAGTACGATCATGCCGATGATGGCGACCACCTTGATGATCGCAAACCAGAACTCGGTTTCGCCGAAGACTTTCACGTTGGTCAGATTGATCAAGTTGACCAACACGAAAAATACCGCAGCACTGACCCAGGACGGCACATCCGGCCACCAAAACTGAACGTATTTACCGACGGCCGTAAGCTCGGCCATGCCGACCAACACATACAGCACCCAGTAATTCCAGCCACATAAAAAGCCCGCGTATCCGCCCCAGTACTTATGCGCGAAGTGACTGAAAGAGCCGGCCACGGGCTCCTCGACAATCATCTCGCCCAGTTGACGCATGATTAAAAACGCAATGAAACCACAAATGGCATATCCCAAAATCATTGCCGGACCGGCCGACTTGAGGACGCCCGCAGAGCCAAGGAACAGCCCGGTACCAATCGCGCCACCGAGCGAAATCAGCTGGATGTGGCGGTTTTTCAAGCCACGCTTGAGCAAGCCTGGCGTCAGGTCTTCACCTGTCATTGCTTTACCTTTCTGTATTTGGAATAGGGCGGAGGTGGAGCGGGTGTTGAAATTGGCCGTCATTCTAAAACGGGCAGTGCGTAGGAAGCATCTCTAAATTGCGGGCAGGGGCGCTTGGTATCAACTTTAGGAGCGAACTTGTAGGCGAAGCGACGTGCCGGATACATCGCGGGGTGCTTCGCCAGCAGGCTGGCTTCTACAGACTGGCAGTGCGGCAAGCTCCGTTCAAACAGACCTTAAGCCTGTCTGAACGGACTCTGGGTACTCGCTTAGCGATAGTTCTCGCGACGGAAGATCATTGGCGAAGGGCCTTGGTAAATGCCAAACCGGGCAACCCCCGTCGCAGCTTGGCGTCCGGTGCCGTTCCAGTCATACAGAAGCCATGATGGGGTGGCGGGTAAGCTGCCAAGTACCGAGCCGCTAATGCCCGGAGGTTGCAGTTTCAATAAGCCAACACCTGCGTTGGGGGCAATCATCGAAATGTTGCTATTGGCATAGTTCGCCGGTGTCAGTTGGCCGGTATAGCTGGTTAATGTTGGCGTCTGCAGAACGGCGGCGGTACAGGTGTCGAGACCTTCAGTTTGGAAGCTACCCCCCGCGATGTTTTGCCATGTTTCAAGACTTAACGGCAGGGTTAGCACCTGTAATTCTGAGCCATGGGCATTCCCCAAGCGCAGGCGCCCGAGGCGTACTTGACTGCCGGGAGTGTTGCTAAAGTCATAGCTGTAGGCAGTACATGTTGTGCCATCGCCAAAACAAGCGCCATCGGCGTCGGTCAATGTTGCAGCACTGAACCGCTGACGAATAGCGGCCGTAAACGGAAAGTCGTCAGCCAGCGGAAGGGCAGCCGGGGTGTATTGAAGGGTGTCGCCGCTCCAGCGGAAACTCTCGGCACCGTCACCGTTGTTTGCACCGCTTTGCGCTACGGTGGCCGTGGCGCTGTTGGTCAGGCGACCGATGACATCCACGCTGGTTTTGCCAGTGATCGAGGTGTACGCATCTCGAACGGGTATAGACAGTCTCCAAAACGCATCGCGGTCGTAGTTGTGCGTGATGCCTTTGTTGCGGTTAAACGCGGTGACGATGAGGTTGGGTTCGTGCCCAACGGCAAACGCCATTGGTTGGCCCTGATAGCTAAAGGATGTCCCGCAGCTCTGGGTCAGGCTGGCACTGCCCTGCACGCCCAGGAAAGCCGGAGTGAAGCGTCCGACCAGGCCACTTCTGCCGCCGCTGACAGTTTCACCAAAATAGGCGTTGGCCGCTGGTGTCGCCGTCAGTTGGAATACCCCTACTTCGGAAATCGATGTCGTGGCGGTTGTCTGGTTGCCCAGTACTTGGTTGTACTGAGTAGGCGAGAGTATGCCGCTGTCGCCCGCCGCAGGCGCAACCAATACGCTGGCGAGGGGAATGTTGGGCAGCTGAAAGTTAGACGCGATTATCCGGCCGCTGCACAACGACGCAGCGGTCAGCGGATCACCATCGGCCAGCCAGCCGACTGCTTGTATGCGAATCGGAAAGTTATCCCCGGCTCGCACACCAGGGAATGCTTTGCAGTCAGAGCTGACACCCGCGACGGTACACACCGAGTCTGTCTGGATGCACAGGCCGTAAGGTTTGGAGACGAATAAGTCGCTGCCGTTCATGCTCAAGCCGGCATCGTTGTTGGCGGTGCTGCCTAGGTAGGTGGCGGTGAGCATCATCTGACCTGCGTCGTCATAGCGGACGGTAAGGGGCGCGCTGCCGGTGCTGTCAAACACCAGGCTCAGGCGGGTAGGCGCGCTGGTGACTGCGGTGTTGTTGACGATAACGGGTTGGCTGCCAGAAACGGGACTGACATAGGTCGAGCTGAAGTTCAGGTTGCGGGTGACGTTGGAAAACCCCGGTACACAGGCTTGAGAGGTATCGCTTTTTTTCACGGCGCGCAGGGAAATGCCGCTTTGTGGCCGACCGGTAATCAGAGTTGGCACCGTGAAAATAAAACCGCTGTCGGCATAGGCGATGGTGCAACCGCTTGTTGAGCAGACAGTTTGTCCGTTACTCCCTGGAACGGACGAACTCACTCCGACGCTTACGTTACCCGCGCTGCCAATGCTCAGATACGCTTGTGCGCTGCCACCGCTGAACGTGATGGTGTTGCCATTCATCACTGCGGGTGCCGCTGCAGTCCAGCCGCTAGCAGGACTTAGCGCGATACTGACTGGATCGGTAAACGGGCTGCAACCGGCAGTGGCGCAGGCGGTGATAGTAACGGGCTGTGGATTGCAGGTCAGTGCTGTGCCCGCGTAGCTGAACGCGAAATGATCGATAGCGGCCACCGGCGGAAGAGGGGCCGGAGCGCTGCAGTAAGTATGGGCCGGGCTGGTGTTGCATCCCCCGGTGATGGACAGTGCGCCAACAGCACGGGTGGTACCACCGATGCAGGTGTCAGTGGCAGTGAGGGCCGCGCCGGATAAGGCGTCTTTAATGATGGTACTCCCCGTCAAGGTCATCGCCGCTTTTGACTGGACGCTGACGCCTACGCTGGTGCGTGTGAGCGTCATGGCTGCTCCCCCTTGTACGTTACCGCCAACGCAGGTGTCTGTGGTGGTGATCACGGCAGCGGCAATCACATCGCCAGAGACGCTTCCGCGGACCAAGGTAGCAGCCGCTTGCGTGTTTATGTTGCCGGTTATGGGGGTGTCGGTCATGGTAACCACGCCGAACGCCTTGATGTCGCCACCCACACTGCCGCCTGTCAGGGTGATTGCCCCGGAATGGCTGGTCACACTGCCGTTTATCGGTGCGCCAGTCGAGGTGATTGCGCCCTCAGCAACGACGGACCCGGCGATGCTGCCCCGGACAATCGTGATAGCGCCGGTGCTGCTGGTCAGATTTCCTTTGATCGCGGTATCGGAAGATGTCGCTGCGCCATAGCCCAGAACGTCAGCGCCTACGCTTGAATCACTAAGGGTCAATGCCCCTCCGGTACTGGTCACCGATCCGGTAATCGCGGAGCCCGTTTTGAGGGTTATGGCACCTGAGGCCTTCACATAGCCGCCAACGGTTACAGCTGCCAGTGTGCCGGCGCCTGAGGTGCTAATGACGTTCCCGTTCACTTTGGTAGTGGTGGCGGTAATTGCTCCACCAGCCTGGACACTGCCCCCGATGTTGCTGCCCGCAAGCGTCATCGTGCCGTTGGTAGTCTGGACCGAACCGGCGACGTTGGCACCGGACAGCGTAATCGTGCCAGCGGTGGAATTGATTGACCCACTGAACGTGCTTTTTGTACCTGCGACGTCAATTGCCCCGGCCGTCGAAACCAGGTCTATGGTGCTGCCGCTGGTACCAATCGTGTTGGTGTCCAGCGAAAAGCCTTGATTGGCCACGACGGTAATATTGCCGACGATCAACGTGCCCACGACCAATGAGTCGCCAGTTGCCAAAATGACTTTGCCGGTGCAGGTAAAGGTATTGCCAGTGCTGCTCCAAAGGCCCGTGCAGGGTGCGTTTGTCCCGAGCAGGCTGAAAGAATAAGCCGTCGCGGCACTGGCCGTGTTTGTCAGCAACAGGCCCCCCAAAAGCGCTCCCCAAAGGAAGCTTTGCTTCACTACTTGCTTGCTCATGGAGTGCCTTTTTCTATAGTTGCCGTGAGTTGCCGGTAGGCGTAATCGGAGCGGCTACCGGTGCTGCCGTTTTGTGCGGTCGAGGTGAAGTGGAATATCTGCAGCGGCGAACCGTTGTTGTCCAAATAGTTGTTACTGGTACACGCGACACTAACGCTGAATTCGGCAAGATTACTTCCGGTAAGACTGGGGCTGCCTTGAGTGCATAGGCCTGAACTGATTGATTGACTTATTCCCCACTCCAGCCCCGCATTGGCCGATTGGTAGGCACGAGCTTGCTGGATGGCAAGGCTGTTGGAACCGTGTTGCGCAGCAGACAGGCGCGCCATGGCCAACACCACCAAGGTGACCACAATCAACAAAAACATCGCGGCTACCAGGCCAAATCCCTGGGTGCGTTGGGGCCAGCGGCGGTCAGGGCGCATTGTCGACGTGAACCTGTTGCAATAGGTTGAAGCTTTCGTTGCCGATGGAGATCTGCAACGTCAGGGATAACAAACCGCCACGCTGAGTGCTACCCACTTGGTAGGTGAAATTGGTTTTCGAACAATCGACGTTTGTTGCCAGTGGCTCAGGGTTGGAACCTGGCGGCGGTCCGGACGGTATTGCAGAAAAAAGGGTGCTGTAGCTATAGCGAAGCAGTTGGTTATTTTCACAACGGTAGCCCACCACGGACTGCGCCGTGTACAAGCGAAATTGTGGTGACGCATAAGCAAAACGAAATCCACCTACTGGCAAATTACCAACGGCGACCCGGCTTTCCCCTATTGGTGCACCTGGAAGCAAACTGAATGTGGTGCCTGTCGGGGTTATGACGCCAGGATTTGCAGGCGCCCACACGTTACTTCCGGGCACCGGTGCACCGCCTGACTCCGCGCCGATGTTGTACATCACCATCCAGAGAGCGCCCGTGGGGTTGAATGCTCCATCCAACATCTGCACTTCGTCACAGCGAGTATCAATAGTTGAACTGCCGCAAGTGCCCGCCGGATCGGTGGAAAATCGCACGCCGTCGGTGTCTGTGCGGTTCGGACGATAACGCGCCGCACTTTGAATCAGCATCAGCTCTACGGCTTTACCGTCTGCCGATGCTCGCAATGAATTGGGAACCGCGAGGCGTACATCGCGGGTCAATCGATTCATGGCGCCCGCCGCTTGTTCCACCAGAGTGCCGCGCCTGCTCTGATCCAACAAACCTTGCAGCGGGTGCGCAAATACCGTGCTGATCACCACGACGATGATGCCGGACAAGGCGATGACGAGCACTAGCTCCACCAGGGTGAAGCCGCATGGGCGCGTTGGTCTGTTCATCAGTAGCGCGTCCGGTAGCTGCCCAGCACTAACTTTTGGTTGGCGAGATCGGTGACGGTGACTTCGACGTACAGCGCGTTGGCAGAATTCAGCCCCGCCCATGCTTGGGGGCTGACAGCGACACTGATTCGATAGCCCCCGAGGCTGGAGATAGCGTTACCGTCCGCGTCGTGGGCACCGGTGTCATTTAACCCGGCGTAATCACAGACCCGCTGGTACTGGCTACGGCTACTGGGTGGCGTGGCGCAGACGTTACCGCTTGCATCGGCGAAATCCTTCAACAGGATTTCTTCAAGGTAGGCACTGGCAATGTCCAAGCTTTGCTGGCGTAACAGAGGATCGGCCGATTGGCTGGTGATGGCCGCCATGGCCGTGAACAGTGCGACGGCAGCGATACCGATAATCGCGATGGTGAGCACTAGCTCAACCAACGTCACGCCCCGTTGGCGCTTCATTGCACCAGACCTGTGTCAGCCGTCACGCTGAACGAATGGCCACCATTCAGGGTGCCGATGGTTGCACTCGCAGCGCTGGACGGACGGCCCAGGGAGTCGAATACAACGGGAAAATTGGCCGTTGTCAGCGTCACATCAGTGGGCGCTGCAGCGGCAAAGGTTGCATCGCCATCCGGGCTCTGAACTTCGAGGCTATAAGTGCCGCTCGTACAGTTCACCGCTTGGCGTAGGTGGTAGCCGTTGGTATTAAGGCTGACCTGAGTCAGGCAACCGCTGGACAGGGCAATCTTCTGCCCATAGCGCACGGCGGCCTGGCTCTCTTCGAAGAACAGGCGTTCGTTGAACACCTGCCTATCAAAGAAACGTGGCCCCACAACAGCCGAAATGATTCCGATGATAACAATCACCAAAACCAGTTCGACGAGCGTGAAACCGCGCATATCAGGCATTAGCAGCCGCTAGTCGTAACGGCTGAGAACGCTGGGGCGGCTGTTGTGGTCGCTGCTGTATAGGTAAAGGTACAAGAGGCCGGGGTTGTCGCGTTTTTAGCGCTGATTGCCACCGTTGTAGCCGCTGCTGCGGGTTGGGTAAAGGAGTAATCACTCGAAGCAATATTTGCCGCCAATAGAATGCCTGGTGCATCCGGGTAGCCATTGAGCATCGTAATAGTCTGGCCTTCAAGCGTTACAGTCCCGCCCTCGGCCAGAAATGCAGAGTGCGCTATCGCAGAAGCAGAGCGCATGGAACCTGCTGCGCCATTGAGGGTGGCTGCTCTTGCATCGCCAGTCAGGTTAGCGAAACGCGGAAGTGCGAATGCGGCGAGAACGCCGATGATAACGATCACCATGACCAGTTCGATCAGAGTGAAACCACTTTGTTGTCTTTTCATGTTTTTACTACCTTTTGCGGAAATGAGGTTCAGTTGGTGCTGATTGATGCTTTGCCGGTATCGGCGTGTTATGCGTTGTCTGGTTGGTAAATGACTGTATAGACGGTGCTGATAGCCCCGACTCACCCATGTCCCTTTGCGGCCGCTGACAAATCCCACATGGGAAGAAAAACCCCCAATGCGAGAATCAGCACCATTAAGCCCATGGCCACGATCAGAATCGGTTCGATGGCATCGGCGAGTTGCTTGAGGTCGTAATCCACCTCTTGTTCGTAAAAATCTGCGACCTCGACAAACAGATCGTCCAGGGCACCGGCTTCTTCACCGACGCCCATCATTTGCAGCACAAGGGGGGTAAACAGGCCGCTGGTGGTGGCGGTAGTGGTCAATGACTCACCCCGTTCCACGCCTTCGCGCATATCGAGAATGGCCTGACCGATGTAGCGGTTGCTGACCGTCACGCTGTTAATTGATAGGGTTTGCAGCAGTGGCACCCCTGCGCGATACATCATCGCGAACGTGCGGGTGAAACGGCCGAGTGCAATGCGCTCAAAGAGACCGCCGACAATCGGCAGGCTCAGCTTGATCCGATCCCAAAGCAGTGCGCCGGCGTCGGTTTGTGTCCATTTGGAAAAGCTGTAAACGCCGCCGACCACCATCAAACCCATCGCCCACCAGTAATCCTGGAAGAACTGGGACATGCCGATCAGAAACCGGGTGGGTAACGGCAATTGCGCGTGAAACTGCGCAAATATTCGGGAAAAGGCTGGTATCACCACCATGTTGATTACGGTCAGCCCTATGCCCATGGCAATAAGCACAAACATGGGATAGCGCGTGGCTTGCTTGATGCGCTTGCGGGTTTCCCGCTCCAGCTCCAGATAAATCGCCAGTTGGCGAAAGGCCTGGTCCAGTTGGCCGGTGTTCTCGCCGACGCTGATCATGCTCACAATTAGCGTATTGAACACTTTTGGGTGCGAGTTGAACGCCACGGCCAAGCTCATGCCGGCATCTAGGTCGCTGCGTACTTCAGTCAATATTGCGCAAAAATGTTTGTTGTAGTTTGATTCGGCCAACCCGCCAATAGCGCGAATGATCGGGACACCGGCTTTGCTCAAACTGTGCATTTGCCGACAGAAGATAATCAGCTCCAGCAGCTCAACCTTCTTACTGCTAAACCGCTCAGTCAGTTGCTCCAACAGGTCACCGACCGGTTCTACATGCTCAACAATGGTCAGCGGAACAATGCTCTGGGACAACAATTCGCTAGCAAGCGCGTCTGCCGAGTTGCTATCGCGACTGCCGGTCACTTGCGTGCCTCGGGCGTCCCGGCCAGTAAATCGGAAAATGGTCATTGGCCCAGGCCCTCGGCTTGAATGTGGCGCGCCCGGGTGCTACGTCTTAAGCCGCACATTAGACCAACACCTCGTCGGTCCGGGAAATACTGACCTTCAGTACTTCTTCGACGCTGGTTAGCCCCTTCATCGCAAAATCCAGCGCACAGGTAGCCAGCGGTCGATAAAGGGGGCTGGCAAGCGCTGCGTCAGCAAAACCTTGTGGGTCATTGCGGCGCAGAGCGCCAACCATTTCGTCGTTCATTTCCAGCAATTCGTACACGCCCAACCGCCCAAGGTAGCCGGTGCTATGGCAGTTATGGCAACCGACGCCCTGGTAGAAAAGCTGACCGCGCAACGACCCGCCGTAGAGGTTTTCCATCCAGGTAAGCTGATGCGGTTCGGGGACGTGGACCGCGCGGCAACTTTCGCAGACCCGACGAATCAGTCGTTGGGCCAAAACGGCGCTCAAAGCGGTGGCCACCAAGAACGGTTCGACACCCATGTCGATCAAGCGCATGGCGGTCGTCGGGGCGTCGTTGGTGTGCAGGGTCGACAACACCAAGTGACCGGTCATGGCCGCACGCAGCCCGATTTCAGCCGTCTCGTGGTCGCGTATTTCCCCGATCAGCAGTATGTCCGGGTCCTGTCGAAGGGCGGCGCGCAATACACGGGAAAAGGTCAGGTCGATCTTGGTGTTGACCTGTACCTGGTTCACCCGTGCCAGCCGGTATTCAACCGGGTCTTCGACAGTGATGATTTTCTTTTGCGGGCTGTTCAGTTCGCTGAGCCCTGCATACAGCGTGGTGGTCTTGCCCGAACCGGTGGGGCCAGTGACCAGCACCAGGCCGAAAGGGCGTTGCAGCAGTTGACGAAAACGCGCAAGCATCGCGGTTGGCATGCCGCCTTTGTCCAGGTCGGTGATGCCATTTGTCTGATCCAGCAAACGCATGACCACTGATTCGCCGTGTTGCACAGGCATTGTCGACATGCGAATGTCAATGGTGCGCTCCTTGACTCGGATATTGAAGCGGCCATCCTGAGGTATGCGTTTTTCGGAGATGTCTAGGCCTGACATGATTTTCAGGCGCATCACCAACGCAGAAGCCACCCGCGGCTCCTTCAAAATATGTTCGTTGAGCACACCGTCGATGCGTTGACGAATACGCAAAATGCCGTCGCCTGGCTCGATATGAATGTCTGACGCGTTCATCTGCACGGCGTCTTCAAACAGCGTCCGCAGCAGACGAACCACCGGGGCGTCGCTGTTATTGGTGGCCCCCAGCGCAGACAGGTCGAAGTCACTGTCTTTAAGATCGCCTTCCAATTCCCCAGCAATGGTGTCCAATTCGCTGGTGCGCCGGTACAGCGCATCCAGGGCCTTAAGCATTTCGGCTTCGCGTACGACGGCGGGTTGAACCGGAGTACGCAATACACGCTCCATTTCATCGAGCGCAAACAGGTCGAGCGGATCGCTCATGCCGACTACTAGGCCGTCCGCCGCTTTGGACAAAACAATGACGCGGAAGCGCCTTGCCAAGGTTTCCGGCAGCATCTGGACCAGAGCTTTATCGAACTTAAAGTTCTTCAGTTCGATAAACGAAATCTTTAACTGCTCGGACAATGCCGTCAGCAGGCGTTGCTCATCGACGAAACCCAGGTCAATGACCGTGCGCCCAAGTTTGAAGCCCGTGCGCTTTTGCTCCTGCAAGGCACGTTGCAACTGGATGTCGTTGAGCAGGCCGGCGTCGATTAGCAGGTCGCCAAGACGGACCTTGCCCCGACGTATCTCTTCCTTATCCATACAGTCTTACCCACATCAGAGCTAACCACATTGTCACTTACCTCCCAACGCGACGGCGCGCTCGCCAGCGAAACGCCGGGCACCGTCGTCCAGACCTTGTCCGCGCTCGGCGTAGCGGTAGTGTCGCGCCGCTTCGGCAGGTTGCGACAGGCGTTCCAAGGCAATTCCCAGTCCTAGCTGCCATGCGGCTTGAGTAGGTCGCAATTGGGTCAACTGCTCATACAATCCAGCGCTTTTTTGCCACTGCGCAGTTTGTTGATAGCTGGCCGCAAGCAGGGCGTAATAAGTAGGGTCTTGTGCCAGCGTGGGAGGGTTTTGCTCCAACGTGGTCACAGCGTTCCGGGCGTCGCCGGATTGCAGTTGCGAGCGCGCCAACAACAGGCGTAATTCGCTGTCGTTAGGCCATTGCTTGAGTTGTAGCGGCAGCCATGTCAGCAGCAGCGCTTGCTGGCCGTCAGCCAAGTACGCACGAGCCAGACCGTGGATTACATCCAGGTTTTTACCACGAGACAATTGCAGCGCTTTTAGCTCACTGATAGCCCGGGGATAGTCGCCACTTTGGAGGACTTGCAGGGCCACGGTGAGCGCGTCTGGTTGATAGGGCGTTATTTTCATCTGCGGTGGGCCACTGACCAACAACGGTTTTGCTGCTTGAACCACGGTTGCAGTACGAGGCTGTCTTTCCGCGGGCAGAACAGGAGCGTTAGCCCAAGCGGGCAAAGGCGCCTCATCGGTTGCGGTATCAACAGTGGCCGGTTCGTTCGCGGCTGTGTTGTCTGAGCCCATGGGCGTGTCAGCAGCATCTGCGATGGTTGCCTTGGTCGGCATGGGTACCTCGATTCTCAACAGCCAATTGTTGCCGGCTGGCTCCAACCGATCACGCACTTGTAGGTTGTCACCCAGACCGGTCAACACCACTTGCACGTTTTGCCCTTGGGTTTGAACTTTCCACGACAAACTGCGGCCGTCGCGTTGCAATCGGCCTTCGCGCATCGCGACGCCAAGTGATGTATTCAGTTGGGCGCCAGGCAGGTCGAGCGTCACCAAGCCGTTTTCATCGCGGCGCTGATAAGCCGCTGAACGGTCAATCAACAATTTAAGGACTAGACCGTTGCTGTCGTTTTGAGGCAGTACTTCCAAAATCTGCGCGGAAGTTGGTGCTTGAACGGCGGCCAGCGGTACGGCTGCTACAGCAATAGCGGGCGCGCTCTGCGCTGGAGAATGGGACTTGACCAACCGGTCTACCAGTAACCCCAGAGGCAGGCCGACAATAATCACCAGGCCCAAGCCGATAAGGTTTCTCTGAAAGCGTCGAACACGTTCGCGGCGCTCAGCCCCGGCTTCATCCACGGCCAACAGACCGTCCCGCTGCAGCTGCCGGGATGCTCCGGCACGGCGTTCTTCGAGGTCGCGGAGCATGTCATTAACCAAGCTCATATAAGCACCTCGTTAAGTTGCATCAGGCACAACCCGGCGGCGATAAACAGCAAAAGCGTGAGTATGACCACATGCCATTTGGACCAGAATGTATCTTGCTGGACAACCGATCGAGCGCCTTCAGTGTCACGCCACGCGTGTTTAACATGCTTGGCCGTGACCTGTCGGCGGCCTTCTCCATAGGCCACCATCAACGCTTTGTGCGCGAGGATATTGATCAAGCGAGGAATGCCGCCGCTGTCTTTTACCAGGCGGCGAATAGCACCTTGATCAAATAACGAATTGCCCCGGTAACCTGCAACGGTCATGCGCTCGTTCAAGTATTGGGTGGTGTCATGCCTGTCCAGCTTACGCAGGCGATAGGAAAATGTAATGCGCTGGCGCAACTGACGCAGGTCGTTGCGCGCTAAGGTGGTATCCAGTTCGGGCTGGCCGAACAGCACCACTTGAAGCAACTTGGTCCGCTCGGTCTCCAAGTTCGTCAGCAGCCGCAAAGCCTCTAGTGTTACGACGGGCAACCCTTGGGCCTCGTCGATTAACAGTACGGTGCTTTTACCGTTTGTTGCCAGTTCGATCAGGCGCCGATGCAAAGCGTCGAGCACACCTTGGGAGTCAAACTCTTCAACATCTTCAATGTATAACTCACGGGCCAAGGCCTGGCGTAAACCGGTGGGGCTCATGCCTGGATTGGGTAGATACGCCAACTGGTAGCGCTCACTGTCCAGCTGCTTGAGTAGGGCGCGGCAGACCAAGGTTTTGCCTGTCCCTACCTCACCGGTAATTTTGATAAACCCTTCGCCTTCACCAAGCGCCACCTGCAACAAATTCAGGCATGCCTGGTACGGCGCCAGCTTGACTAGAAACTCTGTATTTGGGGTCAGTGCGAACGGTTTCTCGCGCAGGCCAAAGTAGGCTTCATACATGGGGTTACTTTAGATCCTTGAACGTCTCTGCGGTTTTACGCAAGTCGCCCAGCCACACATCGTCGTTAACAACCTGGGGTCTCATGAGAATCACCAGTTCGCTTTTTTGCAGCGAGTTGCGTTGTTGCTTGAACAGATTGCCAATGATTGGCAGCTTGCTAGCCCACGGCACGGCAGTGTTGCTGTCATCGCTTGCGTTTTGCAGCAAGCCACCGATCACCACGACCTGGCCGCTGTGTGCACGCACGATGGAATCAGACTGGCGGGTTGTAGACAGCGCCAGCGGCAGTTGCAAGACGTTATTCACACCCAGCGTAATGGTTTTATTTTGGTCGGTAACCCGGCTGACGGTTGGTCGCACATGCAAGGTCACGGTGTCGTTCTGATCGATTTGTGGTGTCACGTCGAGTGAAATACCGGAAAAGAACGGGGTTAACGTAACGTTCTGCGTGGGTTGGGTAACCCCGGCAACCGTAGTGGTGCCGGAGGTGGACGAAACGTCAGTGACGAAAAATTCATCGGTTCCGACTTTGATCACTGCCTTCTGGTTGTTCAGTGTGGAAATCCGCGGAC
The DNA here is from genome assembly GCF_034314105.1 of Pseudomonas sp. AB6. Taxonomy (NCBI): domain Bacteria; kingdom Pseudomonadati; phylum Pseudomonadota; class Gammaproteobacteria; order Pseudomonadales; family Pseudomonadaceae; genus Pseudomonas; species Pseudomonas sp. AB6. Next base: position 268,728 of record NZ_JAVIWJ010000001.1, read on the forward strand.
TAGAAAGCACGCGAACCTCGCCCTGAGTTTCCAGTAGCTGAATCAAACCGGAGAAGTCACCCACATTAATAGTGCTGCTGAACACTCCCCCCACCGCCGTTGGTCCCGTCAGCGGTGCGCCCGCAAGGCTAGCACCCAGATCGCCGCCCAACTTGGCCCAACTGATGCCTGCCTGGAAGTTTTTGGAAAGCTGGACTTCTAGAATCTTGGTTTCCAGAACTACTTGGCGTTGCAAATTACGTTGGGCCTTATCGAGAAACCGTGCGACGTTTTCTTGATCTGCACTTTTGGCGCGCACGACCAGCAAACTCGCTTGTGGGTTGACGATCACGCTGTTGCCCGGCTCGTCACCGACGATCATCTCGACCACCTTGCCAACTTCCTTCCAAAAGTCGGCATCACTGATAGTTGTTACTTGGCTGGCATTAAGGGTGGACTGCGAGTTGCCGTTGTTTTGCCCGTTGCCGTTGCCGTTGTCGCCCCCGTTACCGCCATTGTTGTTGCCGTTATTGTTGTTATTGCCATGGTTGCCATTATTGCTGATCATTTGACCCGCACTGACGCGGGTGTCGGTTTTACCGACGCGCTGCAAGTTTAGGTAGTTGAGGTCGTAGCTTCGGGTGATGACGCTGTTAGGCAGGATCTGATAGCCATAGCTGGTACGGCGGTAATCGTAGCCATAGGTGTCCCGTACTGCACTGAGTACTTCCTCGAGCGTTACGCGATGAAGGCTAAAGGTGATATTGCCTGTTACATCAGGATGCACCACAAGGTTCTGTCCCGCGCCTTGCATTAAGCTCAGAAAAAAATCGCGGGCAGGCATGTCTTTGGCGGATACGTCAAAACGAGCATCACTTTTTGGAAGGGTCTGCACGTTATAGGGCGGCAGCAACGCTGCTTGAACCGAAGGGGGAGGCACTACTCGCGTTTGGGCTTGTTGGATACTTTCATTGAGTAGCTTGTTGCTCTGATCATAGAGCACCTGGTCGCCGCCTTTGAACGTCTGGCATGCGGAAAGCAAAGACACTAAAAAGAGTAGGCCTGGGCCCGACAGAAACTTCATCATGGGCATCATCGGCTCGGTTGTATAACGGGGTTGACCAGTCGCAGATATTCGCGCTTACCGTCACGCTCGATCAGAACTGCTTGAGGATAAATAGCCAGTATCCGTGCGTCGGCGTGTTTGTCGCCGACGTGAAGGGTCTGACCATCTATGACTGCTCGGCTACCATGGGCACCTAGGATAATTTCTTGCAGCACCGGAATGTGGACCTGTTCGCCTGGAAGACTCGGCATAAAGCGCGCCGGCGGCAGAGTCGGGTCAATAGGAACTTCAGTGCTGGCTTGGGCCGCCGCGCTGCATAGCAGTGCACCGACAAAAAAAAGTTTAAACACCGATCCACCCCGCGTACCGACTTAAGGTGTACAGCTCCAGGCTGATTTGAGCGTGGGCAGCACCGCTATCGCCGACGCGATATTCAAGGCTGTCCCAGTTAAGTTTCCATTGGGTGCCCTGGATCGATTGCAGGTAATGCAAGAGGTCGAAATAACCACCCTCCAACTTCAGCTGTACACCATGTCGATACAAGACAACGACGCTAGGGGTTGTTTTAGCGTTAGCTTTAGCAGCCGGGTCGATTGAAGGCAGTTCGACCGCCGCGCTAGAGCTTTCCATGCTCAATAATTGTAGGCCCGGCTGAGCTTTGAGCAAGTCGCGAAGCACTGAACGCATTTTGTCCGGGGAGATCAATTCACTGGTGTTGTGGTCGATCTGCGCCAACAAGTTTGCGCTGTTGGTGGACGCCAACAACAGGGCGCGGTTGTAAGGAATGTTGGGATCAGCCTCAAGTGCAGCGCGCAACTTGCCTAGAGCAGAAACGGCCTCATAAGCACGGGCTTCCGAAGATTGGTAATCAGTTGCCTGTTTGGCCGCGGCTGTAGCTAGAGAGTTACCCAGCACCATGACATACAGCACGGCGCATATCGCCAGCCCTGCGCCATAAGCAAGCCATTGCTCTCGCGGGGAAAGAATATGCCAGCGCGCCAACCATTTCTCAGTGTTCATGGGCGCTCCTTGGGATCGGTAACCCGTGAGGACAGGTCGAAATGGAACAATTTATCGACACCGCGTTGCACGTCGAAACGCGCAAACTCTCGCCCTTTAAAGGCTGCATTCTCGCCCAGTAGTCCCAGGTACTCTGGCAACGTCTGTTGGTTTTGGCTAAAACCCTGCAACCGCATTTGCGTACCACCGTCGCGCAACGAAATTACGTTAAGCCACAGACCGGTCGGTGGATGCTGTGCCGCCAGCGCCGAAAGTGGTGCAACGAAACCTACGCGTTGTTGGCTCGCCACGACCTTCAAGTAGTTGATCAGGCGTTCCAATGCGCGGTTTTGCTCATCCAGATCGGCGAGCCGTAAAGGCAGTTGAGGGTCCAGAACCGGTTGGACGAAAGAAGCCTTGGCCTCTTCGAGCTGGCGTACCTGCTCCCGCTCTTGAGTTTGGGCGTTGGCCAACCGTGTTGCGCCCACATGCAAATTCCAACCTGCCCAAGCGACGTGGCCTACGCAAAGCACCCCGACCATTGCCAGTCCACCGAGAAACTCAAGCTTCTGAGGCCGGCGAGCGGATTTTTTCTCCGCTTTATAAAGATTCAGGTTCTGCATCATAGGGCCACTCGGCGCAATGCAGCACCGACCGCGGTCATGCAAGAAGCTTGGGTCTCTTCATCCAGATCGGCAGCCGCCTGACCCGGAAATAACTCCCGCAAGTCTAATGCCGCTACATTAACCGTCAGTCGTTCGTCCAGAGCTAGTAGGGCTTCTGCGCCATCGCGCTTCATTGGCAATAGCATCAGGCGATTGATCTGCCCTTTGCCAAGTTGGCTTTCGAAATAATCGAGTGTGCGCTGGATTTCCAGCATGGCTGCAGAGATGTTCGAACCCGCCAAATCCAGGCCGTGCTCGATAACACGTGCCATATACAGCTCGGGCCCGTGCTGCACGCAAATCAGGCCACCGCTGGAACGTAATCGCAGCACTGCAATATTCAGGTCATCGGCGCCCGCTAACAATCCAATATTGCGAAAGGCCATTTCAGTTACATCAACGCTGACAAGGTTCAAGTTCGCTTGTTTGATCAGGTCGCACCACTCCTGCAGCCGGGCCTTGTTCAGCACGGCGCAGTACGCCATGTGCGAGCGGCCACGGTAGGCGTCAGTAGGCAAGGCAAAGGCGTCCACGACGACGTCTTCAAGAGGCTCTTTGATGAGGTCCTTGATGCGCCAACGCATGGCATTACCCAAATCTTCGGCAGGAACGTCGGGGCTTTCTAGTAGCAGCATCTGATATGCCGCAGGATGCAACACCAGATTTACGGGTAAACCAGCCAGACCTAGTTCATTGACAAGATTTTTTAATACAGCAGCGTGCCGTTCCGGAGAAGACTCGCGGAACTGACAATCGAGCAAAAGTGGAGGTTCGTTTGGACGTTGTAAAACATTAGCTAAAGCAATGCCGGCGGGGCTGAATTCAACGCCCAGGTGTCCGCTTGCAGTGGTTTTAATACGAGTAAACCACATGACTTCTCATCTCTTTACCTGGCGAGGTGCGCCAGTACCACATCGATACGCAGAAGGGCGATGTCAAAACAATAGCACGTATCGTAGGACAACTTGTTTTCTTCGATATACGGTCAGAATTCTGACGCTCTCAATGATGGCCAAAAGACATATGTTGTCATTTGGCTGGAACAGCGAACGGTAGAAAAATAACCCTGAGAGCGCTCATGATCTGAAGTGTCATAAGCTAACTCTTTGTATTATCTGTGATATCTGTCTATTTAAAATTTATTGAAAAATTAATCAAAATCGAAAAATAGTGACTCATTGATTTTTTATCACTTCATTCGACTATGGTCTACTTATGCAATTATTTAAAATACAGGTGTGTATTTTTAGCCGATTTCTACGAAGTTTCAGAGTAATGAGGCAGGGAAGTGAATCAATGACCCGAACATAGATGCCGGATATAGAAGATGCAGGTGCTGAAAACCTGACGAATCTAACAGGTATTTGAAAGCCCCACTAAAGGATGTCAGATAGCCGGTCGAGAATTTTATCGCCAGTTTCTTTCGGGTGCCAGCTGCTAGAAGGAGCAGTGCTCTGAGAATTGTCTGCTCTGTTATGGCCGCGCGCGGGAGGGGTTCTAGTTTAAGGAGATATGCGGCCGTTTGACTTGGAAATGACGTCTGGCCGTTTCGTAAAACTGTCTTAACTATTAGGAGGGCAGTTCAACATCAAACGCTAAAAGCTCAGTTTTTGTCGAAAGCGCGTAAAAAATATTTCACGGATTTACCCTCATTTTCGGTATCGAAACGTCTGCCTCAATAGCGCAGACGTTTCTGGTTTAACCGCGCAGTGAACGCAGTCCTTGGGCATGTTGCAGGATTTGGCAAACATACCTGCGAGTACACTCTTGGTTCTTGTGAAAGACAGAGGATATGAACCTAAGCCTCCCAGCCCGCCCCGCTGACCGCCACTTGCGCCAGTGGGTGCAAGTCAGTTCCCTGATGCTCCGTCTGCCAAGCTAGCAACTCCATGCGCATGCCCGGCGTCCAGAACATTTTCAGATGATTACGCACGCTGAGTACGGCCTGTTCCTGGTCAGGTTCGCCGGCGAAGTGCTGAGCGATTTGATTAACCATTTTGATCAGGTTGGCAGTACTCATCGGCTTACTCCGGGCGTTGTGGCGCTGGTGCGTGCCTGGCGGCGTTCATCGAGCAGGCTTTGTTGTTTGTCACTGAACTCCTGATAGCGCTTTTGCCACTCGGAAGGATGGTAGACGCGGCTGACTTCCACTGCAGTGACCTTGTACTCTGGGCAGTTGGTGGCCCAGTCGGAGTTGTCGGTGGTGATGACGTTGGCCCCCGATTCAGGGAAGTGGAACGTCGTGTACACCACGCCCGGGGCGACCCGTTCGGTGACCCGTGCACGCAGTACGGTTTGCCCGGCGCGGCTGCCGATGCCGACCCAGTCCCCTTCGTTGATACCACGGCTCTCAGCGTCGGATGGGTGGATTTCCAGCCGGTCTTCGGCGTGCCAGGCGACGTTGTCGGTTCGCCTGGTCTGGGCGCCGACGTTGTACTGGCTAAGGATGCGCCCGGTGGTCAGCAGAAGGGGATAGCGATTGTTGACCTTTTCCTCGGTGGGCACGTAGCCGGTAAGCATGAACCGTCCTTTGCCGCGCACGAACTCGTCGATGTGCATGGTAGGAGTGCCATCGGGTGCCGCCGCGTTGCACGGCCATTGCAGGCTGCCGTGGCGTTCCAGTTGGGCGTAGCTGACGTTAGTGAAGCTCGGCGTCAGGCTGGCGATTTCATCCATGATCTCTGAAGGATGCTGATAGCTCATGGGATAACCGAGCGCATTGGCCAGGGCCACCGTGCCTTCCCAGTCGGCCTTGCCACCCAGAGGCTCCATCACCTTGCGTACTCGGGAGATGCGCCGCTCGGCGTTGGTGAAGGTGCCGTCTTTTTCCAGGAACGAACTGCCCGGCAGAAACACGTGGGCGAACTTGGCGGTTTCGTTGAGGAAAATGTCCTGCACCACCACGCATTCCATGGCAGACAAAGCCGCCGTCACGTGCTGGGTATTGGGGTCGCTCTGTGCGATATCTTCGCCCTGGCAATACAAGCCCTTAAAGCTGCCACCCAAGGCCGCCTCGAACATGTTGGGAATACGCAGACCGGGATCGGGTTGCAGGGTGACGTTCCAGGCCTGTTCGAACTGCGCGCGTACTACCTCGTTGGAAATGTGCCGGTAGCCGGGCAGCTCGTGGGGGAAGGAACCCATGTCGCAGGCGCCCTGAACATTGTTCTGCCCACGTAGCGGGTTCACGCCCACGCCTTCACGGCCGATGTTGCCGGTGACCATCGCCAGATTGGCAATGCCCATGACTGCGGTGCTGCCTTGGCTGTGCTCGGTAATCCCCAAGCCGTAGTAGATCGCCGCGTTACCAGCGCTGGCATACAGACGGGCAGCGGCACGGATGTCGGCAGCCGCTACGCCGCAGACGGCGCCGAGGATTTCCGGCGAGTTTTCCGCACGGCTGACAAATTCGCTCCAACGGGCGAAATCGCTGCCCTCGCAACGGGTTTCGATAAAGTCTTGGTTGAGCAGGCCTTCGGTGACGATGACGTGGGCCAGTGCGTTGAGCATGGCCACGTTGGTGCCAGGGCGCAGCGCCAAGTGCAATTCGGCGCGGGCATGTACCGAGTCCACTAGATCAATGCGTCGTGGGTCAATAACAATCAACCGCGCGCCTTCACGTAGGCGGCGTTTGAGCTGTGAGGCAAATACCGGGTGGGCGTCGCTGGGGTTAGCACCCATCACCAGGATCACGTCGGCCTGCATCACCGAGTCGAAACTCTGGGTGCCGGCGGACTCGCCAAGGGTTTGTTTCAGGCCATAGCCGGTGGGCGAGTGGCAGACCCGCGCACAGGTGTCGACATTGTTGTTACCGAAGGCAGCGCGCACCAGTTTTTGCACCAAGTAGGTTTCTTCGTTGGTGCAGCGGCTTGAGGTGATGCCACCGATGGAGTCGCGACCATATGTTTGCTGCAGTCGGCGAAATTCGCTGGCGGCGTAGGTCACCGCTTCATCCCAGCTAACCTCTTGCCAAGGGTCGTTGATGTGCTTGCGAATCATCGGCTTGGTAATGCGATCCGGGTGGGTGGCGTAGCCCCAGGCAAAGCGCCCTTTGACACAAGAGTGGCCGTGGTTTGCGTGGCCGTTCTTGTCTGGAACCATGCGTACCAATTTGTCGCCTTTCATCTCGGCGCGGAACGAGCAGCCTACGCCGCAATAGGCACAGGTGGTGATCACGCTGCGTTCGGGCTGACCCAATTCGACGACGCTTTTTTCTATCAGGGTCGCGGTGGGGCAGGCTTGCACGCAAGCGCCGCAGGATACGCATTCCGAGTCGAGGAAGTTCTCGCCGCCAGCAGCCGCGATCCGCGATTCAAAACCGCGCCCAGTAATAGTCAGGGCAAAAGTGCCTTGGGTTTCTTCGCAAGCGCGCACGCAGCGGTTGCAGACAATGCACTTGCTGGGGTCATAGTCGAAGTACGGGTTAGAAGTGTCCTTCTGGTCCTCTAGATGGTTGTCGCCTTCATAGCCGTAGCGCACTTCCCTTAGGCCAACCTGCCCGGCTACGGTTTGCAACTCACAGTTGCCGTTGGCCGAGCAGGTCAGGCAGTCCAGAGGGTGATCGGAGATGTACAACTCCATGACGTTGCGACGTAGGGTCGCAAGCTTCGGCGTCTGAGTATGAACGCTCATGCCTTCGCTGACCGGCGTGGTGCAGGACGCCGGGTAGCCGCGCATGCCGTCGATCTCTACCAGACACATACGGCACGAGCCGAACGCTTCCAGGCTGTCGGTGGCACATAGTTTGGGAATGGTGGTGCCCATCAGTGCAGCAGCGCGCATCACCGAAGTCCCCTCCGGCACGCTGATACTGCGGCCGTCGATGTTCAGGGTGATCTGGACCTGGCTTTGGCGGGCAGGGGTGCCTAGGTCGATATCTGTTTTCGGGTCGAAGAGGGTAATCATTGGTCGGCCTCCGAGGGCTGCAGACCGAAGTCGGCGGGGAAGTACTTGAGGGCGCTGACCACCGGATAGGAAGTCATGCCGCCTAACGCGCACAGCGAACCGTATTGCATGGTGTCGCAGAGGTCCTTGAGGATGATCGCCTGCTGATCTCGACCACTCTGGTCCGGCGCGGCCAGCAGGCGGTCGATCACCTCCATCCCCCGGGTCGAACCGATGCGGCAAGGGGTGCATTTGCCGCAGGATTCCTCGGCACAAAACTGCATGGCGAAGCGCGCCATGTGAGCCATGTCCAGGGTGTCATCAGCCACAACCACACCGCCGTGACCGAGCATCGCGCCCATGGCGGTAAACGCTTCGTAATCCAGCGCAGTGTCGAATTGCGCGGGGGGCACCCAAGCGCCGAGAGGGCCGCCAACTTGCGCGGCCTTCAGTGGTCGGCCACTGGCGGTACCGCCGCCGTAGCCTTCCACCAGTTCGCGCAAGGTCAGGCCAAAGGCCCGCTCCACCAAGCCGCCGCGACGAATATTGCCCGCCAGTTGGAAAGGCATGGTGCCCAACGAACGGCCCATTCCGTAATCGCGATAGAACTGCGCGCCCTTGGCCAGAATGAGCGGCACCGACGCCAGGGTCACCACGTTATGCACCAGAGTGGGCAGGCCGAACAGACCTTTCAGGGCAGGGATGGGCGGCTTGGCGCGGACGATCCCGCGCTTGCCTTCGAGTGAATCCAGCAGCGCGGTTTCCTCACCGCAAATGTAAGCGCCCGCACCGACCCGCACTTCCATATCGAAGGCCTGGCCGCTGCCGCCGACGTTGGCCCCGAGGTAACCGGCTGAGCGGGCGATATCCAGCGCCTGGCGCATTGTTGCCACGGCCTGTGGATATTCCGAGCGAACATAAATGTAGCCGTAGTTGGCACCGACGCTGATACCGGCGATCGCCATGCCTTCTATTAGCAGGAAGGGATCGCCTTCCATCAACATGCGATCGGCGAACGTGCCCGAGTCGCCTTCGTCGGCGTTGCACACAATGTACTTCTGCGCTGACTGGGTGCCGCGCACCGTGCGCCATTTGATCCCCGCCGGAAAAGCTGCGCCGCCCCGGCCACGCAGACCTGAATCGAACACGGCGGTCGAGGTCTGCTCGCCACCCAACGCGATGGCCTGGATCAAACCCTCAAAGCCGCCATGCGCCCGGTAGTCCTCCAAGGACAGCGGCCGAGTAATGCCGGCACGAGCGAACAGCAGGCGCTGTTGAGACTTGAGATAAGGCAGCTCTTCCACCAAACCCAAGGCCAGTGGATGGGCGGACGGCTCGCCTTGCAGCGCATCGAGCACCGACGGCACATCGGCAGCGGTCAGCGGGCCGAAGCCGATACGGCCGTGTGGGCTGTCTACCTCGAGCAGCGGTTCGAGCCAATATAGGCCGCGAGAACTGGTGCGTTGCAGGTCCAGCGGCAAGTTGCGTTTCAGCGCCTGAGCGGCAAGGGCCACAGCGACCTCGTCGGCACCCACGGCACGTGCGAGAGAATCGCAGGGCAGATAGAGGCTCGGCATCATGCGTCCTCCTGGCAAGCGTCGAGCAGGGCATTTAGGCGCTCGGCGTCGATCCTCGCATGCACCTGGCCATCCAGCTCCAGGGCTGGCGAGCAGGCGCAGGCTCCGAGGCAATACACGGGACGCAGGCTGATATTGCCGTCGGCGCTGCTGCCGTGGTCGTCCAATTGAAGGCGTTCGCGCAACTGCGCGGCAAGCTGTTCGGCGCCGCGGCTTTTGCACGACTCGGCTCGACACAGACGCAGAATATGCCGGGCCGGGGGCGCAGTACGGAAGTCATGGTAGAAGCTGATCACCCCGCGAATCTCGGCGTGGCTCTGATTGAGGGCGTGGGCGATTTCGGGGACGGCGGCATCAGGGATGAAGCCAAAGCCCGCTTGAATCTCATGAAGGATCGGCAACAGTGCGCCGGGTGAGCCCTTGTGGCTCTCCAACACGCTATTGATCATAGGCAGGTGCAACATATCATCGGGCATACAGCAATTCCTCACGGCCACGAGCGAACCAAGTGGTTGTCGATTGTCCGAAAGTGTCGGCTGCGGCACTCACACCACGTTACGGAAGCGTGGCATTTCAGGCCGCTGGCCAGGCACCCTTAGGGGCATCTTGTTGTTCCTAAGCGCGGTCTCCGCCGCACCCGTTGCAGGGATTAAAATCAGCTTGCCACGTCGGATGCGATTCTTCTACACCAAAGCGACGTGCTCGGTTCTTTTTGCGACCACTAGGTCAGCTTAGAGGCGTGCGAAGAAAGCGTAGTAAAACCCGATTTTCTGTGGCGGTGTGTCTGGTATACCGCGCCGTTGCCTTCGTGAGCAGGTTCCCACAGGTTGTTCCCCAAACGTGGCGTCAATGTAGTCAGCATTTCCCTTGACAGGGGGGGTAAAGCCGCCTAGCTTTGGCATTTATGCATACGTATGCATTCCACCCTTCTTTGCACGTGATTGCCGTCCATGCCGCTCAGTCAATGAATGCGGTGGACCTTGCCGCGTAGGCGCAGGGCCGAATGAAACTAACAATAAATATAAGACGAGGAAACCTATGCAAAACCCATCACTGGCAGGCAATCCTGTAGTGCCCATGGAGCAGGAAGAGCAACACCTGCTGCGAAAAGTAGCGTGGCGACTGGTCCCGCTGATTATGACCTGCTTCGTTGTGGCGTATTTTGACCGCGTCAATATCAGCTTCGCAAAGCTGCAGATGCAGTCAGAGTTGGGACTGAGTGATGCTGCCTACGGATTGGGCGCCAGCATGTTCTTCATTGGCTATCTGCTGTTTGAGATTCCCAGCAACCTGATTCTGGTGCGGGTCGGCGCGCGTCGATGGATTGCACGGATCATGGTCACCTGGGGCACGGCGTCGGCGGCGATGATGTTCGTCCACACCGAAGCCATGTTCTACGTGCTGCGGTTTCTACTGGGTGTGTTAGAGGCGGGTTTTGTTCCCGGCGTCATGTACTTTTTCATGCAGTGGTTTCCCGCCAAGCAGCGGGGTCGAATCAACTCGTTCTTCTTCGGCGCGAGCGCCTTGTCCGGAATTCTGGGCGGACCGCTGGCGGGCGGCATCATGAAGTACCTGAACGGCATGCACGGACTGTCGGGCTGGCAGTGGTTGTTCCTCCTCGAAGGCATCCCGTCGGTCGTTCTCGGCATTGTAGTTTTGTGTGTGCTCGATGATCGAATAGAAGATGCAAAATGGCTTAAACTTTCCGAAAAAACCATGCTGTCTGACCTTCTCCGTCGTGAGCATAAGGTGCACTCATCGCATTCGTTCAAGGATGCGTTGCGTAACCCTATTACCTACATGCTGTCGCTCATTTACTTGGGCTTGTGTGCGGGCATCTACGGGATTTTTTTCTGGATGCCGCAGTTAGTCAGAACCGCTGGCAACGCGGACCCGCTCGAGATCGGCATCATCACCATGCTGCCGTACTTCGCCGCCCTTATAGGTATTGTGCTCATTGGCCGAAGTTCGGACCGGACGGGTGAGCGGCGCTGGCACTTGGTAGGCTGTGTGCTCGCCGGGCTGCTGGGTTATGTGGTGTGCGCCACCTTCGGCGATAACACGGTGCTGCTGGTCATTGGCCTTAGCATTGCAACGACAGGTCTGATTTCGTCCTTTGCGCTGTTCTGGGTATATCCGCCTCGTGTGCTGACCGGTGTAGCGGCCGCGGGGGGGATCGCGCTTATCAATTCCATCGGGCAGCTCGGCGGTGTTTTCGCGCCTTATATGGTCGGCAGGGTCAAAGACTTGACCGGCAGCGCCTCCATGGGTTTGTACGCTATCGCAGCCGTGTGCGGTGTGGCTGCTTTGTTGATCGCGTGGGGATTGCCACGTGACATTCACTTTATTGAATCAAAGGAGACATCTGATGCGTCCTAACAGAGTGCTCGAATGTTGGGCCGACGGTCGTGCTGCAGTATCCGGTTGGTTGGCCATCGGCAATAGCTACAGTGCGGAAATTGTCGGATGGAGCGGGGTGGATTGCGTCACCGTGGACCTGCAACATGGCATGACCGACGTCCAACAAATGATCGGCATGTTGCAGGCCATCTCGGCAACACCGGCGACGCCGTTTGTCAGGGTGGGCTCGTGTGATGCGACGATCATGATGAAGGCGCTCGATGCTGGCGCTTATGGGCTGATTTGCCCCATGGTGGACAACGCGGGGCAAGCGCAGGAATTTGTCAGCGCGACCCACTATCCGCCCCTTGGATTGCGCAGCTTCGGCCCAACGCGCGGCCTGCTTTACGGCGGCCCGGATTATTTTCAGCACGCCGATCAAACCATCGTCCGGCTCGCCATGATCGAGACGCTGCCGGGCCTGGAGGCGGTGAAAGAGATCCTGGCGGTCGACGGCTTGCAAGGCATCTTTATCGGTCCTGCCGACCTGGGTTTAGCCTTAGGTAAAGGGCCGGTTGGGGACCCTGTCGATCCTCAGGTACTCGAAGCCATTGAGCTCTGCCGAAAAGCGGCGGTAGAGGCCGGAAAGTACATCGGTATTTTTTGCACCTCGGGCGCCGTCGCCGCACGTTATGTGGCACAAGGTTTCCATTTTGTTGTGCCTAATCACGACGCCAACCTGCTCAAGGCAGCCATGACGACGGAAGTAAAGGCCGCCAGAGGCTGATTTCGCGCTGAAGGCTATTCCTCACGGGGCGTTGATTATCCCGGTGAGGCATTAGAAGCAATGAAGTGCTGGTCATTCCCTTGACCAGATGCTGCGAATCTCAACGATGCACTTCAATCATTATTCCGCAATACCGGCGTAAGGCACATCTTTGTGGCCATAGCGGCGGACGCGGATATTGGCTTGTTCTCCGTGTCCGGAAAAGCCTTCCAGCGCGCACAAACGAGAGCAATACGACCCGATCATTGCCGAGGCTTCGTCATTCATTATTTTCTGATACGTACAGGTCTTTAGAAACTTCCCGACCCACAATCCACCGGTATAACGCGCCGCCTTTTTGGTCGGTAGCGTGTGGTTAGTGCCGATAACTTTGTCGCCAAACGCCACGTTAGTACGCGGGCCCAAGAACAGCGCGCCGTAGTTGCGCATGTTCGCCAAGAACCAGTCTGGGTCCTTGGTCATCACCTGCACGTGCTCAAATGCCAGCTTGTTGGCGATGTCCAACATCTCTTCGTCACTGTCCGCAACGATGATCTCACCAAAATTCTCCCACGCTTTACGGGCGATGGGCGCAGTCGGCAAAATCGCCAACAGCCGCTCAATATGAGCCATGGTGTCGAGGGCCAGCGAATGTGAGGTGGTCAACAGAATGGCGGGGGAGTCCGGCCCGTGCTCCGCCTGCCCCAACAGATCCGTCGCACAAATCTCCCCATCGACGCTCTCGTCAGCGATTACCAACGTTTCGGTTGGTCCGGCAAACAGATCAATCCCCACGCGGCCAAACAGCTGACGCTTAGCCTCAGCCACAAACGCATTGCCCGGTCCGACCAGAATATCCACAGGGGATATGGTCTCAGTGCCGATCGCCATCGCACCAATCGCCTGAATACCCCCAAGGCAATAGATCTCATCAGCCCCCGCCATGTGCTGGGCGGCGACGATGGCGTGGGCTGGTTTGCCGTTGAATGGCGGCGCAGCAGTAATGATGCGCGGGACACCGGCTACCTTTGCGGTGATGACGGACATATGGGCAGACGCCAGCAAAGGATATTTCCCACCAGGCACATAACACCCCGCCGCGTTTACCGGCAGATTTTTGTGACCAAGAATAACGCCTGGCAGGGTCTCAACTTCAATGTCGTGGATGCTGTCGCGCTGGTGCTGTGCGAAATTTCGTACCTGAGTTTGGGCAAACTCAATGTCAGCGATGTCTCGTTTGGTCAGTTGTGAATAACACGCCTCAATTTCGGTAGTCGTTAACCGATAGCTGTCACGCTCCATTTTATCGAACTTGAACGCGAGCTCTCTCACCGCCGCGTCGCCGCGCGCCTCAATGTCGGCCAGTATAGTTTCAACTGTTTCACGAACCTGCCGGTCAGCCGATTTAACAGCCTCGATCCCCACGCTTCTCTTCAGCCAATTCGCCATGGTGCTCTCCAGAACTTATTTTTTACGAGTGATTGCATACGTATGCAATTTATCATAAAAGACTGTTGGGTAGTTTGGAAAGGGGTACATGGGTACGATGACGTAATTGTCGTCGAGCAGGATTTAACATTCATGGCTGAAACCATTCGCCGCCCCGTCACTGCGCACGATGTAGCGAGGCTGGCGGGCGTCTCTCAATCTGCGGTGTCACGCACCTACACCAAAGGCGCAAGCGTGGGGCAGAAGACTCGGGAGAAGGTCGAGGCGGCATCGGCAGCACTGGGTTATCGGCCTAACCTGGTGGCTCGGTCCCTCATCACTCGTCGTTCGAACCTTATCGGCGTCGTGGTACCCAGCCTGGAAAATCCGTTTTATTCCAATGTGCTTGAAGCGTTGTCCAAGGCATTTGAAGTTTCTGGATACGGTGTGTTGCTATTTTCCACAGCCGGTAAAGATGACTCCGATCCCGTACTAGAAGAAGTGCTGCGCCATCGGGTAGACGCGCTCATTCTGGTGTCTTCTAGCCTGTCGTCGCATTTCGCGCAAGAGTGCAAACAAATCGGTCTTCCGGTCGTGCTACTCAACCGAAAAAACGACAGCCTGGCGGTGTCCAGCGTGACCAGTGACAACGCTGAAGGGGGAGCGGTCATTGCTGATTTTCTGGTTGCATCGGGCCATAAATCGCTGGCCTTCATCGCCGGCATTAATGGCTCCTCAACCAGTCGAGACCGCGAGCACAGCTTTACAAAACGGCTTGAGGAACACGGGTATAAAGCACCGTTGCGAGAAGTAGGTGACTACACGTTTCAGGGTGCAATGGACGCTACGCGGCGGCTTATCGCCCGCGAAAATCGCCCCGACGGAATCTTTTGTGCAAATGATTTAATGGCCATCGCCGCCATTAACGTGATTGAGCGAGAGTATGGGCTGATCCCAGGGCGAGATATCTCGGTCATAGGTTTCGACAACATCGCCATGGCAGCCTGGCCAGCAGTCGCGCTGACGACTTATCGTCAACCTCTCGACCAATTCGTCCAAAACGCCGTCGACATTATCGAAGCGCAATTGACCAACCGCGCCACACCCGCGATACAAAAAGTACTCGCTGGGCACCTGATCGTTCGGGGAAGTGCGCGGTTGCCGGAGACAGGGTTTGCTGAGGTTGATGGCGAGCGGGTATGGCGGGCGACAGTATAAACCTGCTACTGAGCCGTCCACCCACCATCGATCTTGAGCGACGTACCGGTCACCATTCGCGAAGCCGGCCCCGCAAGATAAAGGGCCGCGCCAACGATGTCTTCCATCTGCGCCATGCGCCCCAGGGGGATTTTTGAGACAAAGCTTTCAATGGCGCCTGGTGCGCTGGCGATTTTTCGGATCATCGGCGTATCCACAAACGTTGGGCAAATCGTGTTGACCCTGATATTGCGGCTTGCAAATTCAATGGCCATTGCTTTGGTCAAACCCTCAACCGCGTGTTTGGTCATGCAATAGGCCGTCCGGTTGGCTGCACCCACATGGCCCATTTGCGAAGACACGTTGATCACCGAACCGCTCTCATTACCCGTGCGCTCCAGCATCTTCGCCACAGCCGCCTGCGCCACTACATAACACGCCCGGATGTTCAGATTCAGCATCTCGTCCAGGTGCTCATCTCGCATTTCCAACATCGGTTCTGGGTAATTGGTGCCTGCGTTGTTCACCAGAATGTCGAGGCTGGGCAGGGCATTGATCATCGCCCTAATGGCCGCGCTGTCCGTCACGTCACATACCACCGTGCGCGCCTGGCCGCCAGCCAGGCAAATCAACTCTGCGACCTCAATCAGCCTGGATTCCGTTCTTCCGACCAGCACCACACCAGCACCCGCAGCACTCAACGTCTGAGCGATACCCGCTCCAATGCCCCCTCCCGCGCCGGTAATAAGTGCTGTTTTACCGTCCAGACGAAAGGACGGCATTCCAAAAAAATCGCTCGACACAACCATGATGACCTCAGTTTTGCATTCGTATGCAATCGATCATATAGAGTTTGGCAGATGAATGAAAAGGTTGAGGAGGTGAGGTTGGTTTGATTGTATTTGACTAAGCAAGACGGATCAGGGAGGGCTTGAGTGCAATCAACTGATTCAGAAATGCCTGCATGCAACAGCTACCAAACGGGCTTTCGCTTTAACCAATCAGTCACCCACAAAAAAGCCCGCTTTCGCGGGCTTCTCGTCTATCTCATACAAGCCGGTAGAGACCTGTACTTACTGCTATTTGGTGCCCCGAGGGAGACTCGAACTCCCACTCCTTTCGAAAACGGATTTTGAATCCGCCGCGTCTACCAATTCCGCCATCAGGGCTTGCTGGCGGCGGAGTATAGAGATGAGGCTACCGTTGGTCAACAACTGTTTCTTGGTGAATTTTAGCTATTTCCGCTAGACTCTACGGCCCTGCTAAACGAACCCCATCATGCGCGTTGCTGACTTTACCTTCAAACTCCCGAATTCCCTGATCGCTCGCCATCCTCTGGCTGAGCGTCGTGGCAGTCGTTTATTGACCCTGGACGGGGTTAGCGGCGCGCTGGCTCATCGACAATTCACTGATTTGCTGGAGCATTTGCGCCCTGGCGACTTGATGGTGTTCAACAATACCCGGGTGATTCCGGCGAGGTTGTTTGGGCAGAAGGCGTCTGGGGGCAAGCTGGAGATTCTGATCGAGCGCGTGCTGGACAGCCGCCGGGTGTTGGCACATGTGCGGTCGAGCAAATCGCCCAAGCCAGGTTCGAAGATTTTGATCGACGGTGGTGGCGAGGCTGAGATGCTGGTGCGACACGACACACTGTTCGAGCTGCAGTTTGCCGAGGACGTGTTGCCGTTGCTGGACCGCGTCGGCCACATGCCGCTGCCACCTTATATAGATCGTCCGGACGAAGACGCCGACCGTGAGCGTTATCAGACTGTCTATGCCCAGCGCTCTGGCGCGGTGGCTGCACCGACTGCCGGGCTGCATTTTGATCAGCCGCTGATGGATGCGATTGCACAGAAGGGCGTTTCAACCGCGTTTGTCACCTTGCACGTCGGCGCGGGTACGTTTCAGCCGGTGCGCGTCGAGCGGCTCGAAGACCATCTTATGCACAGCGAATGGCTGGAAGTCAGCCAGGACGTGGTGGACGCCGTCGCCGCCTGTCGTTTGCGCGGTGGTCGTGTCATTGCGGTGGGTACTACCAGCGTGCGCTCGCTGGAAAGCGCTGCGCGGGATGGTGTGTTGAAACCGTTTAGCGGCGACACCGATATCTTCATTTTCCCTGGCCGGCCGTTTCATGTGGTCGATGCCTTGGTTACCAACTTTCATTTACCGGAATCCACGCTGTTGATGCTGGTTTCGGCATTCGCTGGCTACCCCGAAACCATGGCAGCCTATGCAGCGGCGGTGGAGCATGGGTACCGCTTCTTTAGTTACGGGGATGCGATGTTTATTACGCGTAATCCCGCGCCGACCGCTCCACAGGAATCGGAATCGGCCCCAGAGGATCAAGCATGAGTCGCACCAGTCGTATGTCTTTCGAATTGCTGGCCACTGATGGCAAAGCGCGTCGAGGTCGGATTACCTTTCCACGGGGCGTGGTTGAAACGCCCGCGTTTATGCCGGTCGGCACCTACGGCACGGTGAAGGGCATGCTGCCTCGGGACATCGTGGCCACTGGTGCGCAGATGATTCTGGGTAATACGTTCCACTTGTGGTTGCGCCCTGGCACTGAAGTCATCAAGCGTCACGGTGACTTGCACGACTTCATGCAATGGAGCGGCCCGATCCTGACTGACTCCGGCGGTTTTCAGGTGTTCAGCTTGGGTGCCATGCGCAAGATCAAGGAGGAGGGCGTGACCTTCGCCTCTCCAGTGGATGGCGCCAAGGTGTTCATGGGGCCGGAAGAGTCAATGCAGGTCCAGCGTGATCTGGGTTCGGACATCGTGATGATTTTCGACGAATGCACGCCGTATCCGGCCGACGAAGATGTTGCGCGGATCTCCATGGAACTGTCCTTGCGCTGGGCCAAACGCTCAAAAATTGCCCATGGCGAGAACACCGCTGCGCTGTTTGGCATCGTCCAGGGCGGCATGCACCAGGATTTGCGCATGCGCTCCCTTGAAGGCCTGGATGAGATTGGCTTTGACGGCTTGGCCATCGGCGGTCTGTCTGTGGGTGAGCCCAAGCACGAGATGATCAAGGTGCTGGACTACCTGCCGGGAATGATGCCGGCTGACAAACCTCGTTACTTGATGGGCGTGGGCAAGCCTGAAGACTTGGTTGAAGGTGTGCGCCGCGGTATCGATATGTTCGATTGCGTGATGCCCACCCGCAACGCGCGCAACGGTCATTTGTTCATTGATACCGGCGTGCTGAAAATTCGCAATGCGTTCCATCGTCATGACGATTCGTCGTTGGATCCGACCTGCGATTGCTACACCTGCCAGAACTTCTCTCGCGCCTATTTGCACCACTTGGATAAGTGCGGAGAAATGCTGGGAAGTATGCTCAATACCATTCATAACTTGCGGCATTACCAAGTGCTTATGGCTGGTTTGCGCGAGGCTATTCAACAGGGTACATTGGCCGCCTTTGTGGATGCCTTCTATGCCAA
Organism: Pseudomonas sp. AB6; assembly: GCF_034314105.1. NCBI lineage: Bacteria > Pseudomonadati > Pseudomonadota > Gammaproteobacteria > Pseudomonadales > Pseudomonadaceae > Pseudomonas > Pseudomonas sp. AB6. The sequence continues at coordinate 287,077 of NZ_JAVIWJ010000001.1, forward strand.
ACGCGGGCTGCCAACGCCGCCGTTGGATTGATTGAATACCGATTTTTTGCTGATTTCTAAAAATTTTGTAATTGGAGTGCTAAATGAGCTTTTTTATCCCTTCCGCGTTTGCGGACGCTGCTGCACCTGCCGGTCCTGCTGGTTCGGGTTTTGAATGGATTTTCTTGGTCGGCTTTTTGGTCATCTTCTATCTGATGATCTGGCGCCCACAGTCCAAGCGTGCCAAAGAACAGAAAAACCTGCTGGGTAACTTGCAGAAAGGCGACGAAGTAGTCACCTCTGGCGGCATCGCTGGCAAGATCAACAAAGTCACCGATGATTTCGTGGTTATTGAAGTGTCCGACACGGTTGAACTGAAAATCCAGAAAGGCGCCATCGCCGCCACGCTGCCCAAAGGCACCTTGAAAGCGATCTAAGATTCAGTCTTTTACCAATCGACGGGGCGCGCAAGGCGCCCCGCGTTATAAGCGGGCGGCGTGATGCTGAACAAATACCCTCTGTGGAAATACATACTGATCCTGGCAGTGCTGGTGGTCGGTGTTATTTATTCCGCACCCAATCTCTATCCTGACGATCCGGCTATTCAAATCAGCGGCGCGAGCACTGCGCTTCAGGTGAACCAGGCTGACCTGGACCGAGTGAGCAAAGCGCTCGTCGACGCAGGTATTACGGTCAAAGGCGCGTCTCTGGCTGAGAATGGCAAGGCCGGTTTGTTACGTTTGAGCAAGCAAGAAGACCAGTTGCCTGCCAAGGATGTGGTACGCAAGGCGCTGGGTGATGACTATGTCGTTGCGCTAAACCTGGCTCGGACCACGCCTAAATGGTTGCGCGGCCTGGGTGCAAGCCCGATGAAAATGGGTTTGGACTTGTCTGGCGGTGTTCACTTCCTGTTGGAAGTCGATATGGATAAAGCGCTGGAGGCGCGCCTGAAAGTTTATGACGGCGAAGTCAAAACCTTATTGCGCAAAGAGCGTTTGCGTTACCGCACTCTGCCGTCGGTGGGTGGCGGCATCATGCTTGGGTTTGCTGATGCAGATACTCGCTCGCAGGCCAGTGCGCTGATCCGCAAGAACAACAACGATTTCACCATGACCACCAGCGAGCGCGGCGATCAGTTCGTGCTGCGCTTGGCGATGACGCCGGCGAAAATTGCCGAGATCCGCGAATACTCGATCAAGCAGAACTTGACCACGGTGCGTAACCGGGTCAACGAACTGGGTGTTGCCGAGCCACTGGTTCAACGTCAAGGCGCCAACCGCATTGTGGTTGAGCTGCCGGGCGTGCAAGACACCGCTGAAGCCAAGCGTATCTTGGGCAAGACGGCCAACCTTGAATTCCGGCTTGGCGCAGGTCCCGACGATTCGAAAGCCTCTACCGAGATGTTCGAGTTCCGTGAAGGCGGTCGCCCTGCGGCGCCGGTTGAGCGTGGTTTGATCATTACCGGTGACCAGGTTACTGACGCCAAGGCCGGTTTCGACGAACACGGTCGCCCGCAAGTGAACATCAAACTTGATGGTCACGGCGGTGATCTGATGAGTCGTGCGACCCGTAGTAATGTGGGTCGCAGCATGGCGGTCATCTTTATCGAGCAGAAGCCTACAACGACCTACACCAAGCAAATGGTCAATGGCGTCGAGAAAGACGTACCGACTCAGACGTTCACTGAAGAGAAGAAAATCATCAGTCTGGCAACCATCCAGTCGCCGTTGGGCAGCCAGTTCCGTATCACTGGCCTGAACGGTCAGGGTGAGGCTTCCGAGTTGGCGCTGCTGCTGCGTGCCGGTGGTTTGGCTGCGCCGATGTACTTCGCTGAAGAACGGACTATTGGTCCGAGCTTGGGCGCAGACAACATTACCAAGGGTATCCATGCGTCGCTGTGGGGCATGCTGTTTGTGTCGCTGTTCATTATTGCGATCTACCGTTTCTTCGGTCTGATTGCTACGGTTGCACTGTCTGTGAACATGGTGCTGCTGCTGGCATTGATGTCCTTGCTGGGTGCCACGCTGACCCTGCCAGGTATTGCCGGTATTGTGCTGACCATGGGTATGGCGGTCGACGCCAACGTGCTGATCTTCTCGCGAATACGTGAAGAAATCGCTGGGGGCATGACCATACAGCGCGCGATCAACGAAGGCTTCGGCCGCGCATTCACTGCGATCCTCGATGCCAACCTGACAACGCTGCTGGTTGGCGGCATTCTCTTTGCGATGGGCACTGGCCCAGTCAAAGGCTTTGCGGTGACCATGTCGCTCGGGATCTTTACCTCGATGTTTACGGCCATCATGGTGACCCGCGCAATGGTCAACCTGATCTATGGCGGACGTGACTTCAAGAAGTTATGGATTTAAGGGGCTGCCATGTTACGTACCATTAACTTTATGGGCGTTCGCAATATTGCGTTCGCTGTCACCATGCTCCTTACGGCGCTGGCGTTGTTCAGCTTCTTTCATAAAGGCCTGAACTACGGTTTGGACTTTACCGGCGGTACGCTCATCGAGCTGACTTACGAACGTGCGGCAGACTTGCCGAAGGTACGTCAGGAGTTGGAGACTGCGGGTTATCACGAAGCAGTGGTTCAAAGCTTTGGCGCAACGACGGATTTGCTGGTGCGTATGCCAGGTGAAGATCCGCAGTTGGGCAATCAGGTTGCTGCAGTGCTGCGCCAGACCGGCGCGGACAACCCGGTGACCGTCAAGCGCGTAGAGTTCGTGGGCCCCCAAGTGGGTTCTGAGCTTCGCGACCAAGGCGGCCTCGGCATGCTGATGGCGTTGGGTGGCGTTCTGATCTACCTGGCCTTCCGCTTCCAGTGGAAGTTTGCCATCGGCGCCATCGTCTCCTTGATTCATGACGTGGTGGTTACCGTGGGCATCCTGTCGTTCTTCCAGGTAACGTTTGACTTGACCGTGCTCGCCGCCGTACTGGCAATTATCGGCTACTCACTGAACGACACCATTGTGGTCTTCGACCGGGTTCGGGAAAACTTCCGAATCCTGCGTAAAGCGACTCTGATTGAGAATATCAATATCTCCACCACTCAGACCCTGTTGCGGACCATGGCGACGTCGATTTCGACATTGTTAGCCATTACTGCCCTGTGGGTGTTTGGTGGCGATAGCCTGCACGGTTTCTCGGTTGCACTGTTCATCGGTGTATTAGCGGGTACGTACTCATCGATCTATATCGCCAACGTCGTTCTGATCTGGCTGAACCTCACCACCGAAGACCTGATTCCTCCCGTCGTTGCGGACAGGGCTGATGATCGTCCGTAAGTAATGCTGGTTTGACCGTAAGGGCGTGAGTGTTGAACTCACGCCCTTTTTTGTACTCCAAGGCTAGGATGGCGTGAGACTTTTCTTTTGATAAGCGCCGCGTATTAGTGCCAGGAGGTTCAAGTGAACAAGTCGTTGTTAATTGGTGCGGTGTTGGGCGCTGTCGGCGTGACCGCCGGAGGTGCTATCGCCACCTATAGCTTGGTCAAAGGCGGCCCTGAGTATGCGGATGTGTTGGGTGTTCAGCCTATCAAAGAGCAAGTAAAAACCCCGCGAGAGGTTTGTAAAGAGGTGGCTGTCACTCGTCAGGCGCCGGTTAAGGATCAAAATCAAATATTGGGCAGTGTGTTGGGTGCTGTGGCGGGTGGTTTGCTCGGTAACCAGGTTGGCGGTGGCAACGGTCGGAAACTTGCCACGGTCGCGGGTGCCGTGGGTGGCGGATATGCGGGTAACCGCGTTCAGGAAGGCATGCAGAATCGCGATACTTACACCACCAATCAAACTCGGTGTAATACCGTTAATGACATTAGCGACAAGGTCGTGGGTTATGACGTGAAGTATCAGTTGAACGGCAAAGTTGGTCAGGTCCGTATGGATCGTGATCCCGGCAATCAAATTCCGGTCAACAAACAAGGCCAATTGATTTTGGGGCAAGGTGGCGCCGCAGCGCAGTAATTATTCAAAAACGGGTTGGCCGTGAAAAAAAGCACCTTCGGGTGCTTTTTTGTATTTGGTCGCGCAATAAAACAGATCTAGTGATGTAAAAAAACCGGCAAATGCCGGTTTTTATGAGAGCCGTGAGGCTTAGCGCTTCAGCGAGGCAGGTAAGTGCGGTGCGATTGAAGTTAGCACGGCTTTGAAACACTTGGTGTTGCCGGCAACGATGTGGCCTTTTTCAAGGAAGTCGTGGCCGCCAGTGAAGTCGCTCACCAAGCCGCCTGCTTCTTGAATCAGCAGCGCGCCTGCCGCCATGTCCCATTCAGACAGGCCCGACTCCCAGAACGCATCGAAACGACCGGCCGCTACATAAGCGAGGTCGAGACTGGCGGCGCCTGCGCGACGGATACCGGCAGTTTGACCTACCAGGCTGCGGAACATGCCCAAGTAGTTTTCCAAGTTGTCCATTTGACCATCACGGAATGGGAATCCGGTACCCAGCAGGGCGCCCTCCAGACTTTTTCGCTGGCTCACACGCAAGCGACGACCGTTAAGGGCGGCACCACGGCCACGGCTCGCGGTGAATTCTTCTTGGCGAACTGGGTCCAGAACCACTGCATGCTCAAGGCGACCGCGATATTTACAAGCGATGCTGACCGCAAAATGCGGCACGCCTCTTACGAAGTTGGTAGTGCCATCAAGGGGGTCGATGATCCACAAGTATTCGGTACCGTCACCGCTGCCTTCATGCAGGCCGCTTTCTTCGCCCAGAATGCCGTGGGTCGGATAAGCTTTTCGCAGGGCGGTAATAATACTCAGTTCGGCAGCGCGATCAATTTCGGTGACGTAATCCTTCGCTTCTTTTTCGTCGACCTTGATGGTATCCAAGCGCTCGATGGAGCGGAAAATCAATTCACTGGCGCTGCGGGCGGCGCGCAGCGCGATATTCAGCATGGGCTGCATGGACGTTTCACCTAGGTCGTTAAAGAAAGCCGAACATTGTAGGGGCACCGACTGATTATTTCCAGCGCGCATAGCGTCCATAGCGTTAATCGAGGGGGTTCTGTAAGATTTGCTCCCCTTTCTCCCGTCTGTGAGAACTTGCATTGCTGCAAAATATTCGTGTCGTCCTGGTCGGTACCAGTCACCCCGGTAACATTGGTGGGGCTGCGCGTGCCATGAAAAACATGGGGCTTTCACGCTTGGTGCTGGTCGATCCGCTGGATTTCCCTTCCCACGAGGCCGAAGCGCGTGCGTCCGGTGCCAGCGATGTTCTTGCGAACGCCCAAGTGGTGGCGACGTTAGAAGATGCCTTGGTGGGCTGCAATCTGGTGTTGGGCACCAGTGCTCGTGACCGCAGGATTCCCTGGCCGCTGCTTGATCCGCGTGAATGCGGGGTAATGGCTGCAGAACAGGCGGCTGACGGTGCTGAAATCGCATTGGTGTTCGGTCGTGAATACGCCGGGCTGACCAATGAAGAGCTGCAGCGATGTCATTATCATGTGCATATCCCGTCTGATCCCGAGTTTAGTTCGCTGAATCTTGGCGCGGCGGTGCAGGTGCTGTGCTATGAAGTGCGGATGTCGTGGCTCGCGGCCCAAGGTAAACCGACAAAAATTGAGAAGGTGGAAGTCACCTCCACCCGTAGCTCCGAGCCTGTGACCATGGATGAGATGGAGCTGTTTTACGGTCATCTTGAGGCAACTCTGGTCGCTATTGGTTTTCTCGATCCGGAAAACCCGCGTCACCTCATGGCTCGCATGCGCCGCTTGTTCGGGCGCAGCGCCGTTTACCGATCAGAAATGAATATTTTACGCGGCATCCTCACCGAGACGCAGAAAGTGGCGCGCGGCGAGCCTCATAAGCGCAAGGGCCAATGATGTTCAACCGTCTGCGAGAAGATATTCAGAGCGTATTCCATCGAGACCCTGCTGCACGCAATGCGTTCGAGGTGCTGACGTGCTATCCCGGCATGCACGCCATCTGGCTGCATCGACTTTCACGCTGCTTGTGGAATTTGGGTTGGAAATGGCTGGCGCGGATGGTTTCTAATTTCGGGCGTTGGATGACGGGGATCGAGATTCATCCAGGGGCAACCATCGGCCGGCGTCTCTTCATAGATCATGGAATGGGCATCGTGATCGGCGAAACCGCTGAAATCGGGGATGACGTTACGTTGTACCAAGGCGTGACTTTGGGCGGCACCAGCTGGAACAAGGGTAAGCGTCACCCGACATTAGAAGCGGGTGTCGTCGTCGGTGCCGGTGCCAAAGTGCTGGGGCCCTTCACGGTCGGCGCAGGCGCAAAGGTCGGCTCCAATGCTGTGGTCACCAAGGCAGTACCGGCGGGTGCCACAGCGGTCGGCATTCCGGGGCGGATCATTATCAAGACCGATGAAGAGGTAGATGCCAAGCGCAAAGCCATCGCTGAAAAGCTCGGTTTCGACGCCTATGGAATCAGTGAAGACATGCCGGACCCAGTCGCGAAAGCAATTGGCCAACTGCTCGATCACATTCAGGCCGTCGATGCACGCCTTGAAAGTATGGGCGAGGCGCTTAATAAGCTGGGCTGCGATTACAGCTCCAAGGAGCTGCCCGCCCTGCGCGATGAGGTCTTTGAGTGCGTGAAAGACTGCAGCGAAACTAAAGTTGGCTAAGGGCGAGCTCCTGACGCTCATAGACCTAAGGTGCGTGCCAGCGCGCCTAGGCATTTGCTATGATGCTGCCGCTATTTGCGGGTAATCCCGACTAATTTACTAGGTCTTATAGTTGACTTAAACACTCGGGAATAGCATACTCGCCCTCATTCCGAACCTCCGCGGTACATGCCATGCGACTGACTACTAAAGGCCGATACGCTGTAACAGCCATGCTTGATCTGGCGTTACATGCGCAGCGCGGGCCAGTGTCACTGGCCGATATTTCAGAGCGGCAAGGCATATCTTTGTCCTATCTTGAACAGCTTTTCGCCAAACTGCGTCGCAGTAATCTGGTGTCGAGTGTTCGCGGCCCAGGTGGTGGTTACCAGCTGTCCCGTGACATGCAGGGCATCCAGGTTGCGCAGGTAATCGATGCGGTTAACGAATCGGTTGATGCGACACGCTGTCAGGGGCTGGGTGATTGCCATGCTGGCGATACCTGTCTGACCCACCACTTGTGGTGCGACCTTAGTCAGCAAATCCACGAATTCCTTAGCGGTATAAGCCTGGCTGACCTTGTTACTCGCCGTGAGGTGCAAGAAGTCGCTCAACGTCAGGATCTGCGTCGCAATGCGTGCAGAACACCGCAGTTGGATAAGATCGAAACGTCCGCCGTCGAATGACCGTAGATGCATGAGCGGCGCGCCTGCCTGATAGGAGATATTCAATGAAATTGCCGATTTACCTCGATTACTCCGCGACGACTCCAGTCGATCCGCGCGTTGCGCAAAAAATGAGCGAATGCCTGCTGGTTGATGGAAACTTCGGTAATCCCGCGTCGCGTTCGCACGTGTTCGGCTGGAAAGCAGAAGAATCCGTGGAAAATGCCCGCCGTCAGGTCGCTGATCTGGTCAATGCAGATCCACGTGAAATTGTGTGGACCTCAGGTGCCACCGAGTCCAATAACCTGGCCATTAAAGGTGTTGCACACTTCTATTCCAGCAAAGGCAAGCATCTGATCACCAACAAAATCGAGCACAAAGCGGTTTTGGATACCATGCGCCAACTGGAGCGTGAAGGCTTCGAGGTGACGTATATCGAGCCCGGTACAGACGGTTTGATCACCCCGGCGATGGTTGAGGCGGCCTTGCGCGAGGACACCATTTTGGTGTCGGTCATGCACGTCAACAATGAAATTGGCACCATCAACGATATCGCTGCTATTGGTGAACTGACCCGTTCGCGCGGCGTGTTATTTCACGTTGATGCCGCACAGTCCACCGGTAAAGTCGGTATCGATCTGGCCAACCTCAACGTTGATCTGATGTCGTTCTCTGCGCACAAAACCTATGGCCCTAAAGGCATCGGCGCCCTCTACGTTAGCCGCAAACCGCGCGTTCGCCTGGAAGCGACCATGCACGGTGGTGGTCATGAGCGTGGTATGCGTTCCGGTACGCTTGCGACTCACCAGATCGTGGGTATGGGTGAAGCCTTCCAGGTTGCTAAAGAAGACATGGCTGTTGAGAGCGTTCGCATCAAAGCCTTGAGCGATCGTTTTTTTAAGCAAGTCGAACATTTGGAAGAGCTGTACGTGAACGGTAGCCAAATCTCCCGTGTACCGCACAACTTGAACCTGAGCTTCAACTACGTTGAAGGCGAATCGCTGATCATGGCGCTCAAGGATCTGGCGGTTTCGTCCGGCTCTGCGTGCACCTCGGCTTCCCTTGAGCCTTCTTATGTATTGCGCGCCCTGGGCCGCAATGACGAATTGGCGCACAGCTCGATTCGTTTTACCTTCGGCCGTTTTACCACCGAAGAAGAAATCGACTACGCCGCGCAGAAAGTGTGCGAGGCCGTTACCAAGCTGCGCGCTTTGTCGCCGCTGTGGGACATGTACAAAGACGGCGTCGACATCTCGAAGATCGAGTGGGCTGCGCACTGACAAGTCGCCAATAAGAGCGACTTTCTGATGAGTGAGGATTAAGTACCATGGCATATAGCGAAAAGGTCATAGACCACTACGAGAACCCGCGCAACGTCGGCAAGATGGACGCGGAAGATCCAGATGTGGGTACCGGCATGGTCGGCGCCCCGGCGTGCGGCGATGTAATGCGCCTGCAGATCAAGGTCAACGAACACGGCATCATCGAAGACGCCAAGTTCAAAACCTACGGTTGCGGTTCGGCTATCGCCTCCAGCTCCTTGGCTACCGAGTGGATGAAGGGCAAGACTCTGGATGAAGCAGAGACCATCACAAACACTCACTTGGCCGAAGAACTGGCGTTGCCTCCAGTTAAAATCCACTGCTCTGTACTGGCGGAAGACGCCATCAAGGCAGCTGTTCGCGACTATAAGCAGAAGAAAGGCTTGCTCTAATCCCCGAGGGAGGAGAGCCTTTACGAAGCTTGATTCAATTAAGGAGTTTCGATGTCTATCAGCATGACAGAAGCTGCCGCTCAACATGTGCGTCGGTCCCTGGCGGGCCGCGGCAAAGGTGACGGGGTTCGTCTGGGTGTTCGCACCACAGGTTGTTCCGGTCTCGCCTATGTGTTGGAGTTCGTCGACGAGGCGGGTAGCGAAGACACCGTGTACGAATTGCACGGTGTCAAAGTGATCATCGATCCCAAAAGCCTGGTTTATCTCGATGGCACTGAACTCGATTTCGTCAAGGAAGGGTTGAACGAAGGCTTCAAGTTCAACAACCCTAACTCGCGCAGTGAATGTGGCTGCGGCGAAAGCTTCAACATCTGAGGCTGACCGTGGGTACTCCTTGTCATTTCGCTTTATTCGAGCTCAAACCGGATTTCCGTTTGGATCTCGATCAGTTGGCCGCACGCTACCGTGAACTGGCGCGCACCGTACATCCAGACCGCTTTGCTGATGCTCCCGAGCGTGAGCAACGGCTGGCGCTTGAGCAATCCGCCAGTCTCAATGAAGCCTATCAAACGCTAAAAAACGCACCTAAACGGGCACGTTATTTACTCACGTTAGGCGGTCATGAGATGCCGTTGGAAGTCACCGTGCAGGACCCTGAGTTTCTTCTGCAGCAGATGCAATGGCGCGAAGAGCTTGAGGATTTGCAAGATGACGCTGATTTGGCTGGTATTGCTGTGTTCAAGCGTAGGCTAAAAGCTGCTCAGGATGGATTGAACGAAAGCTTCGCTGCCTGTTGGAATGACGCTGTACGACGCGAACAAGCTGAACGGCTGATGCGACGTATGCAGTTCCTCGACAAGCTCACCTACGAAGTGCGCCAGCTGGAAGAGCGCCTCGACGACTAACCCCGTGCCGCCTTTGGCTGCACGCCTGTGAAATTCAGATAAGCATGGCCCTACTGCAGATCGCCGAACCCGGCCAAAGTCCTCAACCGCATCAGCGACGTCTGGCGGTTGGAATCGACTTGGGCACTACAAATTCGTTGGTCGCTGCATTACGCAGTGGTCTTTCCGAACCTCTGGCCGATGGTGAAGGGCAGGTTATTCTGCCGTCCGCCGTGCGCTATCACTCCGATCGTATTGAAGTGGGGCAGAGCGCTAAAGACGCCGCCGCGCTTGATCCGTTCAACACCGTTTTGTCAGTCAAGCGACTGATGGGTCGAGGCTTGTCCGACGTGAAGCAATTGGGTGAGCAGCTGCCTTACCGCTTCGTCGGTGGCGAGTCGCACATGCCCTTTATTGACACGATTCAAGGGCCTAAAAGCCCGGTAGAAGTGTCGGCAGAAATTCTCAAAGTGCTGCGTCAGCGCGCCGAAGCGACCTTGGGTGGCGAATTGGTGGGTGCGGTGATTACCGTTCCGGCTTATTTCGATGATGCTCAGCGGCAAGCCACCAAAGATGCTGCTCGGCTGGCCGGCCTCAACGTGCTGCGCCTGCTGAACGAGCCTACGGCCGCAGCGGTTGCTTATGGCCTGGATCAACACGCCGAAGGCGTGGTAGCTATCTATGACCTGGGCGGCGGCACTTTTGATATCTCCGTTTTGCGTCTGACGGGCGGCGTCTTTGAAGTCTTGGCAACCGGCGGCGACACGGCGCTGGGTGGCGATGATTTCGATCACGCCATTGCCAGCTGGATAGTGAGCGAGGCTGGGCTTTCCTCCGACCTTGATCCTTCTGCCCAACGTAGCCTGCTGCAAACTGCGTGCGCTGCCAAAGAAGCCTTGACTGAAGTCGATTCGGTCAAGGTCGTGCACGGCGACTGGCATTCGGTACTGACTCGTCAAGCGTTCGATGCGATGCTCGAACCCATGCTGGCCCGCAGCCTCAAATCATGTCGGCGCGCTATTCGCGACGCGGGCATCGAAGTCGAAGACGTTGAAGCCGTGGTCATGGTCGGCGGTTCGACCCGTGTGCCGCGTGTGCGAGAGGCTGTCGCCGAGCTGTTTGGTCGCCAACCATTGACTGAAATTGATCCTGATCAAGTAGTAGCCATTGGCGCTGCGATCCAGGCCGATACGTTGGCGGGCAACAAGCGTGATGGTGAAGAGTTATTGTTGCTCGATGTGATTCCGCTGTCTTTAGGGCTTGAAACCATGGGTGGTCTGATGGAGAAGGTGATTCCACGCAACACCACCATCCCCGTCGCCCGTGCTCAGGATTTCACCACCTACAAAGACGGTCAGTCGGCCATGATGATTCATGTGCTGCAGGGCGAGCGTGAGCTCATCAGTGATTGCCGTTCCCTGGCGCGTTTTGAATTGCGCGGCATCCCGCCGATGGTAGCTGGGGCTGCAAAAATCCGCGTCACCTTCCAGGTTGACGCCGATGGTTTGCTCAGTGTCGCTGCTAGAGAGCTGGCATCGGGCGTCGAGGCCAGCATCCAGGTCAAGCCATCCTATGGCCTTACTGATGGCGAAATTACCCGCATGCTCAAGGACTCGTTCCAGTATGCCAGCGATGACAAGGTTGCTCGCGTACTGCGTGAACAGCAGGTTGACGCTCAGCGCCTGTTGGAGGCAGTCCAGGGCGCGCTGGATGCAGACGGCGATCGTTTGTTGGATGCAGAGGAGCGCGTGGTCATTGAGGCGCAAATGCATGAGCTGAATGAATTGATGCAAGGCACGGATGGCCCTGCCATCGAGCTACAGACCAAGCGGCTATCGCAAGTGACCGATGCTTTCGCTGCTCGCCGCCTGGATTCAACTGTCAAATCCGCGCTGGCGGGGCGCAAACTGAATGAAATCGAGGATTAACTGATGCCGCAGATCATTTTTCTGCCACACGCCGAGCATTGTCCGGAGGGTATGGTTGTGCAGGCTGAGGCCGGTCGATCCATTCTCGATGTGGCCCATGACCACCATATCGAGATCGAAAGCGCCTGCGGCGGCGTTTGCGCCTGCACGACGTGTCACTGCATTATTCGCGAAGGCTCTAATTCGCTGAATGAGGCTGATGAACTGGAAGAAGACTATCTTGATCGGGCTTGGGGTCTGGAGGCGCAATCGCGTCTGACTTGTCAGGCAATCGTGGGTACTGAGGACTTGACCGTTGAGATACCGAAATACTCCCTTAACCATGCAGCCGAAGCAGCGCACTGATTCAAGGAGTTTTTATGAGTATTAAATGGACGGATGTGCTTGAGATCGCCATCCAATTGGCTGAGAGCAAGCCAGAGGTGGACCCGCGCTACGTGAACTTCGTCGAACTCCAGCGTTGGGTAATTAGCCTGCCAGAGTTCGATGATGATCCGGTGCGTGGCGGCGAGAAGGTTCTGGAGGCTATTCAGGCTGCCTGGATCGATGAGGCGGACTGAGCCAACAGTGCGTTAGGCAATACCCCTAAACCCGCGTACAATACGCGGGTTTAATTTTTCGCTTTAATCACCGTTTCTGGAGTTTCACCATGGCTGTTCAACGTACTTTTTCCATCATCAAGCCTGATGCTGTTGCTAAAAATGTAATCGGCGAAATCGTTACTCGTTTCGAAAAAGCTGGTCTGCAAGTGGTTGCTTCGAAAATGAAGCAGCTGTCCAAAGCTGAAGCTGAAGGCTTCTACGCTGAGCATAGCGCTCGCGGTTTCTTCGGCGACCTGGTTGCTTTCATGATTTCCGGTCCGGTTGTCGTTCAGGTTCTGGAAGGCGAAAACGCAATCGCCAAAAACCGCGAATTGATGGGCGCTACCAACCCTAAAGAAGCGGCTGCTGGCACTATCCGTGCTGACTTCGCTGATTCCATCGACGCCAACGCTGTACACGGCTCCGATTCCGAAGCGGCTGCTGCACGTGAAATCGCTTATTTCTTCGCCGCTACCGAAGTAACCGCTCGTAACGCCTAAGGCTAACGAGTGAGGGTGAAAAAATGACAACATCGACTGGCAAAACCAACCTGTTGGGTCTGACTCAACCGGAAATGGAAAAATTCTTCGACTCGATCGGGGAGAAGCGTTTTCGTGCCGGTCAGGTAATGAAATGGATTCACCACTTTGGCGTCGGAGATTTCGACGCCATGACGAACGTCAGCAAGGCCTTGCGCGAAAAGCTCAAGGTCTGCGCTGAGGTTCGCGGTCCTGAAGTCGTCAGCGAAGACATATCCACCGACGGCACCCGTAAATGGGTGGTACGCGTGGAGTCGGGCAGCTGTGTCGAGACTGTTTACATTCCCCAGGGCAAGCGCGGCACTTTGTGTGTTTCGTCCCAGGCGGGCTGTGCGCTGGATTGCAGTTTCTGCTCCACTGGCAAACAGGGCTTCAATAGCAACCTCACCGCTGCCGAAGTCATCGGTCAGGTGTGGATTGCCAACAAATCGTTTGGCAGTATCCCTGCTACGGTCGACCGTGCCATTACCAACGTGGTGATGATGGGCATGGGCGAGCCGCTGCTCAATTTCGACAATGTCATTTCCGCCATGCTTTTGATGATGGATGATTTAGGTTATGGCATTTCAAAGCGCCGGGTGACGTTGTCCACCTCTGGCGTGGTGCCGATGATTGACGAGCTTTCCAAGCACGTTGACGTTTCGCTGGCGCTTTCACTGCACGCACCCAATGATGAGTTGCGCAGCCAACTGGTACCGATCAACAAGAAGTATCCGCTAAAGGTTCTGCTTGAGTCCTGCCAGCGTTATATGGCGTCATTGGGTGAAAAACGCGTATTGACCATCGAATACACGATGTTGAAAGACATCAACGACAAGGTTGAGCACGCAATCGAAATGGCGGAGCTGCTCAAGGACATTCCTTGCAAAATCAACTTAATCCCATTTAACCCGTTTCCGCACTCTGGCTATGAACGTCCGAGCAACAACGCAATACGACGTTTCCAGGATCAGTTGCACCAGGCTGGCTACAACGTCACAGTGCGCACCACCCGTGGCGAAGATATCGACGCTGCGTGCGGCCAGTTGGTGGGGCAGGTCAATGACCGCACCCGCCGCAGCGAGCGGTATATTGCTGTGCGTGAGTTGAGTGCCGAGGGCGATGTGGTCCAAAACGCCGCCACGTCGAACTGATCGGGACTATGTTCATGACCTTGCGTACTGCACTGTTGCTCTGTTTGATTAACGTGCTGGCCGGCTGCGTGTCATCGGGAACCATCAATCCGTTGAGTACCAGCAAGGGCCGCGATGAGGCGCGCGCTGCTTACGTGCAGCTAGGTGTTGGCTATCTACAGCAAGGGCAAACCGAACTGGCCAAGGTTCCGCTGAAAAAAGCCCTTGATATGGACAGCTCGGACCCTGATGCCAATGCGGCGCTAGCTTTGGTCTTTCAGGCCGAAATGGAACCGGATCTAGCAGACAAGCAGTTTCTAAAGGCGCTGTCAGCACGTCCCGGTGACGCGCGAATCCTGAATAATTACGGCAGTTTTCTCTACGAGCAAAAGCGTTACAAAGACGCTTACGAACGATTTCAACAGGCCGCTTCAGATACTTTGTATCCGGAGCGTTCCAGAGTTTTCGAGAGCCTGGGGATGACCTCCATGAAGCTCGAAAAACGCGACGAAGCCCTGGCTTTCTTCACCAAAGCATTGGGCCTCAATCCTCGGCAGCCGAGAACATTGCTGGAAATGGCTGAGTTGTCTTACGAAGACGGGCATTATGTGCCCTCCCGTGATTATTACGACCGTTTTAGCCAGCTGAGCGATCAAAATGCACGTAGTCTATTGCTCGGTACGCGATTGGCTAAACGTTATGGTGATCGCAACAAAGCAGCCAGTTATGCGTTGCAATTAAAAAGACTCTATCCCGGCTCGCCGGAATATCAGCAATACCAGTTGGAGCAATGATGAAAGCGGCGCATCCCGAAGTTGTAGCAGCCACTCGTGTCAACCCTGGCGAAACTTTGCGCCAAGGTCGCGAGAGTAAAAACTGGTCGCTGCCTGATGTGGCTTCGAGGTTAAACCTGACCGTTGCTTTTCTGGGCAACGTGGAAACCGGCGACTTTGAAAAGCTGCCAGGGCATACATTCGCTCGTGGTTATATCCGCGCCTATGCGAAGTTGCTCGGCCTTGATCAAACCGCCCTTGTTCAGCAGTTTGATCATTACACCGGAACTGATTCCCACGGTAGCAACGTACATAGCTTGGGCCGTATCGAGGAACCGGTGCGGCTGTCACACAATATTTTGCGCATCGTCAGCTTGTTGCTTCTGGTAGTGCTGGTAGGTGGTGGCTTTTTCTGGTGGCAGGATCAGGCGTCAATGCGTGGCAAGGAGCTGGTAAACACCAATCTGGAGCATGTCGAAGTCGAAAGTGCTGACGGCACCACTCAGATTCATCCTCTGGATGGGCCGGAAGATCAAGTTGTGGCGGATTCTCAAGGCACTACCTCGACGTTGGCGCTTCCCGCAGGTACCCAAGCGGCCGAGGTTGCGCCCGCCGCGCCGGCGACTTCGGTCGTAGCGCCTTCTGCCAGCGTAACTGCGGCGCCAGTCCATGTTGTACCTGTGACGCCGGCCACCACCGTTTCGCCGACGCCAGCGACCACAATGCCGGTCACCACCTCAGGCGTCCAGCCTACGCCTGAAGCCGGTGCCGGGCTGCTCAATATGCGGTATGTGGCCGATTGCTGGACTCAAGTAACCGACGGCAACGGCAAGGTGCTGCTGAGCGGTGTCAAGCGCAAGGGTGAGAACCTGGACGTCAGCGGCAAGCCGCCGTTCAGTGTGCGACTGGGCTTCGCTCGCGGGGTTCAGTTGACCTATAACGGCCAGGCCGTTGATCTGGCTCCTTTTTCCAGCGGCGAAACTGCTCGCCTAAAATTAGGACAATAATTCATGCACGGCGAATCCCCTATCAAGCGTCGCGAAACGCGTAAAATTTGGGTCGGCTCCGTACCGGTAGGCGGCGATGCACCCATCGCCGTGCAGAGTATGACCAACAGCGACACCAATGACGTGGCCGCCACTGTCGCCCAGATCAATCGTCTGGAAGCAGCGGGCGTGGACATCGTGCGGATCTCAGTACCGGACATGGATGCAGCTGAAGCCTTCGGCCGAATCAAACAGTTGGTCAAAGTGCCGTTGGTGGCTGATATCCATTTTGATTACCGAATCGCCTTGCGCGTCGCTGAGCTGGGCGTCGACTGCTTGCGAATCAACCCAGGCAATATCGGCCGCGAAGATCGGGTTCGAGCCGTTGTGAGCGCTGCCCGTGATCGGGGTATTCCGATCCGTATCGGGGTCAACGCCGGATCGCTGGAAAAAGACCTGCAGAAAAAATACGGTGAGCCGACGCCGGCTGCGCTGGTCGAATCCGCGTTACGCCACGTCGAGCATCTGGATCGTTTGAACTTTCAGGATTTCAAAGTCAGCGTCAAAGCCAGTGATGTGTTCATGGCGGTGGAAGCCTATCGATTGCTGTCCAGGCAAATTAGCCAACCGCTGCATCTGGGTATTACCGAAGCGGGCGGCTTGCGTTCTGGCACTGTGAAATCCGCAGTCGGCCTCGGGATGCTGCTCGCCGAGGGAATTGGCGATACTATCCGCATCTCGCTGGCCGCTGACCCGGTTGAAGAGGTGAAAGTTGGCTATGACATTCTGAAATCGTTGCGCCTTCGTTCTCGTGGGATCAACTTCATCGCCTGTCCGAGCTGCTCGCGGCAGAACTTTGATGTGGTCAAGACCATGAACGAGTTGGAAACGCGCCTTGAAGATTTGTTGGTGCCGCTGGACGTCGCGGTGATCGGTTGTGTGGTTAATGGTCCGGGCGAAGCTAAAGAGGCCCATATCGGCCTCACGGGCGGTACGCCTAACCTGATCTACATCGACGGTAAACCTGCGCAGAAACTGACCAACGATAATTTAGTGGATCAGCTCGAACGCTTGATCCGTCAGAGAGCTGCCGAGAAAGTCGAAGCTGACGCAGCGCTGATCGCGCGCGGCTAATTTAGTTTTTAAGGATTTTTTGTGAGCAAGCCTTTGCAAGCTATTCGGGGCATGAACGACATCCTGCCGGATCAGACGCCGCTGTGGCGCTTTTTTGAAAGTACGGTTTCGCGACTGCTGGATAATTACGGCTACCGTCAGATTCGTATGCCGATTGTCGAGTTCACCGAGCTGTTCAAGCGCTCAATCGGTGAAGTGACCGACATCGTCGAAAAAGAGATGTACACCTTCAAAGACCGTAACGGTGATTCCCTGACCCTGCGGCCTGAAGGTACTGCTGCGTGTGTCCGAGCGGTGCTTGAGCACGGGATTACCGGTGGTGGCCAAGTGCAAAAATTGTGGTACATCGGTCCGATGTTCCGCCACGAACGTCCGCAGAAAGGCCGTTATCGTCAATTTCACCAGATCGGCGTGGAAGTATTCAACCTCGACGGTCCGGACATCGACGCAGAGTTGATCGTGCTGACCTGGCGCTTGTGGGGGTTGCTGGGTATTCGCGACGCGGTCAAATTGGAACTCAACAGCCTGGGCACCAGCGCAGCACGTGCGCGTTATCGCGAGGCTTTGGTTGAATTTCTTTCTGCGCGCTTGAGCGAGCTGGACGAAGACAGTCAGCGTCGTTTGAAGACCAACCCTCTGCGCGTTCTCGACACCAAGAATCCTGAGACTCAAGCAGTCCTGATTGATGCGCCGAAACTGGTGGATTACCTCGATGATGAATCCCGCATCCATTTCGACGGCCTGAAAGCGCGTTTGGATGCTGCCGGTATTCCCTATGTGATCAATCCCAAGCTGGTGCGCGGGCTGGATTACTACAGCAAGACCGTTTTCGAGTGGGTCACCGATCAACTGGGCGCCCAAGGCACTGTATGTGCGGGTGGCCGCTACGACGGTCTGGTCGAGCAAATGGGCGGTAAGCCTACGACCGGAGTTGGTTTTGCAATGGGCATCGAGCGTTTGGTATTGCTCCTCGAAAGTCTCGGGCAGATCCCGGAAGATATCTCGCGTCAGGTCGATGTTTATTTATGTGCCTTTGGTGAAGCGGCCGAATTAGCTGCCTTGGCGCTGACTGAACGTGTGCGTGACCAGTTGCCGAACCTGCGTTTACAGGTAAACGCCGGGGCTGGCAGTTTCAAAAGTCAATTAAAGAAAGCCGACAAGAGCGGTGCGTTGTACACCCTGATCCTGGGCGAAGACGAGTTGGCTCAGCAGGTGGTAGGCGTCAAACCCCTGCGTGGCCAGGGCGAACAACAAAATATTGCTTGGGATGCTCTCTCAGAGCACCTGGCCTCCTGCATTGTGCAGGGTTGAAGCTGATAAACAGCCGATTTAGCGAAAAGGAGTATTGGGGTGTCGCGTACCGAAGATGAAGAGCTGGCAGTGATGAAAGACTGGTGGCAGCGCAACGGCAAACCCTTGGTCACCGGCTGTCTGGTCGTGGCGATCGTGGTGCTTGGCTGGCAGGCTTGGCACAGGTATCAAACGAGTCAGTCACAAGGTGCATCGATGCTTTATCAAGCATTGCTGGAAACCACGCTGACTCCGAATGGTCAGCCTGATGCCGCGCGCGTTGCGGATATCTCCAGCAAGCTAAAAAGCGATTTTGGCGGCACGGCTTATGCTCAATACGGCAGGTTGCTCGTCGCGAAAGTTGCGGTCGATACCGGCAAGCTGGATGATGCGGCAGCTGAACTCAAGGCCGTGGTCGACAAGCCTGTTAGTGAGGCGCTGGGTGAAGTTGCGCGCCAACGCTTGGCTCGCGTCTTGGCTGCACAGAATAAGGTTGATGACGCCCTGAAGCTGCTCGATGGCGATGCTGACAAGG
Source organism: Pseudomonas sp. AB6 (assembly GCF_034314105.1). Lineage (NCBI taxonomy): Bacteria > Pseudomonadati > Pseudomonadota > Gammaproteobacteria > Pseudomonadales > Pseudomonadaceae > Pseudomonas > Pseudomonas sp. AB6. Next base: position 305,779 of record NZ_JAVIWJ010000001.1, read on the forward strand.
CATTTCTGGCCAGCCGCGAAGAACTTAAAGGCGATTTGCTGGTACAGCTTGGCCGTACCGATGACGCTCATGCTGCTTATGAAAAAGCCAAATCCGCGCTGTCAGAAGAAGCGGCGGTAGGTGGCCTACAAATGAAGCTAGACGACCTGGCGAAAGGGGATGCGTGACGTGATGCGTTGGAAACATGCAGCATTGCTGGCCCTGGCCCTTTTGGCCGCGGGTTGCAGCAGCAATGGTAAAAAAGAATTGCCCCCAGCCGAGCTGACTGACTTCAAAGAAGAAGTAGTTTTGCAAAAGGAATGGAGCCGCTCCATCGGTGACGGTCAAGGCGACATCTATAACATGCTGACTCCGGCAATCGACGGCGAGCATATCTATGCCGCCGACGTGAAGGGCGTGATCATGTCGCTGGACCGCAATACCGGTGACGTTGTCTGGAAGAAAGACCTCGAGTTGCCTGTTTCCGGTGCCGTTGGTTCGGGCTACGGGCTGATCATGCTCGGTACGCTAAAGGGTGAAGTCGTCGTATTGGACGCCACCACCGGTGACATAAAATGGCGTGCTCGCGCTACCAGCGAGATATTGTCAGCACCCGCCACCAACGGTGATGTTGTCGTCGTCCAGACTCAGGATGACCGTGTGATCGGCTATGACGCCGCCACTGGTACCCAGCGCTGGATCTACGAAAGCACCCCGGCGCTACTGACATTGCGTGGTACTGGTGCACCGATCGTCACTAACCACCTTGCATTGGCCGGGTTGTCGACGGGTAAGGTAGTAGCGTTGAACACCAGCAACGGCGTTCCAATATGGGAGCAGCGCGTTGCGATCCCACAAGGTCGCTCGGAGCTTGATCGTGTCGTTGATATCGACGGCGGCCTGTTGCTCTCGGCCGACAAGGTTTACGTTGCGACCTATCAGGGCCGAGTTGCTGCTCTGGATCTGGAAAGCGGTCGTATTCTTTGGCAGCGAGACGCCTCTAGCTACTCGGGTGTTGCCCAAGGATTTGGTAGCGTTTATGTGACCTTGGCAAACGGCACAGTGCAAGGTATTGATGAGCGTTCGACAACTGCTCTCTGGAGCAATGACTCGTTGGCTCGCCGCCAATTGGGTGCGCCTGAAGTGTTTTCCAGCTACGTGGCAGTCGGCGATATGGAAGGCTATCTGCACCTGTTGAGCCAGGTGGATGGGCGTTTCGTAGGTCGTGAAAAAATTGATGGCAATGGCCTGCGCGCCCGTCCGTTAGTTGATGGCGACACCATTTACGTTTTTGGCAACAGCGGCAAGCTGGAAGCCTTGAAGATCAAGCAGTAACTGTCTATGCGTGAGGTCGCTGTCTATGCTTGAGGCATATGACCTCTCATAACCTTGCTTCGGCAAGGCTCGCGGCACTTCAAGTGCCGCTCCGAACACCGGCCGCTGCCCTGCAGCGGCCTTTGTATTTTCTGAAATAACGAAGTGGAGAGCCGCATGGTTCCCGTAATCGCCCTGGTGGGCCGACCGAACGTCGGCAAGTCCACCTTATTCAACCGCCTGACCAGGACTCGCGACGCTATCGTCGGCGATCTGTCCGGTCTGACCCGTGATCGCCAATACGGTGAGGCCAAGTGGCAAGGGCGTTCCTACATTCTGGTCGACACCGGCGGTATCTCTGGTGATGAGCATGGCATGGACGAAAAGATGGCCGAGCAGTCGCTGCTGGCCATCGAAGAAGCCGATGTTGTGTTGTTCCTGGTAGATGCTCGCGCCGGTTTCACCGCTGCTGACCAGATGATCGGCGAGCATCTGCGCAAGCGGGGCAAGCGCTCCTACGTGGTTGCCAACAAGGTCGACAACATCGACCCGGAAATGGCCCGCGCTGAATTCAGTCCGTTAGGCATGGGCGACGCTATACCGGTTGCCGGCGCGCACGGTCGTGGCATCACCCAGATGCTGGAAATCGCCTTGGGAGATTTCCCGAAAGATCCTGAAGAAGAAATCGACGAAGAACACGTCGAGGAAGGTCAGGAAGCCAAGCGTATTCCGGGCCCGAGCGAAAAAGACGGCATCAAGATCGCAATCATCGGCCGTCCTAACGTCGGTAAATCGACACTGGTCAACCGCATGCTCGGTGAAGACCGGGTCATCGTCTATGACGAGCCGGGCACCACCCGTGACAGCATCTATATCCCGTTCCAGCGCGGTGATGAGAAGTACACGCTGATCGACACCGCAGGTGTGCGCAAGCGCGGCAAGGTCCACGAGGAAGTTGAAAAATTCTCCGTGGTCAAAACCCTGCAAGCGATCAAAGACTCCAACGTCGTCATTTTTGTGATGGATTCGCGCGAAGGCGTGGTTGACCACGATCTCAACCTGTTGGGCTTCGTGCTGGAATCGGGTCGTGCGTTGGTTATCGCGTTGAACAAGTGGGATGGCATGACGCCGAGCGAGCGCGACTACGTCAAGGTCGAGCTACAACGTCGGTTGTTCTTCGTCGACTTCGCCGACATCCACTTCATCTCGGCGCTGCACGGCACTGGCGTGGGCAACCTTTACCAGTCGGTGCAAAACTCATTCATGTCTGCGGTTACCCGCTGGCCGACCAACCGTCTGACCCAGATTCTCGAAGACGCCGTCACCGAGCATGCACCGCCGATGGTTGGCAGCCGCCGCATCAAGCTGCGCTACGCTCACCTGGGTGGTGCCAACCCGCCGTTGATCGTGATCCACGGTAACCAGGTTGAAAAAGTTCCCAAATCTTATGTTCGCTATCTGGAAAACACCTACCGCCGGGTCTTGAAACTGGTCGGTACGCCAATCCGGATCGAGTTCAAAGGTGGCGAGAACCCGTATGAAGGCAACAAAAACACGCTGACAGACCGTCAGGTCAACAAAAAGCGTCGAATGATGTCGCACCACAAGAAAGCCGACAAAAAGCGCAAAGATAAGCGCTGATTGTGTAACGGACTTTTTCAAGAAAGGCGCCAATGGCGCCTTTTTTTATGCGCGCAGTATGGGCTATCCTGCTGCTTCTCACGCCGTCGTAGAGTCGGGTGCCAGCAAGGAAATAGCCGATGATCATCAGTAAATTGCCGAACGTTGGCACCACCATCTTCACCACCATGTCTCAGCTCGCCACCCAGACGGGTGCAATCAATTTGTCTCAAGGCTTTCCGGATTTTGATGGCCCGCAGTCGCTGCGCGATGCCGTTGGTCGCCATATCGCCGAAGGGCACAACCAGTATTCGCCAATGACTGGGCTGCCTGCTTTACGCCAACAAGTTGCGGCTAAAATCGCTCGCAGCTACGGTCGTCAGGTCGATGCCGACACTGAAATCACCATCACCCCGGGCGCCACCCAAGCGATCTTTTGCGCGATCCAAACGGTGATAAATCCTGGCGACGAAGTGATCGTATTCGACCCGTGCTATGACAGTTATGAGCCTTCGGTTGAACTGGCTGGAGGCCGTTGCGTGCATGTACAGCTGGATGCCAAAGATTTTGCGATCGATTGGCAAAAACTGGGTGATGTCATCAGCCCTCGTACTCGAATGATCATCCTCAACAGTCCGCATAACCCAACGGGTGCGCTGGTTACCCGTGATGAACTTGATCGACTGGCTGCCTTGATCGCCAATCGCGACATCCACTTGGTCAGCGATGAAGTCTATGAACACTTGGTATTCGATGGTGTGAAACACGCCAGCGTGCTGGCCCATCAAGAGCTTTATCAGCGTTCGTTTGTGGTCAGCTCGTTCGGCAAGACTTATCACGTCACCGGTTGGAAAACCGGATACGTCGTCGCACCGCCAGCGCTGACGGCCGAATTGCGTAAGATCCACCAATACGTGAGTTTTTGTGGTGTGACGCCGTTGCAATACGCGCTGGCTGACTTTATGGCCGAGTGTCCCGAACACGTCGAAGAACTGCCAGCGTTCTATCAAGCCAAGCGCGACCTGTTCTGCGACTTGTTAGCGCCCTCGCGCTTTACCTTCGACCGTGTGGACGGGACGTACTTTCAGTTGGTGGACTATTCAAATATTCGTCCCGACTTAAATGACGTGGACATGTCGTTGTGGATGACCCGTGAGCATGGTGTTGCCAGCATTCCAGTGTCGGTGTTTTACCAGTCCCCGCCGCAGGGTCAGCGGCTGATTCGTCTGTGTTTCGCCAAACGCGAGGAGACGTTGCGTCAAGCAGCGACACAACTATGCGCGATCTAAGCGAGTTACCTAACCTTAACGTTGCATTGGTCCAGACCACATTGGTGTGGCACAACCGCCAAGCCAACCACGACCATTTCGAGCTGCTGCTTGACCAGGCCTCAGGCGCTGATTTGGTGGTGCTGCCGGAGATGTTCACCACCGGCTTCACCATGGAATCCGAAGCCCAAGCGGAACCCGAGCAGGGGCCTACGGTGACATGGATGTTAGCTCAGGCGAAAAAGCTTAACGCCGTCATCACGGGTAGCATCATTGTGCGTGTTGCTGACGGTAGCCATCGCAACCGTCTGCTGTGGGCGCGACCTGATGGCGAGGTTCTGCACTACGATAAGCGCCATTTGTTCCGTATGGCGGGGGAGCACAAACACTACACACCCGGCGAGCAGCAGGTTCAGTTCGAATTGAAAGGCTGGAGGATCAGGCCGTTGATTTGCTATGACCTGCGTTTCCCCGTCTGGAGTCGCGACGCACAGGACACCGATTTACTGCTGTACACCGCCAACTGGCCCGGCGCCCGACGCCTGCACTGGAACCGACTGTTACCCGCCCGCGCCATCGAAAACCTGTGTTATGTCGCGGCGGTTAACCGTGTTGGTGTTGATGGCAAAGGCTTCGCCTACACCGGCGATAGCCATGTGTTTGATTTTCAGGGTGAGAGTCTGTTGAGTGCCGGCGAAGCCGATGGGGTCTTTCACGTCAGCCTCAATGCTGCCGACTTGGCTGCGTATCGCACGCGCTTCCCGGCTAATCTCGATGCGGATGTGTTTGAGCTGCACTGATCCTGATATTGAAAAGTGAACTGCGGCCCAGACAAAAAAATGGCCCCGAAGCGTTAACTTCGGGGCCATTTTTATTTCACGGCGTTTAGATCAAGCCGCTTTGGCTTCGGCCTGGCACAGCGAACGGTTCAATGCGCTAAACAGTGCACGGAAGCTCGCGGTAGTGATGTTTTCATCGACACCCACGCCATGCACCGCACGATCACCGTTAACCCGCAGCTCGATGTAGGCAGCGGCCTTGGCCGTGGTCCCCGCACCAATCGCGTGTTCGTTGTAGTCCATGATTTCCACGGACACTGGCAGCCCGGCGACCAGCGCTTCCAGCGCACCTTTGCCCTTGCCGCGCCAATGCTGAGTTTCACCTTCGCAGTGAACTTCGGCATCTACAGCACTGGTGCCATTCTCTTCCTGCAGCCTGTGGCTGAGCAGAGCGTAGGGTGCATTGGCTTGCAGGTATTCACGGTGCAGCAAGCTGTAGATCTGCTGCGCAGTCATTTCCAGGCCCAGACGGTCGGTTTCACCTTGAACCACTTGGCTGAACTCGATCTGCATCCGGCGAGGCAGGCAAATGCCATATTCCTGTTCCAGCAAGTAAGCGATGCCGCCTTTACCTGATTGGCTGTTGACCCGAATCACTGCCTCATAGCTACGGCCGATGTCAGCGGGATCAATTGGCAGGTAAGGCACTTCCCACAAGGTGTCTGGCTGTTGCTGAGTGAAACCTTTACGAATCGCGTCTTGGTGCGACCCGGAGAACGCCGTGTGCACCAAGTCGCCCACATACGGATGGCGCGGGTGAACCGGAATCTGGTTGCACTCTTCGACGACTTTGCGCACGCCATCAATATCAGAGAAGTCCAATTGTGGGTTGATGCCTTGGGTATAGAGGTTCAGTGCCACGGTGACCAGATCGACATTGCCGGTGCGCTCGCCGTTACCGAACAGGCAGCCTTCGACGCGATCAGCGCCGGCCATCAGGCCCAATTCAGTGGCTGCGACGCCGGTGCCACGGTCGTTGTGGGTGTGCAGGCTTATCAGCACGCTGTCGCGACGGTTGATATGACGGCCGAACCACTCGATTTGATCCGCGTAAATGTTAGGTGTCGCCACTTCAACAGTGGCTGGCAGGTTAAGGATGACCTTGTTCTGCGGCGTCGGATTCCATACTTCGATCACCGCGTCACACACTTCTTTGGCGAACTCGAGTTCAGTGGCGCTGAAGGTTTCCGGCGAGTACTCAAAGGTCCACTGCGTCTCTGGCTGCTCGGCGGCAAACTTGACGAACAATTTGGCGGCGCTGACAGCGATCTCTTTTACCCCGGCTTTGTCCTGATTGAAGACAATGCGGCGGAACGACGGCGAGGTGGCGTTATACAGATGAACGATGGCTTTCTTCGCACCGCGCAGTGATTCAAAGGTGCGTGCAATCAAGTCTTCACGGCCCTGGGTCAGCACCTGAATGGTGGTGTCATCCGGAATGTGATTGCCTTCGATCAGGGTACGAACGAAATCAAAGTCGGTTTGCGATGCGGCCGGGAACGATGCTTCAATTTCCTTGACGCCCACCGCGACCAGGGTCTTCCAGAATCGCAGCTTTTTAACTGCGTCCATCGGCTCGATCAGCGACTGATTGCCATCGCGAAGGTCGGAGCTGCACCAGATAGGCGCCATGGTAATAGTCTTCGACGGCCAGGTACGATCAGGCAGATCAATGGTTGGGAACGCGCGGTACTTGGTCGATGGATCGTTGAGCATCGTCATTGGGAAATCCTTTTTTGTTCGGGCCGGAAAGAGGCGGCCTACCGTTGAAATGGAAGAGCGAGCTGAGGCATAGCGTTTAGCGTGGCAGTCGTGAACTGACGAGGCTAAGGCAGCTGTGTTGACGCAGTAGAATGAGGGTGTTTGGCGTTTTCATACCGCCAACCGTAACCATTGAGATTGAAGTTGGCAAGCAGTGCTGAAAAATTGAGATAAGTTCTCTATTTTTCGATTTTTAACGAATTTCATAGCGCAATTTTGGCGCAAGCTGCGGTGTTATTGCGCATTTGATAAAGCAGCTGCATGTTTCTGCGGCGCAGTAGTTCATATAGGTCAGGACTGCTTGGAGTCATCAACGCCGAAACGCCCCAATGAAAATAACCGGATTTAGATCAATCCAAAAGGGAAAGGGTGACCGGTGCCAAATGGTTATCTTCGACCCGTACGTGCAGTTCACCTTCACCGAGCCGCGCCGTTAGTCGCTGCCCGTTATGAGTTTGTTCGGCGCTGCGAATCGCGTGACCGCGCTCATCAAGCAAAATGCTGTAACCACGGCTCAAGGTCGCCAGCGGACTGACCACGTGCAAAGTCTGCACCTGACTTTGGAGCTGTAAACGACGGTTTTTAAGCATTTCACGCATGGCACGCGGCAGGCGTTCGGAAAGACCGTCCAGCCGTTGCTTCAAAAAGGCCAGGGTGCGCCCAGGATGTTGCGCCGCAAGACGGGTCTCCAGATGGGCCAGGCGTACTGCGCGTTTATGCGCGTGCTGTTCGAAGGCTCGACGTAGACGCATGTCCAAATCATCCAGACGCTGTGCTTGTTGGCGCAGACGTTCGCCAGGATGACGCAAGCGTCTAGACATGTCTTCCAGACGTAGGCGATCACGCATCAGCCGGTCTTGAATGCGTGCCACCAAGCGGCGCTTCAGACTATCAACTCGCCTATATAAGTCATTGGAGTCCGGGGCTAGCAGCTCTGCGGCGGCCGATGGGGTGGGCGCACGCACGTCCGCCACGAAATCACTGATTGAGACATCGGTTTCGTGTCCGACAGCGCTGACGATAGGGGTCACACAGGCGTCGATGGCGCGGGCCACGGCTTCTTCGTTAAAGCACCATAAGTCTTCCAGTGATCCACCGCCTCGGGCCAGGATCAGGGCGTCAAAACCTTGGGCGTCGGCCAGCTTTAGCGCTCGGACTATCTGCGCAATCGCCTCGCGGCCTTGCACCGCAGTGGGAATCAACGTCAGCCGGACCTGAGGCGCGCGGCGGCGAAACACGCTGATGATGTCGCGAATCACCGCGCCTGTGGGCGAGCTGATAATACCAATACGCTGTGGATGCAACGGCAGCGGCACTTTGCGTTCGGCGCTGAACAGGCCTTCGGCATTGAGCTTTTCTTTCAAGGCGTCGAAGGCCAGACGCAGGGCACCTTCGCCAGCGGGTTCAACCGTATCGAGAATCAGTTGATAGTCGCCACGTCCTTCAAACAGCGAGACCTTGCCCCGTACCCTTACCGCCAAGCCATCTTTCAATACCTGCCGAACCCGCACTGCGTTCTGCCGGAACAGCGCGCAACGCACTTGGGCGCCGCTATCCTTGAGGGTGAAATACACGTGGCCGGAGGCCGGGCGGGACAAGTTGGAGATTTCGCCCTCTACCCAGATATTGCTGAACACGTCCTCCAGCAGCACGCGCGCACGACCGTTGAGTTGGCTCACGGTAAGGACTTCTCGGTCGAGGCCGAGTCTTGCGAAGGGGTCTTTAATCATGACTGGCATGATACACGCAGCGGATGGGATCGCTAAACCAGGCCGTCAGCTCAAAATCTCTCCATAGCGCTGAACATTGCTAAAGTCAGCGCCCGTACTCAGGACGCTTATCTATGCCCCTTTCCGACATCGCTACATTGTTCAATCAGTTGGAATTCACGCCGCTGGATTGGTTGATTATAGAGGTGGGGGTAACGGCGGCTTACATCGTGTTTGGCATCGCCGGGTTTGGTACTGCGCTGATCGCCGGGCCGATCCTGATCAACTTCATGTCTCTGTCGCGGATCATTCCGTTGCTGGTGTTGCTGGATTTCATCGCAGCGTTCGGCAATCTGCTGCCTTCGCGCCAATCCGTGGTCAAAAGCGAATTGCTGCGCCTGCTGCCCTGCATGGCGATTGGTTGCACCCTTGGCGTGGTGTTTTTGCTTAACTTGAAAGCCAATGTGTTGCTGTTATTGATGGGGCTGTTCATCACCGCTTATGCGTTATATAGCCTATTGGTCAAAGTGCGCCCGGCTCAACTGGCGGCGGGGTGGGCGATACCGATGGGTACGGTGGGCGGATTGTTTGGGGCGCTGTTCGGCAGCGGCGGATTTTTATATGCGATCTACCTCAACAGCCGCTTGGGCTCCAAAGAACAAGTGCGGGCGACCCAGGCCGCGTTGATCAGTTGTAGCACCATAGTCCGTTTAAGCCTGTTTCTGATCGCGGGCGTATACGCTGAAGTTTCTTTATTTTTGCTGGCGACCTGTCTGTTTCCGGCCATGGTGCTGGGTTCGTGGACGGGCCGCTCGTTGAGCATGAAGCTGTCCCGTGAAACCTTCGTACGATTGATCATTTGGCTAGTATTGGCCAGCGGAATTGCGCTGATTGCCCGCTACATTTCCCTTTCGACCAGCACTTGACCTGATGCCGCGAGGGATTAAGCTGCCTTGTTCTTAACGCGTCGCAACAGGCAGTACCATGAATTCGCAGAGCATTATTGTCCCGAAAATCTCCACGCTGGCGGTTCACGAACCACGGGCGCGGGCTATTGTGCGCTGGTTGGTGCGCAAAAATATCATCGAAGAAGCGCCGACTACTTGCGGTCGAAGCGGCAATCGCATGGCCCACGCCATTGCGCCGGGCGCGGCCAATGTTGTGCTGCATCCTGAAGCGCTTCCCTTCAGCGAGCCAATCAACGGCTTGGAAATAATCACCCATCGCTGCATCTACACCCCGGCTAAGGGATTTCTTGAAGAGGCGGGCTGCGCCGAATGCCGTAAAGAAGTGGGTGAGGCGTTATTTGAAAGCCTTGAAGACTGGATGCCGGGGCGCACCGACAACTTCGTCTGCCCGGAATGCGGGCACGAAGACGACATCAACGGGTTCTTGTTCTTGCAGCCCTGCGCGTTTTCCAACCTGGGCTTTATCTTCAATAACTGGGCAGAAGCCGGGTTCCAGCAGAATTTCATCGACGAGTTCGCAGATTGGCTCGACAGTCCCGTGGCTTGGGTCAGGGTCGAGCTTTGACCCGGCCCCACACATACAAGGAGCCAACTTGTTGGCGAAGCGTTGTGTCAGACAGGCTGCACCAAGCCTCTCGCCAGAAAGTTGGCTCTATAGAGATCGGTGGCAGTGGTAAAAATAGCCTGAGGTTTACATTGAGCCGACAGGCATGTCTGGGTACAATGACGCGCTTCCAATTTCCCGCTCGGGAGCCCCCGCATGCTGCGTATCAGCCAAGAAGCTCTAACCTTCGACGACATTCTCCTAGTGCCCGGTTATTCCGAGGTACTTCCTAACGAAGTTAGTTTGAAGACACGTTTGACACGTGGCATCGAGCTGAACATTCCGCTGGTTTCTGCCGCAATGGATACCGTTACCGAAGCCCGATTGGCGATTGCCATGGCTCAGGAAGGCGGCATCGGCATTATCCATAAGAACATGACCATCGAGCAGCAAGCTGCCGAAGTGCGCAAGGTCAAGAAATTCGAAGCGGGTGTCGTCAAAGATCCGATCACCATCGAGGCGGACGCCACGGTTCGTGACCTGTTTGAACTGACACGCTTGCATAATATCTCCGGCGTACCGGTACTGCACCATGGCGACCTGGTCGGCATCGTGACGTCCCGCGACGTGCGCTTCGAAACCCGTCTGGATGCTACCGTTCGTGAAGTGATGACGCCAAAAGAGCGTTTGGTCACCGTCCGTGAAGGCGCCGACAAGTACGAAGTGCGCGATTTGCTGCACAAGCACCGCTTGGAAAAAGTCCTGATCGTCGACGCCAACTTCGCCCTTAAGGGCATGATGACCGTCAAGGACATCGAAAAAGCCAAGGCCTATCCGCTGGCGAGCAAAGATGACCAAGGTCGTCTTCGCGTTGGCGCAGCAGTCGGCACCGGCAAAGACACTGGCGAGCGCGTTGCAGCCCTGGTTCTGGCAGGTGTGGATGTGGTGGTGGTCGATACGGCCCACGGCCATTCCAAAGGCGTGATTGATCGCGTCCGTTGGGTTAAAGAGAATTTCCCTGAAGTACAGGTCGTTGGCGGCAACATTGCCACGGGCGCTGCTGCCAAGGCATTGGTTGCTGCTGGCGCCGATGCGGTAAAGGTTGGCATCGGTCCAGGCTCCATTTGCACTACTCGCATCGTTGCCGGTGTAGGCGTGCCGCAAATCAGCGCCATCGCCAACGTTGCTGCAGCCCTTGAAGGCACCGGTGTTCCATTGATCGCCGATGGCGGCATCCGTTATTCGGGTGACCTGTCCAAAGCCATCGTCGCAGGTGCTTCCTGCGTCATGATGGGCTCGATGTTCGCTGGTACCGAAGAGGCTCCGGGCGAAATCGAACTGTTCCAGGGCCGCTCGTACAAGGCTTACCGCGGTATGGGGTCGCTAGGCGCCATGTCCCAGGCGCAAGGCTCTTCCGACCGCTACTTCCAGGATTCTTCAGAAGGCGCCGAGAAGCTGGTGCCGGAAGGTATCGAAGGCCGAGTCGCCTACAAAGGCTCGCTCTCGGCTATCGTTCACCAACTGATGGGCGGCCTGCGATCGTCGATGGGTTACACCGGCAGCGCCGACATTGAAGAGATGCGCACCAAGCCAGAATTCGTGCGTATTACCGGTGCTGGAATGGCTGAATCCCACGTCCACGACGTGCAGATCACCAAAGAAGCGCCGAACTACCGCGTCGGCTAAAAGCGCTGTTTAGCTGTTCCTGTGGGACCGAGTAAATTCGGTCCCACAATCTATCCGGGGCTGCTAGCAGCCCCGTGTTGTTCCTGATTTTCCGACGAGAACGAGAAGAGTCATGGCCCTCGACATTCACGCCCACCGCATCCTGATCCTCGACTTCGGCTCGCAGTACACCCAACTGATCGCCCGCCGCGTGCGTGAGATCGGCGTGTATTGCGAACTGCATCCGTTTGACATGGACGACGAAGCGATTCGCGAATTCAACCCGCGCGGGATCATCCTCGCTGGCGGCCCAGAGTCCGTTCATGAAGCCGGCAGCCCACGAGCGCCGCAAGCGTGTTTCGACCTGAACGTTCCCATTTTCGGCATCTGCTACGGCATGCAGACCATGGCTGAGCAGCTGGGTGGCCGCGTGCAAGGCTCCGAGATGCGCGAGTTCGGTTACGCCCGTGTTGATGTGGTCGGTAAAAGCCGCATCCTGGACGGCATCGAAGACCACATCGACCTTGATGGTGTTCTGGGCCTAGACGTTTGGATGAGCCACGGCGACAAAGTGACTGAAATCCCGGAAGGCTTCCACCTGCTGGCCAGCACCCCAAGCTGCCCAATCGCTGGCATGGCCGACGATAAGCGTGGCTATTACGGCGTGCAGTTCCATCCGGAAGTAACCCACACCAAGCAGGGCGGGCGCATTCTGTCGCGCTTCATCCTCGACATCTGCGGCTGCGAAGCGCTATGGACTCCGTCGCACATCGCTGACGACGCCATTGCCAGCATCCGCGCTCAAGTTGGCACTGACAACGTACTGCTTGGTCTGTCTGGTGGCGTCGATTCTTCGGTGGTCGCGGCGTTGCTGCACAAAGCCATTGGTGACCAGCTGACCTGCGTCTTTGTCGACAACGGCCTGCTGCGCCTGCATGAAGGCGAGCAAGTGATGGCCATGTTCGCTGAGAACATGGGCGTCAAAGTGATTCGCGCCAACGCTGCGGATCAGTTCCTCAACAACCTGGCAGGCGAAAGCGATCCGGAGAAAAAGCGCAAGATCATCGGTCGCACTTTCATCGATGTGTTTGACGCTGAATCCTGCAAGTTGGACAACATCAAGTACCTGGCCCAAGGCACCATTTACCCGGACGTGATCGAGTCGGCTGGCGCTAAAAGTGGCAAGGCCCATGTAATCAAGTCGCACCACAACGTGGGTGGTTTGCCGGACGAGATGAACCTCAAACTGGTCGAGCCACTGCGCGAGTTGTTTAAGGACGAAGTCCGTCGCTTGGGTCTTGAACTGGGTCTGCCGTACGACATGGTTTATCGTCACCCATTCCCAGGCCCAGGCTTGGGTGTGCGGATTCTCGGTGAAGTTAAAAAGGAATACGCCGACCTGCTGCGTCGTGCCGACCACATCTTCATCGAAGAATTGCGCAAGGCCGACTGGTATCACAAAGTCAGCCAAGCGTTCGTGGTGTTCCAGCCAGTGAAATCGGTTGGCGTAGTCGGCGATGCACGTCGCTACGCGTGGGTCGTTGCCTTGCGAGCGGTTGAAACCGTCGACTTCATGACCGCACGTTGGGCGCACCTGCCTTACGAACTGCTGGAAGTAGTCAGTGGCCGGATCATCAATGAAATCGAAGGCATCTCCCGCGTCACCTACGACGTGTCGAGCAAGCCGCCAGCGACCATTGAGTGGGAGTAGGTATTGGTTGTAACTATTTGATTTTTATCTAAATATCTTCAATAGTTACGAGTCTTTCTACGTCATTAATGGCGCTGTCCACGGTGTGCAGCGCAGCATCCTCAGCCAGTGTATCGACACCGTGTTCGGTTGGGCGATGCCGCCGCCACCGATTGATGAGGTCGCTCGGCCTCATCTCACGCTGCATTTTCAACTCGTCAATTTTGACGCTCGCGGCGCTCCCAAGCGATACCTGGCTCACGAGCCTTAATATAATATTCATCCTTGTTAACCTTATTGTCCTTAAGGCTCACGTTGAAGCGCTTTAATTTTATTTGGTGCGCGCTTAATAAGTGCTACCGTGAACCTTAAATTATTTAATGCTAATGGTGGTGAGTCTTATGGACGGCTTTTTCCCCGTCGCTTGCGCTGATAGGCTAAGTAAAATCGGGCTTCTAGTTAAAGCCAAGCGCCTTGCGTTAGGAGTACGCCAATCGGACCTAAAAGTCACACTTGGCGTCTCGGAGCACACGCTCCGCAAGATTGAGGGTGGATCTGAACTCGTGGATCTTCGGTCGTTCATGTTGGTGCTGTGGAAGTTGGGAATCACAGAAACGGTTTTCGCTTCCCTGGAAGGAATCGAAAAAACGTCCGAAATCACCCGCTTTACCTACGAAGGCGAATCCCACCACGCCATAGCAACAAAGCGTGTGCGACTGCCTAAATCCAAGCCCGAGGATTTCTGATGTCGCGTGCTTACATCTACATGGATCATCCCGAAACCGGCGAGCTTCTGACCCTCGGAAGGCTGGCCTTGAGAGGGAGCACCGGTGAGTTTCTCTATGCGCCCGAATTAGTTAAGCGCGGGGGTTGGGTGCCTGACCCCATCAACTATCCATTGCGCGCCGAGCCTTACACCGGAATTACGAAGAACCGTGGCTTTCCCGGCTTCATCAATGACGCGATGCCCGACGGTTGGGGCGAGCGATTGCTCCATCGCGCATATGGAAGAGATCTTGGTCCAATCGATTTTTTGCTCAAGTCGCCGAACAGCGACCGGATTGGGAACTTGATGGCTGGAACCGCGGCGGCACCGGCACCGGGCTTAGGTGGGGGAGCAGTTCCAACTTTGCGCGGATTGGCAAAATTTGTTGAGGCCTGTGAAGCCGTTTACGACGGGCAGCTCGAAGATGAGGCGATAATCACGCTCAACATTCGCCAGCAGCGGTCGGCACTCGGCGGTGCGCGCCCGAAACGAACCCTGCAAGACAACGGAATGTTGATCCTGGCCAAGCCACGAGATCGGTTCGATAACTACGACTATCCATCGATTGAGTATGCGTGCATGACTTTCGCGGCATCGAAGGGATTGAGCGTCGCGAAGACGGCCCTTCACGCCGAGTCCCCAACCACCCTGCTAGTGGAGCGCTTTGACCGAACTCCGATTGCTGAAGGTGCGAAACGTATCCCGATGCTCAGCGCATTGACCTTGCTGAATGCTGATTGGAATGAGCCGTACCATCGTGACTGGTTGTACGCGGGCATGGCCGATGAGATGCGCCGACGTGGTGTTCCTGATGAGGACTTGCATGAGCTGTTCAGGCGCATGTGCTACAACGCACTGGTTGGAAATAGCGACGATCACCCGCGTAACCATGCAGTAATTTTAATCCACGGCCAGTGGCGCCTTTCACCCATGTATGACGTTCTGCCGATTCTGGAGGAAGGTCCAGCTAAGGCGTTAGCCATGGCGGTTGGAAGTGACGGCCCCCAAGTGAGTCGCTCCAACTTACTCAGCCATCACACACACTTTGCGCTTGAGCGTGAGCACGCCGAGCATCTCCTTGATGAGGTAGCAAGCTGGGAAGAAGAGTTGAAGGACTACTACAGCCAATGGCTTAAAGGTGGAGATCTGCAAATGGCACGCGAAGCCACCAGCTCAGAGCGAATGCTCAGGTAAGCAAGAGCTTATGAGTTTGAAAGTGGTTTCCAAGGTTGGGCGCGTGCGGTGTGGTGGCCGATGATCAGACCGCACGAGTAAGCCTCAACCCTTCTTTACAAACTCCGATTTCAGTTTCATCGCGCCGATGCCGTCGATCTTGCAGTCGATATCGTGGTCGCCGTCCACCAAGCGGATGTTCTTGACCTTGGTTCCGACTTTAACCACCAGTGACGAGCCTTTGACCTTGAGGTCTTTGATAACGGTAACGGTGTCGCCGTCTTGCAGGGTATTGCCTACCGAATCCTTGATGACTTTGACGTCGTCAGAGGCATCGGTTGCGCTGTCAGCGGTCCACTCGTTGGCGCATTCCGGACAGACGAATTGGGTGCCGTCTTCGTAGGTGTATTCGGAATTGCATTTGGGGCACGGCGGTAAGCTCACGGCGTTTCTCGCATCTGAAGATAATAGACGCAGGATTATAAGGGTTTTTAAGGGGGTAGGGTGCCGACTCGTGATAAACGCTCAGCAATAAGCAATATCCGATCCACTTGCATGGGATGAGCTTCAAGGTCATCGTCTCGAACCGTAAAGCCATCATTCCGTATTTCACCGATACCTACTTGTTAGGTAAAAACGAGCGTGCTCGTGTGGCACAGGTGGCCGATAATCCCGGCATCTGGATGTTTCACGTCATGTGATCGATCACATGGAAACCGGGCTTATGGCCGCAATTGAGGTGTCCTGATGAGGCAGCCACAGATTATTGATCGCAGTCAGGACCAGTTTTTTATGCGCGAAGCGCTGGCCTTGGCCGCCCAAGGCGGGGCGCTGGGCGAGGTGCCCGTGGGCGCGGTAGTGGTGCAAAACGGCGAGATTATTGGTCGCGGTTTTAACTGCCCCATCAGCGGTCATGATCCTAGCGCACATGCGGAAATGGTCGCAATCCGGGCGGCGGCACAGGCCTTGGGTAATTATCGGCTCTCGGGCAGCACGCTCTACGTGACCCTTGAGCCGTGCAGCATGTGCGCTGGGCTGATCGTGCATTCACGAATCGCCCGGGTCGTATACGGCGCACCTGAACCCAAGGCCGGTATTGTGCAGAGCCAGGGTCAGTTTTTTACCCAGGGGTTTCTCAACCATAGGGTGCTGTTCGAAGGCGGCGTATTGGCCCAAGAATGCGGCGCGATGTTGAGTGAGTTCTTCAAGGCGCGGCGGGCGAAGGGCTGAACCTCACAGAAAACTCTGAAACCAGCTGTTCAGCGGGTGTACAGAATTTTATGGGTTACAGCGAAGGATTTTCTTCGGTCGGTTTGGTCTTGTCGACTCCCGGCACGTGCAGGTTGCCGTCGGCCACTTGACTGCCCTCGAGCTGTGGCTGAGTCACCCAAGTGAGGATGTCGTAATAGCGGCGGATGTTCGCGACAAAAGTTACCGGTTCGCCACCGCGGGCGTAGCCGTAGCGGGTTTTGCTGAACCACTTCTTTTGCGCCAGACGCGGCAGCATTTTTTTCACGTCGAGCCATTTATTGGGGTCCATTCCTTCGGCTTCCGCCATCTTTCGCGCGTCGTCCAAATGCCCGCTGCCAACGTTGTAAGCGGCCAATGCAAGCCAGGTTCGATCCGGCTCCTCAATCTTGTCATCCAACTGATCTTTCATGGCGGCAAAATACTTTGCCCCGCCTTCAATGCTTTGCCTGGCGTCCAGCCGATTGACCACGCCCATGGCTTGCGCCGTGTTTTGGGTGAGCATCATCAAGCCACGCACACCGGTTTTTGACGTCACCTCGGGCTGCCAAAGAGACTCTTGATAACCGATAGCCGCGAGTAGTCGCCAGTCCACCTGTTCTTGCTTGGCAGAGGTTTTGAAATGTTTTTCGTAGCGCGGCAAGCGCTCTTGAAGATGTTGCGCGAAGGTGTAGGCGCCGACGTAACCCAAGACATCCACGTGCCCGTAATAGCGGTCTTTCAAGCGTTGAAGCGTGCCGTTTTTCTCGACCTTATCGAGAAATTTGTTGATCTCGTTGAGTAGGCTGTTGTCGTCACCTGGCGCAACCGCCCAACGCTGATCGCGACCCTCGCCCAAATCAAACCCCACGCGCACGTTTGGGAAGTACACCTGATTCATTGCCACTTCATTCGAATCAAC
This sequence comes from Pseudomonas sp. AB6, assembly GCF_034314105.1. Classification (NCBI taxonomy): domain Bacteria; kingdom Pseudomonadati; phylum Pseudomonadota; class Gammaproteobacteria; order Pseudomonadales; family Pseudomonadaceae; genus Pseudomonas; species Pseudomonas sp. AB6. Next base: position 323,224 of record NZ_JAVIWJ010000001.1, read on the forward strand.
CAGGGTCAGGTCTATCTGACCCTCATCAACCATCCGCAGTAGGTCGACAACCTCAACTGCGTCAGATTCTTCGTATTCCAGTGCAGGCATTTTCAGTTTCAGAGCGGCCAATTGCTCGGCGTGGCTGCTGCCTTTAAGCACCATAATTTTTTTTCCGATCAAATCGGCCGCCGTCGATGGGCGCGGTTGACCGTTGCGATAGATGATCTGAGTGGTGACTTGCAAGTAGGGGTGTGAGAAGCGCACCTGCAATTTGCGTGAATCGGTCGCAACCAAACCGGCAGCGGCCAGTACCGGACCACCGGGTTTGTGTAATTGATCATACAAATCGTCGATGTTGTCCGCTGTCTCTATCTTCAGTGTGACGCCGAGATCTTCGGCGAAACGCTTAACAAGTTCGTATTCAAAACCGGTTTCGCCGTTGCGATCCTGAAAATAAGTAGCCGGGCTGTTACGAGTTACGACGCGCAAAACGCCATCCTCCTTGACTCGCTCCAGTGTGTTGGGTTTATCAACACAGGCGCCGAGCATCAGGAGGAGTCCGGTTGCGATGAGCCATTTGGCACACAGCGGGCGGAAAGCGGGATGGGAAAACATCGGTGCAGTATACGCAAAGGACCCCCGGCACCATATCTCGACAGACAAGGCCATGTCTGATAGGCCCGGGTGGTAATCGGGATGCCGACATTAGGTGACGTCGCACGCCACCGTTTTGGGTGCCGAAAGGGACGGTTTAGGCTAGAATGCACGGCCTCAAAGCACACCCCTTCCCGAGGCTGTCCCGAAGATGTTGATCCTGCGCGGTGCTCCTGCCCTTTCTGCCTTCCGCCACAGCAAATTACTTGCGCAATTGGAACTCAAAGTTTCAGCTGTAAGTGGCTTGTACGCCGAATTCGCCCACTTCGCTGAGGTCGCCGACGTTCTTGGCGACGAAGAACAGCAGGTGCTTGCCCGCCTTCTGAAATACGGCCCTAGCGTGGCGGTTCAAGAGCCTAGCGGTCGGCTGTTTTTGGTGCTCCCGCGGTTCGGCACTATTTCGCCATGGTCGAGCAAGGCTAGCGACATCGCCCGCAATTGCGGTCTCGCGAAAGTCCAGCGCCTTGAGCGCGGAATCGCCTTCTATGTCGAAGGCCAGTTTAGCGAAGCCGATGCCCAATTGATCTCAAGCTGTCTGCACGATCGCATGACTCAGTTGGTGTTGGGTTCGCTAGAACACGCTGCCGGTTTGTTCGGCCACGCCGAACCCAAGCCACTGATTGCCGTCGATGTGCTGGGTGGCGGGCGCGCCGCGCTGGAAGTTGCCAACGTCCAGTTGGGCTTGGCCCTGGCTGACGACGAAATCGATTATTTGGTGACGAGTTTTGCTGCGTTGGGCCGTAATCCCCACGACATCGAACTGATGATGTTCGCTCAGGCCAACTCTGAGCATTGCCGCCACAAAATCTTCAATGCCAGCTGGGACATCGACGGCGAGAATCAGGAAAAAAGCCTATTTGGCATGATCAAGAACACCTTCCAGATGCATGGTGAAGGTGTGTTGTCTGCGTATAAAGACAATGCCGCCGTCATTGCTGGCCCGGTTGCTGGGCGTTTTTTTCCGGATCCTGAGACCCGCCAATACGGTGCGGTCCAGGAGCCGGTGCATATATTGATGAAGGTCGAGACCCATAACCACCCAACCGCTATCGCCCCGTTCCCCGGCGCTGCTACCGGCTCGGGTGGTGAGATTCGCGACGAGGGTGCGACTGGTCGTGGCGCTAAGCCAAAGGCCGGCCTTACCGGCTTTACCGTGTCCAACCTGCAAATTCCCGGTTTCGTGCAGCCTTGGGAAGTGCCCTACGGTAAACCCGAGCGTATCGTCACCGCGCTGGACATCATGTTGGAAGGTCCGTTGGGCGGCGCAGCATTCAACAATGAGTTCGGGCGCCCGGCACTGACCGGTTACTTCCGTACTTTCGAACAATCGATTAACACGCCCCACGGCGATGAAGTCCGTGGTTATCACAAGCCGATCATGTTAGCCGGTGGTATGGGCAACATTCGTGACGAACACGTCCAGAAAGCCGAAATCGTGGTCGGTTCTAAGCTGATCGTGCTCGGTGGTCCAGCCATGTTGATCGGCCTTGGTGGTGGTGCAGCCTCTTCGATGGCTACCGGTACCAGTTCGGCAGATCTGGACTTTGCTTCGGTTCAGCGTGAAAACCCTGAGATGGAGCGCCGCTGCCAGGAAGTGATTGACCGCTGCTGGCAGCTGGGTGAAGACAACCCGATCAGCTTCATCCATGACGTCGGCGCAGGCGGTTTGTCCAACGCCTTCCCGGAACTGGTCAACGATGGCGAACGCGGCGGTCGTTTCGAACTGCGCAATATCCCCAATGACGAGCCGGGTATGGCCCCGCTGGAAATCTGGAGCAACGAATCCCAGGAACGCTACGTGATGGCGGTGGGTGCCGCAGATTTCGAGCGTTTCAAAGCCATTTGCGAACGTGAGCGTTGCCCGTTTGCTGTCGTTGGTGAAGCCACGGCCGAGCCACAGCTGACTGTCACCGACAGTCACTTCGGCAACAGCCCGGTGGACATGCCGCTGGAAGTATTGCTGGGCAAAGCGCCACGCATGCACCGTTCAGCTGTTCGCGAAGAGGCGTTGGGCGATGATTTCGACCCAAGCATGCTGGATATCGAAGACTGTGTGACCAGGGTTCTGCATCACCCGGCAGTTGCCAGCAAAAGTTTCCTGATCACTATTGGCGACCGTTCTATCACCGGACTGGTCGCCCGCGATCAAATGGTTGGCCCGTGGCAAGTGCCGGTAGCTGACTGCGCGGTGACCGCCACCAGTTTCGACGTTGAAACCGGCGAAGCCATGGCCATGGGAGAACGCACGCCGTTGGCGCTGCTGGATGCTCCGGCGTCTGGCCGGATGGCCATTGGCGAGACCCTGACCAACATCGTGGCGTCGCGCATCGCTAAAATCTCAGATATCAAACTGTCGGCCAACTGGATGTCCGCGGCCGGTCACCCCGGCGAAGACGCTCGTTTGTACGACACCGTGAAAGCGGTCGGCATGGAATTGTGCCCGGAACTGGGTATCACCATTCCAGTGGGCAAGGACTCCATGTCCATGAAAACCCAGTGGCGCGATAAAGACACCGACAAGAGCGTAACTTCGCCGCTGTCGTTGATCGTGACCGGCTTTGCCCCAGTGACGGATATTCGTAAAACCATGACTCCTGAGTTGCGCATGGACAAGGGCGAAACCGACCTTATCCTGATCGACCTGGGCCGTGGTCAAAATCGTATGGGCGCATCGATTCTGGCACAGACCCACGGCAAACTCGGGCGTGTGGCGCCGGACGTGGACGACGCCGAAGACCTCAAAGCCTTTTTTGCTGTGATCCAAGGCCTCAATGCTGACGGTCACGTACTGGCTTACCACGACCGTTCCGATGGCGGCTTGCTGGTTACTGCTCTTGAAATGGCTTTCGCCGGTCATTGTGGATTGAACTTATTTCTTGATGGCTTGGCAGACGGTCCGGCTGATTTGGCCTCGATCCTGTTCAACGAAGAACTGGGCGCGATGATTCAAGTTCGTCAGGACGATACTCCGGATGTTCTTGCACAATTCAGCGCTGCCGGTCTTGGCGAATGCGTTTCGGTCATCGGCCAGCCAGTAAACAACGACGAAGTGGCTATCAGCTTCAACGGTGATCCGGTGTTTGGCGGTCAGCGTCGCCTGCTGCAACGTCAGTGGGCTGAAACCAGTTATCAGATTCAACGTTTGCGTGACAACGTTGAATGTGCCGAACAGGAGTTCGAAGTACTGCTGGAAGAAGACAATCCAGGCCTCAGCGTCAAGGTCGGGTTTGATGTAAATGACGACATAAGCGCGCCGTACATCAAGAAGAATATTCGTCCACAAGTCGCCGTTCTGCGTGAGCAGGGCGTCAATGGTCAGGTGGAGATGGCCGCCGCGTTCGACCGCGCTGGCTTTAACGCCATCGACGTGCACATGAGCGATATCCTCGCTGGTCGCGTCGATCTGGGTGAGTTCAAAGGTCTGGTAACGTGCGGTGGTTTTTCGTACGGCGACGTACTGGGCGCTGGCGAGGGCTGGGCCAAATCAGCTTTGTTCAATACTCGTGCCCGGGATGCGTTCCAAGGCTTCTTTGAGCGTCAGGACAGCTTCACTCTCGGCGTGTGTAACGGTTGCCAGATGTTGTCCAACCTGCGGGAATTAATTCCGGGCAGCGAGTTCTGGCCGCACTTTGTACGTAACCGTTCCGAGCAGTTCGAAGCGCGGGTTGCGATGGTCCAAGTGCAGGATTCGCCGTCAATCTTCCTACAGGGAATGGCCGGCTCGCGTATGCCAATAGCCATTGCCCACGGTGAAGGCCATGCCGAGTTCGCCAGCGCAGATGCGCTACTTGAAGCCGAGGTATCTGGCTCCGTAGCGATTCGGTTCGTTGACAACCACGGCAAGGTGACTGAGAAATACCCGGCTAACCCGAACGGTTCGCCACGCGGTATCGGTGGTATGACTTCGCGCGACGGTCGTGTCACGATCCTGATGCCGCACCCGGAACGGGTATTTCGCGCTGTGCAGAACTCGTGGCGTCCGGAAGAGTGGAATGAAGACGGTGCCTGGATGCGCATATTCCGTAACGCACGGGTCTGGGTGAACTGAGGTAGCGTCAGCCATGTATAAGCTCTGCTTTTTTGTTCCACAGAGCCATGTAGACGAGGTCAAAAACGCTGTATTCGCTGCCGGTGCGGGTCGGATTGGCGCCTATGATCATTGCTCATGGCAAGTACTCGGGCAAGGGCAGTTCTGCCCGCTGGACGGCAGTCAGCCGTTCAGGGGGATCAGGGGCGAAATTGAGCAGTTGCAGGAATGGAAAGTCGAGCTGGTTGTCGCAGATGAGTTGATCGCTCACGTAGTTGTGGCTCTTAAACAGAGTCACCCCTACGAAATCCCGGCGTATGAAGTGTGGCGGTTGGCTGACTTCTGAGACACCGCAGATTATCTTCTGATGCCATCTGGGCCGCGAGAGACTCTCAGCGTTAAGGGTCAACCCCCCACAAGCATCGGTCGTATAGCCTTGCTCAATCCTTGAGCTCGATCGCCGACCAGTACATGCCATACGCCATCTTCCAATTGACTCAATCCCAAACATCCCAGTGCCTTCAGTTGGCTTTCAGCCAGTTGATAGTCCGCATCTATCTGTACGCGCAGACGCGTCAGCGCTATACAATCGACTTGCCTTACATGGTTACCACCCAATGCGGCTAGCCATTGTTGCGCTTCTTCATTCGCTACCGGCTGCACCTGTGGCTCTATGGTCGGGGGGGTCACCGGCAGCGGCGATACGCTGGTATTAGGCAGGGCTATTCGCAGTTCGTCTGCCAGGCTGTCAGCCATGGGTCCGACGACCACCTGCAGACTTCCTGCATTGCCTGGACGCACAATGGCCATTGCGCCTAAAGCCTTAAGTTCACTGTCGATGGCCTTGCTGCGGTCTACCAGGTTCAAGCGCAGACGTGTAGTACAAGCGTCGATGCTGAGTAGGTTAGCCGCCCCCCCGAACGCATGAATGTATGCACCGGCGCGTTCGCTTTGAGGTACTAGAGCGTCTCTGTTGACCAGTTGTTCGCGCCCCGGGGTTTTTAAATTGAAGCGGCGAATGCAGTAATCGAACACTGCGTAGTACACCGCTGCATAGAGCAGTCCCAGCGGAAAAATCATCCACCCATTGGTGGACTTGCCCCAGCCTAGAGCCAAGTCAATGGCGCCACCGGAAAAGGTGAATCCCAAGTGGATATTGAGCAGGTCAGTCAGGGTCATCGACAACCCCGTCAACAGTGCGTGAATCAGGTACAGCAGGGGCGCGAGGAACATGAAGGCGAATTCCACCGGCTCGGTGACACCGGTCAAAAAGGAGGTCAAGGCCATCGACAGCAATACTCCGCCGATTAATTTACGCTGGCTCGGCAAAGCATTTCGGTACATCGCCAGACACGCGGCGGGTAAGCCGAACATCATTATCGGGAACATACCGGTCATGAACTGACCACCTTCCGGATCGCCTGCGAAATAGCGAGCCAAGTCACCCGTGACCACTCGCCCGGTTTCCGGGTCAGTAAAGGTTCCGAAGACGAACCACACCAGGTTGTTCAAAATGTGGTGCAGGCCGGTAATAATTAAAATTCGGTTCATGACACCAAAGGCAAAGGCGCCAACGCTACCGCTCTCCAGCATCATCTTGCCGAGGCTGTTGATGCCACCTTGTAACGGCGGCCATATCAGCCCAAATATTAATCCGAGCACCACGGCGGTTAAGCCAGTGACGATGGGCACGAAGCGCCGTCCGCCGAAGAATGCCAAATACTCCGGAAGCTTAATGTCCTTGAACCGGTTATAGAGCGTTCCCCCGACTAGCCCGCTGATGATCCCCGCCAAAATGCCCATGTCAATTTTGGGGTCCAGCACTTTGAGTGCTGAAACCATCACCAGATAACCAATGGCGCCGGCCAATCCAGCCGTACCGTTGTTGTCGCGGGCGAAACCCACGGCAATGCCGATGGCGAAAATCAGCGCGAGATTGGCGAAAATTGCGTTGCCAGCGGCATGGACGATGGCGATGTTTAGCAAGTCAGTATCACCGAGGCGCAGCAACAGGCCGGCGATGGGCAAGATGGCGATGGGTAACATCAGGGCGCGGCCAAGGCGTTGTAAACCTTCGATCAGGTGCTGGTACATGGCGGTTTTCCTTATTATTGTTATACGAAGGCGTGGTGCTTCAAATATTGTTGACATGCCAGACGTACCGCTTGAGCACTGTTCAAGCTGAGCAGCGATCGGCTCCAGGGCTGGCAGTCAGCCAGGTCTAACATGCGCACCTGCGCCTTGATTTCCCCAATCAATGGTCGGCTGACCGACAGTTCACGCACGCCAAGGCCAATCAGCGCCGCAGTCGCTAGCGGGTCTGACGCCAACGCCCCGCATACACCTACCCAGCGGTGGTGGCGTGCAGCACCGACACAGGTCATTTCGATCAGTCGCAACAGCGCGGGATGAAGGGCATCCACCCGCGCCGCAAGTCCTGCATGGTCACGGTCCATGGCCAAGGTGTATTGAGAAAGGTCGTTAGTGCCGATAGACAAAAAATCCGCATGTTCGGCCAATTGCTCAGCCATTAGCGCCGCGGAGGGCACCTCGATCATGACTCCAAGTTGTGCACGGTGGGCAATCCCGAGCTCGGCGCTCAGCGCCTCCAAGCGCTGGCGAATGTTCAACAACTCATCCACTTCGCTGACCATGGGCAACAGGATTCGGCACCGCTGCTGCGGGCTCACCCTGAGCAAGGCGCGCAATTGTTGGTCGAGAAGTTCTGGACGCAGCTGACCGAGGCGAATGCCGCGCAAGCCCAATACCGGGTTGGCTTCGGCGGGCAACGGCAGATACGCCAGTTGCTTGTCACCCCCGATGTCAATCGTACGGATAATTACCGATTTATCGCCCATGGCGTCCAGCACGCCTTGATAGGCCGTCCATTGTTCGTGCTCATCTGGCGCGGTGGTGCGATCAACGAACAAAAACTCGGTACGCAACAACCCTACACCGTCCGCACCCGCCGCATGGGCCTCCGCCGCCTCTGCGCGGGAGGCAACATTGGCGGCCACTTCAATGGTCACGCCATCCACGGTAACGGCAGGAACATGAGCAAACTGTTGCTGGTTGCGTCGTTGCCGACCCCATTGCTGCTGGCGCTCGATGACCTGTTGTAGGCGCTGGGTGCTGGGTATCAGTTCCAACGTTCCGTCGTCGGCATTAAGGACAACGGTATTGCCTGGTGGCTGGTTCAGCAATACCGGACCCAATGCCACCACGCACGGCAGGCCTTTGCCCCGCGCCAGAATCGCCACATGCGAGGTGGCGCCACCCTCGGCCATGCATAGACCGGCAACCTGATGCTGGCTGAGCATCAGCAAGTCGGAAGGCGTCAGCTCCTCGGCGACGACAATTGCACCGCTTGGAATATCAAGGCGTAGGGCGTCACCGAGCAAGGCCCGCAACACCCGCTGACGTAAATCGCGAAGATCGTTGGCGCGCTCGGCGAGCAACGGTTTGCCTAATGCCTGCAACACGTCGCATTGCGCAAGCAGAACCCGGCTCCAGGCGTGGGCCGCGGCGCTACCTTGATCAATGGCGAGTGTGGCGCCATCCAATAGCACTGGGTCTTCCAGCAGTGCCAAATGAGTGGCGAAGATCGCCGTCTCTTGCTGGTCACCGCGTTGTTCGGCAGCGTGCATTGTCCCTTGAATCTCAGCGGCTACCTGCTGCAATGCAAGTTGCAGGGCATGACGCTGCTCGCGAGCGACATGCTGCCCGGGATCGCTTGGGAGGTGAACCGAGTTCAACCGAAACAGCGGACCGCTCACCAGGCCCGGCGAGGCACAGACGCCTTGCAATACACCGACTTTAGACGCTGGGTGATCAGTCACGAGCGGCGCAGGGAGGTGTAGGGGCTTATCGTGGGGTGAAGGGATGGACAATGCGTTAAGCAACGCCTGCAGTGCAGCCTCACAGTCCTCACCCCTGCAGACGACCTCGACTTCGTCTTGCTCGGCGACCCCTAAACCCATGATCCCAACCAAACTCTCGGATGAGCTGCTGCGCCCTGAAAAATGCAGTTCGGACTGGCTGATAAAGCCTTGAGCGGTTTGACGCAGCAACGCTGCCGGGCGCGCGTGCAGGCCACCGCTGTGGGCAACACGGACGCGTCCACGTACTTGCGAAATATTAGAGCTGCGACCTGAGTCGAGAGGTATTTTCGACAACAATGCGCTGACGTTAAGCAGCGGCTGGCCTAGGGTCACCGATGACACGCCCGCGATCGGTATTGACTTGAAGCGGTCACCGTTGACCAAGACCAAGGTGCTGATCAGGCTGGTGGAATGTTGTGCGATGCGGTCCAGATCGAAGCGCAGCAGCGCCTGACCTTCGCTGACGCGGGAGCCTTCCTCGACCAGTGCAGTAAAACCGTCACCTGCGAGAGCAACCGTGTCCAGGCCGATATGCAGTAAAAATTCGGCGCCGTTGTCCGCGCGCAACGTTACCGCGTGCAGGGTGCGTGCGATATGCACAATGACCCCGGGGCAAGGCGCGCAGAGGCAGTCGTTGGTGGGGTCAATCGCAATCCCATCACCTAGGGCACCGCTAGCAAACACCGGATCAGGGACTTGCGACAGTGCTATTACCGGGCCGCTGAGGGGCGCGCTGAGAATCAAATCCTTATTATTATGCATGGCGCATTCTCATTCAGTGAGTGAGGGTAACTTTGCTCAAGTGCCGGGGTTGATCAGGGTCCATGCCGCGGGCCTTGGCCAAATGAGCGGCCATGACGTAGAAGCTTTGTATGGCAAGTATCGGATCCAGGGCGGGATGGGCCGCACGGCTTAGGGTCAAGTCACGTTGCTCGATGTCGTCCGGTGCGGCCAACAGCACGCGAGCTCCTTGTTTGCGCATGTCTGCGGCAAAGCTCAGCAGGCCTGTCTGCTCAGCACCACGTGGGGCGAAAATAAGGAGTGGGTAGTCTTCGCCAACCAATGCCATGGGACCGTGGCGCACCTCAGCACTGCTGAACGCTTCGGCTTGAATCGATGACGTTTCCTTGAATTTAAGCGCTGCTTCTTGAGCGATGGCAAACCCGGCGCCACGGCCGATCACCAATAGCTGCTGGCAGTCACGCAGCACGTCGACGGCTGCGCTCCAGTCCTGTTGAGCGGCGTTACGCAAGTTTTCCGGCAGGATTAAGCCGGCTGCTAATAGCGCGTCGTCCTGTTGCCAATGACCAATCAAACGGGCGCTGGCACTTAACGTAGCGATGAAGCTCTTGGTTGCCGCGACGCTGCGTTCGGCCCCGGCGCAGAGCGGCAACACATATTCGCTGGCAGCTTCCAGCGGTGATTGTTCGGCATTGACCAAAGCAATGCTCAAGGCTCCGCGCTCCCGCAATGTGCGCAAACTGTCTACAAGGTCGGGGCTTTGACCTGATTGAGAGAAAGCGAAAACCGTCTGCCCAAGAACGTGCATTGGCGAATGCTGCAACGTCACCACTGACATCGGTAACGAGGCCACCGGTACACCGGTCAGTTGCATGGTCAGGTAGGCGAAGTAGCTCGCGGCATGGTCTGAACTGCCACGGGCGACGGTCATGATCACATTCGGCGCCGCGCCGCGCAGGCGTTTAGCGACTCGTATCAGGGACGGGTCCATCTTGTGTAATTGGCGCTCGACCGCGTCGCTGGACGATAGGGCTTCTTCAAGCATTTTTGAGTTCAATGGCTTCTCCTTCGACCATGACGGCTTGCACATTCAGTGAACGATCCAGTACGACGCAATCAGCCCAGCTCCCAGTTTGCAAGCGCCCACGCTCTTCCAAACCCAAATAATCTGCGGGAAATTGTGACAAACGTTGTGATGCTTCAGGCAATGACACGCCGATTTTCACCAAGTTGCGCAGGGCTTGGTCCATGGTCAGGGTGCTTCCGGCCAGAGTGCCGTCTTCTAAACGAACGCCACCCAGGCATTTAGTGACCGTGTGGCTGCCGAGTTTGTATTCGCCATCGGGCATGCCTGCCGCCGCAGTGGAATCGGTGACGCAATAGAGCCGCGGGATGGCCCGCAGGGCGACGCGCATGGCGCCGGGGTGGACGTGCAACAGGTCAGGAATCAATTCGGCGTAATTCGCGTGGGCCAGCGCAGCGCCAACAATTCCTGGTTCGCGGTGGTGCAGTGCGCTCATCGCGTTGTACAGGTGAGTGAAGCTGGATGCTCCCGCATCGAGGGCGGCAACACCTTCTTCGTAGCTGCCCAACGTGTGACCCAGTTGCAGCCTTATGCCGCGTTGGCTCAGCTCGCGGATCAGTTGTAGATGCCCGGCAATTTCCGGGGCAATGGTGATCACTCGGATTGGCGCCAGGCTTAGGTAATGCTCTATTTCGGACAGCAACGCGGTGTGGGCGAAATTGGGTTGTGCGCCTAGCTTGCTGGGGTTGATGAATGGCCCCTCCAGATGTACACCCAACAACCGCGCGGTGCCGGGTTGTCGTTGCTCGCAATAGCTACCCAGCGCACTCAACACCTCGCTGAGTTCTTCAGGAGGAGCGGTCATGGTTGTGGCTAATAATGACGTGGTGCCGAAGCGCAGGTGGGTACGGGCAATGGTGTCGAAAGCCTCGCGGCCTTGCATGATGTCTTGACCGCCACCCCCGTGAATATGCAGATCGATAAAGCCGGGCAGCAGGTATGGTTTATTGTTGGTTTGCGGCTCGCAATGTTGACCCCGGATAGCGCTCACGCGCCCGTCTTGATGTTCCAGATGGCCGAGAATCCAGCCCTGTGGCGTGAGAATGTTGTGTTCGGACATCAGTAGCCCCGGCAGTTTACTTTGAAAAAAAGTCATTCAGCGACGAAGTTCGGCGACGAAATCGTAATAGTCGTCACGGCAGTAGGTGTCTGTTAGCTCGATGGGTGTGTTGTCTTCGAGGTAACCGATGCGCGTCATCAACAGCATGGCAGTGCCGGTTTCGATGCCGACCAGCGTGGCGAACTCAGCCGAGGCATTGATAGCGCGAATGTGTTGCAGGGCGCGTACGACAGGGCGGCCAATGCTGTCCAGGTGCGCATAAAGCGAATCACCTACAGCGTGGGGGTCGGGTAACAATTTAGCGGGTAGGGCCGTCATTTCGATGGCCATGACGATTCCGTCGGCTGTTCGTAAACGCTTGAGGCGCGCGACGTTGTCGATGGGCGATAGGCTCAATCGAATCAATTCATCGTGTGTTGGCAGGGCTATTTCGCGCTTGATCCATTGCGACCCAGGCGTAAACCCTTTCATTTGGAGCATTTCGCTGAAGCTGGAAGCCGTGACAACGGTTGTTCCAAGCGCGGCGTGATGAACGTGCCGGAGCCTTGATGGCGTCGGATCAAACCTTGATCAAAGAGAATTTCCAGTGCTTTGCGTGCAGTAACGCGAGAGATACCAAGCAGCTCGCTCAAGCTGCGTTCAGACGGCAGGGCCTGCTCGGCTTTCCATTGGCCAGCATGAATGGCGGCTTCGATATTACGAGCAAGCTGTAAGTAGAGGGGAGTTGCCTGGGTGTCGTCTGGCCGTAAGGCAGAGATCGGGTTCATGTCGCAGTCCAAAGTCGATATGACGCCAAGCTAATACCACGTCAATACCAATAAAAGACCACTTGGCGGAGTAAGCGGGATACGCCCGATAGTCAGGGACGAATTTCAATCATGGTGCCGTCTTTTACCAAGCTCCAGACTTCTCGCATGTCGATGTTATTCATGGCAATACAGCCATCTGTCCAATCCAGTGTCTGGAAGTACCATTCCGGGTAGTTCTCATCAACCGGGGTGCCGTGAATCATGATCATGCTGCCCGGACTAACCCCTTCGCGTCGGGCGCGAGCCGAGTCGTTGATGTTGGGATAAGAGATGTGCATCGATAAGTTGTAGGCGTCGCTGACTTTGCGCCAGTCCAGCCAGTAAAACCCTTCGGGCGTGTGTCGGTCGCCTTCGCGCAGCTTTTGTCCTTTAGGGAATTTGCCCAGTGAAACGCGATAGGTTTTCAGTGCTTCGCCGTGACTGATCAATTGCAGCTGATGCGCGGATTTGAGGACCAGTATTTTGTCGACCGGGCGGTCTGAGATGTCTTGAGTGTCGATGACCTTTTGCCCCAAAAACGCTTGCTCGCTACCCTTTGGGACAATGCTTTTAATAAATTCAGCCTGCGAAAGCGACGCGAAGCACAAGCAGAAAACGGTGAGCAACCAACGCATTGAAACGGTATCCCTGGGTAAAGTAAGGGCTGCCTTGGCGGGCAGCACCGTGGAATCAGGTTTTTTTCGTCGGATGCGAGGCCAAAATGGCTTCCGATCGTACTGGATAAACCTGCTCGATCCGGTCGGCGTAAAAACATTCTAAAGTACGCCTCACCGTCATGAAAGCCAGCTCTGACCATGGAATTTCGGCCTCTTCGAAGAGCCTGACTTCAAGGCTCTCGACACCGGCTGCAAAGTCCATATTGACCAGATCAGCGCGATAAAACACGTGAACCTGGCTGATATGGGGCACGTCGACCAGCATGTACAGCGTCATGTTGCTCAACGTCGCGCAGGCTTCTTCGACGGTTTCGCGGCGAGCAGCCTCTTCAAGGGTCTCGCCGTTCTCCATGAAGCCGGCTGGCAAAGTCCAGAACCCGAGGCGCGGCTCAATGGCGCGACGACATAAAAGCACCTGTGTCCCCCAAACCGCTACGGCCCCGGCGACGATATTTGGATTTTGGTAATGAACAGTCTGGCATGTTTCGCAAACGAAACGCAGGCGACTGTCCCCGTCGGGGATGCGCTGGACGACCGGTTTACCGCAGTGGCTGCAGAATTTCATACGGGCTGGATTCCTGAAAGCAGTGGCTATCTTGGCTTGACGCATCAAGGTCGGCAAGTCGCTGGTGCAATTGAAGGAGAAGGGCGTCGTGATGAACTGTCTTACAAGGGCTTGGGCACTTCGCCGCTTTGGTGCATGATGCCAAACAAGCAACAGAACCGAGATTCCCATGCTGGACGAGCTACTTCGCCGCGTAAGCAGTCACACACCTAACACGCTTGAGGCGGGCCGAGGCTTTCCCGAGGCCGCGGTCTTATTGCCCATCACTCGCAGCGAACAACCGGAGTTGATATTGACCCTGCGCGCCAGCGGTCTGTCGACCCATGGCGGAGAGGTGGCGTTTCCTGGAGGTCGTCGTGATCCCGGTGATCCGGACCTGGTGTTCACCGCGCTGCGCGAAGCCGAAGAGGAAATCGGTTTGCCACCGGGACTGGTCGAGATCATCGGTCCACTTAGCCCGCTGATTTCCAAGCACGGCATTTTGGTCACGCCCTACGTGGGGTTGATTCCCGACTTTGTCGAATACTGCCCCAATGATGGCGAGATCGCCGCCGTGTTCAGCGTGCCACTGGAGTTCTTTCGTCAAGACACCCGCGAACACACCCATCGCATCGACTACCAAGGGCGCAGCTGGTATGTACCGTCGTACCGTTATGGGGAATTCAAGATATGGGGATTGACCGCAATTATGATCGTCGAGTTGGTCAATGTGTTGTACGACAGCAACATCAGCCTGCACACACCACCAGACCGTTTTATTACTTTCGATAGCTAGCGCTCCACCCACGGCCAAAGAGCCTTGAGGACAAACAAGATGAAATTCCGCTTGGGCGATTCCCGTGTAGAAACCGATCCTAAGAGCTGGGTCGCACCCACTGCCACACTGATTGGCAAAGTCAAACTTGAGGCGGGCGCCAGCGTCTGGTTCGGCGCCGTGTTGCGCGGCGACAACGAACTGATTCACATCGGCGAAAACAGTAACGTGCAGGACGGCACGGTAATGCACACCGACATGGGGTCGCCGTTGAACATCGGCAAAGGCGTAACCATTGGCCACAACGTGATGCTGCACGGCTGTACGATTGGTGATTACAGCCTGATTGGCATTAACTCGGTGATTCTCAATGGTGCGCAGATAGGCAAGCATTGTTTGATCGGCGCCAATTCGTTGATCGGCGAGGGGAAGGTTATTCCTGACGGCTCGCTGGTGATGGGTTCCCCTGGCAAAGTCATGCGCGAACTCACCGATGTGCAGAAAAAAATGCTTGAAGCCAGTGCCGCACATTACGTCCATAACGCCCAGCGCTATGCCCGTGATCTAGCGCCGCAGGACGATTGATGAACCCTGAAGGTCGCGTTGCGTCGCCTTGCGTCAGCATCTGTTGCCTGGATGACGCGGATGTATGCCTGGGCTGTCAGCGCACCGTTGAAGAAATCACCGGCTGGAACCGTATGGACAATGCCGAGCGTCGTGTGGTGCTGGGGTTATGTCATGAGCGGGCGCGGGCCAACGGCGTGCTTTGGCACGTGGGTGTAAAGCCGGCGTCCTGATTCGGCGGCTCGCTTGTCCGGGCTTGAGCCTCTGCCTGCCGCTTCGTGGTAAATTGCGCGACTTTCTTCTCATCCGAGTCGTGCGCCACCGTGGGCAAACTCGACGACCTGCTCCACGAGGACCTGAAATGACTCAAATCGGAACGCCGCTGTCGCCTACTGCAACCCGTGTAATGCTCTGTGGTTGCGGAGAGTTGGGCAAGGAAGTGGTCATCGAGCTTCAACGTCTGGGCGTTGAAGTGATTGCCGTAGACCGTTATGCCAACGCGCCCGCCATGCAGGTTGCACACCGTAGCCACGTCATTAACATGCTCGATGGTGCGGCTTTGCGTGCGGTGATCGAAGCCGAAAAACCGCACTACATCGTGCCGGAAATCGAAGCGATCGCCACCGCGACTCTGGTTGAACTTGAGTCTGAAGGCTTCACCGTCATTCCAACTGCTCGCGCCGCGCTGTTGACCATGAACCGCGAAGGCATTCGTCGCCTGGCGGCTGAAGAACTGGACTTGCCGACTTCGCCCTATCACTTCGCCGACACGTTCGAGGACTACAGCCAAGCTGTCGAAGACCTAGGGTTCCCGTGCGTGGTCAAGCCGGTCATGAGTTCGTCGGGTAAAGGCCAAAGCCTGCTGAAAAGCATCGACGACGTACAAAAAGCCTGGGACTACGCGCAAGAAGGCGGTCGCGCTGGCAAAGGTCGGGTGATCATCGAAGGCTTTATCGATTTCGAGTACGAAATTACCCTGCTGACTGTGCGTCACATCGGTGGCACGACATTCTGTGCGCCAGTCGGTCATCGTCAAGAGAAGGGCGATTATCAGGAATCCTGGCAGCCACAGGCCATGAGCCCTGCGGCATTGGCGGAATCGGAACGGGTTGCCCTCGCCGTGACCGAGGCCTTGGGTGGTCGCGGTGTGTTTGGCGTCGAGCTGTTCATCAAGGGCGATCAAGTGTGGTTCAGCGAAGTGTCACCGCGTCCGCATGACACGGGTCTGGTGACCCTTATTTCCCAAGACCTGTCGCAGTTCGCATTGCATGCGCGGGCGATCCTGGGTCTGCCAATTCCATTGATCCGCCAGTTTGGGCCATCGGCTTCGGCGGTGATTCTGGTCGAAGGCAAATCTACTCAAACCAGTTTTGCCAACTTGGGCGAGGCACTCAGCGAGCCTGACACCGCCTTGCGCTTGTTCGGCAAACCTGAGGTCAACGGCCAGCGCCGGATGGGCGTTGCCCTGGCCCGTGACGAATCCATTGAGTTGGCGCGGGCAAAAGCCATGCGCGCTTCGAGAGCGGTTAAGGTTCAGTTGTAATGAGATAAGCCGGGAGCCAGTCAAGCCATTCCCGGTGATTTCGGGAACGGCTTGACTGGCTCTATCAGGCAATCGTATCCAGCTCCCGTTCCCGGGTTTCTTTCAGGCAAAGCACAGCGATCAAACTAATTAGCGCCGCCGCCGACACATACCCTCCGACCCAGCTCAAACCACCCATTGCTACCAGCTTTTGCGCAAAAAACGGTGCCACGGATGCGCCGACGATGCC
The DNA here is from genome assembly GCF_034314105.1 of Pseudomonas sp. AB6. Taxonomy (NCBI): domain Bacteria; kingdom Pseudomonadati; phylum Pseudomonadota; class Gammaproteobacteria; order Pseudomonadales; family Pseudomonadaceae; genus Pseudomonas; species Pseudomonas sp. AB6. The sequence goes on from NZ_JAVIWJ010000001.1 coordinate 339,773, forward strand.
GCCCAGGTTGTAGGCTGCCGATGCGCCGGTATAGCGCACGCGAGTCGGAAACAGTTCGGGTAGCAGCGCCCCCATTGGCGCGAACGTTACACCCATCAAAAACAACTCGATGCACAAGAACAGCGCGACGCCGCCCGTAGTGCCGTGGGTCAGCAGCGGTTCCATGGTGAACCCGGAAAGCACCGCCAGTACGCCGCCAACAATCAACACTGGTTTGCGCCCGAAGCGATCACTTGCCCAAGCAGATAAGGGTGTGGCAGCGGCCATGAACAGAACGGCGAAACACAGCAGGGCCAGAAACGTCTCGCGGCTGTAGCCGAGAGAGGCTACGCCATAGCTCAAGGAAAATACCGTGGAGATGTAGAACAGCGCATAGCACACCACCATCGACGCCGCGCCCAGCAGCATTGGCCGCCAGTAGTGGGTGAATAGTTCAGCAATCGGTAATCTGACCTGCTCATGGCGAGCAATGGCATTGGCAAAGATGGGTGTTTCTTCAAGCTTCAACCGCACGTATAGACCCACCATTACTAGCAACGCACTGAGCAGAAACGGAATGCGCCAGCCCCATGAACGGAACTGTTCGTCGGTGAGGGTCATGGCCAGTGCCAGGAACAGCCCGTTGGCTACCAGAAAGCCAATCGAGGGGCCCAACTGTGGAAACATGCCAAACCAGGCGCGCTTGCCTTTGGGGGCGTTCTCCGTGGCGAGCAAGGCTGCGCCGCCCCATTCACCGCCGAGCCCAAGCCCTTGGCCGAAACGCAACACGCATAATAGCGTCGGCGCCCAGAAACCGATGGTGGCATAGCCCGGTAACACGCCGATCAGGGTAGTGCAGACACCCATCAGCATTAGCGAAGCAACCAGGGTCGATTTGCGCCCGATGCGGTCACCGAAGTGGCCGAAGAGCGCCGCGCCCAGTGGCCGTGCCAGAAAGGCGATGCCAAAGGTCAAAAACGCCGCCAGCATTTGCGCTGAACTTGACGTCTGCGGGAAAAATACCGGGCCGATTACCAGCGCGGCGGCGGTGGCATATACATAGAAGTCGTAGAACTCGATGGCGGTGCCAATGAAGCTGGCGATGGCGACGCGGCCGGTAGAGTTGGTTGGTTTGGTGGCGCAGGTGTCGTCATTGAAGGTTGTAGAGCTAGTCATGCAGGTGTCCCCGATGAAATTATTATTGTTTTATGGCTGCTTGCTTGCTGGGTGGGGCATTTTAGTACAGCGCCAGGCAGAAGCGCGAAGGGCTAGACCACGGCGCGAGTCATACCGTTGTGCCATATCATCACTCGGGTGACACGATTGTCTTCGGTCTCGAGAATTTCCAGTCGGTACGGCCCTATTTTCAGGCAAACCGAACTTTCCGGAATAGTTTCCAACGCTTCGGTCACCAGACCGTTGAGGGTCTTGGGACCGTCGGACGGCAAATGCCAGCCCAGAATTTTATTCAGTTCACGAATCGAGGCGGCGCCTTCAATGACCAGGCGCCCATCGGCTTGCGGATGGATATGGGGGTTATCCAGGTCCTGTTCGTTTTCAAACTCGCCGACGATCTCTTCGAGAATATCTTCCAGGCTGACGATACCCTGAACCTCGCCGTATTCGTCTACCACTACGCCAAGCCGACGCTGTTGTTTGTGGAAATTGAGCAGTTGCAGTTGCAGTGGGGTGCTTTCCGGCACGAAGTAGGGTTCGTAGCACGCCGCTTTGAGGTCGTCTTTGGTGAGTTGGGCGGTCGGCAGCAGGTGGCTGATCTGACGGGTATTGAGTACGCCCTCAACCTGATTGATGTCATTGTGATACACCGGCAGCCGCGTATGACGGGAAATGATCAACTGTTCGATGATTCGCTCGATGGTGTCATCCAGATTAATCCCATCAACTTCGCTGCGCGGCACCAGAATATCGTTGACGGTAATGCTGTCGAGCGCACGAATCCCCGAGATCATATGTGAGCGTGGTTGATGCTCCTGCGCGCCGTCGTGAAGCATGACCGCAAGGGGAATTTCATCGTCGTCCGCTTGACGGATATTCGGTTTGTCGGTGACACCGAAGGGGCGCAACAGTGCGTCGGCAATCGCCGAAAACAGCCAGGCCAGTGGGTAAAGAAGCTTCATTGGCAGGCGAAGGATGCTGTTGCCCAGCATCAGGATGGCATCGGGATAACGTGCGGCCAGCTTGCGAGGTATGAACTCGGCAAAGATCAGTAGCCCGCTGCTGACCAGAATCCATGCCAGCGTTGGGCCGTTGAAGTACCAGGAGTTCAGAGTCAGCAAGGTACTGATGATCGTGATCAGCACTTTGATGAGGGAGTTGCTCAGAATCAAGCTGGCGAGCTTGAACGCCAGTTTCGGTTTGGCGGCGTCGCTGCTTCGACTGCTGGGGCGTAACGCCTTCATATTGAGGTAAGCGGCTTCTACGGCGGTTATCAGGCCGGACCACAACAGTAGCAATACCAATACGCCGAGCATTGGGCCGATGGGCAAGTTATCCATGATCAAGCGCCCGTCAGATGTGCAGAATAAATTCGCGTACCAGCTTGCTGCCGAAAAACGCCAGCATCAGCAGGCAGAAACCGCCTAGGGTCAAACGGATAGCTTTGTGACCGCGCCAGCCGAGACGATTGCGCCCCCACAGCAGCACGCTGAACACCAGCCAGGCCAAACAAGCGAGCAGCGTTTTATGTACCAGATGTTGAGCAAACAGGTTTTCGACAAACAACCAACCCGAGATCAGCGACAGGGAAAGCAAGATCCATCCCGCCCACAAGAAGCCGAACAACAGGCTTTCCATGGTTTGTAGTGGAGGGAAGTTTTTGATCAGGCCCGACGGATGTTTGTGCTTGAGGCGATGATCCTGCATCAGCAACAACAAGGCTTGTAAAACCGCAATGGTGAACATGCCATAGGCCAGAATCGACAGCACGATATGGCTCAGAATACCGGGCTCTTCGTTGATGATCTGTACCGTGCCGCTGGGGGCGAACTGGCTCAGAAGCGTCGTCATTAGACCTAACGGGAACACCAGCACCAGCAGGTTTTCCACCGGAATTCGTGCACAGGCGATCATCGTCACAACAATGATGGCGATGGCGATCATGCTGGCGGCGCTGAAAAAATCCAGCCCCAAGCCGATCGGTCGAATCAATTGGGAATAGAGAGCAACCGCATGGGCAATCACTGCAAAGCTGCCGAGCAAGCAAAGCAGCCGTTTATCGGCCTTGGCGCCTTGCTTCAAACGAAGCGCTTGGTAAAGGGTCGCAGCGGCGTAAAGGAAGGCGGCGGCGAGGCTAGGTAGCAGACTGGGTGGCAAGGGGAGCATAAATCCTGATAGGCAAGCCCGAAAGGCGCTGAGTTTCGCATAGAACCGACATTTGACGAAAGACTACAGAAGCAGACTCCATGGTGTCCGTCCAGCAGAGTCTTCGCTATAATCCGCCACCTGCTCAAGTCGCAGGCTCGTCGCAGGCTATTTTCAGTAGCCGTTTTAGCCTCTGTTCAGGCGCAGGGCTACCACGAGCCGGGCCGCACCAACCGTGGGTTCACCAGGAACCTGAAAGGATCGCACATGTTTGAAAATCTTACCGAACGTCTGTCGCTGACGCTGCGCCATGTCACTGGCAAGGCCAAGCTGAACGAAGACAATATCAAGGATACGTTGCGCGAAGTGCGTATGGCGTTGCTCGAAGCCGACGTCGCCTTGCCGGTGGTCAAAGACTTCGTCAACAAGGTCAGAGACCGCGCCGTCGGCACCGAAGTGTCGCGCAGCCTGACACCGGGTCAGGCGTTCGTGAAGATCGTTCAGGCCGAACTTGAAGCATTGATGGGCGCGGCCAACGAAGATCTGGCACTCAACGTTACGCCACCGGCTGTCGTGCTAATGGCGGGTTTGCAGGGTGCGGGTAAAACCACCACCGCCGCTAAGTTGGCGCGTTTTCTAAAAGAACGCAGAAAGAAAAGCGTCATGGTGGTGTCGGTCGACGTCTATCGTCCTGCTGCCATCAAGCAGTTGGAAACCCTGGCCAACGAAGTCGGCGTTACCTTCTTCGCGTCCGATATCAGCCAGAAGCCAGTGGATATCGCACTGGCGGCGATTAAAGAAGCCACGCTCAAATTCATCGACGTCGTTATCGTCGATACCGCCGGCCGCTTGCACATCGATGTCGAGATGATGGGCGAGATCCAGGCGTTGCACGCGGCAGTGAAGCCGGCCGAAACCCTGTTCGTGGTTGACGCCATGACCGGTCAGGATGCCGCCAATACCGCCAAGGCCTTTGGCGATGCGCTGCCATTGACCGGTGTGATTCTGACCAAGGTCGACGGTGATGCACGCGGCGGTGCTGCGCTGTCGGTTCGGGCAATCACGGGCAAACCGATCAAGTTCATCGGTGTGGGCGAGAAGAGCGACGCGCTCGAACCGTTCCACCCGGACCGTATTGCGTCACGCATTCTCGGTATGGGCGATGTGCTCAGTCTGATTGAGCAAGCCGAGCAAGGTCTGGACAAAGAGAAAGCCGACAAGCTCGCGCAAAAACTGAAGAAAGGTAAGGGCTTCGACCTCGAAGACTTTCGCGATCAACTGCAACAGATGAAAAACATGGGCGGCTTAGGTGGCCTTATGGACAAGCTGCCAAGCATCGGCGGCATGAACGTGGCCCAAATGGGTAACGCTCAAGGCGCGGCCGAGAAGCAGTTCAAGCAGATGGAAGCCATCATCAATTCGATGACGCCTGCCGAGCGCCGAGACCCTGACCTGATCAGCGGCTCGCGCAAGCGCCGGATCTCCCTGGGTTCAGGTACTCAGGTGCAGGACATCGGGCGTCTGATCAAGCAGCACAAGCAAATGCAGAAAATGATGAAAAAATTCTCTGCGAAAGGCGGCATGGCAAAAATGATGCGCGGAATGGGCTCAATGATGCCCGGCCGCACTGGCCCGAAAATGTAATTGCAGTGCCCTCATATGGAGGTTCGCCTCCAGTAATCCTGCTTTTGGCGGGATTGAAATGCCGCTGTTTACAGCGGCTCCATAGCAGATCTCGATGGCATGGCGGTAGGCGCCTGAAAAAGACATTTGCAAAAGTGCGGATATTCCTTAGAATATGCGGCCTTTCGGGCACCTATGCCCGTTGTGCATCTTAGATTTGCAGCACGACTACAGGAACGATGCTTATATGCTTACCATCCGTCTTGCCCTCGGCGGCTCCAAAAAGCGCCCGTTTTACCATTTGACCGTGACCGACAGCCGCAACCCGCGCGACGGTTCACACAAAGAACAAGTTGGTTTCTTTAACCCGGTTGCTCGTGGTCAAGAAATCCGCCTGTCTGTGAATAACGAACGCGTTGCCTACTGGCTGAGCGTTGGTGCACAACCTTCTGAGCGCGTTGCTCAGTTGTTGAAGGACAATGCTAAGGCTGCGGCCTGAGCAATATGAACGCGACGCCAACCATTGCAGATGATTTGATCGTTATCGGCAAGATCTACTCGATTCACGGCGTTCGCGGCGAAGTGAAGGTTTTTTCCTTTACTGATCCAATTGGTAACCTCCTGGATTACAAACACCTCACGCTTCGGCGCGACGGTGAAGTACGACAGGTAGAGCTGGTCAGTGGACGCTTGCAAAACAAGTTCCTGGTCGCAAAGATCAAAGGTCTCGATGACCGTGAAGAAGCTCGTCTTCTGGCCGGTTTTGAAATCTGCGTTCCGCGTAACCTGTTCCCTGATCTGACCGACGGCGAGTACTACTGGTACCAGCTTGAAGGTCTCCAGGTCATCGACCACCTCGGGCAATTGCTCGGGAAGATTGATCATCTGCTGGAAACCGGCTCGAACGATGTAATAGTGGTCAAGCCTTGTGCAGGCAGCCTGGATGATCGCGAACGCTTGTTGCCCTATACAGAGCAATGCGTGTTGGCAGTCGACCTTGGTGCTGGCGAGATGAGGGTGGATTGGGATGCGGACTTCTAAGCGACATGGCTAGCCTACGCGTAGAAGTGATCAGTTTGTTCCCCGAGATGTTTTCCGCCATCAGCGACTACGGCATTACCAGCCGTGCGGTGAAACAAGGGCTGCTACAGCTGACTTGTTGGAATCCGCGGGACTACACCACTGATCGTCACCACACTGTTGATGATCGCCCTTTTGGCGGTGGTCCGGGCATGGTGATGAAGATCAAGCCTCTGGAAGATGCTCTGGTTCAGGCCAGGCATGCAGCAGGGGACGCGGCGAAGGTTATTTACCTGTCGCCACAAGGCCGTCAGCTGACTCAGTCGGCGGTACGCGAACTGGCGCAAGGGGAGGCTTTTATCCTCATCGCAGGTCGTTATGAAGGCATTGACGAGCGTTTTATTGAAGCTCATGTCGATGAAGAGTGGTCGATTGGCGACTATGTACTTTCCGGTGGCGAGCTGCCGGCGATGGTCCTGATAGATGCGGTTACGCGGCTGCTGCCTGGAGCTTTAGGGCATGCGGACTCTGCGGAGGAAGATTCCTTCACAGATGGTCTGCTGGATTGCCCGCACTACACCCGACCGGAGGTGTATGCGGATCAGCGTGTTCCCGACGTGTTGCTAAGTGGCAATCACGCACATATCCGGCGTTGGCGTTTACAGCAGTCCCTTGGGCGGACCTATGAACGACGACCCGATCTTCTGGAAAGCCGCTCGCTTTCTGGAGAAGAGAAAAAGCTGCTGGCGGAATATATTCGCGAGCGGGACGATAGTTAACGTATCGATGGTAGATCTTGATGATCTGCCTTAGGAGCACAGCATGACTAACAAAATCATTCTGCAACTCGAAGCTGAGCAGATGACTAAAGAGATCCCTCCCTTTGCCCCGGGCGACACTGTTGTCGTTCAGGTGAAAGTGAAGGAAGGCGACCGTTCGCGTCTGCAAGCGTTCGAAGGCGTAGTAATTGCCAAGCGTAACCGTGGTGTAAACAGTGCTTTCACTGTTCGTAAAATCTCCAACGGTGTTGGCGTTGAGCGTACTTTCCAGACCTACAGCCCGCAAATCGACAGTATGGCTGTGAAACGTCGCGGTGACGTTCGCAAAGCCAAGTTGTACTACCTGCGTGACCTGTCCGGTAAAGCAGCTCGCATCAAAGAAAAACTGTCCTGATTTCAGTTTTTCCCGATGTAAAAAAGCAGCCTAAGGGCTGCTTTTTTGTTGACCGAATAAAAGTCTCTACAGACATACAGAGAGATCGCTCTACGCTCTCATTTGTGAAAAACTCCCGCTATTATTTTTCGCAGAATCCGTCACCCCCATGCCCGCCATCGACCACCCTTTGATCGACCGTTTTCTAGACACCTTGTGGTTGGAAAAAGGCCTGTCGGATAACACCCGCGATGCGTATCGCAGCGACCTGGCTTTGTTCAATGGCTGGCTTCAGGAGCACGGTATCGAGCTCGATCAGGCCGGTCGTGAACTTATCCTGGATCACTTGGCATGGCGCTTGGAGAAAGCCTACAAGCCGCGTTCAACAGCTCGCTTTCTTTCAGGGGTTCGCGGTTTCTATCGGTACCTGTTGCGCGAAAAGATGATTCAGATCGATCCAACGTTACGCATCGACATGCCCCAGTTGGGTCGTCCGTTACCAAAATCAATGTCCGAAGCTGACGTTGAAGCGTTACTGGCCGCACCGGACCAGAGCGAAGCCATCGGTCAACGCGACCGGGCCATGCTCGAGGTACTCTATGCCTGCGGGCTACGTGTCACTGAGTTGATTGGCTTGACCCTTGAGCAAGTTAATCTGCGTCAAGGTGTTGTGCGTGTGATGGGCAAAGGCAGTAAGGAGCGCCTGGTGCCGATGGGGGAGGAGGCAATCATCTGGATTGAGCGCTACCTGCGTGATGCCCGTTCAGAGTTATTGAACGGGCGCCCTAGCGACGTTTTATTCCCCAGTCTGCGCGGTGAGCAAATGACCCGGCAAACGTTTTGGCATCGGATCAAGCAACACGCTATGGTCGCTGGCATCAGTAATTCGTTGTCACCGCACACCCTACGTCACGCGTTTGCGACTCATTTGCTCAACCACGGCGCCGACCTGCGCGTGGTCCAGATGTTATTGGGACACAGCGATTTATCCACCACGCAAATCTACACCCATGTGGCGCGCGCTCGGTTGCAAGAAATGCACGCCAAGCATCATCCGCGAGGATAAACACCCGCTTTCCTCGGTCGGTCCCACATCAGCCGAAGTCGGCCTCACAGCCCTTATGTGATAGGCTTTGCCGGTTAGCAAATTGGGCATCACTAAAACGCCTTCGGTCCTCCGCGATCGCCGTTATTAGCTCCCCATAGACCATCGCCCGAGGAGTCCCCATGCGCGTGCCCCAGATTTTCGCCGCTGCAGCTATTGTGTTGGCCAGTTCATTTAGTATGTTTGCCTTGGCTGATGATGCCGCCGATAAAGCCATCCGTAAAACCCTCGACACACTGAAGCTCGATGTGCCGATCGATAGTATTGCGGCCAGCCCGCTGAATGATTTGTACGAAGTGAAACTCCAGGGCGGCCGCGTGCTGTATGCCAGCGCTGACGGCCAGTTCGTGATGCAAGGTTATTTGTTTCAGATGCAGGACGGTAAGCCGGTCAACCTGACCGAGAAAGCCGAGCGTCTGGCTATTTCAAAAACAATCAATGGTATTCCTACAGCTGAGATGGTCGTCTACCCCGCCATCGGTGAAACCAAGTCGCATATCACCGTATTCACTGACACCACCTGCCCTTACTGCCACAAACTGCATGCCGAAGTGCCGGAGCTGAACCGCTTGGGCATCGAAGTTCGCTATCTGGCCTTCCCGCGTCAGGGGTTAGGTTCACCAGGCGACGAGCAGCTGCAAGCGGTTTGGTGTTCCAAGGACAAGAAAAGCGCCATGAACCGTATGGTTGAGGGCAAAAACATAGACTCGGTGAAATGCGCTAATCCTGTTTCCAAGCAATACGCCATGGGCCAGTCTATTGGGGTGAATGGTACTCCGGCCATCGTGCTGGCAGACGGCCAAGTCATTCCCGGTTATCAACCAGCACCGCAAGTGGCCAAATTGGCGTTGAGCGCAAAATAATCCTGACATGCAGGGATAACCTCTGACGGTCAAGAGCGTGCGAATCATTAGCCGCTTCATTAATAGAGCCACCTCGCAGCAGGTGGCGGTTTTCGCGGCCGGCCTTGCGTCGGCCGTTTTATGGGGAGTTCATAGTGAAACCGGTCAAAGTAGGCATCTGTGGGCTTGGTACTGTCGGTGGCGGCACCTTTAACGTGCTTCAACGTAACGCTGAGGAAATTGCTCGTCGTGCCGGGCGTGGCATTGAAGTTGCGCAAATTGGCCTGCGTCGGCCAAATCCTAATTGCCAGGTAACCGGTATCCCTACGACCGCTGATGTTTTTGCCGTGGCCACCAACCCCGAAATCGATATTGTTATCGAACTGATCGGGGGTTATACCGTTGCCCGCGAACTGGTGCTCAAAGCCATTGAAAATGGCAAGCACGTTGTAACTGCCAATAAAGCCCTGATCGCCGTGCACGGTAACGAGATTTTTGCCAAAGCTCGCGAAAAGGGCGTAATCGTAGCGTTCGAAGCCGCAGTGGCTGGCGGCATTCCCGTGATCAAGGCGATTCGCGAAGGCCTTGCAGCTAACCGTATCAACTGGGTGGCCGGGATCATCAACGGCACGGGTAATTTTATTCTCACCGAAATGCGTGAGAAGGGTCGCACCTTTCCTGATGTGCTGGCGGAAGCTCAGGCATTGGGCTACGCCGAAGCTGATCCGACCTTTGACGTTGAAGGTATTGACGCTGCGCATAAGCTGACAATTCTTGCGTCCATTGCTTTCGGTATTCCGTTGCAGTTCGACAAGGCTTACACCGAGGGCATTACCAAGCTGACCACTGCGGACGTGAACTACGCCGAAGCGCTGGGTTACCGCATCAAACACCTGGGCGTGGCACGCAGCACCGCCGCAGGTATCGAGTTGCGGGTGCACCCGACCCTGATCCCTGCTGACCGTCTGATTGCTAACGTCAATGGTGTGATGAACGCAGTGATGGTCAATGGTGATGCGGCAGGCTCGACCTTGTTCTATGGCGCCGGCGCCGGTATGGAACCCACCGCATCATCAGTGATTGCTGATCTGGTCGACGTGGTTCGTGCCATGACCTGCGACCCTGAAAACCGCGTGCCGCACCTGGCTTTCCAGCCAGACTCGCTGTCCGCGCATCCGATTCTGCCGATCGAAGCCTGTGAAAGCGCTTATTACTTGCGTATTCAGGCCAAGGATCACCCCGGCGTCCTGGCGCAAGTGGCGAGTATTCTGTCGGAGCGCGGAATTAACATCGAGTCGATCATGCAGAAAGAAGTCGAAGAACACGACGGCCTGGTGCCGATGATTCTGTTGACTCACAGTGTGCTGGAGCAACGCATGAACGATGCCATTAAGGCACTGGAAGCGTTGCACGACGTGGTTGGACCGGTGGTTCGTATCCGCGTGGAGCATTTGAACTAGGCAGCAGCAAGCTACAACAAAAGCAAATCAACATCGCGGCAAGTTTCACGCCGCAAGCTGCAAGTAGAAGCCAAGCTGCTTTAACTTGTAGCTTGTAGCTTGTAGCTTGCAGCTCAAACCGAAGGTTGCCCCCATGCGCTACATCAGTACCCGCGGCCAAGCGCCCGCGCTGAATTTCGAAGACGTGCTGCTTACTGGCCTTGCCAGCGATGGCGGCCTGTATGTGCCGGAAAACCTGCCGCGCTTTACCCAGGAAGAAATCGCCTCTTGGGCGGGCCTGGCGTATCACGAGCTGGCTTTTCGGGTGATGCGGCCCTTTGTCAGCGGCAGCATTCCAGATGCCGATTTCAAAAAAATTCTTGAAGAAACCTATTCGTCGGGAGAAAACGGCGTGTTTGCCCACGGCGGTATTGCGCCTCTGCGCCCGCTGAACGGCAACGAGTGGGTGCTTGAACTGTTCCATGGTCCGACCCTGGCGTTCAAGGACTTCGCCCTGCAACTGCTCGGGCGTTTGCTCGACTACGTGCTAGCCAAGCGTGGCGAACGGGTGGTGATTCTCGGCGCGACCTCCGGCGATACCGGCTCTGCTGCTATCGAAGGCTGCCGTCGTTGCGACAACGTCGACATTTTCATCCTGCACCCGAACAAACGGGTGTCTGAAGTTCAGCGTCGGCAGATGACCACCATTGCGGGCGAGAACATTCACAACATCGCCATCGAAGGTAACTTCGATGACTGCCAGGAAATGGTCAAGGCCAGCTTTGCCGATCAGGGCTTCCTGAAGGGGACGCGCCTGGTGGCGGTCAACTCGATCAACTGGGCGCGGATCATGGCCCAGATCGTCTACTACTTTCACGCAGCCTTGCAACTTGGTGGCCCGGCGCGGTCAGTGGCGTTCTCAGTCCCAACAGGTAATTTTGGCGACATTTTCGCGGGTTATCTTGCGCGTAACATGGGCTTGCCGATCAGCCAACTGATCGTGGCTACCAACCGCAATGACATTCTTCACCGCTTTATGAGCGGCAATCAGTACACCAAGGAAACCTTGCACGCGACGTTGTCGCCGTCCATGGACATCATGGTTTCGTCGAACTTTGAACGCTTGTTGTTCGATATGCATGGACGTAACGGCGCATCTATTGCGGGCTTGATGGATACGTTCAAGCAAAGTGGCGCCTTTAGCGTCGATGCAGAGCGCTGGACCGAAACCCGCAAACTGTTCGATTCGCTGGCAGTCAGCGATGAAGAGACCTGCGAAACCATCGCCGAGGTGTTTGCAAACACAGGCGAAGTGCTCGATCCGCACACGGCGATCGGTGTCAAAGCCGCTCGCGATTGTCGCCGAAGCCTGGACACCCCGATGGTCATTCTGGGGACCGCGCACCCGGTCAAATTCCCGGAAGCGGTCGATAAAGCTGGTGTAGGAAAAGCGCTCGAGCTACCTGCACATCTATCTGATCTTTTTGTTCGTGAAGAAAAGTACACCGTACTGCCAAATGACTTGAAAGCCGTACATGACTTCGTTGCTCAGCACGGTAATCGCGGAGCACCTCTTTAACGGTATCGTCGTGTAACAACATAAGGCCTGCCGTTTGGCGGGCTTTTTTATTTCCGCGTGCCACACTCGTGAGGTATTGGATCCATATGGAATGGAATAGCGGTGAAGGAATTCAGCATGCACCCTGCGGGTGCCCCTAATAGAATTATTTTGTACACAGCCCTTCTGTTTTGGCTGTTATGTCTAAGTCAAGTGGCGTTCGCAGCTAATAGCTTACCGTTCAGACTCGTCCCGCCCTTTGTCAACCTGACGCCGTTGTCACTCGACCCAAAAGACAGGCAGTGGTTGGATCAACGCCAGAAATTGCGTGTGGGCATCTCGATTGCTGACTACGAACCGATTGACATCACCAGTGACCGTAATCGCTACCAAGGTATCAGCGCGGATTACCTGAGTCTGATTGGCAGTAAGCTTTCTGTCCCCATCCAGGTCGTCGGTTTCGCCCAGCGCAATGAAGCCGTTGAGGCGTTACGCAATGGCACTGTCGATATGCTCACGACGGCCAACGGCTTTGAGCGTGGGGTAAAAGCGCTTGAGTTTTCTGTTGATTACCTTCCAGACCGCTCAGTCATTGTTGGGCGAAGCAGTGACTTCACCCTGCCTTTAAAGTTGAAAGGCAAGAAAATCGTACTACTCGATGGTTACGCCGATGCTGAGGTAGTTCATCGGGTCTACCCGGCAAGTGAGGTGATTCTCGCTCCCAATCTGTTCAGTGCCCTTGAAGCACTGAGCCAAGGCGAGGTTGATGCCTTTATTGGTAACGAAGTCATCGTGCGTGCCTACATGGCTTTGCGGCCCTATATGGGGTTGCAGATCAAATCCGAAAGTGCGTTGCCGCCTATTGGTTTTTCATTCGCTACCCGTAAGGAAGACGCCGCTCTGGTGGCGCTGATCAATCTTGCGCTGGCGAGTATCGATGATTCGGTTCGGCGCGAAGTGCTCGGACGTTGGACTACAGGTCTGGGATCGGACGTTGCCCGTCAGCGCATTAAGCTGAATACCGCTGAACAAGCCTGGATTCGAAAGCATCCCCAAGTCACGGTCGTGTCCGGGCAACATGCGCCGTACCTTTACAAAGACTCAAACGGCCACTGGGTCGGCCTGAACGTGGACATGCTGGAGCGAATTTCACGCATGACGGGTTTGCAGTTTGTGCACAAAGAAGTGGCTTCTACCGAGGAAAGCATCAATTTGCTGCGAAGCGGTCAAGCCGATATGAGTACAACACTCGCCGAAAATAACGAACGCGAGCGATTTCTTGATTTCACATACTCGTTTGGAGGCAGCAACTGGGTGTTTGTTTCGCGTGAGAACGAGGCGTCACCCATTAGCCTCCAAACGTTATCGGGACGTGTCCTCGCGCTGCCCGCCCGGCATGCGTTGGAGGACTATATCCGCCGAAACTATTCAGGCATCCGGATCTACTCGGTCAACACTTACGAACAAGCGCGCAGGATGGTTGAAAACGGTCAGGCCGATGCCACGATCCAGAGCGAGGCTGGCGCTCATCTGCTTCCGCTCGCTACGCTGAAAATTGGCCGCACCGTTGAGGGTCAGTGGTCATCTGATCGCTTCTCCGTAGTACGGACGCAACCCGAACTGCTCAGCATTCTGAATAAAGCCCTCGAAGAGTTTCCGGTGGCGGAAATGCGCGCGATTCGCATGAAATGGTTGGGGGCAGTTGTCGTTCCGCCGCCGGTGTGGTTGCGAATTCCGGCTTGGGTCTACTGGGCTATGGCGGTCACACTTCTGTTCGGCCTGATCTCCCTGATCTGGAGCGGCCGTTTAAATGTGCAGATACAGCAGCGCCTCAAAGCCGAGGAACAACTCAACGATCAATTGGCATTCAAGCGGGCCTTGCTCGATGGTATTCCCAATCCGATCTACGTCCGTGACCTACGCGGTTGTTTGATTTCGTGTAACCGCAGCTACGAGGAAAGTTTTGGCATCAGCTTCGAGCAAATGAGCGGACGTCGCCTGATTGATGTCGAGTTAATCCCGAGCATAAGCGCCGAACAGATGCATGCCGACTACCTGAAATTGCTTGAAAACCAGCAACCGGTGTTTGCTGATCGGCGCATGGAACTGTTTGGTCGCTTGATTGATGCCTATCAATGGACCGTACCGTTCTATCGGGCTGACGGTCAATTACAGGGGTTATTAGGTGGCTGGATTGATATCACCGAGCGCAAACGACTGGAAGCTCAGCTCACTGAAGCACGGCAACTGGCTGAACAGGCTAATGAAGCCAAAAGCGTTTTTCTGACGACCATGAGTCACGAAATTCGCACGCCGATGGGGGCGATCATTGGCTTGCTCGAACTCGAGCGCGAACTGATCTTGCAGCGCGGCGAAACACCGTCTCAAGGGCTGAATCTTGCCTGTCAGTCTGCCCATGAGCTGATCGAGCTGATTGGCGACAGTTTGGACTTGACCAAAATTGAAGCCGGCAGCATGCAATTGGCGTTGGCGGTGACTTCACTACGGCCGTTTTTTGATGGCATTTTTCGGTTGTTTAAGGTCAGTGCTCGTGAAAAGGGACTCGATGTGCGATTGGAGTTTGCCGACCAGGCCGAGGGGGATTTTTGGGTCGACCCTCTGCGTCTGCGTCAAATCATGCACAACTTGCTGGGCAACGCCTTAAAGTTCACCCGAGAGGGGTCAGTGGTCGTGAGTGTCACGACCTCGGGCTTGCCGCAACGGCCGTGTCTGCGGGTCAGCGTAAAAGACAGTGGAGTAGGTATCGACATCGCGCAGCAATCTCAGCTGTTTCAGCCTTTCGCACAAGCCACCGACGATACGGCTGCCAAATACGGTGGGTCCGGCCTTGGTTTGAGTATCTGCAAGCAGTTGGTTGAGTTAATGGGAGGCCACGTCGGCCTCGAAAGTACCCCAGGCACAGGGACTTGCGTGACGGTTGAATTGCCCTTGGTCCGCGTGCTCATAGAGCATGATCGGGCCACCGAAACGGATAAACATCTCGCCGCTAGCCGCTCAATTCGGATACTAATTGTTGATGACCTGTCGGCGAACCGACTGGTACTGAATCAGCAGTTAGAATTTCTCGGCCATGAGGTGGTATGTACCGGCGATGCAAGGTCAGCCCTTAAGCTTTGGCGACAAGAGACATTCGATGCGGTCTTTACCGACTGCAATATGCCGGTAATGAGTGGCTATGCGTTGGCCGAAAATATTCGATCGATTGAGATAGAGGAACAACGTCAGGCCTGTCCGATCATTGGTTATACCGCCAACGCCATGAGTGGGGAGCGTCAGCGCTGCGAACAGGCAGGCATGAGCCAACTATTGATCAAGCCAGTGTCGTTGAGCCGGCTGGCGCAAGTGCTAGCCGAGATTGCACCGATGCAGTCTTTTGACGTCGATACTCTGCGCAAAATGACCCAAGCCAACGACAAACAGATGCACCAACTGTTGTCAGAACTCTGGAAAAACCTGCAGCAGGAGGTGGAAGTGCTTGCGCCTGCCACCAAGACGCAGGACTGGAAGGCCCTGAGTGCCTCTGTGCACCGCTTAAAAGGTGTAGCGTGCCTTATCGATGCAGTTCCGTTGGCGAAGGCGTGTGCCAGTCTTGATGGTAGCGTAAGTCAACAGAACAACGCTTCGCTTGCCGTGCAATGGCAAACGTTGAGTTGCGCGATTGAGCAGTTGCGTGCGGATATCCAGCATCACCTGTCGCCTCCAGTTTAAGACATGTCTTATTGGGAACAGATGCTGACCACTTTAAAGTGCAGAGACCGTTGGCTAAAACTGCTCTGACCCGGGAGGCGAAATTGTGCGCTCACTTAATGTTTTGATACTTGAAGACAATGCATTTCAACTGATGGCGCTGCATCAAATGCTCAACGCAAATCAGGTGTTCAATGTCATGACGGCTCACAGCGTTGCCGATGCGCGGCAATCATTGGCTAATCGCGGCGATGTCGATATTGCTATCTGTGATTTGCAAATGGAGGGTGCGGACGGGCTTGAGATGATTCGATACCTCGCCGAAGGTCAGCGCGCTCGCGCGATTATTATCCTTAGCAGCAGTGATAGAAGCGTACTCGACGGTGCGGCCTATCTAGCGCGGCAGCAGGGCCTGTGGGTTTTAGGCAGCCTGCAAAAGCCAGCGTCCGCTGCGGTGCTTCGGGAATTGCTTGAGTCTTACTGCGCCGGCCGACAGGCTCTCGAGCCGTTACCTCTGTCTCCCGGTTGCGCCGTGTTTTCTTTGGAAGAACTGCACCCACTGGCACCCGGTCAGCATATTCGCGAAATTGATGTTGTCGAGCAGTGGACCGCCCACTACCAACCTAAAGTCAATATTGGAGGTGATGTGCTTGGCGTCGAAGCGTTGATTCGCTGGCAGCATCCCCGTCATGGCTTGTTGTCGCCGGGCAGCTTCATGGCCGCCGTCGAGGGCGCGGGGCTTATCGTGCCGCTGACCTGGCGCATGCTGGAGTTGGCATTGAAATTATCTTCCAAGGTTATGCAGGCAACTGGCAGCGCATTGCCCGTTGCGGTGAATATTGCGCCGACAATGCTTAATGAAGCAGATTTTGTTGAAGGCGTCGGCGCACTTCTGTCACGACTGGATTTACCGGCCAGCGTCCTCACTCTTGAGATCGTAGAAAGCTCAGCGCTGCAAACCACTACTGCGCAGCTGGAAGGCTTGCTGCGCTTGCGCATGCGGGGCTGCACTTTGTCTATCGATGACTTTGGGACGGGCGCATCGAATATTCAGCGCCTGCTTCAATTGCCGTTCTCGGAGTTGAAGATTCCGGCCGAATTCATACGCGGTATGGCCGAAGATGCCCGCAAAGCTGCCGTAGTAGCGGGTGCTTGGGTGATGGCGCGCGAGATGCAAATGGAGGTGGTAGTAGAGGGCGTGGAGACAACTTGTGATTATGAGGCGGTCAAGGCATTAGGCAGTCCGATGTTGCAGGGATATTTCGTGGCTAAACCTATGAACGAGGCGGACCTGTTTGGCTGGATGGCAGGGCGTTCCAGCGTTGATTTCAAGTCAAACCATGTTCCTGCAAATAAATAAACAATCCTGCATCATTGCTAAGCCCTAATTTGCGCATGGCGCTAACTTTATGTGCGCTCACGGTTTGCTTGCTACGGTTGAATTGCGCGGCAATCTCACCTACTGAGCGACCGGCCCCTAGCAGGCGGAGTACCTCTGACTCCTTGGGGGATAGGTGTTGGTGGGCGATCAATGTGTCCGAGCCGTAATCACCCGCGTCAAGTAGCGTTTTGGCGACCGATGCTGCGACGTACTGCTTGCCCTGATGGATGCACTCGATCGCAGCGGGCAATTCCCCCGCCAAGCTTGCCTTGCTCAAAAGTGCCGTGACACCTGACGCTAGGATCGAGCGAAACAGCCCTGCATTATTGAGCATAGTCACGACGACGATGGGCAGCTGTGGGTAATCACGGCGAACCCGCTCCAGCAATATTAGCCCGTCGTTCTGCAGATCGATGGGCATCATGAAGTCGGTCACCAGTACATCACAGGGGTGATTTTTCAGTGCCTCGGCGAGCGCCGATGGCGAGTCGGCCTCGGCGATTACGGTGGCATGGCTGTGTTGCTCAAGCACAACCCTCAACCCGATCAGGAAAATAGGATGATCGTCGGCCAGAATGACGCGCAACGGTTTGGCAGGAGCGGCGTTCAATATTGGGGTCCTTTATAAGAGATATCTGCCGTTGTTTTTTATCTGTCATCTTCGGCAGGCATGCTCAGGCGTCTGGTAGCGGGCAATCACCCCACTCAGGTGAGAAGAACTTTCTTATCGAACGGATGGTCATTGATAAGCACCTTGCATTCAAACTATCGAGTGGTGACCAGATGGAAAATATCAGCTTATTGCTGAGTGAAGCCCTGACACCTTATCAGGCAAACCTAGGGCCAGCGGGCGCGAATGGCGAACGCGTCGTCACTTTGAAAAATGCGGCAGGTGCGATTGTGATCGAACGCACACTTTGCGTGGCGCAGCTTTGTGACAAACGGCAACTGACGGATGTGGTAGATGGTTTTCACCGGGATCTACTGATTGCTGAAGGCCGAATTGAACCTTGCGTCATCGCAGCCATGCGGTATGCGACGTCTACTCAGGTTTTTACTTCGTTGCAGGCTTTTAATTGATTGTTCGGGAACCTTTTTCGCGCCGAGTGCTCTGATTAATTACGGCAGGTTCAAGCATTGTGCTCCGGTGATTGATACCTGCCGTACTGGTCCTGAGGGATCACGGTTTGACCCCGAGTGAGTGCCCCACTGCTCGGGGTTTCTTTTGCCTGAAATTCGGCCAATGAGTCTGATTACTGCAATGAACTCTTCCCCTTATGGGCTTTCAAAAAATGCCTTGGCGTCTTCCAGGTACGCCAAGCGGGAGTTGGGGTCTAGCCAGTCGGCGTAGAAGTCGATGAGTTTGGTTTGACGCAGGACACGCATTTTGCGGTTGATGATTTCCATCGCGTCGCGCCCTTGGGCCGTATCCGAGCAACCAATATGGGCGAACTGATATTTAGCCGTGCCCATGATCGGGTAGAACTTTAGATCGTTGGGGTCGATATCTTCTTGCGTCGCAGTGAATCGTGCCTCAGGCCAGTAACTGATTAGCGCACGCAATCTGCCCACGCGCTCCATCTGTAACAGGCTGCCAACAGCGTCATTGCCATAGTGCCGGCTGACCGCATCATTTGGTGCGGCCTGAAGTATTTGATCGATCACCGGGCCATAGCTTCGCTCTGCGACGATTCCGAGCTTGATTTGTCGACTTGCCAACAGCGCCGCTAGATCGACCTGACCCTCCTTGATGAAAGGGCTTACGCGACTGAAGTCATTGCGGCGAATAACTATGCCATTACTGATCACTGCGTAGGTTGGGATCGAAAATACAATGGTTTTAGCGCGCTCAGCGGTCCACAGCAATGTCGGGTCACAGGTAAACGACGGTTCATTGAGCATCTGTATCCCCCGGGCCCGATTTACACGCAACATTAAATGATCGTACTCAGGCATCCCGGCTATCAGCAAAGGCATTAGCTTATCAATAGCGCCTTGTCCCTCTTGGGGGCCTGAGCTAATGGTCAAAGGGGGAAAGTCTCGCAGTAACCACATAATTGTGTCTTTCGCCATACCAATGCGCGGAACGCATAAAAGCATCAGCGTGATCAGCGCTACCTTTGCGTAGGTTCTGGTAAGTAGTAAGCGGCAGGTCATTCGCTGAATCCATCCGCAAAAAAAAGTGACTGAATTATAGCGCCATTTAGCTGGCGTTCTGCTTGTCTAGATTAAAATCTGCCTTCCGCTGTCTCTGCCTCAAGCAACGTACCTGCTGAGTTCGGCCCAACGTGCTCATAAATAGAGGTGTTCCCAAGTCGTTGGCAGACCATCGTCGTCGTTGAAGAGGTCAGCATCGGGTAGACTTGTCGCCTTTCCCCGTATCTAGAAGCCCGTCCATGGCCCAGCCGTCCACGACCTACAAATTCGAACTCAACCTCACCGACCTTGATCGTGGCGTGTATGAGAGCGTTAAACAGACTATCGCCCGGCATCCTTCGGAAACCGAAGAACGTATGACCGTGCGTTTGCTCGCCTATGCCTTTTGGTACAACGAGCAGCTGTCATTTGGCCGTGGTCTGTCAGAAGTAGACGAACCAGCGCTGTGGGAAAAAAGCCTAGATGATCGCGTTTTACACTGGATCGAAGTCGGTCAGCCTGACGCAGATCGGTTGACCTGGTCTTCGCGGCGAACCGAACGCACCAGTTTGCTGGCGTACGGCAGCTTGCGCGTTTGGGAAACCAAGGTGATTCCGGTTGCGAAAAACCTGAAAAACGTGAATATCGCCGCTGTGCCGCAAGACATTCTGGAAGTACTGGCCAAGGACATGCCACGGGTTATCAAGTGGGACGTGATGATCAGCGAAGGGACTATTTTCGTCACCGACGACCGCGGCCAGCACGAAGTTCAGCTGCAATGGCTTACCGGTGAGCGCGACTGATTAGCGCCGTCTCTGACTGCCCGGCCAGCATGGTCAAAAAGTAAAACATCAGCGGAAACCGAATGCGTATCGAAGCTCGCCTGTTGCCTGACACCTTGCCATTCCTTGGCGACCTGCCACCCTTGTTGACCCGTCTATATGCCGCACGCGGCGTGGTGTCCGAGGTGGAGCTGGACAAGAGTCTGGCGCGGCTGATCCCGTATCAGCAACTCAAGGGTATTGATGCGGCGGTCGATCTGCTGGTTATTGCGCTGAAAGAGCGCCAGCGCATTCTGATCGTTGGCGACTTCGATGCTGACGGAGCAACCGCCAGCGCCGTGGGCGTGTTGGGGCTGCGTCTGTTCGGCGCGGCTCATGTCGATTATCTGGTGCCCAATCGATTTGAATATGGTTACGGCCTGACCCCGGAAATCGTCGCGGTCGCACTTCAGCGTCAGCCGCAATTGTTGATTACCGTGGACAACGGCATCTCCAGCGTCGAGGGTGTGGCGACGGCCAAAGCGGCGGGGTTGACGGTACTGGTCACCGATCACCACTTGCCCGGCCGTGAATTACCGGCTGCCGATGCCATCGTCAACCCGAATCAGCCCGGTTGTGAGTTTTCCAGCAAAGCCCTCGCGGGTGTCGGCGTTATCTTCTACGTGTTGATGGCCTTACGCGCTCGTTTGCGTGACACCGGTTATTTCCAGGCCCACCAACAGACTCAGCCGAACCTCGGTGACCTGCTGGATTTGGTCGCGTTGGGCAGCGTTGCCGACGTCGTGCCGCTGGACGCCAACAACCGCATTCTGGTGCATCAAGGTTTGTTGCGAATTCGTGCGGGTCGCGCGCGGCCGGGGCTCAAAGCGATTCTCGAGGTCGCACGTCGTGAAGCCTCACGCATTACGTCCACCGACCTGGGCTTCATCATTGGTCCGCGCTTGAACGCGGCGGGGCGTCTGGATGACATGAGTCTGGGCATTGAATGCCTGCTCTGCGAAGACGAAACCCTGGCCCGTGAAATGGCCACGCAGCTTGATGATTTGAACCAGGACCGCAAATCCATCGAGCAAGGCATGCAGCGCGAGGCACTGGCCCAACTCAAGGACTTGCCGTTGGAGTCAATGCCGTTCGGTTTATGCTTATTCGAAGCCGATTGGCACCAAGGGGTGATTGGCATCCTCGCTTCGCGCATGAAGGAACGTTATCACCGTCCAACCATTGCCTTCGCCAGTGCGGGGGAGGGTGTGCTTAAAGGCTCAGCGCGTTCGGTGCCCGGCTTCCACATTCGCGATGCACTAGACGCGGTTGCCGCCAAACACCCAGAACTGATCAGCAAGTTCGGAGGCCATGCAATGGCGGCCGGCTTGTCATTGCCAGAAGCGAACTTCCCCGCCTTTGCCGAGGCTTTTGACGTTGAAGTCCGTCGCCAATTAGATGAAGAAGACCTGACCGGGCGACTGCTGTCTGATGGCACGCTGGCGGTGGAAGAGTTTCACCTGGAACTGGCTCGCGCCTTGCGTAACGCCGGTCCTTGGGGCCAGCACTTCCCCGAGCCACTGTTCCACGGCGTATTCCAACTGGTCGAACAACGCATCGTCGGTGATCGACATTTAAAAATGGTGCTAAAAAGCGAATGCGGGTCGCTGAAGCTCGACGGTATCGCCTTTGGTGTTGATCGTGAGATCTGGCCCAATCCAACCATTCGTTGGGTGGAGTTAGCCTACAGACTCGACCTAAATGAGTTTCGAGGTAATGAAACAGTTCAATTGATGGTTGCGCACATCGCTCCGCGTTAGAGCAGGCAAGTAGGCAGGGGTACGAACCCTCGCTACCTCGGGTTGTCTACTAGGCTCTAAGCACGATCGAGAACGTTAATTAGAGTCTGGAAGTTTAACTTGAGAGGTGCCCATGAGCCTGCTGCTTGAACCCTATACTATTCGCGAACTGACCTTACTTAACCGCATTGCGGTGTCGCCGATGTGTCAGTACTCCTGCGTCGATGGCTTGGCCAATGATTGGCATCTGGTCCATTTAGGTAGCCGCGCCATCGGCGGCGCGGGGCTGATTTTCACCGAAGCCACAGCGGTGACCGAAGATGGCCGCATAACCCCTGAAGACTTGGGGTTGTGGAATGACGAGCAGATCGAGCCGCTGCAACGTATTACCCGGTTTATTACGGCCCAAGGTGCAGTCGCCGGTATGCAATTGGCCCATGCCGGACGTAAATCCAGCACGTGGCGCCCCTGGATCGGCAAACATGGCAGCGTGCCGATCAGTGAAGGCGGTTGGGTGCCTGTTGGCCCTTCCCCGATTGCCTTTGATCCGCAACATACAGCGCCAACTCAGCTGGAAGAACCGCAGATTCAGGAAATCATCACCGCGTTCGTTGAAGCCGCCAAGCGCGCATTGATCGCCGGCTTTAAAGTGATCGAGCTGCACGCCGCCCATGGCTATTTGCTGCACCAATTTCTGTCGCCTCTGAGCAACCAACGTCGCGATCAATACGGTGGTTCATTCGAAAATCGCATCCGTTTAACGCTGCAAGTCACCCAAGCCGTGCGTGCGGTCTGGCCGCAAGAGCTGCCCTTATTCGTGCGCGTCTCTGCGACCGACTGGGTGGAGGATGGCTGGAACCCTGACGAAACCGTCGAGCTGGCACGGCGCTTGAAAGACTTGGGCGTCGACTTGGTTGACGTATCCTCAGGCGGCACGGCGGCCAAAGCTGAAATTCCGGTAGGACCAGGCTACCAGACGCGATTCGCCGAGCGCGTGCGCAAAGAGTCCGGCATAGCCACCGGCACGGTGGGCATGATCACCGAACCGGCACAGGCCGAACACATCCTGCGTACCGGCCAGGCCGACCTGATCCTATTGGCCCGAGAACTGCTGCGTGACCCGTACTGGCCCCTCCACGCCGACGACGATCTCGGCGGCCGCAAAGCCGTCTGGCCCGCCCAATACCAACGCGCCACCCACCGTGATCAACCGATCCACGAATCCGATTTGCGCGATTGAATGGACAGGCGGCGTGTCCAACACGCCGCTGTGAATCCTTCGCCAACAAATTGGTCTCTACAGGGGGTAGATCTCAGCTTTTCCCGACCTTGCACGCATCCCCGGCTGGTGCCGTCCCGTGGTCATACGGTTTGCCGAGCCACATGTAGAGCAGGCCCAGGCCGATGACGATGGCGGTGGTCAGGGCCATGGCGTAGTTGATGTACCACGCCGCGTCTGGGGTGCGCGGCCAGGCCATGTTGATGATCGCTAGGACGCCATAGATCAGCGCACCAAGGTTAATCGGCAGGCCCCATATGCCGAGGCTAAATTGGCCGCTGGGTATCCAGCCATGTGCGCGGGCGAAAAGGGCAGCGGCCACGATCATTTGGAACGCAAGGTAAATTCCGATGGCGGCGAAGCTGACGATGGTGGCAACCGCATCCTGCAACACAAGGCCCAGGCAAATGATCAGCGCCGGCAATATACCGGCTACAAACAGTGCCGCGACCGGCACTTGGGTATTGGGCGACAGACGTTTAAGCACGTCGCTGCCCACGATCATTTCATCTCGGGCGTAGGCATACAGCAGTCGGCTAGCGGCGGCCTGTAGGCTTATCACGCAGGAGATAAACGAAATCATTACAACGGCCATGACCACTTTTGAACCGGTGACCCCGAAAGCGTTGCTGAGAATAGTGGTCACCGGGTCTTTGTCGGTGCCGTTGATCACCGCCGCCATGTCCGGCACGGAAAGAATCAGCGCCAGGCACGCGAACATTGCTGCGGCGCCGCCGATGTAGATGGTCATGCGCATGGCGCGCGGAATCATCTTGCTCGGGTTGGGTGTTTCTTCGGCCACGTCACCGCAGGCTTCAAAGCCGTAATACAAAAACATTCCCGCCAGCGATGCAGTCAAAAAAGCCGGCAAGTACGAGCCGTCTATACGGATGTCGAAGGTGTTAAACAGCACGCTGATTGGCTGGTGGCGCTCGAATATCAACAAGTACAAACCGACGATTACAGCGCCGATCAACTCGCATAAAAAGCCAAACATGGCGATGCGCGACAGTACCTTAGTGCCGCTTAGGTTAACCAACGTGGCAAACAGCGTTAGCACCAGTGCAATGACGATATTGGTAGTGTTGCTCGGTGCGAAACCCAACATCGCGGCCAAATAAGGCCCGGCACCCACTGCAACAGCGGCAATAGTCACGCATAAGGCAATCGCGTAAATCCAGCCCACCATCCACGCCCAGCGCTTACCCACTAAACGGCGAGCCCACGGATAAACACCACCTGAAATCGGAAACTGGGACACCACCTCACCGAAGATCAGGCACACCAATAATTGGCCGATACCCACCAATAAGTAAGCCCAGAACATCGGGGGGCCGCCCGCTGCCAGGCAAAAGCCGAACAAGGTGTAAACGCCGACGACCGGCGACAAGTAGGTGAAGCCCAGCGCGAAGTTTTCCCACAAGCTCATGGTGCGGTTGAAGTTAGAGGTGTAACCCAACTTCCTCAGTTGTTCAGCGTCGCTGTCTGCGGCTGAATTAAGGGATGGAACAGTCATATATTTCTCCTGGAAATCGCCAGATTTTGGGTATGGGAATCCGCAGCCATGCACTCAAGCGCGGCCCGGTTCAGTCGTTATTGTTTTGATCCCACTAAAGGCTACGATCAGTTCTAATGCTTAAACATCACATGCCTGACGGTGGTGTAGTCTTCCAATCCATACATGGACATATCCTTGCCATAACCGGACAGCTTTTGCCCGCCATGGGGCATTTCGCTGACCAACATAAAGTGGGTGTTGACCCACGTGCAGCCATACTGCAAACGGGCGGCCAGCCGATGGGCGCGGCCGACGTCCTTGGTCCACACCGAGGACGCCAGGCCATAATCCGACTCATTGGCCCACGCCAATGCCTGTGCTTCATCGTCGAATGGAGTCACCGTAACCACCGGTCCAAATACTTCGCGGCGGACGATTTCGTCATCCTGCTGAGCGTCGGCCAACACCGTTGGTTCGAAGAAGAAGCCATTGCCTTCTATCGCCTTGCCACCGGTGATCAGTCGAATGTGTGACTGGGCAAGTGCGCGCTCAACGAAACCCACAACTCGATCCCGATGCTGCGCAGAAATTAACGGACCCAATTGGGTTTCCGGATCGTTTTGCAAACCCACCTTAATGCTGCTGACCGCTTCGCCGAGTTGAGTGACGAATTTTTCGTAGATGCCTTTCTGTGCATAAATCCGGCACGCAGCGGTGCAGTCCTGCCCCGCGTTATAGAAGCCGAAGGTGCGAATACCGTCCACGGCGGCTTCAATATCGGCATCGTCAAAAATAATCACCGGCGCCTTGCCACCCAATTCCATGTGCATGCGTTTAACGCTGTCGGCGGTGCTGGAAATGATGTGCGAACCGGTAGCGATTGAGCCGGTTAGCGAGACCATCCGCACTTTCGGGTGGGTCACCAGCGGATTTCCCACGGTTTGCCCGCGACCGAACACCAGATTCAGCACGCCCGCCGGGAAGATATCGGCGGCCAACTCGACCAAGCGCAACGCGGTCAGCGGGGTTTGTTCTGACGGTTTGAGCACCACAGTATTACCTGCCGCCAACGCCGGTGCGATTTTCCAGGCGACCATCATCAGCGGGTAGTTCCACGGCGCAATCGAGGCAACAACGCCCACTGGATCACGGCGGATCATGGAGGTATGTCCCGGCAAATACTCACCCGCCGCCGAACCGCTCATACAACGGCTGGCGCCAGCGAAGAAACGGAACACGTCGGCGATCGCCGGCATTTCATCGTTGAGGGCGGCGTGGTACGGCTTGCCGCAGTTATCGGATTCAAGTTTTGCCAATTCTTCTGCATGAGCGTCGATGGCGTCGGCCAGTTTAAGTAGCAACAGCGAACGATCCTTGGGCGCGGTCTGCGACCAGCATTCAAATGCGGTCTCTGCGGCCCGCACGGCAGCATCGACCTGAGCCTCACTGGCTTCGTTGATTTCTACCAATACACGGCCCAACGCCGGGTTGAATATCGATTGGCTAGGGCCTTCGCCCGCGACCAAGTGGCCATTGATCAACAGTTTGGTTTGCATGGTTGGCTCCTACAGGGGAATTGGTTATTTACCACCACTGCCCGCGACGCTTTCGCCGCCGCGTGTCAGGTAATACGCGCCAAGGATTGGCAGCATAGTCACCAGCATCACCAGCATGGCGACCACGTTAGTCACCGGCACATCGCGCGGTCGACTGAGTTGGTTAAGCAGCCAAATCGGCAACGTCCGCTCATGGCCTGCGGTAAAGGTGGTCACGATGATCTCGTCAAACGACAACGCAAACGCCAGCATCCCGCCCGCTAATAAGGCTGAGCCGAGGCTGGGCATGATGATGTAGCGAAAGGTCTGCCAGCCGTCGGCGCCCAAATCCATGGATGCTTCGATCAAGCTGTGGGAGGTGCGGCGCAGTCGAGCGACAACGTTGTTGTAGACGATTACTACACAGAAGGTCGCGTGGCCGACGATGATGGTGAACATTCCCGGTTCGATGCCCAACGTCTTGAACGCCGAGAGCAAGGCGATACCGGTAATGATTCCCGGCAGTGCAATCGGCAGAATCAGCATCAGCGAGATACCGTCCTTGCCAAAAAAATCCCGGCGATAGAGCGCAGCGGAGGCCAGTGTGCCGAGGACCATCGCAATCAAGGTGGCGATGCAAGCAATCTCCAGCGAGAGCTTGATCGACTCCAGCACATCCGTCCGCGAGAAGGCCACGCTGAACCACTTGAGAGTGAATCCCCGTGGCGGAAAGCTGAAGGCGGCGTCTTCGGTGTTGAAGGCGTACATGAAGATGATGAAGATCGGAAAGTGCAAAAATACCAAACCGCCCCAGGCCGCCAGTTTCAAGCCCAGAGGTGCGTGCGCGCTGCCAGTCGAAGAGTTAAAGCGCATCGAAGGCTCCCAGGCGTTTGACAATGGACAGGTAAATCGCAATCAGCACGATGGGCACCAACGTGAAGGCCGCCGCCATGGGCATGTCGCCAATGGCGCCTTGCTCGGCGTAAACCATGCTGCCAATGAAGTAACCGGGCGGCCCGATCAATTGCGGCACGATAAAATCGCCCAAGGTCAGGGAGAAGGTGAAAATCGAACCGGCGGCGATCCCCGGCACCGACAGCGGCAATACCACGTTCATGAAGGTCTGGCGCGGCGTGGCCCCAAGGTCCGCAGAAGCTTGCAGTAATGAAGGCGGCAAGCGCTCCAGTGAGGCTTGAATCGGCAGGATCATGAATGGCAGCCAGATATAAACGAAGACCAGAAAGCGCCCCACGTTCGAGGTCGACAAGGTGCTGCCGCCAATCTCGGGAATGCTCAGGATCAACTGTAAGATCGATTCCAGGCCCAGATGCTGAACAAACCACTGCGCAACGCCGCCTTTGGCCAACAGCAGGGTCCAGGCGTAGGCCTTGACGATGTAACTGGCCCACATCGGCATCATCACCGCGATGTAAAAGAACGCTTTGGTTTTGCCGGTGGTGTAGCGCGCCATGTAATAAGCAACGGGAAACGCGATGATGCCGCTGGCAACCGACACGGCTACTGCCATGCTCAGGGTGCGGGTGATGATGTCGAAGTTGGCCGGATTGAACAGAGCTGCGAAGTTTTCCAGGGTCAGGACCGGGATGACCGCCATGGTGAAGTCGTCGAAGGTGTAGAACCCCTGCCACAAGAGGTTCAGCAACGAGCCGAGGTACACCGCGCCAAACCAAAACAACGGTGGAATCAGCAGCAGAGACAGGTACAGATTGGGTCGTCGATACAGCAGATTGGAAAACCGCCGCAAGGGCGGTTGCCCAGTCGGCATCGCCTGATGAGAGATGGCCTGGCTCATGACTACGCGCCCTCGCTCAAGGCAGTTTCATGCAGCGTAATCATGGCTTCACGGGACCAGCGGGCCATAAGCCGCTGCCCCGGTTGGTGCTGCGCCGTGGTGTCCAGCCATTGGCTATTGGCGTGGCTGATGTTCAAGGTCTGGCCGTTATCGAGCGTGAGTTCGTAGCGGGTGGCGCTGCCCTGATATTGAACGTCGTGCAGCAAACCGCTGACCTCAATCTCATGGCTGCCGGCCTGGCCTTCGGCGAAACGAATATGCTCCGGGCGGATAGAAAAGGGCAGGGTGGTGCCGCTGAGTTGCAAGGCCAATTCACCGCGCAGCACGTTGGAGGTGCCGACAAACTCGGCGACAAAGGTGGTGGCCGGTTTCATGTACACATTGCGCGGGGTATCGACCTGCTCGATGCGACCCTTGTTGAACACCGCCACGCGGTCGGACATTGACAGCGCTTCGGTTTGATCATGGGTGACGAAAATGAAGGTGATGCCGAGTTGGCGTTGCAGCTTCTTCAGTTCACCTTGCATCTGCTCGCGTAGTTTCAAATCCAGCGCGCCCAGCGGCTCATCAAGCAATAGCACGCGCGGCCGATTGACCAGTGCCCGCGCCAAGGCGACCCGCTGGCGTTGGCCACCGGAAAGCTGCACCGGTTTACGCTCGCCGTAGCCGTCCAATGCGACCATGCCCAGTGCGTCCTGAGCGCGATTCAAGCGTTCGGTCTTGCCGACGCCTTTGACCTTCAGGCCGTAAGCAACGTTGTCCCGAACGTTCATGTGCGGGAACAGTGCGTAATCCTGAAACACGGTATTAACGTCCCGCTCATAGGGCGGCAGGCCTGCGGCTTCCTCGCCGTGAATACGAATCGACCCTGCGCTGGGCTGCTCGAAACCGGCAATCAAGCGCAGGCAGGTCGTTTTGCCCGAGCCCGATGGGCCCAGCATGGAGAAGAACTCACCGTCCTGAATATCAATAGAAACCCGGTCAACGGCCTTCACTTCGCCGAACTGACGGGAAACGTTAGTGAACTGGACTGCGAGTGTCATGGTTTAAGATTCCGAAATTCGAGAGCCCGGTGGGCTTTGAAACGCTGTGCAGGCTGTGTGGAACCGAACTCATTCGGGAAGCAAGCGCCACGGTCTATTAGAAAAGCCGCGCAATGTCATTCGCCAATGAATTCGCCCCACAGGGATGCCGCAGATTCAGCGTTAGCGGCCGCCCATGATCGCAATGTAGTCCTGGGTCCAGCGGCTGTACGGCACGAACTTGCCGCCTTCAGCTTGTGGAGTGGTCCAGAACGCGATTTTGTCGAACTGGTCGAAGCCGTTGGTATTACAGCCCTCAGCCCCGAGCAGTTCGCTGGCCTTACAGGCGGCCGGTACAGCTGGCAGCGAGCCGAACCACGCGGCTACATCCCCCTGGACTTTCGGTTGCATTGACCAGTCCATCCATTTGTAGGCGCAGTTTGGATGTTTGGCGTCGGCGTGCAGCATGGTGGTATCGGCCCAACCAGTGGCGCCTTCTTTGGGAATGGTCGAAGCCACTGGCTGTTTGTCGGTTTGCAGGCCATTGACCATGTAGCCCCATGAACTGGTGGCCGCGACGCCTTCGTTTTTCACGTCACTCATCTGCACGGTCGCGTCGTGCCAGTAGCGGTGGATCAACGCGTGTTGTTCACGCAGTAGATTCAGCACGGCCTTATATTGGGTTTCGGTCAGTTCGTAGGGGTTTTTGATGCCCAATTCAGGCTGGATGGATTTCAAATACAGTGCAGCATCGGCGATGTAGATCGGGCCGTCATACGCCTGCACCCGACCTTTGTTGGTCTTGCCATCGGGCAGCTTTTGTTCTTTGAACACTACGTCCCAGCTCACGGGCGGAGTTTTGAATACGTTGGTGTTGTACAGCAACACGTTCGGACCCCACTGATAAGGTGTGCCGTAGGTTTGCTTGTTGACCACATACCACGGTCCATTTACCAAGCGTGGATCAAGGTTCTTCCAGTTCGGAATCAGCGCAGTGTTGATCGGTTGTACCCGTTTACCGACGATCAAACGCAATGATGCGTCGCCGGATGCGGTCACCAGATCGTAACCGCCCTTGGCCATCAAACTGACCATTTCATCGGACGTGGCGGCGGTTTTGACGCTGACCTTACAGCCGGTTTCCTTTTCAAAACCTGTCACCCAGTCATACGCTTTATCACTCTCCCCCCGCTCTATGTAGCCCGGCCACGCCACAATATCGAGCTGGCCTTCACCTGGTCCCACTGTTTTAAGCATTTCTGCTGCCTGCACGCCACAACTGCTGAACAAGCTGGTGACAATAGCGCTGAGTACGGCGGTCTTGAGCACTGACATGGAATTCCCTCTTCTTTAATTATGGTCGGGGCAGTTTTGCAGGCAGCTGTAAGCTGTAAGCCGTAAGAGGTTTCGCTCTTACTATTACGTATAGCCGCAAGATCACAGGGTGTAGCCATTCTTCTTGTTTTTGATTCAGCTCTTGCTTGAAGCTTGCCGCTTATAACGCCACCCCATGTTTGGCCATAATGTGCCGCACTACGCTGTAGTCCTGCAGTGAGTCGCTGGACAAATCCTTGCCATAGCCCGAGCGCTTCAAGCCGCCGTGAGGCATTTCGCTGACCAGCATGAAATGGCTGTTGATCCAGGTGCAGCCATACTGCAACCGCGCGGCCACTTGCATGGCTTTGTCCAGATTCTGGGTCCATATCGACGACGCCAAGCCATATTCCGAATCGTTAGCCCAGTCCACCGCCTGTTCCAGTTGATCGAAGCGGGTCACTGTCACCACCGGCCCGAATACCTCGCGCTGGACAATTTCATCGCTTTGCTTGCAGCCCGCCAGCAGCGTCGGTTGATAGAAAAAACCCGCGCCGGAATGTACGGCCGCGCCGGTGATTCGCTCAATGTGCGGCTGGCCCAGCGCACGTTCGACAAAGCTGGCCACCCGGTCGCGCTGACGAGTACTAATCAGCGGCCCCATTTCATTGTCGGCGTCGCGTTTACCGGCAAAGCGCAGGCTGCTGACCGCCGCGCCGAGTTCGGCCACCAAGCGATCATGAATACCGGTTTGAGCATAGATTCGGCACGCAGCGGTGCAGTCCTGGCCGGCGTTGTAATAGCCGTAGGTACGAACGCCTTCGACCACGGCCTGAATGTCGGCGTCGTTGCAGACGATTACGGGGGCTTTTCCGCCCAGTTCCAAGTGTGTGCGTTTAAGGGTTTTGGCGGCGGCCTGAAGAATTTTCTGTCCGGTGACAATGTCACCGGTCAGCGAGACCATACGTACTTTCGGGTGGCTGACCAAATGGCTGCCGACGCCTTCGCCACCGCCGCAGATGATGTTGATCACCCCACGGGGCAATAGCTCGGCCAGGACAGGGGCCAATGCCAATATCGACAGCGGCGTATGTTCTGACGGCTTGAACACCAACGTGTTACCCGCCGCCAGCGCGGGGGCAATCTTCCAAGCGGCCATCATCATCGGGTAGTTCCATGGCGCAATGGACGCCACCACGCCAATAGCGTCACGGCGGACCATGCTGGTGTAACCCGGCAGGTATTCCCCAGACAATTGCCCCATCTGACAGCGCACGGCCCCGGCGAAAAAGCGGAACACATCGACGGTTGCGCTCAAGTCATCCTGACGTGCCAAGTGCAGCGGCTTGCCGCAGTTCAGCGATTCTAGGCGCGCCAACAGGTCGGCTTGTTTTTCGATGGCATCGGCAATCGACAACAGAATGACTGAGCGTTGCTGCGGCGTGGTTCGCGACCAACTGGCAAACGCGCGGTGCGCAGCGAGAATGGCAGATTCAACTTGCTCGGTACTGGCTTCCGCAACGCCGATCAGGACATCTCCGTTGGCCGGATTGATAATCGGCTCGGCAAAGCCCTGTCCAGCGACCAGTTCTCCGTCGATCAGCAGTGCAGTGAATAATGGAGTCGGGTTACCGGGCATTTTCGCTGTTCTCTTTTTAGGCGGGGGCATCCATGCATAGGCAAGCTCCGTTGCACGCCCGGCCTTAGCTCTGTCACAGAGACTAGTGCGCGGACGTACGGCCGACAAATGCTAAATACCGAAAGCAGCGTTCGATTAAATAGATAGCCGGCGTCCTGCGTTCGGTTGCTCTCGGGCAACGGTCAAAAAAGGGTCGACCAATGCTGGTCTGGCGGTGCCGCGGCGCCATGCCAAACCGACGTCCAGGGTCTGGGTGAGGTCGGCCAGCGGACGGGCCTCGATGATGTCGCCCTCCAGAGACCAAGGGCGGTAGGTCATGTCCGGCTGAATCGACACGCCCAGGCCTGCGGCGACCAAGCTGCGCACCGCTTCAGTGGAGGCGGTGCGCAACGTGATATGCGGTTGCAGCCCGGCACGGACCCACATGCGCAGCGCGTTTATGTCCATTTCATCGACATTGAGCTGGATTAGCGGCTCGCGGGCGATGTCCGCAAGGCTAATGCTGTCGTGTTCCAGCAGTGGATGCTGTGCGGGTAGCCAAACCCGGTGAGGTGAGTGGGTCAATACTTCTGTTTGCAGCGCATGGCGATCTTCCAGGTTCGAGAGGATCAATACGCCGACATCAATTTCGCCGCTTACCAACAGGTGTTCGATGTATTGACGCTCATCTTCCATCACCCGCAGCTCGACGTTGGGGTAGGCGCGCTGAAAACGGGTTAACAAGTCCGCCAAGTAATAGCCTGCCACCAAGCTGGTCACGCCGATGATCAACTGTCCCGCCACTTGATCGGTACTCTGTTGCAAGCTGCGCTTGGCGTTGTCCACCGTTGCCAGAATCAGATGCGCTTGACGCAAAAATTGATGGCCTTGATGCGTCAGGGTCATGCCTTTGGCGTGACGATTGAACAGGCATACGCTGATTTCCTGCTCCAGTTGTTGAATGGCGAGAGTCAGCGTTGATTGAGATATGAACACCGCTTGGGCGGCCGCCGATATCGAACCGGTTTCGGCGACCGCGATAAAGTGACGAATCTGACGCAGCGTCATCATGAGAATGGCTCTAGTGGGTAACGTTTTTATTGATTTTTTCGAGTGTATATCTTTTTTATCGATAGGCCCGTTTGCCCTGCTTCAGGTCCGGATAAAGGCTGCAACTTCGCCCGGTTTATACGTTTTGCACTGCATTGGGGCTTTTCTCGAATAAGCGTTGGAAAAACCTCAAAAGTATGTGGGAAACATCGATCTAAGGCCGAATGGCCTGGGCTATACTCAGCCAGCTTTGGATCGCCTGTCGGTCCACTTCTTGAACGCGGCAAACGCTGCCGAGTTGAACTCTTGAGGGCAGGACCGTGAAGAATTGGACATTGCGCCAGCGAATATCGGCGAGTTTCGCTGTGATTATCGCCATCATGTTATTGATGGTTGTCGTGTCGTATACCCGGCTGTTATCGATTCAATCCAGTGAAGAGAAGGTTGAAACCGACGCCCTTCCTGGTCTTTATTACAGCACCATGGTTCGCAGTGCTTGGGTAAACAGTTACCTCGCTACCTTACAGTTGTTCAGTGAAGACCAAGGCAGAGTGCTCACGCCTGCCGAAATCAGCAATTTCAAAGGCTACGAAGATACGTTGGTCGGTGAACTGAATAACTACCGCAAGACGGTTTTCGACGCCGAGGATCAGGCGTCTGTCGATGAGTTTGAGAAACAGCATGCTGACTATATAAAGATCACCAATGAGGTGCTCGCCCTCTATCAAGCCAATGATTTTGTTAAGGCACACAACCTGTTTGCCTCACAAATGGAACCCTCGTGGAACCGGGGCCGCGCGTTGCTGACGTCGTTGATCGTCCAAAACAAACAATCGGCAGACCGGTCGATGGCTTCAATCGCGTCAACGGTGCTTTCCGCGAAAATCAGCATGGGTGTCTCCTTGCTGATTGCCATCATTGCCGCAGTTTTCTGCGGACTACTGTTGATGCGCGCGATCATGGCGCCAATGCGGCGGATCGTCTGGGTGCTCGACATCATGCGCGCCGGTGACCTTAGCAAGCGCTTGAACCTGGGACGTAAAGATGAGTTTGGCGCAGTAGAAACTGGTTTCAACGACATGATGGCCGAGCTGACCGGTCTGGTCTCACAGGCCCAGCGATCATCAGTACAAGTCACCACCTCGGTCACTGAAATCGCCGCTACGTCCAAGCAACAGCAAGCTACGGCTACCGAAACCGCTGCCACTACCACTGAAATTGGCGCAACGTCTCGAGAAATTGCAGCAACGTCTCGGGATCTGGTACGCACCATGACGGAAGTCACCACCGCCGCCGATCAAGCTTCGATCCTCGCCGGATCTGGCCAGCAAGGCTTGGCGCGTATGGAAGAAACCATGCACTCGGTCATGGGCGCCGCCGATCTGGTAAATGCCAAGCTGGCGATCCTTAACGAGAAAGCCGGCAACATCAATCAAGTGGTTGTGACCATTGTCAAAGTCGCCGACCAGACCAATCTGCTCTCACTTAACGCAGCCATTGAAGCGGAAAAAGCCGGCGAGTATGGGCGCGGATTTGCGGTGGTTGCGACTGAAGTTCGGCGTCTGGCTGACCAGACGGCTGTGGCCACCTACGACATTGAGCAAATGGTTCGCGAAATTCAGTCCGCAGTGTCTGCGGGCGTGATGGGTATGGACAAATTCTCTGAAGAGGTCCGGCGCGGCATGTTCGAGGTGACCCAAGTCGGCGAGCAACTCTCACAGATTATTCATCAAGTGCAGGCGCTGGCGCCGCGCGTGTTGATGGTCAATGAAGGTATGCAGGCCCAGGCGACGGGTGCCGAACAGATCAACCAGGCGCTGGTGCAATTGGGTGACGCCAGTAGCCAGACGGTTGATTCGCTGCGCCAAGCCAGCTTCGCTATCGACGAGTTGAGTCAGGTGGCGGTTGGGTTGCGAAGTGGCGTGTCGCGTTTCAAAGTTTGAGAACGAGCGATGATTGAGCAATCGGCCAAGCGGGGCGCCTCACCGCCACGGAGCACCTTATTTCTGCTGTTTCTCATCGGCCAAGACCGTTACGCGCTGGAGGCGGTGGATATCGCAGAAGTATTACCGCGCCTGCAGCTCAAACCCATTGCCCAGACACCGCATTGGGTGGCGGGCGTGTTCGCGCATCGGGGCACTATGGTGCCGGTTATCGACCTTAGCGCGCTGACCTTCGGCCATCCTGCACAGGCTCGGACCAGTACTCGGCTGGTGTTAGTGAACTATCGACCGGACGCCGATCGTCCTAGCCAACTGCTTGGCCTGATTCTCGAACAAGCGACCGAAACCTTGCGTTGCCTTCCTGCCGAGTTCAAACATTACGGGTTGGATAACCCCCAGGCGCTTTATCTGGGGCCAGTACGTGAGGATGAAAAAGGCTTGTTGCAATGGGTGCGAGTGCAGGACTTGCTCAGTGATCCCGTGCGCGAACTGCTTTACCCCGTGAAGTCTTCGGACATCGAGCTTTTTGAGGGTGAACCATGAGCAGTGACCAACACTTTTTTACCTTCCTTAAAAACCGGATAGGTCTGGACGTCGCGTCTGTGGGCGAGGCCATTATCGAGCGTGCGGTGCGGCAGCGCAGCATTCTGGCAAAGTCCCAGAGCATCGAAGATTATTGGCAACTTTTGCTCACGTCGGCCACTGAACAACAAGCGTTGATTGAAGCCGTAATCGTGCCTGAGACATGGTTTTTCCGTTATCCGGAATCGTTTGCGACCTTGGGCAAGCTGGCTCAGGCACGCTTGGCTGAACTCATGGGTGTGCGGCCGTTGCGCATTCTCAGCTTGCCGTGTTCCACAGGCGAAGAGCCTTATTCAATCGCCATGGCGTTGTTCGACACCGGGTTGATGCCGCAGCAATTTCAGATTGATGCCGTAGACATCAGCCCGCTATCAATCGAGCGCGCCCAACATGGCATTTACGGAAAGAACTCCTTTCGCGGCGAACACATCGAGTTTCGCGACCGACACTTTAGCGCCAAAGACGACAGCTGGCTGATCAGCGAGCGCGTGCAAGCGCAGGTTAGCTTTCAGCCTGGCAACGTGCTTGATCCCGGTTTGTTTTCCGCTCAGCCAGCCTATGATTTTGTGTTCTGCCGCAATCTGCTGATCTATTTCGACTTGGCGACTCAACAGCGGGTGTTCAACGTGCTCAAAGGCTGGACCCGTGTGGACGGAGTGCTGTTTATTGGCCCTGCTGAAGGGAATTTGCTGGCTCGCTTGGGGATGCGTTCGATCGGCGTTGCGCAGTCGTTCGCCTTCAGTCGCCATGCCGACAACGTTCCGGAGCCAGTCGCCACTGGGGTGGCACCGCCGCTTTCGCGGCCGCTCACGCCCGTGACGTGGCCGTCGACGCCACGCCCGCTGGTAGCCAGGCCGTCAATCACGACCCTGACGCAGCGGTCATCCATTGAACCCGCCGCCGTGGATACCGACGCTGCCAGTCTACTGAGCACCATCGCAGCCCTCGCGAACCAGGGTAGAAGCGCGGAGGCTCGTGCGGGCTGTGAGCGTTTTCTGCAACTGTTTGAACCCTCGGCGCAAGTGTTTTATTGGTTGGGCCTGCTGAGTGATCTTGGTGGTCAGCGCTTAGAGGCGCAAAGCTTGTATCGCAAAGCGCTGTACCTGCAACCGCAACATCCCGAAGCGTTAGCGCAGCTTGCGGCGCTACTCACCTCCCAGGGTGATCTCGCGGGTGCGCGACGATTGCATGAGCGGGCAACTCGGAGCTTGGGCAAGGACGGACATAAACCATGAGCGCCCCGCAGAATGAGGTGAGCTTGATTCAAGAGGACACTCAGGCAATTGATGATTGCTGGAACCGCATCGGCATTCATGGCGTGCGTTCGTGCCCACTATTGGTCGAGCACATTCATTGTCGTAATTGCGCGGTGTACTCTGCTGCGGCCACGCGGTTGCTGGACCGCTATTCGCTGGTTCAGGAACAACGTATACCGACCCACAGCAGCAAGGCTCATAACGAAATTAAAACCCGGTCGGTTCTTATATTTCGCCTGGGCGAAGAGTGGCTGGGGTTGCCTACCCGCTGTCTGATTGAAGTGGCGCCACTACAGGCTATTCACTCGTTGCCACATCAGCGCTCTCGAGCTTTGCTGGGCGTTGCCAATGTCAGGGGTGCGTTAGTGGCGTGTGTGTCGTTGGTTGAGCTTCTTGGGTTGGACAGTACTGCGGTAGTCAATCCATCAAACCGAATCATGCCTCGCATGTTGATAATTACCGCTGAGGGTGGGCCGGCGGTAGTCCCGGTGGACGAAGTCGACGGTATACACGCCATTGACCAAGGCACCTTGGATTCAGCATCGAATCCTGGTCAGCACGCCAATGCCAAATACACCCGGGGCGTCATCCGCTGGAAAGCCCGCAGTCTGCGCTTGCTCGATGAAGACCAGTTGCTGTCGGCCATGAACCGGAGCTTCTCATGACCCCAGAGCAAATGCGCGACGCTTCGTTGTTCGAGCTCTTTGCGTTAGAGGCCGAAGCGCAAACCCAGGTTCTCAGTACGGGGTTGTTGGCGCTGGAGCGCAATCCAACCCAAGCCGATCATCTGGAAGCGTGTATGCGTGCTGCCCATTCGTTCAAAGGTGCGGCGCGGATTGTTGGGGTTGATGCTGGAGTCAGCGTCGCTCATGTAATGGAAGATTGCCTGGTCAGCGCTCAAGAGTCGCGCTTGTACCTGATGCCTGAACATATCGACGCTTTGCTGCTGGGTACTGATTTATTGTTGCGCATCGCCACGCCAGGCAGTACCGGCGTCAGGCCGGAAGATATCAACGCCTACGTGTTGCAAATGAACCGTTTGCTGGCGCCCACGGTTGTAGTTGCAAAGTCGCCCGCGCTGCCGCCATCACTTGAATCTCTACTGTCGACTTC
This sequence comes from Pseudomonas sp. AB6, assembly GCF_034314105.1. Lineage (NCBI taxonomy): Bacteria > Pseudomonadati > Pseudomonadota > Gammaproteobacteria > Pseudomonadales > Pseudomonadaceae > Pseudomonas > Pseudomonas sp. AB6. Next base: position 377,620 of record NZ_JAVIWJ010000001.1, read on the forward strand.
AGCGACTCTTACAACCGACTTTTCGACTGCTGATTTGTTGGCGCAGGCGCTACGGCTTGACGCCTTGGCACTTGAGGTCGCACCCGCGCAGAGCGCGGCACCGACGACTGATGTCAGCTCTGCCTCGTCCCGTGTTTCACGGCGCAGGCGTCAAGACACAGAAGGCGGCGAGCGTGTTTTGCGTGTTACCGCTGAACGTCTGAACAGTCTGCTCGATCTGTCGAGCAAAGCCCTCGTTGAGACCCAGCGGCTCAAACCATATTTAGCGACGATGCAACGGGTCAAACGCCTGCAAAACCAAAGCGGTCAAGCCCTGGACAGTCTTGAAGCGAAGCTTAATGAAGCGGGCGCCAGCGCTGAAGTCCATGACGCACTGGAAGAATCACGGCGTTTGTTATCCCAGGCCCAAGCGATGTTGACCCAGCAAACGGCTGAGCTGGACGAGTTTGGTTGGAATGCCGGTCGGCGTGCCCAACAACTCTACGACACCGCGCTGGCGTGTCGGATGCGACCCTTTGCCGATGTATTAGGCGGGCAAGCTCGCATGGTTCGTGACTTGGGTCGCGAGCTGGGTAAGCAGGTGCGATTAGAGATTGAGGGTGAGAAGACTCAGGTTGACCGCGATGTCTTGGAAAAACTCGAAGCGCCATTGACGCATCTGTTGCGCAATGCAGTTGACCATGGCGTGGAGTTTCCCGCAGAGCGGTTGCTAGCAGGCAAGCCCGCTGAAGGGTTGATCCGCTTGAAAGCTTCCCACCAGGCCGGGTTGTTGGTATTGGAGATCAGCGACGACGGCGCAGGAGTCGATCTGGACAGGCTGCGCCGCAGCATTATCGAGCGCCAGCTATCGCCCACCGAGACCGCCGCACAATTAAGTGAAGAAGAGCTGCTGAGTTTTCTGTTTTTGCCCGGTTTCAGCCTGCGCGAGACGGTCACTGAGGTGTCCGGGCGCGGCGTGGGTCTGGACGCCGTGCAGCATATGGTCCGCCAATTGCGCGGTTCGGTTGAGCTAGAGCAAGGCGCTGGACAGGGCAGCTGTTTTCATATTGAAGTTCCGCTGACGCTGTCGGTAGTCCGTAGCCTTGTGGTGGAAGTCGGTGGTGAGGCTTATGCCTTCCCGTTGGCTCACATCGAGCGCATGCGGGATTTGAAATCCGACGAAATTGTGCAGCTTGAAGGTCGTCAGCATTTTTGGCACGAGGGACGACATGTTGGCCTGGTTGCCGCGAGTCAGCTACTTCAGCGACCGCAGAGCACGTCGGTGTCTGAGGTGCTGAAGGTCGTCGTGATACGCGAACGCGACGCCGTGTATGGCGTGGCCGTGGAGCGCTTCGTCGGCGAGCGAACGCTGGTGGTGCTGCCTCTTGATCCGCGTCTGGGTAAGGTCCAGGACATTTCTGCCGGGGCGTTATTGGACGATGGTTCAGCGGTATTGATCATCGACGTCGAGGACATGTTGAGGTCGGTGGAAAAGCTCCTCAATACAGGGCGACTGGAACGTATTGACCGCCGCAGCCAACAGGTTGATAAGGCGGTGCGCAAGCGCGTGCTGGTAGTGGATGACTCACTGACGGTGAGGGAGCTGCAGCGCAAGTTGCTGGTCAACCGTGGCTATGAAGTGGCTGTTGCAGTCGACGGCATGGACGGTTGGAACGCGTTGCGTGCCGAGGATTTCGATTTGTTGATCACAGACATCGATATGCCACGCATGGACGGCATCGAACTGGTGACGTTGCTGCGTCGCGACAGCCGTTTGCAATCTTTGCCGGTGATGGTGGTTTCCTACAAAGATCGAGAAGAAGATCGTCGGCGCGGCCTGGATGCTGGCGCGGATTACTACCTGGCCAAAGCCAGCTTCCATGACGATGCCCTGCTGGACGCGGTCACGGAGTTGATAGGGAGTGCGCAAGGATGAAAATCGCAATCGTCAACGATATACCCATGGCGGTCGAAGCGTTGCGCCGTGCCATCGCTTTGGAACCGCAACACCAGGTGATCTGGATAGCAAGCAATGGCGCCGAAGCGGTTGAGCGTTGCGCTCAATTGACACCTGACTTGATCTTGATGGACTTGATCATGCCAGTCATGGACGGCGTAGAGGCCACCCGCCAAATCATGGCCGCGACGCCTTGCGCCATCGTCATTGTGACTGTCGACCGGGAGCAAAATGTCCATCGGGTATTCGAAGCCATGGGGTATGGTGCACTGGATGTGGTTGACACTCCATCGCTTGGTGCCGGTAATCCAAAGGATGCCGCAGCTCCATTACTGCGCAAGATTCTTAATATTGGCTGGCTGATTGGCCAGCGCGACAGCCGCGTACGCACCGTCTTGACCCCGTTGCGGCAAAGTGTCCAGCGTCGCGGATTAGTTGCTATTGGTTCATCTGCGGGTGGTCCCGCCGCATTGGAAATACTGCTTAAAGGATTGCCGACGACATTCCCGGCGGCCATTGTGCTGGTGCAGCATGTTGATCAGGTTTTTGCGGCGGGCATGGCCGAATGGCTAAGCAGCGCTTCAGGTTTACCGGTGCGGTTGGCTTGCGACGGCGAACCCCCGCAAAACGGCACGGTCTTATTGGCCGGTACCAATCACCATATTCGCTTGTTGAAAAACGGCAACTTGGCCTATACGGCTGAGCCTGTGAACGAAATTTATCGGCCCTCTATCGATGTGTTCTTCGACAGTGTGGCCCGCTTTTGGAGTGGAGATGCGGTGGGTGTGTTGTTGACAGGTATGGGGCGTGACGGTGCCGAAGGGCTTAAGTCAATGCGCCAACAGGGATTTCTGACCATTGCGCAGGATCAGCAGAGCAGTGCGGTGTACGGCATGCCTAAGGCTGCTGCAGCCATAGATGCGGCCGTTGAAATAAGGCCCCTGGAAAAAATCGCATCCAGATTAATGGAGGTGTTCGCCCAATGATCATTGAGATGAGTTTTTTTCCAGCCAACTCGCGGGAGCCCCGTCATGCATGACTTACAAATAGATGGTTTTAAAAAAACCGACGAAAACTCTGCGATGGTGCTGCTTGTTGATGACCAGGCGATGATCGGTGAAGCTGTGCGACGTGGCCTTGCCAACGAAGAAAACATCGATTTCCATTTTTGCGCCGATCCCCATCAAGCGGTCAGTCAGGCCATTTTAATTAAACCGACGGTGATCCTGCAGGATCTGGTGATGCCAGGCCTTGACGGACTGACGCTGGTCCGCGAATACCGCAACAATCCTCAAACCAAAGATATTCCGATCATTGTGCTATCGACCAAGGATGACCCGCTGATCAAAAGCGCGGCGTTTGCCTCTGGCGCAAATGACTATCTGGTCAAGCTGCCGGACACTATTGAATTGGTGGCGCGCATTCGTTATCACTCGCGCTCCTACATGACCCTGCTTCAGCGCGACGAAGCTTACCGCGCTCTGCGCGTCAGCCAACAGCAGTTGCTCGACACCAATCTGGTGTTGCAACGTTTGATGAACTCCGACGGCCTGACTGGGTTGTCCAATCGTCGGCATTTCGACGAATACCTGGAGTTGGAATGGCGTCGGGCTGCGCGTGAGCAGACCCAAATGTCGCTACTGATGATCGACGTCGATTACTTCAAGGCCTACAACGACAGCTTTGGCCATTTGGAAGGCGATGAGGCGTTGCGCGGGGTCGCCCAGGCAATCCGCGCAAGCTGTGCGCGGCCTTCCGATCTGCCGGCACGTTACGGCGGCGAGGAATTTGCGCTGGTGTTGCCCAACACGTCACCGGGCGGCGCGCGATTGCTAGCAGAAAAACTGCGCCACACCGTGACCGCCCTGGCAATCCCACACAACTCCCCGGTGCCGGGTTCTACTTTGTCGATCAGCATCGGCTTGGCGACCATGATCCCTCAGCCGGGCTCTAACAGCCGCCAACTGATTCAAGAGGCCGACAAGGGCCTGTATTCAGCAAAGAACAACGGGCGTAATCAAGTGGTGGTGGGTGGGTAGTGTTTTCGCAAATGTCGCGCGGCTCTCTGTATTAGGCAGCTTGTTCGCGAGAGGCGTTATTCGATCAGCCTGACATGACCCCCGCCAACCAGTCGGCTGCTACGGGGATTGCGCGGTATCAGGCACAATAATCCCGCCAGGGGTGCTTAACAGGCTGCCTTAGCGGTCTTCTGTGGGGTATACTCGTCGGCTTTCAAAAGTTCGCCTACGAGTGCTGCCTACCATGGAAATCAACCCGATTCTAAACAGCATCAAGGACCTGTCCGAGCGTTCCGAAACCATTCGGGGGTATCTTTGACTACGATCAAAAGCATGAGCGCCTGACCGAAGTCAATCGCGAGCTTGAAGATCCTGCTGTCTGGAACAACCCCGAATATGCACAGAACCTGGGCCGCGAGCGTTCCTTGCTGGCACAGATCGTCGACACCCTGGACGAAATGTCCTCCGGTTTGAACGACGCCAAAGACCTGTTGCTGATGTCGGCTGAAGAAGAAGATCAAGCTGCCGTGGATGATGTGGCCGCTGAAGTAGAGCGCCTGCGCGAATCGCTTGAAAAACTCGAATTCCGCCGGATGTTCAGCGGTGAGATGGACGCTAACAACGCTTACCTCGATATCCAGGCCGGCTCCGGCGGGACCGAGGCTCAAGATTGGGCCAACATCTTGCTGCGCATGTACCTGCGATGGGCGGATAAACGCGGTTTCGACGCGACCATCATGGAGTTGTCTGCCGGTGAAGTCGCTGGAATCAAAGGCGCGACCCTGCACATCAAAGGTGAGTACGTGTTCGGTTGGTTGCGCACCGAGATTGGCGTGCACCGTCTGGTGCGCAAGAGTCCGTTCGACTCCGGCAACCGTCGTCATACCTCATTCTCCGCGGTGTTTGTTTCCCCGGAAATCGATGACAACATTGAGATCGACATCAACCCGTCGGACCTGCGGATCGATACTTATCGTTCGTCCGGTGCCGGTGGTCAGCACGTTAACACCACTGACTCTGCGGTACGGATTACTCACGTGCCGACCAACACCGTGGTCAGCTGTCAGAATGAACGTTCCCAGCATTCCAACAAAGACACCGCGATGAAAATGTTGCGAGCGCGTTTGTACGAGCAGGAAGTGCAGAAGCGCAACGCCGCTTCGCAGGCCCTTGAGGACACCAAGTCGGACATTGGCTGGGGTCATCAGATTCGTTCATACGTGCTCGATCAGTCGCGGATCAAGGATTTGCGCACCAACATCGAACGCAGCGACTGCAACAACGTACTCGACGGCGACATCGACGAATACCTTGAGGCCAGCCTCAAGCAAGGACTGTAGTCAGATGTGCACACTTCGTTTCAAGACGCAGCGGCGCTGATCAGGCATTGATCAATAGCCCCGATTCAAGTCCCTCGTCTCTGGCGAGGGCACCGAACCTGTGATGGAAATCCAAGACATGAGCGACCAACAACTCGACCCGCAAGACCTGCAACAGGAAGAAAACAGCCTGATCGCCCTGCGCAAGGAAAAACTTGCCGTCGAGCGCGCCAAAGGCCATGCCTTCCCCAACGACTTCCGCCGCGACAGCTACTGCAATGACTTGCAGAAGCAGTATGCCGACAAGACCAAGGAAGAGCTGTTGGCTGCAGCGATTCCGGTCAAGGTTGCGGGTCGTCTCATGCTTAACCGTGGCTCGTTCATGGTGATTCAGGACATGACCGGTCGCATCCAGGTCTACGTCAACCGCAAGACTCTGTCAGAAGACACCTTGGCCTCGGTCAAGACCTGGGACTTGGGCGATATTATTGCTGCTGAAGGCACCTTGGCCCGTTCCGGCAAAGGCGACCTGTACGTTGAAATGACCAACGTGCGTTTGCTGACCAAGTCACTGCGCCCGCTGCCGGATAAGCACCACGGCCTGACCGATACCGAAACCCGTTACCGCCAGCGCTATGTTGATTTGATCGTCAACGAAGAAGTCCGCGACACTTTCCGCACTCGTTCACAAGTCATCGCGCACATTCGTGCCTTCTTCATGAAGCGTGATTTCCTTGAAGTGGAAACACCCATGTTGCAAACCATTCCCGGCGGGGCTGCGGCCAAACCGTTCGAGACTCATCACAACGCCCTGGACCTGGACATGTTCCTGCGTATCGCACCGGAGCTGTTCCTCAAGCGCTTGGTCGTTGGTGGTTTCGAGCGAGTGTTTGAGATCAACCGCAACTTCCGCAACGAAGGCGTTTCGACTCGGCATAACCCTGAGTTCACCATGCTTGAGTTCTATCAGGCATACGCCGATTACGAAGACAACATGGACCTCACTGAAGAGCTGTTCCGTGAGCTGGCGCAATTGGTCTTGAACAGTACTGATGTGCCTTATCAAGGCAAAGTATTCCACTTTGGCGAGCCGTTTCAGCGCATCTCGGTGTTCGCATCGATCCTCAAGTACAACCCGGACATCACCGCGGCCGACCTTGAAGACATTGACAAGGCCCGCGCTATCGCCAAGAAGGCCGGTGCTGCGGTTAAAGGCTTTGAAGGTCTGGGCAAGCTGCAAACCATGATTTTCGAAGAGCTGGTCGAGCATCAACTCGAACAGCCGACGTTTATCACTGAGTATCCGTTCGAAGTGTCGCCGCTGGCACGTCGCAACAACACCAACCCTAACGTCACCGACCGTTTCGAATTGTTCATCGGCGGTCGTGAAATCGCCAACGCCTACTCCGAGTTGAACGACGCGGAAGACCAGGCCGAGCGTTTCCAGGCGCAGGTTCGCGACAAGGATTCCGGTGACGATGAAGCCATGCATTACGATGCTGACTTCGTTCGCGCGTTGGAATACGGCATGCCGCCCACCGCTGGTGAAGGCATAGGCATCGACCGCCTGGTGATGCTACTGACCGACGCACCGTCGATTCGCGACGTGATCCTGTTCCCGCATATGCGCCCACAAGCGTAATAATCGATGAAGAAGCCGCCCGATGAGGCGGCTTTTTTATACGCTAAAGGAGACCCATCGTGACCCGTGGCATCGCTCAAGAAGGGGCTGCTGGCATCGCAACGGCGGTGGCGCTCAGTGTTCAATATCAAGGGCGTAAAGCCAGTCAGCGGGGCAGTGAGCAGCGTCGACAAGACATTCTCGACGCGGCGATGCGAATTGTCGTACGTGATGGCGTACGGTCTGTGCGCCATCGCGCAGTGGCCACTGAAGCCCGCGTGCCGCTTTCGGCCACCACTTACTATTTCAAAGACATGGACGACCTGATCACTGACGCCTTTTCCCAATACGTCGAACGCAGTGCGGCTTACATGGCCAAACTATGGGGCAATACTGAAGTGGTGCTGCGCGGCATGCTTGCACGCAGCGATGGCAGTGCCCAATCGCGGGCTCAATTGGCCGACGACATTGCGTTGATGGCCCTTGAATACCTGCGCCATCAATTGACCACACGACGCGAGCATTTGATCGCTGAGCATGCATTCCATCATGAGGCGTTGATCAACCCGCGGCTGGTGCAGTTAGTGAGTGCACATCAGCAGATTTTGCTGCAGGGCACCTTCCAGTTTTTACAGGTTATGGGGTCGACGCAACCGCAACAGGACGCTCAAGTGTTGACGGGGATTATCTGTCGGATGGAATATCAGGGCCTGCTAGACGGTCCGCAGCCTGATGCGGACGAAACAATGCTTGGAATTCTTACCCGTTACATGCATTTGGTACTGGGCGCACCAACACTGACCAGCGAGTAAATATGCGATTTTTCAGGACATCCTCAGTCGTCATCGCTTTATCGTTCTTGTTATTAAGCGGCTGTCTGGTCACGTTCAAAGACCCTATTGCGGCAAGCGACGACGCGCCCGCTGGACTGCTTGGCAAGTGGACAAGTCAAAACGCCTGGGGCGAGGCGCTTGAACTGGAGATTACTCGTTCAGGCAATCACCAATACAAAGCCGTCAGTTATCGCAAAGGGGATCGCAAAAACCGCGACGAGTACACGTTTACCGTGTCGCGGCATGGCAGTCGCTGGTACCTGTCGGCAGCCTTGCCAAAAAAATATGGCGCTAATTTCGTCATTGCCGGGTTTGAATTGACCGAAACCCATGAATTAGTGGTCTACCCCCTCGATATTGATCGGATCGATCAGTTGGTCGACCAGAAGCTCTTGGCGGCAGACAATTTGGAAACCGAAAAAGGCGACGGTGTGTTGGTCACTAGCCCCCTGGATCAGGTGTTTCGCTATCTCGACGAACCGGCGAATTCCGATGTATTCATCGAAATGGCGCGATACCAGCGCCTGATTCAGTAGCGGCGCCTGTATGCAGCGAGCCGTCATTTAGCAAGGAGTATCGGGTGGACGATTACCAGCAGACTATTCGTGCGTTGTCGGACCGTATCGTCGTGGCTCAAACCCCAATCCGGGTGCTCGACGCGGTGAAGTGGGACGACAACGTTCGCAAGGGCTTCCTCGAAGCGAAGGGCAAGAAAATGCCCGCCGTGGATCGCGCCTATTACGACAATCGCCCGCTGGCTTTCGACTCTAACGCAGTGAAGCTGGAGTTCCAGAACATTGAGCGCGACATCACCCGGCAGCTGGGCCAATTCAACCCGGTCGGGCAGATCATGCGGCGCATGTGCAAGGAATACCGCATGGTCATCCGCATGCTCGAAGCGCGAGGTACGCCAGACTTTGGCCTGATCTCCCAAGAACTGTATGGCGCCGCTTCCGACGCCTTCCATGCTGGTGATCCTACGCTGGCCGACTTGGGCATGATGCTTTCTGACTACCTAAATAACATTGCGGGCCGAGGCGACCTCAAAGACGAACCGAAAACCCTCACCGCGAAAGACGCGGTGGATAGGTTGCAATCGCGACTGAACAAAGTGTTCGGCGAGGCGGAGTCAACTATTCGGGTGTTCGAGTCCGACGGAATCGTTGCCGATGCGGCAGCAGGTGCCGATTACATCAAGATCCGTACTGACGCTATGTTCAACGAGCGTGATGTGCGTGCGCTGGAAGTACACGAGGGGCTGGTCCATGTCGGGACTACGCTTAACGGTCAAAACCAGCCAATCTGTACCTTCTTGTCAAAAGGACCTCCGTCGTCGACGGTGACTCAAGAAGGTTTGGCGATCCTGATGGAAGTCATCGCGTTTGCTTCTTATCCGAGCCGCCTGCGCAAGTTGACCAACCGTACACGTGCCATTCACATGGCCGAAGAGGGCGCTGATTTCCTGCAGGTTTTCGAGTTTTATCGCGAGCAGGGATTTGAAATGGCCGAAAGCTACGGCAACGCCAGTCGCGTATTTCGTGGTTCGGTGCCCAACGGTCTGCCATTCACCAAAGACTTGTCCTACCTCAAGGGCTTCATCATGGTTTACAACTATATTCAGTTGGCCGTGCGTAAAGGCAAACTGGAGCAAGTGCCGCTGTTGTTCTGTGGCAAGACCACCTTGGAAGACATGCGCACCTTGCGTCAACTGGTCGATGAAGGCTTGGTGGTGCCACCCAAGTACCTGCCCGAGCAGTTCCGCGACATGAATGCGTTGTCTGCCTGGATGTGTTTCTCGAACTTCCTCAACCACCTGAGCCTGGACCGGATCGAAGCGGACTATTCCAATATTTTGTAATTTTCACGCGCCTACCTACCGTGTCGTCCAGCCATCGCAACCAAAAGGGATATCAGGTGAAGATTTTCGCTGCATTAGCGTTGATGCTGACCCTGGCAGGTTGCAGCTCCCTGTTGTTTTACCCTGAACCCGGCTTGCCCTTTACCCCTGAAAAAGCCCATGTGCAATTCCGCGATGTCACATTGATCGCGGCTGACGGCACGCACTTGCATGGTTGGTGGCTGCCTGGAAAAGCCGGGGTGCCGGTCAAAGGCACGGTTTTGCACTTGCATGGCAATGGCGGCAATCTGGCGTGGCATCTGGGTGGCAGTTATTGGCTGCCGGCGCAGGGCTACCAAGTGTTACTGCTGGATTACCGGGGATACGGGTTGTCTCAAGGCGAGCCAAGCTTGCCGGCGATCTATCAAGATATCGACGCTGCCTTTGCCTGGCTCAATACCGCGCCGCAGGTACAGGGCAAGCCCCTGGTGGTTTTGGGACAAAGCATCGGTGGATCACTGGCGGTACATTATTTGGCTGAGCATCCACAGCAAAGGGCGCGGGTCAAAGCCTTGGTGTTAGACGGCACGCCGGCCAGCTACCGGGATGTTGCGCGCTACACCTTGAGCACGTCGTGGCTGACTTGGCCGCTGCAAACGCCACTGTCATGGCTGATCCCGGACTCAGAAAGCGCCATCAAAGGAATGCCGCAGCTGGCGGGCACGCCCATCATGATGTTTCAAAGCATCGACGATACGTTGGTCCCACTTTCCAATGGCATCAGTCTGTATCAAGCTGCGCCGCCGCCGCGGGTCCTGCAATTGACGCGGGGTGGCCATGTGCAAACGTTCTTTGACCCGACCTGGCGTCAGGTGTTGCTGCGTTATCTGGAAGATCCGCAGCACTTCAATGGGCTGCGTCGATTGGCCGAAGTACCGAATTATCCGGAGACCCCCGTTGTGCAACCCGCAACTCAGCATTTAGAAATCGAACATTCAGAGAGTCCGCAATGAGCGAAGAACGTAACGCAATCCCCCTGATCCTTACCGGCATTGGCTGCATCCTCGGCACCGTCGGTTGTCTCTGGTATTACGGCTATTTGCATTTTGCCAAGCCCGAAGATGCGTTGTTGTTGAGTGAATTCACCATGCTCAAGACCGTGCCAGGTGAGGATTACAAAATTTCCGTGGATCCTGCTACCGAAGTCGCACAGTGCATTGACGGCGTATTGGTCTTGTTCGACACCGCACAGAAAGGCTTGAGCGGCGTCTTAGTTAATGGCAACAAACAAGCCGTGCATTGCATGGGCCAAGAAACCCCGCAGCAATTGCAGCCTTAAAGTAAAACTTTTACGGGCGATAACAAACGCCCCGCCTGCTCAAGCAGACGGGGCGTTTTGTCGTGCATCAATTAGTCGATTGCATCGACGAGCGCGGCGCAACCGGCTGGTTGTCATTGGAAATAGTCACTTCTACACGGCGGTTTTGCGCACGACCCGAGTTGCTGCTGTTATCTGCAACGGGATATTCTTTGCCGTAGCCCTGAGTCACGATGCGAGTAGGGTCAACGCCCATTTTTACCAGGGCGGCGCGTACCGAATTGGCCCGACGCTCCGATAACGACTGGTTGTAAGACGAAGAGCCGCTGGCATCGGTGTAGCCCTCGACCACTACTTTGCGATCGGGATTTTGTTGCAAGAACTGCGCAAGCTTGTTGACGTCCATCATGCCGGACGACTTAAGCTCAGCTTTGTTCAGATCAAACAACACGTCACCGAAGGTCACCAACGTACCGCGAGCAGTCTGCTTGGCGTTCAGGCTGTCCTGAAGCTGTTTGATCTGTGCATCACGAGCCGCCAGACGCGCTTGTGCTCGCATCGCTGCGGCATTTTTCAATTGATCTTCTGCGGTGCGCAGGTTAATGGTCTGCTTGGCCAATTCAATCCGTTGAATGGTCAGGTATGACAGTTGATCAACCTTTTTTGCATCTTCTTTATTTCGATAGGCCATGTCAGCCTTGTCTAACCACTCACTCGCGTCTTTGGTTTCCAACGCGGCAACCTGGCTCGATTGCGGATTGGCTTGTAGCGCGCTGAAGTTTGTCCGGGCTTGTTCAAGGCTTGGATTAGGTGGCGTTGCGCAAGCTGCCAAACCAACGCTCAGCGCGATAAGAGCAGGAACCATCAATTGTTTACGCATGATATTTTCGTCCTTTAAATCAATGTCAATCTAGGCAATACGAATACACGGGAGGGTTTTGGCCGCTTTTATTGCGTGGTCTTCATGCCGTCCTGCCGCAGTTCATCAGCACCCTGACGGGCATCCTGGACAGCTTTTTGAGCCTTTGCCGCTTGAGCGGTACGTTCAGCGACCCTGGCATCCCATTCCGACTGCTCTGCGAGCATTTTCGCTTCATCGTATTTTTTGTCATGCATCGCCATTTCCGCTGCTTTGAGCTTGTCCTGAGCCGACTTCATCTCAACGGCGGCGTACTCAGTACCGCCAGCGCTGACGGCACTGTTAACGGCAGATTGGGTGACCGCGTATTGCGCCGTCGGTGGGTTACCGGCACACCCGGCCAGTACAGTGCTGCTGCCGAGTGCCAAAACAGCCAGTTTCAATCCGCGAAAGCGGCTAAACGAGGTAGTGGCAGTATTGATTTTCATCGTGTTCAACTCCATTGGATGTTTCTCTTAACCAGATTTTCCATGACAGTCATGCCTGAAGCCGGACATAGCGTTCACGCCAACTGCTATCAGGTTTGCTGCGATGGTTAATGGCTGTGACCCTTGGCATTTTTGAATAGTTCAGTCAGGTTTTTAAGCCGGATGAAAAATAAAATTAACAGGTCGAAGGCTCTAGCACGTGACTTAGCGGTCGCGCACGAGCATGCCCGCCGTAAAAACGGCAGGGCGTATGTCGTTAGGAGGATTTAAATATCGCGGGCCGAAGCCTGTTTAAGCGTCAGATTTTTCGTCCAGCTCATGTAAATGTTGCCGCGACAGGGCCAGAAACCGAGGAGTCGGGCCGATGTCCTCGTAGAGCGGGTCACCTTCTTCATCCGTGGCCACGATATGGTTGCCTTTGACATAAGGAAAGCTGGCCTCAAGTTCTTCCAGCGCTGCCCCGATCAATTCACCGAGTAGGTCCTCGGGATGGCGTTTAGGGTACATCTCGGCAATGGCTGCCAGTCGGGCGGCAGCTTCCATATCCAGATGAATCGTATAGCCAGTTTTACTCAGACGGCCCTTGGCATTGTGTTCCCAGTGCTTGGCAAGTTCGCGAATTTTCATATGGAACCTCATGGTTAGCCGCTTGTGGCCGGCACATTGTGTAAGCGAGTCGCGGTACAACTTCCCTTACAGATTAGCTCATCCCCTTGAAATGTATGAGCTAGACAGAGGTGTGCTTGTCAGAACCCGCCGCGCTGTGCACTCTTATGGATCAGATTTTTGCGCGCTTGTTCAGTCCTGTCCTTTAATCACTGAGCGGCACCCGTCAAGAAACGCTGGAGAGTAGGGCAATGGCCGATATCGACGCACGTTTACGCGAAGACGTTCACCTATTGGGTGAGTTGTTGGGCAATACCATCCGTGAGCAACGAGGGCCTGAGTTTCTCGAAAAAATCGAGCGAATTCGCAAAGGCGCCAAAGCCGGGCGTCGCGGATCGGCGGCAGGCACCGAACAACTGAGCACCAGCGTTGATGAGCTTAGCGAGGATGAGTTATTACCGATGACGCGAGCGTTCAATCAGTTTTTGAACCTAGCGAACATTGCCGAGCAATATCAACTTATCCACCGCCGTGAAGATCCGTTGCCGCAGTCCTTTGAATCCCTTGTGTTGCCTGAGCTGCTGGAGCGCTTAAAAAACACCGGCCACTCCCCGGAGGCGTTGGCGCGGCAGCTGGGCAAGCTGGAAATTGAACTGGTATTGACTGCACACCCCACCGAAGTGGCGCGCCGGACCCTGATTCAAAAATACGACGCTATCGCCTCGCAATTAGCTGCGCTCGACCATCGCGATCTCAGCGCTGCTGAGCGCGAAGACATCACCGTGCGCCTGCAGCGGCTGATTGCCGAAGCTTGGCACACTGAAGAAATCCGCCGCACCCGTCCGACGCCGATTGACGAGGCTAAATGGGGCTTTGCGGTGATCGAGCATTCCCTGTGGCAGGCGATTCCCAACTACTTGCGCAAGGCCGATCATGCGCTGCATGCCGCTACCGGACTGCGCTTGCCGCTGGAGGCGGCACCCATACGCTTTGCTTCGTGGATGGGCGGCGACCGGGACGGCAACCCTAACGTTACCGCTGCGGTTACTCGAGAGGTTCTGCTGTTGGCGCGCTGGATGGCGGCGGATCTGTACTTGCGCGACGTCGATCAATTAGCTTCCGAACTGTCGATGCAAGAAGCCAGTGACGCCTTGCGTGCCGCCGCCGGGGACAGCGCCGAACCTTATCGAGCCATCCTCAAACGGTTACGTGATCGCCTGCGCGCGACGCGCAAATGGGCTCAATCTTCATTGGCCGTTACGCAACCAGCGCCCGACAGTGTCCTTCATAACAATCGTGATCTGTTTGAGCCGCTAAACCTGTGTTTTCAGTCGCTGCATGAATGTGGCATGGGTGTGATTGCCGATGGACCGTTGCTGGATTGCTTGCGACGTGCGGTTACATTCGGGCTGTTTTTGGTGCGCCTGGACGTACGCCAAGACGCCAGTCGCCACACGGCGGCCATGACTGAAATTACTGACTATCTAGGCTTGGGTCGTTACGAGGAGTGGGACGAAGATGCCCGGATCAAATTCTTGCTGCGCGAGCTGAAAAACCGTCGTCCGTTGTTACCCGGACATTTCAAACCGGCGGCCGACACCGCTGAAGTGCTCGCCACCTGCCGCGAAGTGTCGGCGGCCCCGGCCGCTTCACTGGGTTCTTACGTGATCTCAATGGCGGGCGCGGCTTCTGATGTGCTAGCGGTGCAATTACTGCTCAAGGAAACCGGTCTGCAACGGCCCATGCGTGTGGTGCCGTTGTTCGAAACGTTGTCTGACCTGAACAACGCTGGGCCTGCCATCGAACAGTTGCTTAGCTTGCCGGGCTATCGTTTGAGTCTTCATGGTCCCCAGGAGGTAATGATCGGTTATTCCGACTCAGCCAAGGACGCCGGCACCACCGCAGCGGCGTGGGCGCAGTACCGAGCTCAAGAGCAGTTGGTGGATATCTGTCGCGAACGGCAAGTCGAACTGCTGTTGTTTCATGGTCGCGGAGGCACTGTCGGCCGCGGTGGTGGCCCTGCCCACGCGGCGATTCTGTCGCAGCCACCGGGGTCAGTGGCGGGACGCTTTCGCACCACTGAACAGGGCGAGATGATTCGTTTCAAGTTCGGTCTGCCAGACATCGCCGAGCAGAACCTCAATCTATATCTGGCGGCAGTACTCGAAGCCACATTACAGCCGCCCCCTCGGCCTGAACCGGAGTGGCGTGAAATGATGGACCACCTGGCCGCTGATGGCGTTGACGCATACCGTGCCGTGGTGCGCGACAATCCAGAATTCGTCGAGTACTTCCGTCAGGCCACGCCGGAGCAAGAGCTGGGGCGCCTGCCGTTGGGCAGTCGGCCAGCCAAGCGTCGTGAAGGCGGCGTTGAAAGTTTGCGTGCTATTCCGTGGATTTTTGCCTGGACCCAAACCCGCTTGATGCTGCCCGCGTGGCTCGGTTGGGAAACCGCCTTAAGCAAGGCGCTTGAGCGGGGCGAAGGCGACTTATTGGCGCAAATGCGTGAGCAGTGGCCGTTTTTTCGGACACGTATCGACATGCTAGAAATGGTATTGGCCAAGGCTGACAGTGATATCGCTCGCTTGTACGACGAACGTTTGGTCGAGCCACATCTGCAACATTTAGGTACTCATTTACGCGACCTATTGTCGCAGGCGTGCCAAGTGGTACTGGGCCTGACGGGACAATCGCAGCTACTGGCACATAGCCCTGAGACACTTGAGTTCATTAGTTTACGTAACACCTATCTTGACCCTTTGCACCTTTTGCAGGCCGAATTATTAGCCCGCTCGCGTAAGCGCGAAGCGGCGCAGGACAGCCCTTTGGAACAGGCATTGCTAGTATCTGTGGCAGGCATCGCCGCTGGGCTGCGTAATACTGGTTGAAAGCTGTTGGGTGTATAGCGCTGCCAACCAAGGTAGCGCGCTTCACAAAAACGGCAATCCATCGACCGTTAAAGACGCATTTTTACAAGGTTGCGCCAAGTCATACCTGTAGAGAATAGTGCTTTTGGATGCCAGTGAGTCCTTGGTTACTGCGACTTTCGGCTGCTTGTGTGGGGATAGCCTGCTGTGTATCTTGATCAGCCTTTGGCCGATTGGCTGAACTTTTTTTGAGATTGGCCCAAAGAGGCGAGTCTGACGATATCCATATAAAAATTTAGGAGCACATCGATGCGCGTGATTCTGCTGGGAGCTCCCGGGGCCGGTAAAGGTACTCAGGCAAAATTCATTACCGAAAAATTCGGTATCCCGCAAATTTCCACGGGTGACATGCTGCGCGCAGCCGTCAAAGCCGGCACTGACCTGGGCTTGAAAGCCAAAAGTGTCATGGACAGCGGCGGTTTGGTTTCCGACGACCTGATTATCGGGCTTATCAAAGACCGTCTGTCTCAACCAGATTGCGCTAATGGCGTGCTATTCGACGGTTTTCCTCGCACGATTCCCCAAGCTGAAGCGTTGCTGAACGCCGGTTTGGAAATCGACAATGTTGTCGAAATCGCAGTAGATGACGAAGAAATCGTGAAGCGTATCTCCGGTCGTCGGGTACACGAAGGTTCTGGCCGCGTTTATCACCTGATCTACAACCCGCCCAAGGTTGCAGGTCTGGATGATGTCACCGGTGAGGCGCTGGTTCAGCGTAAAGATGACGTCGAAGCCACCGTGCGTCATCGTCTTGAGGTTTACCACGCTCAGACCAAGCCACTGGTAACGTTTTACCAGAATCTGGCCACTCAAAACGGTAAACCAAAGTTTAGTCATATCGAGGGCATCGGTTCTGTCGATGACATCACTGCCAAGGTGCTGGCTGCGTTTAGCTGACACCTGATTGCGGTCATGAACTACGGCCCGCTTGCGGGCCGTAGTTGTTTATAATGCGGCACTTTTTTACGCACTTTTTTCAAATGGACACACCGATGACCACGTTGCTGGCCCTGGATACCGCCACTGAAGCTTGCTCTGTCGCTTTGCTGCACGATGGCAAAGTGCTGAGTCACTACGAGGTCATCCCGCGTCTGCACGCACAGCGCTTGTTACCTATGATCAAGGATCTCCTGGCCGAGGCAGGGATTACTTTGTCCGCAGTAGACGCCATTGCTTTTGGTCGCGGGCCGGGTGCATTTACCGGCGTGCGGATCGCTATCGGCGTGGTTCAAGGCCTGGCGTTCGCCCTGGAACGCCCGGTATTGCCGGTGTCTAATCTGGCCGTGTTGGCGCAACGTGCCTGGCGCGAACGCGGTGCACGCCAGATCGCCTCGGCTATCGATGCGCGTATGGATGAGGTCTACTGGGGCTGCTATCGCGAAACAGGCGGTGAAATGCGCCTTGCTGGGATCGAAGCGGTATTGCCGCCAGAGCAGGTCGCATTACCGGATGATGCGACGGGCGAATGGTTCGGGGCGGGCACGGGCTGGGGATATGCCCAGCGGATCGCAGTAAAGGTTGCCGGATCTGATGCTCAGTTGCTGCCCCATGCACAGGACTTGTTGACCTTGGCCACCTTCGCCTGGGAACGTGGCGAAGCCGTTGTCGCTGATCAGGCGCAACCGGTTTACCTGCGGGATAAAGTCGCGACCCCCAAGGCGCGGCCGGTTTGATTCCGGAAGGGTATCCGCGAGTCCTGTTCCGCCGAGAAGGTTGGATAGGCGTTAGTTGACCTAAATGCGACACTTCATCGGTGTTTTTAAACCTTCGGCATAAACTGTGGTCTAGTTATCGTTCGGATATTTGTGAAGCCGTGTCCGTACTGCTAGATTGCCACTACAAGACGCCGAGTACGCATTGATGCGCATAGACGGACCCTCACCACGCTCATACCCCATAAAGCGCAAGCCTCTCAAAGGCGCTGCGACGCTTGATGACGGGTTTGAAGAAGTGGACGGCGAGGTTGAAGTTCCCCCGCAACTTCCCGCTCGCACCGCCCGACCGCAAACATCACAAGCAGGATCGACCGCGAATGTCCCTGCTCGTCAGCAAGACATGATTTTTCCTCGTTCTGTCAGCAATCGCGTCGCTCAGGCGCTGTCCAGTTACCTCACTACCGCCAGTTATGTCGATTGGGACATGGAAGTGCTGGGACTTGATCTTCACGTTTGAACTCTTCACGCCCCCCTTATTATCTTGGTTGTCCATCTTGGAGTGAAAGCGCCTGGCGTGACTCCCTGTACCCGGAAGATGCCCGACCCAATGAGTTCCTTGGCTTGTACTCGCAGGTGTTCAACGCGGTTGAAGGCAATACTACGTTTTACGCCAGACCTTCACCGGTGATTGTTGAACGATGGGCTCAGACGCTGCCGGAGCACTTTCGAATCACTGCAAAATTCCACCGTGACATCAGCCACGGTGGGGATCTGCGCCAGCAATTGCACGCGGCCGACGACTTCATTGCGCTCCTCGCCCCGCTGGGCCAGCGCGTGTCGCCGTTGTGGCTGCAATTACCAGCGAGTTTCGGACCGCTGCGACTCGCGGAGCTGGTGAGTTTTATCGAAGCCGTTGAGCATTCACTGGCGGTAGAGGTGCGGCATCCTGCGTTTTTCGCCAAAGGGAATGAAGAGAGGATGCTCAATCGCTTGTTGCTGGACCGTGGCGTAGAGCGTGTCTGCCTTGATCCGCGAGCGTTGTTCAGTTGCGTGTCAACAGATCCAGCGGTGCTGCATGCGCAGTCGAAAAAGCCGAAAGTCCCGCCCCGGCCAGCAGCCCTTACGCAACATCCCCAGGTTCGCTTCATTGGGCATCCGCTGTTGGAGGCCAATGATCCGTTTTTGGCGCCATGGGTCGAGAAAGTCGCGGGCTGGATCGAGGAAGGGCGCACGCCTTATTTTTTCCTGCACACCCCCGACAACCTTCAGGCGCCTGATTTGGCGCGACGTTTCCATGAGCAATTGATGATACTTCTGCCTGGATTGTCGCCGTTGGCGGTTGTTCCCAGAGAAGCACCTGACGTACAGCAGCAATTGGGGTTGCTGTAACGATCGGCCGCGATCAGGCGGCCATGCGCAGGTTTTGCAAAATGATTGGCCGTGCCCAACCGTTGTCGAAGTCAAGATGACGCTGCTGCTCTTCGACAGTTTCAGGTGCAAGCGGTAGGGCAGGTTTGTTGGCCAAATCCCATTCAAACTCGGCGATGGGCAGATGCAATGGCCGCGCCACTGGTCCGGGCCCGGGATTTGCAACCGCTTGATGTGGATCGAGTACTAAAGGCCGAACCCAGCCACTGTCGAAATTCAAATGCCGTTGTTGTTCGATCATATCCGCAACGCTGAACGGTTGCGCAGGCTTGGGCAGCAGGTGCAGTTCGAACTCGGCAATCGGCAAATGCAACGGGACAGGTGGGCGACGCTGCACATCGTCTACCGGGAGTTCGCGCTGATCAACGATTTGCCCGAGGGCGTTGGTCCCGCCCATTGGTTCGCCGGTGGCCGGGTCGGTCGCGGCTACGGTTGGCGCCACTGAAACGCTGGTTTTGTCTGCGGTTTGCTCTGCCATTGCGCGAGCGAACGCATCCGACCAGAGCTGGGTAACACCGCTTAGGATTCTGGAATTGCGAAGACTGTAGTCGCCTGTGTGCGACAAATAGCCTATCGATGCGGATTCAATGTCAGACATAGCGCTCGTTGTTCGTCTGGCTCTGGCAAAATGCTGGATATTCTCGTTATCGGCCACTTTCGCCGATCATTTAAAAATAGTTGAGCGCGTGGGCAAATGAGTGAGCAACAACCGGGCAGCCGCATTCGCGTCGAGACCCTGATCAGCAACGGACAGTCGCAAGCGGAACACTGGGCGCAACGTCTCGGCCTGCCATTGGAAGATACCCAAGCCGAATTCGCCTTGCAGGTGACAGATGACGGTTTGCAGTTGCAGCAGTTGGGCGCGGACACCGCTGGGCCGGTGCGAGTGGATTTTGTCGAAGGCTCTGCTGCGCATCGGCGGTTATTCGGCGGCGGCAGCGGGCAAATGATTGCAAAGGCCGTGGGTATCCAGCCAGGGGTAAGACCCCGAGTACTGGATGCAACGGCGGGATTGGGCAAAGACGCGTTCGTGCTCGCCAGTCTGGGATGTGAAATAAGCCTGATAGAACGTCAGCCAATCATTGCGGCGCTGCTTGAAGACGGTTTGATCCGTGGGCTAAGAGATCGCGAAATCGGGCCAATTATCGCGCAGATGCGTTTGCTGACTGGCAACTCAATTGAGTTGATTCGTTCTTGGGAGGGCGAGCCCCCGCAGGTGATTTATCTAGACCCAATGTTTCCCCACCGGGAAAAAACCGCACTTGTGAAGAAGGAAATGCGCCTGTTCCGGCCTTTGGTGGGCGACGACATGGACGCACCGGCGCTGCTCGAAGCCGCGTTGTCGCTGGCCACCCACCGAGTAGTGGTTAAACGCCCGCGCAAAGCGCCCAGTATCGATGGTCCAAAGCCCGGTTATGCGTTGGATGGAAAATCGAGCCGATACGACATTTACCCGAAAAAGGCATTGAAAAGTTAACCCTTTGAACTGCGTCTGGCCGTCAACCTGTGGCTGCAGGCCTGTCTGCGAACTTAACAGCGCGGCTCGTGGTTCAGGCGCGATATGCGCGCATGAACACGCTGACTACTTCGCGCACATGCTCGTCGTCCGCCGCCTCGTCGGGCGCATCGTTGCAGCCAATCAGCAGGCGAAAGTTGCACGTGCCTTTGAGCAAGCACAGAAAATGTTCGGCGGCGAGGCGCGGTTTGTCGATCTTCAGGCTGCCGCTGTTGTCCATTTGAATCAATAGCCGCTCCATCTCTTGCAGAATACGTTCAGGTCCAGCCTCGAAAAATATCTGTGACATCTTGGGATCTTGAGTACCCAACGCCACCATTAGCCGATGCAGCTCAATTGAATCCGGACTATTGATCAGCGCATGAAAGCCCTGTCCGATATCGCTCAGCACTTTCTCTACTGGCGCGCCCTCAGGCATCTCGAAAAAGAGTTCAGGCAGTTGTTCTTCGCAACGTGCCACCAGAGCTGCCGAAAATAAGGTCTCTTTGTCGGTGAAATGGTTGTAAACCGTCAGTTTTGAGACCCCCGCTTCGGCTGCCACAGCGTCCATGCTGGTGCCGACAAACCCATTGCTAATAAACAGATTTTTCGCAGCATCAAGGATAGCCTGGCGTTTTGCCAGGTCTTTAGGGCGACCGGGGCCAGAAGCAATTAATGAATTATCAGGCATCTTCGTTTTAATAGTGGACTGGTGAGTTTGGTATTTCTTACTATGCGCGGCAGTACAACAATTAAAGCATCCTACTCCAAAGGTCCATCACCATGTTTCGCGATGCCTTGTCCCTTACTCTGTCCATCAGCCTAGCTCTGCTAATGGCTGGCTGCGGTCATGAAGAGTCTCCTCCAGTCACCATTCGCCCTGCCATGGTCGTCCAGCCACAGATTGCGTCGCTGTCGATGGACAGCTATCCCGGCGAAGTCCGTGCTCGGCTTGAACCTGACTTGGCGTTTCGGGTTCCTGGCAAGGTCATCAAGCGCTTGGTGGAAGAGGGGGACCGCGTCAAAGCCAACCAGCCGTTGGCCGAACTGGACCCCCAGGATATGCGCCTGCAATTGGAAGCGAGCCGCGCTCAGGTGGCAGCAGCTGAAGCCAACTTGCAACTGGTCCGCGCTGAGCGTGATCGCTACAAAACCCTGATGGACCGGCAGATGGTCAGCCATTCGCAATTCGACAATGCCGAAAACTTGTTCCGCTCAGGTGAGGCGCGGCTCAAACAGATGAAAGCCGAATTTACGGTGGCCGATAATCAAGCCGGTTATGCCGTACTGCGCGCTTCTCAAGATGGCGTGATTGCTCGACGTCTGGTGGAAGTTGGGCAAGTTGTCTCCGCCGGGCAGACGGTATTTACCCTGGCTGCCGATGGCGAACGCGAAGTGTTGATCAGCGTGCCGGAACAAAGTTTCAGCCGCTTCAAAATCGGTCAAGCAATAGCCGTCGAATTGTGGGCACAAGGCGATCAGCGTTTTGTGGGCCGAATCAGAGAACTTTCGCCAGCCGCTGATCCGCGCTCACGGACCTTTGCTGCCCGCATCGCGTTTGTCGGTGGCAAAGTGCCGGCCGAACTGGGGCAGAGTGCTCGGGTTTTTTTTCAGACGGGGCAAACCGCAGCCTTGTCGGTGCCATTGTCTGCATTGACTGCCGAAAACGGCGCGACGTATGTCTGGCGTATCGACGCAGAGAACAGGATAAAGCGCACCCCGGTTCGCGTCGCGGCCTATGGTCAAGATACGGTGCCGGTTCTGGAGGGCCTCAGCGCCACTGATTGGATCGTAGCGGCCGGCGTGCACGTGCTTCATGAGGGCGAAAAAATACGCCCGGTGGATCGCAGCAATCGGGAAGTGAAACTGGCGGCCAAGGAGTAAGCAAGGATGCGTTTCAACCTTTCCGAATGGGCGTTGCGCAATCGCCAGATCGTTTTGTTTTGTATGTTGCTTTTGGCCGTGGTCGGCGCTTTGTCCTACACCAAGCTCGGGCAAAGTGAAGACCCGCCGTTTACCTTCAAAGCCATGGTTATCCGCACGCTTTGGCCAGGCGCCAGTGCCGAGGAAGTGGGTCGGCAAGTGACCGACCGCATTGAGAAGAAGTTGATGGAGACCGGTGAGTACGAACGTATCCTCTCGTTCTCGCGGCCGGGAGAATCCCAGGTCACGTTCTTTGCCCGCGATGCCATGTCGTCAAAACAAGTGCCTGAACTGTGGTATCAGGTGCGCAAAAAAATTGGCGACATCCGGCAAACTTTGCCGTCCGGTATTCAAGGGCCGTTTTTTAACGATGAATTTGGTACCACGTTCGGCAATATCTACGCGTTGACCGGTGACGGTTTTAACTATGCAGTGCTTAAACACTATGCCGACCGTGTACAAATTCAGCTGCAACGGGTCAAGGACGTCGGCAAGATAGAGCTGTTGGGGTTGCAGGACGAAAAAATCTGGATTGAGCTGTCGAACCTGAAACTCGCGACCTTGGGCTTGTCATTGGAGGCGGTCCAGCAGGCCCTTGAGGCTCAGAACACGGTTTCGGCTGCCAGTTTTTTTGAAACGCCCAGCGATCGCATTCAACTGCGAGTCACCGGACGGTTCCAATCTGTTGAGGAGATAAAGAATTTCCCGATTCGCGTGGCGGGTCGTACATTTCGCATCAGCGATTTCGCCGAGGTTCATCGCGGCTTCAATGATCCACCCGCGCCGCGCATGCGTTTTATGGGCGAGGACGCCATCGGCCTGGCTGTGGCGATGAAGGAAGGCGGCGATATTCTCTCTCTCGGTCATGCGCTAGAGACTGAGTTTGCCCACATACAACAAAACCTCCCGGCCGGCATGCAACTGCGCAAGGTGTCGGACCAACCAGCGGCGGTTAAAACTGGGGTCGGTGAGTTCGTCCATGTGCTGGCCGAGGCGTTGGGCATTGTACTGCTGGTGAGCTTCTTCTCCCTTGGTATGCGTACCGGTTTGGTGGTTGCCCTGACCATCCCGCTGGTGTTGGCGATGACCTTCGCCTGCATGTATTACTTGGGCGTGGGCCTAAACAAAATTTCCCTTGGCGCGCTGGTATTGGCACTGGGCTTGTTGGTGGACGATGCAATCATTGCCGTGGAGATGATGGCGATCAAAATGGAACAGGGTTACGACCGGCTCAAGGCCGCTAGTTTCGCCTGGACCAGTACCGCATTCCCGATGCTCACCGGCACATTGATTACTGCTGCCGGTTTCTTACCAATTGCCACCGCGCAATCGACCACGGGTGAGTACACCCGCTCTATTTTTCAGGTAGTAACTATCGCGTTATTGGCATCTTGGATCGCTGCAGTGGTGTTCGTACCTTACTTGGGCGATCGGTTGTTGCCGGACTTGGCAAAAATTCATGCGGATAAACATGGTTCACATGCACCGGACCCTTACGGCACAGCGTTCTATCAGCGCGTGCGACGCTTGGTGGGCTGGTGCGTGCGACGGCGTAAAACCGTATTGGTGTTAACTGTCTGCTTGTTCGTGTTGTCGGTGGTGATGTTCCGTTTCGTCCCGCAGCAGTTTTTCCCCGCGTCCGTGCGGCTTGAATTGATGGTCGATTTGAAACTGGCGGAGGGTGCCTCCCTCACTAACACTGCGGCACAAGTTACGCGGCTGGAGCAGCTGCTTAAAGATCACGCGGGCGTCGACAGTTATGTGGCGTATATAGGCACCGGCTCGCCACGCTTTTACCTGCCGTTAGACCAGCAACTGCCGGCTGCCAGTTTTGCTCAATTCGTGGTGCTGGCAAAAACCATCGAAGACCGCGAGGCGGTGCGCACGTGGTTGATCAACACCCTCAACGATCAATTCCCAACCCTGAGACCTCGGGTGACACGCCTGGAAAATGGTCCTCCCGTGGGCTATCCCGTGCAGTTCAGGGTCTCGGGTGAACACATCGACGAGGTTCGTGCTTTAGCGCGCAAGGTAGCGGACAAGGTTCGGGAAAACCCGCGCGTGTCTAACGTCCATCTGGATTGGGAAGAGCCGAGCAAAGTTGTACACCTCAATGTCGATCAAGACCGAGCGAGAGCGCTTGGCGTGACCACGGCGGACTTGTCGCGCTTTTTGCAGAGTTCATTGACCGGCTCTAGCGTCAGCCAATACCGTGAAGACGATGAATTGATCGAAATTTTGGTGCGTGGAACCGCCGATGCCCGCAAAGACCTCGCCTCGCTGGCCAGCTTGGCGATTCCCACCGCTAACGGCACCAGTATTGTGCTTTCGCAAGTTGCGACGCTTGAATATGGCTTTGAAGAAGGCATTATTTGGCACCGCAACCGATTGCCCACCGTGACGGTGCGCGCGGACATCTACGGCAAGGAACAACCGGCCACGCTGATTCAACAAATCCTGCCGACGCTGGACACAGTGCGAGCTGAGCTGCCAGACGGTTACCTGCTGGAGGTCGGCGGTACGGTTGAAGAGTCTGAACGTGGCCAGCGCTCAGTCAACGCCGGTGTGCCGTTGTTCATCGTCGTGGTCCTGACCTTGTTGATGTTGCAACTGCGCAGCTTCTCGCGGGTAGCCATGGTGTTCTTGACCGCGCCGCTGGGCTTGATTGGCGTGACGTCATTTTTGCTGGTGTTTCACCAGCCCTTCGGCTTTGTCGCGATGTTAGGCACCATCGCTTTGTCGGGGATGATCATGCGCAACTCGGTGATCCTGGTGGATCAGATCGAACAGGATATCACTGCTGGGCTGGAGCCTTGGCACGCTATCATCGAAGCCACCGTCCGCCGTTTCCGGCCTATTGTTCTCACCGCTCTCGCGGCGGTGTTGGCCATGATCCCGCTGTCACGCAGCGTATTCTTCGGCCCCATGGCGGTAGCAATCATGGGCGGCCTGATCGTCGCCACCGCACTCACGCTGCTGTTCCTGCCCGCGCTGTATGCCGCGTGGTTCAGGGTAAAAAAGGTGGAGGTGTGACGATCCGCTGTTACCCAGCAAGCGCTAGGGGTTGCCAAAGCCGCCAAGCTCAATTTAAGGCAACGTTGAGTTACAGCGCGCCAAACACTTTCTTCGCCAAACTGGTCGCCGCCGCGGCCGGGTTTTTGCGGATGCTGGCTTCTTGCTCGCCGATCATTTTAAACAGGCCATTGAGCGCCTGTTCGGTCACGTAGCCTTCGATGTTGGCATCTTTAGCGTCGACGACACCCAATGCGGCAGCTTGTCCTGCAAAAGAGTTGTACTTCTGCGCCACGCCGACTTTGTCCGTCGCTTGTTTGACGATAGGCAGGAACTTGGCTCGGATCTGATCGCGGCTGGTCTTGCTCAGGTATTGGGTGGCTGAGTCACTGCCGCCGCTAAGGATGCCCTTGGCATCGGACATGCTCATCTTTTTCACGGCATCTACCAATAACGCCTGTGCTTGAGGCATGGCAGCTTCAGCAGCCTGGTTCATACTGGCTTCCAGTTGATCAACTTGTGCCCCCATGCCGAATTGCTTCATCTTCTTTGCGACTTTGCCGAGAGCACCCGGCAACTCGATACGCACCTCTTTGTTGTTACTGAAGCCACCGGGAACACCGAGCTCCTTGACGGCGATTTGTGCGCCTTGGGTCAGTGCGTCTTTTAGACCGCCGCCGGCATCCGACTGTGACAGATCGGTCAACGCCACGGCGAGGACATTGGCCGAAAACAGTACGCACGCGAACAGGCCTGCGTAGACAACGGAAGGGCGGAGCATGCAAATATCCTTTTAAAAAATCGATTTAAGCAAACGGCGCGGACTCGTGGGCCAACGCCAAGGTGTTACTGAACTGAGTCCAGACGAATCCGCAGCGGCTTTGGATCTTGTCCATCCAATCGTACGCCATGCTGCTCGGTACTGATGAACAGCAACTTGCCATCGAGTTCAATGTGCGCGCTGACCGAATAACGGTGGCCGGGTTGAACGTGCTTTGGATCGTAAGCCAGGGAAAAGGGCAGCGGTACCTGGCCTTTTACCGGGGCCGTTTGTCGGGCCAGAATCACCACCGGCGCATCGGCCCGGGAAATGTCCTGCAGGCTCACGGTCATGGTTGCGGCTGGTGGCAAGGCAATGCGTTGCAAGTAAAAAACCTCGCCATTAAGGCTGGCTTGATTCATGGGTTGCTGCTGGGCACAGGCGCCGAGCACGGTGGTTATCAATACGAGTAAAAGTTTTTTCATCGCAATCTCCATACGAGTGGCGGCAGAAGAAGCCTGACGCCACCGACAGGAATCTAACGGATTTATCCGGCAGGGTCAGCCTCTGAAACATCTTCACTGCGGTGTAGTGCCACTTGGCGAATCGATAAACGGATTTCGGCGGGCAGTACGCGCTTGGCTGCGCCCTCCGCCAGTTCTCCCAATAACGGGTGATAACTGAGCTTGCCTGCGGTGTCTTTGCGCAGCACCCCCAAGTCGAGCAGGTTCTGAATAAAGTGCCGAAACAGGCTTTTATCGAAGAACTCTGGTGCATTGAGCCCATGCAAAATCGACAGCCGTTGCGCCATGACTGTACACAGGTCTTCCAGTTCTTCGGCGCTGAGGCTGTTTTGACCGCCGTTGAGCAGCAGTGAGATTGCCATGTAGAAGCGTTGCAACGTCTGGGCAATGGCGCGTGACAGTAACGTCAGCTGCACGAACTGCCGCGAACTCGGCGCCGGACGCAAGTAAACTTCATTTTCCAAGCGCAACAGACCTTGCTCTACCAAGGCTTCGAGCCATTGATCAACGACCGCGTCCAGCTCGTTTAGCGGCCAGCGAATGAATAACTCAGACTGCAAATACGGGTACAGCGCGCGGGCGTAGCGCAGGATTTGTTCGCGGCTCATGCGCGACGCGCTTTGGAAAAAGCTCGCCAACAGGGAGGGTAGGGCGAAGATGTGCAACACATTGTTGCGGTAGTAGGTCATCAGAACTGCGTTTTGTTCATCCAAATATAGAATTTTGCCCAGCGCGTCGGCTTGTTCCGACAACAAGTTCATGCCCTTTACATAGCTGATCAGCGCCTTGCCATCGCCCTCCGGCAAAGTGGTGTGCGGCGAATAAGGCACTCGGCGCAGCAGCGTCAGGTACAGGTCCAGCACCCGGGTCATGGCCTGATCATCGAGCGCCAGTTTGTTGGTAGACAACAATGCCAGCGCCACCAGATTGACCGGATTAATTGCGGCGGCTTCGTTCAGGTGCTGCGCCACGCGCTGGCCGAGACGGTGAGTGGTTTCGTTCAACCAGGCAGGTCGGTAGAGCGGGCCAAGTTCTTGGTCACGCCAATTGGGTTGTTCATGGTCAAGGAATTCAGCCAGTTTGATCGGCTCGCCAAAGTTGACCGACACTTGGCCGAAGCGTTGTTTCTTCAGCGCACCAATGACTTTGAAGATATCGAAAATGGATTCTTTCTTTTTGCTCGCACCGCGCAACTCGCCCAAATACGTGCGGCCTTCTAGTACGCGTTCATAGCCGATGTAAACCGGCACAAACACAATTGGCATTCGCGAGTTGCGCAGGAAGCTGCGCAGGGTGATCGCTAACATGCCGGTTTTAGGCTGCAGCATGCGCCCGGTTCGCGAACGACCGCCTTCAACGAAATACTCGACCGGAAATCCTTTGGTGAACAGCGTGTGCAGGTATTCGTTGAATACCGAGCTGTACAAAGGATTGCCCTTGAAGGTACGGCGCATGAAAAAGGCGCCACCGCGTCTTAACAGGCCGCCGATGCCTGGCATGTTCAAGTTGATACCGGCAGCCACATGGGGTGGCGTCAGACCGTTGCGAAACAGCAGGTACGACAGCAGCAGGTAATCGATGTGGCTGCGATGGCACGGGACATAAATGACCTCATGGCCTGGAGCCACTGCTTGTACACCTTCGATGTGGCTGACCTTGATCCCGTCGTAGATCTTGTTCCAGAACCAGCTCAGCACCACTTCCATGAAGCGAATGACGGAGTAGCTGTAGTCGGAAGCGATTTCGTTGCCATAACGCAGCGCTTGCGTTTGGGCTTTGGCTTCTGTGATGTTAGACCGTTCGGCCTCTTCGAGAATCGCTTGCTTCACCAGCGGTTCGTCCAACAGGCCACGCACCAGCGTCCGGCGGTGGGACAAATCGGGGCCGATTACAGCGGTTTTAAGGTTGCGGAAATGCACCCGAAAAATGCGCTGGGCCATGCGCAATGTGCGTTCGTAACCTTTGTTTTCGTCGATCAGCTCGCGCAGGTGAACCGGTGCCGAAAACTGTACGCGGGTTTTGCGCCCTAAAATCAGGATGCTGACCAATCGGCGCAGACGCCCGGTAACCGCCCAACTGTCGGCGAATAATAACTTCCATGGGCTGGATTCGCTGTCCGGCGACTGGCCCCAAAACACACTGACCGGGATGATCTGAGCATCCTCTATGGCGTTCTGGGTGATGGTGCTGACCAACCGTTCCAAGGTAGGCGGTGCGCCGCGTTTGTCTTGACGGCCAAGCCAGTCAGGCTCGGGGGTCAGGTAGAAAAACGCAGCAGGCTCCAGCAAGTTGCCCACGGCTACCGGCAGGATCGGCCGAGGCAGGCCGGCTTTGCGGCACTCGGTGTCGACCACCGCGAGATCACTCAGGGACGGTGATTGCAGAACATAGAACACCGGTCGGCTGCGGTCGAGGTTGAGGGTGAACGACGATTGATTAATAGTTTCCGAGCGAACCCAGAGGTACAACAATCGGCGCAAGGTGCCAAACACAAGACGGCGGAGCGGAGAGCGGGTCATACGGTATCTGCTGCATAGTAAAAACGAGGCGGACAGTGTGCCGTATATGGTCGGGATGGGCAAAAGAGGGTCGTTAGTCCGGACCCGTTAAGTAACAACGTGTTGACGAAGCGGACGACGCGATTTTACTGTGAAAATGCCTCGTCAACAGGTTCGCTAAAGATATTTGCAAGAAGTCATGAGCATCACCAGATCAAGCGGTGTGCCAAACAATTTCTTCTTCGCCGTCGCTGCTGATGCGGATCCAGCGGTCGGCGGTTTCGTCGCTTTCTTCTTCGATCCAAGTGCCTGGTGCGCAACGCACTTCGACGCTCAGTGCGGCAAAGGCGGCACGGGCGCAGGCGATGTCGTCTTCCCACGGGGTCTGGTCGCTTTCCAGGTAAAGGCTGTTCCACTTACCGACGGCTTTAGGCAGCCAGGTCACTGCAATGTCGCCCGCGATGCATTTGTAGGTTTGGCCTTTCTTTTCCCACTCGCTGCACGGGCCGATGGCACCACTCAGCCAGGCGGCTACAGCTTTATAATCGACGTCGTGGTCTTTGAGATAAATTTCGATATCAGGTTGGCGCATGGATGCCTCGTCAAAAATTGAAAAAATCCATTCGCGGATTCAGGGTGTCGTGTTCGGTGCTTGTAGATGAGCTAAGGGCTCAAGCACGAAATAATCGTAGCGCATGGAGACCGTCACTTCGAACGGCTCTGGTTGATCAATCACATTGGCCCGGCGTTCGGCACTGGCTCGCCAGCCATGAGGCGTCATCGCCAGCAGGTTGGCGCGTGACTGACCGTCAACCAGCGTCAGCTTGAATTCCAGTGTTTCGCTGTGGTGCAACTGCATGCCTTCCGGGATCAGGGCCAAATGCTTGTCATCGGCGTAATTGCGTACTTCGTCGTATAGACGCTCGCGCAGCTCCATCAGATGTCCGCTGGTTGGGCCAACCCGTATCAGCCCGCCGCCCGGTGTCAGGAGGCGCTTGGCTTCATTCCAGTCCAAAGGGCTGAACACGCTGATCAGCAACTGGCAGCTGTCATCCGGCAGTGGCACTCGCGCCATGCTGGCGATCAACCACGTCAGTGAGGGATCGCGGCGGCATGCACGCTTGACCGCTTCACGGGAAATGTCCAGTGCGTAACCGTCGGCCTCGGGCAGCGCCGTGGCGATTTGCGCGGTGTAATAGCCTTCGCCGCAGCCGATGTCCAGCCAACGCGCTGGAACCTGCTCCGCTGCCAGTTCGGCCAAACGCTTGGCTACCGGTGTGTAATGCCCAGCGTTGAGAAAGTCGCGACGGGCTTCGACCATGGCTTGGTTATCGCCAGGGTCACGACTGTTTTTGTGCTGCACCGGCAGCAGGTTCAGATAACCCTGACGCGCGCGGTCGAAGCGGTGGCCAACGGGGCAAACGACGCCGTTATCGACGCCGCTAAGGGCGGCTGAGCAAATCGGGCAGGTGAGCATCATGCGAGTAATTTGACCAGCGTTTGAAAGTAGATCTCGGTCAACACGTCGAGGTCGGCGGCCAGTACGCGCTCATTGACCTGATGGATCGTGGCGTTGACCGGCCCCAGTTCGACCACCTGAGTCCCCATCGTCGCTATAAACCGTCCATCGGAGGTGCCGCCGCTGGTGGAGGCTTTGGTCTCGCGACCGGTGACGGCCTTGATGCTGGCCGAGACCGCATCCAACAGATCGCCCGGTTCGGTGAGAAACGGCAGGCCGGACAGCGCCCATTCCACGTGATAGTCCAGACCGTGCTTGTCGAGCAGGACCGCAACCCGTTGCTGCAAGCCTTCGACGGTGGATTCGGTAGAGAAGCGGAAGTTGAACACTGCAACCAGATCGCCAGGAATGACGTTGGTCGCGCCGGTGCCGGCGTTCAGGTTAGAAATTTGAAAACTGGTCGGCGGAAAGAATGCATTGCCGTTGTCCCAGTGCTCAGCCACCAGATCGGCCAAAGCCGGAGCCACCAGATGAATCGGGTTCTTTGCCAAATGCGGGTAGGCAACATGGCCCTGTACCCCGCGTACTGTCAGCGTGGCGCCCAACGAACCGCGTCGGCCGTTTTTCACGACATCGCCGACCAAGGTGGTACTCGACGGTTCGCCGACGATGCACCAGTCCATGCGTTCTTTGCGCGCCACCAGGCGCTCGATCACTGCCTTAGTGCCGTGATGCGCTGGGCCTTCCTCGTCGCTGGTGATCAGGAAGGCAACCTTGCCTTTATGGTTCGGGTATTCGCCGACAAAGCGTTCTGTTGCCACCAGCATTGATGCAAGGCTGCCTTTCATATCAGCTGCGCCACGTCCACAGAGCATGCCGTGTTCGTCGATCAAGGCATTGAACGGATCGTTTTGCCACGCTTTAACCGGGCCGGTCGGCACCACGTCGGTGTGCCCAGCGAAGCACAATACCGGGCCGTCCTGATGGCCGTGGGTGGCCCAAAAATTATCCACATCTTCGATACGCATGGGTTCCAGCGCGAAGCCGGCATTGCCCAGGCGCTGCATCATCACGGTCTGGCAGTCCGCGTCGATCGGGGTCACCGATGGACGACGGATCAAGTCGCAAGCGAGTTGAAGGGTGGGCGAAAGTTCGGCTGGGGCCGTCATGTACAAAACTCCGGTTAAAGCGCAGTAAACCTAGGTTTTTTAGGGTGCTTAAAAGGCGCATAGCTTAAAGCAAAACGGCGGCCCGAAGGCCGCCGTTTAATACCGCCCGTATTAATCTCAGGCCGACGTAGGCTCTACCACCTGTGTCGGTTTAGGCAGGGATGAAAGGAAGGCCATGATCAATGCGGCCAGATACGGCAGCGATTGCACCAACAGCATGGTCACCCAAAAACGCATATCGGCGCTTGGCAGGCCTTGGACCAAGCAGATACCCAGCGCGGCGCCCCACAACAGCAGCATGATGAACAATTCTTCCCGTGCTTCGGAAATCGCTACCCAGAGGCCGTGGCTGTCGACGTTCTTCGGTGTGCGGAAGAATGGAATGCTGGTGGTGAAGAACCCATACAAGACCGCTTTGGCGATGGTATGCGACAAGGCAAGGCCTGCCAGGGCTGCGGCAAATGCATCCTTAAGGTTGACGCCCACCGCGCGGCGGTAAAGGAAAATGATCTTGCCGACCTTGAACACGAACAGTGCCAGTGGCGGAATCGCGAAGATCAGCAGCGGTGGATCGACCCGTTGCGGCACGATTATCATCGCTCCAGACCACAGCAAGGCACCGAAGGTGAAGAAAATATTCATGCCGTCTGCCACCCACGGCAACCAGCCCGCAAGGAAGTGATAACGCTGACCGCGGGTCAGTTGCGTGTCTTTGCCGCGCAGCAGGCTCGACGTGTGGCGCTTGATGATTTGAATTGCGCCATAGGCCCAACGGAAACGTTGTTTCTTGAAGTCGATAAACGTGTCCGGCATCAGGCCCTTGCCATAGCTGTTATGGGCGTAGGCCGCAGACAGGCCTTTTTCGAACACCCGCAGACCCAGTTCGGCGTCTTCACAGATGCACCAATCAGCCCAGCCCAGTTCCTCAAGCACCGATCGGCGGGTCATGGTCATGGTGCCGTGCTGGATGATCGCATCGCGGTCGTTACGGGTGATCATGCCGATATGAAAGAAGCCTTTGTATTCCGAGTAGCAAAGCTTCTTGAAGGCGCTTTCGTTCTGGTCGCGGTAGTCCTGCGGCGACTGCACCACGGCGATTTTCGGATCGGCGAAGTGGGGCACCATGTGCTTGAGCCAGTTACGATCGACACAATAATCGGAGTCGATCACGGCAATGACTTCAGCATCCGGCGCGGTGTGTGGAATCAGGTAATTCAGCGCGCCGCCTTTGAAGCCAGCCAGCGGGGCAACGTGGAAAAACTTAAAGCGTGGACCGAGCAGTTCGCAATGCGCCTTGACCGGCTCCCAGACCGCAGGATCTTTGGTGTTGTTATCGATGAGAAGGACTTCGAAGTCCGGGTAATCGAGGGCCGCCAAGGCGTTAAGGGTCTGTTTGACCATCTCTGGCGGCTCGTTGTAGCAGGGCACGTGGACCGAGACTTTGGGTCGGTACGCGTTGTCGGTTTCCACCGGCAAGAATTCACGGCGACGCTTATGGGTCCAGACGGCTTCGGCCAGTTCATGCGCTTCGGCCATCAATACGATGAACACGCCCAGTGCGCCGAGCGCCAGCAAGAAGCCAACCGTCAGGCTAAACCAGGTGCTGTATTGCTGGCTGTAGTCGTAACCGATCCACACCAACACTGATCCACAGAGGAACGCGGTGAAGGTCAGGAAGGTTCGACCGCGTTGGCGCAACGCCGAACCGTCGATCAGCAATAGCGCTAGCGACAATAATGCCAATACCCCCGATCCGATGGCTAGAACTCGCCACTGAGGGATTGCGACAACGGGTCCGGTGAAGTTGAATTTCTGTTGGCGGTCGGCGTTGTACACGCCCCAATACGCGCCCACCGAACCTTCATCACTGGCTTTCCACGGCTGATCGAACGCTTCGATCACAAAGTAGTTGTAGCCTTGACGGTTCAGCTTGTTGACCAGCGTACGCAGATAAATCGCTTGATCTGCTGGGGTCGCGTCGGAACCGCCGCGCATACGGCCGTTACTCGGCCAGCCAACCTCAGAAAGTAACAGCGGTTTTTTCGGGAACATCTTTTTCAGTTCACGAGCGCGGTCGAGGACGAACTGACCCGCCTTGTCCACCGGGATGAATTCCCAGTAGGGCAGAATGTGCGCGGCGATCAAGTCAACGTGTTTGCCCAGCTCCGGGTATTTCTCCCAAATGTGCCATTGCTCCGACGTCGTTACCGGCACCTTAACCGCCGCACGAACCCTGTCCAGCAGCACGCTGAGTTGCTTGACGGTGATTTCACGGCGGAACAGGGCTTCGTTACCCACCACCACGCGAACTACACTGCGCGACGTGTTCGCCAGTTCGATGGCCCGGGTAATTTCGCGCTCGTTACGCTGCTCGTCGGGGCTGATCCAGATGCCCAAGGTTACGCGTAGGCCAAATTCTTCCGCCAGCTTAGGAATATCCTCAAGGGAACCGTCCACCGAATAGGTGCGGATACTGTCAGTCTGCTTGCTTATCAACTCCAGGTCTTGACGCATTTCATCGTCGGACGGGTAGATGCCTTCCTGTGGGCTTTGCCCCGGTCGGAACGGAGAGTAAGAGAAGCCTGAAATTTGCTCAGGCCAGTCAGGAGTAGTGACCGGGCGGTTGATTAGCGCCCAGAAACCGGTGAACAGCGCGGCAATTGCAACGACAACCACCAAGTTGAGTCCAAATTTACGCGATGACATAAATACGTCTGGTTCCAAAGATTGCAATGTAACTAAGTGTGTTGCGCCTATTAAAGCAGGGGAGGGGGGCGCGCGTCTTCGCGAATTTCGGCTGGAGGACGGATCTGTAGGAACCAACGTGTTGGCGAGAACCAGACACTGCGGCGTGTCAGGCACGACGCCTCGCCAACAGGTTGGCTTCTACAGCGGGCGGCGCGGTTACAGATTGCGGTTTGTCCGGATAAAGATGCTCTCCCGGGTATACCGCCCTATAATGCGCGCCGGTTTTGGGGTTATGGTCATGAACACAGAAGATCCGCGGTTTGCCGGCGTCGCCCGTCTGTATGGCATCGATGGCCTGGAGCGGTTACGTGCGGCGCATGTAGCCATCGTTGGCGTCGGCGGAGTCGGTTCGTGGGCGGCGGAAGCGATTGCCCGTTGCGGGGTCGGCGAAATCTCTTTGTTCGATATGGACGACGTTTGCCTCAGCAACAGCAACCGCCAGCTGCATGCACTGGCGGGCACGGTCGGTCGGGCCAAGGTCGAGGTCATGGCCGAGCGCTTGCGTGCGATCAACCCCGATTGCGTGGTTCATGCCGTCGGTGATTTCGTGACCCGCGAAACCATGGCCGAGTACATCACGCCGAACATCGATTGCGTGCTCGATTGCATCGACAGCGTCAACGCCAAGGCGGCGCTGATCGCTTGGTGCAAGCGCCGCAAGATTCAGATCATTACTACTGGCGGTGCGGGAGGGCAGATCGATCCGACGCTGATCCAGGTCTGCGACCTCAATCGCACGTTCAATGACCCACTGGCGTCCAAAGTGCGCTCGACCCTGCGCCGGGATTACGGTTTCTCGCGGACTATGACTCGCCACTACAGTGTGCCGTGCGTGTTCTCCACCGAGCAGCTGCGTTACCCGAAACCCGATGGCAGTATTTGCCTGCAAAAAAGCTTCGTCGGCGACGGTGTGAAGCTCGACTGTTCCGGCGGGTTCGGCGCGGTGATGATGGTCACGGCGACGTTCGGTATGGTCGCGGCAACCAAAGCAGTGGACAAGATTGTTGCCGGGGTAAGACGCCCGTCGGAACGGATAAAGCCGATTCAGGCCGTGCCGCAAGCCAGCTGACGCATCCGTTGCAACACTGCGTTCAACCCATTGCTGCGTGACGGTGACAAGTGGCGGCTCAACCCCAGTTGCTTGAACCAGTCCGCTAAATCAACCTGCTGCAAGTCCTCTGCCGGCAGGTTATTAACCCGCGCCAATAACAGGACCACCAAGCCCCGAATCAAACGCGCATCGCTGGCGGCACGGAATTGCCAGCGACCGCTTGTGAGGGTGCCCAACAACCACACTTGGCTTTCGCAGCCGTGTACGCGGTGCTCTTCGGTCTTTTCGTCGTCGCTCAACCCAGGCAAACGTTCACCCCATTGCATCAAGAGCCGCGCGCGTTGTTCCCAGCTTTGCGGTTTATTGAAGGTGTCCAGGGCTAATTGGGCCTCGGGTGGAAGGTTCATCGCAGCAACTCCAATGCTTGATCCAGCGCATCGAAAAAGCGCTGCACGTCGTTGGAATCGTTATACAGCGCCAGAGAGGCGCGAATCGCGCCGGTCAGGCCGAGCCGTTTGATTAAAGGCATCGCGCAATGATGCCCGGCACGAACTGCAATGCCTTGCTCAGTCAACAGGTGCGCCAGATCGGCATTGTGGATGCCCTCGACCACGAAGCTGACTAATGCCAGTTGCGGATCACCCAGCACCCGCACGCCCTGGCGTCTGTTCAAACCCTCCAGCAATAACCGGTGCAGCGCGGCTTCATGGGCCAGCACTGCACCGTGGTCGAGGCTGCTCAAATAGTCGAGGGTCGCGCCAAGCCCGATGACTCCGGCAATCGGCGGAGTGCCCGCTTCAAAACCCAGCGGCGCAGGGCGAAAGGTTGCGCTGTGGTAGTCCGTGGTCAGCACCATTTCGCCGCCCAATTGCCAATGACGCAACTGCGTCAAAGCCTCATCGCGGCCGTATAAGACGCCAACACCGTCCGGGCCATAGAGTTTGTGGCTTGAAAATACGTAGAAGTCGCAGCCTAGGGCCTGCAAGTCGTGTCGGCCATGCACCACACCCTGTGCGCCGTCGACGACGGTCAACGCGCCGTGAGCCTTGGCCATGCTCAGTAATTCTGGCAGTGGTTGCCAAGCTCCGAGCACGTTGGAAAATTGGCTGGTCGCCAACAAGCGGGTGCGGGGGCCGATCAGTTCGGCGGCGGCAACCAAATCAATAAGCCCCTGAGCATTGAGGGGCAAAATCACCAGTTCAAGCCCTTGACGCTGTGCCAGTTGCTGCCAAGGCAGCAGGTTGGCGTGATGCTCCAGCGCAGAGACAACGATCTCATCGCCGGTTTCAAAGCGATGCTCAAGCCCGTAGGCCAGCAGATTCAATGCCGACGTCGCGCCGTGGGTAAAAATAATCTGTGCGTCATCGCCGGCGTTCAACCATTGGGCAACTTTGCGCCGGCTGTTTTCAAACGCTTGCGTGGCAGCCGCCCCCGGCAGGTGCTGTGCCCGATGCACATTGGCGGCGCCGTTGACGTAGTAATGATTCAGCGCGTCGAGCAGCGCCTGAGGTTTTTGCGTTGTAGCGGCGTTGTCCAGATAGGTCTGGCCTTGCTGTTGCAGTGCGGCGATGGCTGGAAAGTCAGCGCGCCAAGGAGAGGGCAAAAGCATGGTTATTCAGCTCGAAGGATCAGGGCCTAACCCACTTGCGCGGTGTTGACCCTGAATACGACATCAGATCAGTTGTGAGCGTGCAGCGCTTCGTTCAGTTCGATGGCTGATTTATGGGATTTGCATTCCACGGCGCCCGTTTGTGAGTTACGACGGAACAACAGGTCCGGTTGACCCGACAGCTCACGGGCCTTGACCACTTTGACCAGCTCGTTCTTATCATCAAGCAGTGCGACTTTGGTTCCGGCTGTTACGTACAGACCGGCTTCCACGGTGTTGCGGTCGCCCAATGGAAAGCCAATTCCTGCATTGGCGCCAATCAGGCAGCCTTCGCCGACCTTGATCACTACGTTGCCGCCGCCCGACAAGGTGCCCATTGTCGAGCAACCGCCGCCCAGGTCCGAACCCTTACCGACAAATACCCCGGCCGAGACGCGGCCTTCGATCATGCCCGGACCTTCGGTGCCACCATTGAAATTGACGAAACCTTCGTGCATCACGGTGGTGCCTTCGCCGATGTAAGCACCCAGGCGTACCCGCGCGCTGTCAGCGATACGCACGCCGGTTGGCACCACGTAGTCAGTCATTTTCGGGAATTTGTCCACCGAGAACACTTCCAGGAACTCGCCCTTGAGGCGCGCCTCCAGTTGACGCTCAGCCAATTCAGCCAAGTCCACAGCGCCTTGGTTGGTCCAGGCGACGTTGGGTAACAATGGGAAAATGCCAGCCAGATTCAGGCCGTGTGGCTTGATCAAGCGATGTGACAACAAATGCAGCTTGAGGTAAGCCTCAGGCGTCGAGGTCAATGCTGTGTCTTCAGCCAGAAAGGTGACGACCAATGGCTTGTGACTTTCGGCCAGGCGAGTCAGTAGGGCCGCTTGGCCTGCATCGATATTCTTTAGCGTTTCGGCCAGTTGCGAGGCCTGGGTGGTGTTGAAGGCGACGGCCTGATTGCCACCGGTGTAGCCCAGTGCGGGTGCAATGGCAGCGATCAGTTCGGCAGACGGATTAATCAACGGCTGGGCGTAGAACACTTCAAGCCAGGCGCCTTTACGATTTTGAGTGCCGACCCCAAAGGCCAGGCTGAACAGGGTAGTAGACATGTGAATACCTCTAACTTATTGGAAAGGGGGCTCAAGCAGCGCTTTGGCTTACGTGAAGGCCGCCCCGTATACATCGGGCTTGAAGCCAACCAGGGTTTTGTCGCCAAGATCGAGCACCGGGCGCTTGATCATTGACGGTTGTGCGAGCATCAGTTCGATCGCCTTTGCTTGATCGAGATCGGCTTTTTGTCCGTCGTCGAGTTTGCGGAAGGTCGTTCCTGCCCGGTTTAAAACCACTTGCCAGCCATGCTCATCGCACCACTGAGTCAGGTGCTCACGGTCGATGCCGACCGTTTTGTAGTCATGAAAGTCGTAACTGACGGCGTTATCATCAAGCCAGGTGCGCGCCTTTTTCATGGTGTCGCAGGCCTTGATTCCATAAAGGTGTACGCCTTTATTATTACTGGAGGAATTGTCCATCCTCGAAACTCCCCACTTTGCCCAAAAAATCAGCGAATGATTATGCCACGTCGTTCCATTCAGTGCCTTGGCTGTCTCGGTAAGGTGCGGGGCGCACATCGCACAGTGAAAAGCCCGGCGGGGTTGCCGGGCTTTTCACTGTGACTGGATTATTCACCCATCGTGCTGCCTGCGCCTCATGCCTTGGTGCTAACCATCTGGCCGGCGATGCTTGAACCCTCTTCGGTCAACGCTCTTAGCAGGGCTCCGGAAGCGCTTTGTAATGAGGCACTGGTCGCGGCGATCTGGGTCCGCGCTGCGGCGACGGCTGCGGCCGCGATAGTTATAGCTTGAGCGCCCCAAGAAATGCGGGCCTATTCCAATGCCGCGCTGCCACGGAACAAATACGCCGTTTATAAACATTCAAGGTAGACGAAACAGCAGGTAGTCATCCTTATCAAATTGACTGCTAAGCAAAATCGGCAAGGCCGTCAGGCGGCTATCCGGCAGCGCTTGATATATATCTTTGGCGATCACCACGTAAACCGGTCCTTTCACCGCCGCCAATTCATCCGGAGAAGCAATGAAGATCGGCTTCAGGCCGTCGGGGATGTTGACCACGAACTTGATGGCCTTTCCATCCTTGGGCATTCCATATAGGGCGAGCGGCGCAGGATCATGCTGGATCAGGTCATGAACCGCTACGCTAAAGCCTTGCGTGTCGTAGGCTGCACGCTGAACGGGTTCATAAACCCAGATAAAACTCATCCACACCGCCAGTACCGCGCACGTTGCCAGACTTGCAACACGCCACCGGGCTTTGAACAAGGCGGCTAACGCAATCACTTGCAGCACCACAAGCACTGAAGTGATTCCACTAATCGATGTCAGCTGGTCGGCGAAACGATGGCGAGCCACCAACAATCCTGCAATCAACGCACTCGGCATCAGCAGCCAAAGTATCTGGAGCAACCCCCGTAACAAGGCGAGCAGGCGCCCTTGGGTCATTTGAAACGGATAAGCTGCGACGATCGCTGCCATTGGCACCATCGGCAGCATGTAGCGAGCTTTTTTCGCCTGCGGAATTGAAAGGCCAATCATGACAATCAGTCCGGCTGCAGTGCAAAGCATTACCAGTCGCAGCGCTGGTGTAAGGGGCTGCCGACCACGAACGATGATGGCCGCTAGCACCAAAATCGCCATTGGGTATGCCAGCGCATAGTTGCCCATCGAACTGCTGAAGTAATAGAAAGTACTGCTGGTGCCTTCAGTACCGTCCATACGTGAAGTGAATTGCATGCGCACCACTTCATCAAGGAACTGTTGACCGCCGCTGATCTTGGCAAACAGCAGTAGCATTCCCATGCAGATCGCCAGCAATACCGCCGCTTGCAGACCGAATATGAGCATTCGTCGCCATTGTCCATTCAGCACGTAGTAACTGCACAGCATGCCGGTAGGAACGACCAGCCCGATGGGGCCGCGAATAGCAAAGCCCAGCACTATAAGCGCGAGAATCAGACCTATGCGCCGACGCGCACCAAAGTGATCGGCAGCATAGCCCAGATAAAATACGGCGAACGATACGGTCGCGAGCATTTGGTCCAGGGATATGGCGCGGGTCTCGGTGATAAAGGTATTGCTCAGCAGCAGCAGGGCTACGCTGACCAGTGCCCAAGACCGAGAGTGCGCGGCCACCAAGCGATAAATAAGCGCAACCAAAATCGCCGATGCGATCGCGGTCGGAAGCCATGCGGTGAGGCTTATCACTCGGCCAAACGGCAGCGAGAGCAGGTAGATAAAGAAAGTTGATGTGGCGGAATAGTCTGGATAAGGCTCGCCATAGGTTGTGGGAAAAAAACTTGGGCCGTGACGCAACATTTCTTGAGCAAAAATTACAAAGCGCGAGTCGAATCCGATCGTGGCTTGTTCATAGTTACCCACGACAAATAGCAGGAGTGCCAGCCCCCCCAAGATAATGGACTGGCAGCGCACTGTTGCCAAAGAGGCCGATGAGGGCTGAGTCTGAGGTAGAAACGGCAAAGGGTATCTCCATATAGCAAAACGTTGCTGCGCTTCAGCTTGAACTCTAACGGGCACCGGACGCACAAAGGGTCAGTACCCGCGAACCAGATACTGGCTGCAGGCACTGACCCCTAATGATTACTGTGCGTTCGCTTCAGTAGCGCTGTTCGCATGCCATTGCTGAAACGGGATTGGCAGGCTGCGAGAGTCGCCACGGCCCATTGGGAAATACGTGAAGCCCTTTCGCGTCATGCGTTCGGTGTCGTACAAGTTGCGTCCGTCAAAAATTACCGGCGCTTTAAGACGTTCCTGCATCAGTTTGAAATCCGGAGCCTTGAACTGTTGCCATTCGGTGCAGACGATCAACGCATCGGCACCACCCAGCACGGATTCGGGGGTGCCCATCAAGCTCAGGCCTGGGTGATTGCCATAGATACGCTGGGTTTCCTGCATAGCTTCGGGGTCGAACGCACGTACGGTTGCGCCCGCCGCCCACAAGGCTTCCATTAACACTCGGCTCGGCGCATCGCGCATGTCATCGGTGTTTGGCTTGAAGGCCAAGCCCCATAGCGCAAAGATTTTTCCGCGTAAATCACCTTTGTAGAACGCATTGACGCGTTCGAACAGTTTGGTTTTCTGCCGTTCGTTAATGGCTTCTACCGCCTGCAGCAAATCGCTGGAGCACTGGGCTTCCTGAGCGCTATGAATTAAAGCGCGCATGTCTTTAGGGAAGCACGAACCGCCGTAACCGGCGCCCGGATAGATAAAGTGGTAACCAATGCGTGAATCAGCACCGATGCCCAAACGCACGGACTCGATGTCAGCGCCCAAGTGCTCAGCCAGCTCAGCAATTTGGTTGATGAAGCTGATCTTAGTGGCCAGCATGCAGTTGGCGGCGTATTTGGTCAGCTCGGCGCTGCGCAGGTCCATGAAAATGATGCGGTCATGATTGCGGTTGAACGGTGCATACAAGTCACGCATGACTTCACGCACTTCGTCGCGCTCGCAACCAATTACGATCCGGTCCGGGCGGCGGCAGTCGGAAACTGCCGAGCCTTCTTTCAGGAATTCAGGGTTAGAGACAATATCGAACTCCAACGGCCGACCAGCCAGGGCCTCTTCGGTATGCAGGCGCAATGCGTCACCAGTGCCGACGGGCACGGTGGATTTCTCGACCAGAATCAGCGGTTCAACCCGATGACGTGCAACCATTTCGCCTACCGCGAAAACTGCTTTTAAATCCGCTGAGCCGTCATCGCTGGAGGGCGTGCCGACGGCGATAAACAGCACCTGGCCGTGCTCAATGGCAAGCTTCTCGTCGTGAGTGAAACGCAGGCGTCCACTTTCCAGGTTTTCCCGGACCAGCGTTGCCAAGCCGGGCTCGAAAATGCTCACGTGACCCTGCTGAAGCTGTTTCACTTTTTCTGCATCGATGTCCATGCAGATCACATCATGGCCGACTTCGGCCAGGACTGTCGCTTGCACAAGGCCTACGTAGCCACTACCTAATACTGTAATTTTCATGCGGAATTCCTGGACCGTGTCGCGGAGCTGCGTTGTGAGTTAATGGTGATGACGCCGAGGATAACCAAGGTCACACCCAATGTTTTGGAAGCGCTGAACTGTTCCTGGAAAACCGGCAGGCTCGCTGCCAGTAAATAAACCAATGCGTAACTGATGCTGAGCAAAGAATAGGCTCGGCCTAGAGGCAGGTCGCGCAATGCGAGCAACCAACACAGCATCGAAAGGGCGTAGGCCAGAATCGCCGCAGAGACGACGCTGATAGCCAGCCTGTCGATACTGCCGTTATTCAGGGTATCCAGCCATTGGGTGGGCGAGGGCAAGCGCGTCATGCTCCAACGCATACCCAGTTGCGCACCGCTGACCAACAACACGCTGCCCATGGCGAATGTGACGCCGCGTCGCAGGTTCATGTGTGTTGGCCCAGCAAAATGACGCCACCGATCACCAGTACTACACCGAACCAGTGGCGGCGGTCGACGGATTCTTTGAACAAAAAGTGCGCCACTAGCGTGATCAAGACAAAGTTCAAGCTAAGCATCGGGTAAGCAATCCCGACTTCAACGCGCTGCAGCACCAACAGCCATAACAATAGTCCGAAACCCAGGCTGGCCAATGCCAGCCATAACCAAGGCGAGCGCAGCGCGAGGCCGAGGCCGACGTGTTGCCCACGCCAACCCTCAACGGCAAATTTTTGCGCGACTTGGCCCAGACAGCTCAACAAACACGCGGCCAGTAACAAAAACAGGGTCATGAGGCGGATTGCGCGAAGATCAGAATCACTATGTTCCCTTCCTCGAATCGCTGACCGTCTTTTGGTAAAAGCTCGATTTCATTGAGGTCGTCCTGACTATTAACTCGCATCACCACCCCGACCTGCCCTTCGCTTCGTGCTATGGCCATCCACTGTTGCACTTTTGCAGAATCGACTTTGCGCGCGGCGGCGTCAGTGTAAGTCAGACCATATTTGACTTCACCCACCGTGTTGTATAGCGCAACGTCAGGTCGCTGAATACGCCATGACAGCGCCGAGGCAGCGCCCAGGTCGTTACTCAGCAGAGTTTTGCTTTGGCTCAGCGCTGCTGCATGCTTGGCAATAAACTGATCGGGTGTTTTGTTGAGCACCACGCTGTTAGGTAGGCTCATCGGAATCAGTGCCACAAACAACCACGCGCCCAGCGCCGGCATGATCCACATGGTCAGCGGTCTGAATACCTGAACAAGGTTAGCGACGATCCAGCCCGCAACTGCAACCACTGCCATTGCAAGGTGCAGCGGCTCGTTTTCATAGACAGGTTTTTTGTATTGCATGTAAGCCACGGCGATCAGAACGATCGAGCCGAGTGCAAGGTTTAGCAACCCATTGAGACGTAGAGCTCGGACGCTGCCACGTTCGAGTCGATCTATCACCGCCTCTCCCATCAGCAGCGCCAAAGGCAGCATGCACGGCATCACGTACGTTGGCAGTTTGCCTCTGCTCAGGCTGAGAAACGCCAGCGGCAACAGTAACCACAGAAGCATGAAGATCGTATTTGGCTGGGCTTTGGACTTCCAGGCCTGTGTGAACGTCGTCGGCAACATTGCGGCCCACGGCAAACTGGCCATGACCATCACAGGAAGGTAAAACCACCATGGTTGAAGATGCTGAGCGTCTTCACCGGCAAAGCGACGAATGTGTTCGTGCCAGAAGAAGAAGTTCCAAAAGT
Organism: Pseudomonas sp. AB6; assembly: GCF_034314105.1. Lineage (NCBI taxonomy): Bacteria > Pseudomonadati > Pseudomonadota > Gammaproteobacteria > Pseudomonadales > Pseudomonadaceae > Pseudomonas > Pseudomonas sp. AB6. Next base: position 421,467 of record NZ_JAVIWJ010000001.1, read on the forward strand.
CTGGTTCGCGCTGCTGCACTGCCAATGCCCATGGCAGGCATACCAGCAACGCAATCAGAACCGCCAGCGGGCCGTATATCAACAGTTCGCGAAAGCGTCTCTGCGAAACCATATACGGCAGGGCGATCAACGCCGGTAGCAGCAAGGCGAGAAAGCCCTTAGTCAGGAAGCCCATACCGCATGCGAAACCCACCAATACCCATGCAGCAATTCGTTCGCGGCCGGTGCTATTAACGGCGAGCCACAACCCGACCATGCTCAGGTTGACCCATAGGGTGAATTGCGGGTCGAGATTGGCGTAACCCGCCTGCACGGCGATGAGGCCAAAGCTTAAAAAAATCAGGGCGCACATAAAACTCTTGCGCCGGTCATTCCATAATCGATGTGCGACGGCGTAGGTCAGCATCGCACTGAGGCCGACGCTGAGCGCCGAGGCGATGCGTACGCCAAACAGATTGTCGCCGAAAATCGCCTGGCCGATGGCGATCATCCAATAACCGCCTACAGGTTTTTCGAAGTAGCGCAGCCCCATGAAATGGGGTGACACCCAATTGCCGCTGAGCAGCATCTCCTGACTAATTTGCGCATAACGGGTTTCGTCGGGAATCCACAGGCCGTGGCTACCCAGTGGTAAAAGAAAAGCCAGGAAAAACGCAATTAACAAAAAAGGTAACGCCCAGCGCCCCGTCATGTGCGCTGCACTCCCAGCCAGCCCTCGCGGCCGCTCAGTGTGCCTCTTATCAACTGACCTGCTGGCAGGGTATTGAGCTCAGTCGGCAATAGATTGCCGAGCGGTTGAAACTGGATCTCGCGCGATTTAGCCTGCGCCAGTAATTGACGAAAATCATCGGCCATTAGAATCCCTTCTACTTCTGCGTGAATCGTATAAATGTTCAGCTTCTCGGCGCTGAAACGGTCGAGAATAAATGAGTTAAAGTCTTTTGCGCTGACGTTTGGGCCCACCACTTCATCGAAGGTTGGAAGATCCACCGGAATCTGTGGTGTGCCTAATCGGCCATCCTTAAGCGTAGGGCGAAACAGACTATGGCCGCGACAATCGCTGTTGTAGCGAAAGCCAAACTGTTCCTTAGCTTCCACCACGCGCTCATCGGCACGCCAGCCAGCCGTGGCTGAACAGCCGACGCGTTGACCGGTGATGTCACTCAAGCACTCCACGCCGCGACGAATTTGCTCAATCAGTTGCACTTCGCTCCAACGCCCAGCATTGGCTTGCCAGCCGTGGTGATCCCACGCATGCAAACCGACTTCATGCCCGGCGTCGACCGCTTGACGCATCAGATGACCCAGGTTGCGACCAATGGGTTTCCCTGGCCAGGCAGTGCCGGCCAGAAGAATATCCCAGCCATATAGACTGGCCGCCTTGGAGCGAAGCATTTTCCAAAAGAATTGGGGACGGATGAGGCGCCACAAGTGGCGCCCCATGTTGTCCGGTCCGACACTGAAAAAAAACGTCGCCTTGACCTGTGCTTCATCGAGCATTTCCAATAACCGCGGCACACCTTCTCGGGTGCCGCGATAGGTATCTACATCGATTCGCAGTCCTGCCTGCATCAGCGCTTATCCGCGATTTCGGCCATGGCTTCACGCAGGAAGAAGTCCAAGGTGTTGCCAATGGTCTCACTCATTTCTACCGTCGGTTCCCAGTTCAACAGGCGCTTGGCGTTTTGAATGCTTGGCTTGCGGTGGGAAACGTCTTGGTAGCCAGTGCCGTAGAACGCTTTGCTTTCTACATCGCGGAAACCGGCAAACGGAGGGAAGTTTGCGCGCAACGGGTGAGCTTCGAACTGACGCAGCAGTTCTTCGCCCAACTGACGAATGCTGGCTTCGTTGTCCGGGTTGCCGATGTTGATGATTTGACCGTTACAAGCGTCATTTTCGTTGTCGATGATGCGTGCCAAAGCTTCGATACCGTCAGCGATGTCGGTGAAGCAGCGTTTTTGTTCACCACCGTCGAACAGGCGGATCGGCGTGCCTTCTACCAAATTCAGAATCAGCTGGGTAATGGCGCGAGAACTGCCGATACGTGCCGAATCCAGACGGTCCAGACGCGGACCCATCCAGTTGAACGGACGGAACAGGGTGAAATTCAGGCCTTTCTGGCCGTAAGCCCAGATCACGCGGTCAAGCAGTTGCTTGGAGACCGAGTAGATCCAGCGTTGTTTGTTGATCGGGCCGACCACCAGGTTCGAGGTGTCTTCGTCGAAATTCTGGTCTTGGCACATGCCATAGACTTCAGACGTCGAAGGGAAGATCACGCGTTTGTTGTACTTCACGCAGTAACGAACCAGTTTCAGGTTTTCTTCAAAATCCAGTTCGAAGACGCGCAACGGGTTGCGGGTGTATTCGATTGGCGTAGCGATGGCCACCAGCGGCAGAACCACATCGCACTTCTTGATGTGATATTCGATCCACTCGGAGTGGATGCTGATATCGCCTTCGACGAAGTGGAAGTTAGGGTGGCTGCGCAGGCGCTCTACAGCGTCAGAACCGATGTCCAGGCCGTATACATCGTATTTGTCGTCACGCAGCAGGCGCTCGGACAAGTGGTTGCCAATGAAACCGTTAACGCCGAGGATCAGCACACGGGTACGACGTGGGGCGCGGCCGGACTCGGCACCACGCAGCACAGAACCGTCCACCAAGCCCAATTCGTTAGCCAGTTGCGGACCGCTTAAATAAAGGCCGTTTTCGTTGCGCTGACCGGCTTTGATCACTAGCGAGTCTTCACCACACGCGATGCGCAATGGATCGACGCTGATCACCCGGCCTGGGGCCAGGCCTTCGTTGCCCTTGATGACGTCGGCGCTCCAAACGATCAGCTTGTGCTCGCCAGCTGCGCAGAAAGCGCCTGGGTATGGCTGAGTGACAGCGCGAACCAGATTGAACAATTCTTCAGCAGGACGCTTCCAGACCAGCTTGCCATCTGCTGGGGTGCGACGACCGAAGTAGGTCGCTTTGGATTCGTCCTGAGGTGTTTCGCTCAGTGTGCCCTTGGCCAGTTGTGGCAGAGCTTCGTTCATTAAGTTGGCAGCGGATTCGCGCAGTTTGCTGTGCAAGCTCAATGCGGTGTCGGAACGCTCAATGGCAACCCGTTGCTGGGCCAGAATGCCGCCCGCGTCAGCGCGTTTGACCATGCGGTGCAAGGTAACGCCGGTTTCGGTTTCGCCATTGACCAAGACCCAGTTAGCCGGCGCACGACCACGATAGCGCGGCAGCAGCGACCCGTGAAGGTTGAATGCGCCCTTGCCAGCACAAGCTAGCAGTTCGTCGCTCAGCAGGTTGCGGTAGTAAAACGAAAAGATGAAGTCCGGTTTGAGCTTGGCGATGCGCTCGATCCACAGTGGGTGGTTGGCATCTTCAGGGGCGTGAACCGGAATGCCTTTGCGTGCACACAACTGTGCAACGGAACCGTAGAAGGTGTTTTCCTTCGGGTCGTCAGCATGGGTAAACACGGCGGCGATTTCATAACCTGCGTTCAGCAGGGATTCAATGCCCGTGCAGCCAATATCGTGATAGGCAAAGACGACAACTTTCGGATTCATAACGTGACCTGAGTAGAAGATGAAGATTCTTTTGAGTCGCTAACGCTAACGGAAGACGTGACCGGTTGGCTGCGCAGCACTTTTTCGATGAAAAAGCGCGGGCGGGCACGAACATCGCTATACATGCGGCCTAGGTATTCACCCAGCAGGCCCATGCCGATGAACTGGCCGCCGGTAAACACGAACAATACCGCAAACAATACGAAAGTGCCGTCACCGGCCCAGACTGCGCCGAACAACAGGCGCAAGATGATCAGCATAATTGCAAAGAAGCCGCCCAGTATTGCCATGCTGAAACCGATAATGCTCAGCAAGCGTAGGGGAGTAGTGGTCATACAGGTGATCAAATCGAACATCAGATTGATCAGGCGCATGGTGCTGTATTTCGAGTCGCCGTGTTCACGCTCTGCATGCTGTACAACCACTTCTGTGGTGTGACGTGCGAAGCTGTTGGCGAGAATCGGGATGAAGGTGCTGCGTTCGCGGCAGGCAAGCATGGCGTCTACAACAGACCGGCGATAAGCCCGCAGCATGCAGCCGTAGTCACTCATGGCAACGCCAGTGGAGCGTTGAACCGCAACGTTAATCAGTCGCGAGGGCCAACGGCGCCAAGCAGAATCCTGACGATTACTGCGCACAGTACCGACTACGTCGTAACCCAGAGCTGCCTGTTCTACCAGGCGCGGAATTTCTTCCGGCGGGTTTTGCAGGTCAGCGTCGAGAGTGATGATTACATCGCCCTTGCACTGTTCAAAGCCGGCCATAATCGCGGCGTGTTGGCCATAGTTACGATTTAGGATCACGGCAACGATATGGCTGCCTTCGCGCTCAGAGGCGTCTTGCAGAATCTGCGCGGATTCGTCGCGGCTGCCGTCATCGACCAGCACAATCTCAAACCCATAAGGTAATTGGGCACAAGCGGCCTCGGTACGACGAAGCAGTTCAGGCAAGCTTTCTTCTTCGTTGTAGACCGGAATGACGATTGACACGAACTGAATCGGATAAGGTCTCAAAGGCTTTTTTCCAGAGTAGTTTCAATGGCGCTGGCGACTCGCTCGACGTCGTCGAGGCTCATGTCCGGGAACAGCGGGATTGAGCACAGACGTGTGGAGTTCCACTCGGTGTTGGGCAAATGAACATCCGGGAAACGTTGGCGGTAATAGGTGTGCATGTGGGTGGCGATAAAATGAATGCCGCTGCCGATATTCTGTTCCTGAAGGCCTTTCATGAAGGCTTCGCGGTCAATACCGCACTTCTCAGCGTCAATGCGCAGAATGAACAAGTGCCAAGCGTGTTGCTGTGGGTACTGCGGTACCTTCAGCGGCTGCACTGGCAAGCCAGACAGGCGTTTCAGGTAGGCCTGAGCCAGCACTTCACGCTTGACGTTGATCTCGTCAAGGCGCTGCAATTGGACCAGTGCGATAGCCGCATTCATGTCGGCCAGATTGTACTTAAAGCCTGGCTCGATAACCATTGCCTGCGGTTTGCGGCCATGGGTCATCCGGTCATAGGCATCAACGCCCAAGCCATGAAACTTGAGCGTGCGCACCCGATTGGCAAGCTTTTCGTCGTCGCTGACGAACATCGCGCCTTCGGCGCAGGTCATGTTTTTGATGGCGTGGAACGAGAAGATCGCCGTGCCTTTAGCGCCGACCGGGCGACCACGATAAACAGTGCCTGCCGCGTGGGCCGCGTCTTCAATCACGGTGATGCCGTGGCGATCAGCGAGGGCATACAGTGGATCAAGGTCATACGCAGCGCCAGCGTAATGCACCGGAATAATAGCTTTGGTGCGTGGCGTAATGGCCGCCTCGATGGCTGAGACATCACTCATAAGCGTATCGCGATCTACATCGACAAAAACTGGCGTAGCACCCAGCAAGCAAATCATGTTCGCGGTCGACACCCATGTTTGCGACGGCGTAATAACTTCGTCGCCTGGGCCAATGCCCAGCGCAAGCAGGGTAACGTGCATCGCCCCGGTGGCAGACGACAGCGCCACAGCATGACGGCTGCCCACGCGTTCGGCGAACTGGTGCTCAAGTTCCTGACTTTTTGGGCCGGTGGTAATCCATCCGGAGCGTAGCACCTGCTCTACGGCGGCTATTTCCTCGTCGCCAATACTTGGACGGGAAAACGGAAGGAAACTTTGATTCATGGGATCCTCTGGTGCAGAAAGGCATTGCGGCCGTACATGCAAGCCGTGCGCAATGCCCAGTGGTCAACTGTCTATTTGTTGAAAAACGAGGCTGTAATAACCATAGCGGTAACCGACCCTCGAAAATATCGGTGCAGTGAAGCATAGTTCGGCGCTGGTGAAAATTGCGTTTACATTCCTGGCCTTCGTGCACCGTACAAGTGTCGCCTGATTGGCCCCGTATTTATTGGGCTTTTCGGGTTTAAATCGGTTAAAGGAAACGAGGGTCTACTATTGCCCTTGTTCTAGATGTGCGTGTTTTGTTCGTGGTTTTCCTCCGCATACACTAACAGTTTGAACCTGAACAGTAACTGTCCGCGCAAGATTACAGGACGTTTAGCTTTTAGGGTGTAGTGTTCTACCGTCGGTTAGGTTGTTTTAACAATAGTTAAAATAGGTTTCCGGGTAGCGACTTAAAGCTATTTTTTCCGTTTTGTAGGCATTGCCGAGAACAGCGGCTCCGTTTGCTTGCCTTGCGGGCGCAGCGTCTTGAGCTTTACAGCTTGCGCCGCCATCACTGAATTGGCGACGACACGCTACGTCAGGTGCTTGGGGATCTGGACTTGAGTGAGGCTAATTTGGGGCCAGTCAAGTAGATGAGAATTGATCTAGGGGGTGCATTCGCAGACAAGCCTGCGAATGACTTGGTTTTAGGGTTTTGAAACCGCCGTCCAACAATCAACCTTTGATAAAATCCCGAATCCGCTCGGCGGCTTCGACGCACTCAGTCAGCGGAGCGACCAATGCCATGCGCACTCGGCCGGCGCCTGGGTTAAAGCCGTCCACTTCCCGGGACAGATACGAGCCCGGCACCACGGTCACGTGTTCGGCGACAAACAGGTCGCGGCAAAACTCGGCATCGTCAGTCCCGACCTTCGGCCACAGGTAGAAACCTCCGTCCGGGCGTTGCACATCAAGCACAGGGGCAAGTATCGCCAATACCGCGTCGAACTTCTCGCGGTACAACGCCCGGTTGGCACAAACGTGCTCCTCGTCATTCCAGGCAGCAATGCTCGCCAATTGGGTTTGCACCGGCATCGCGCAACCGTGGTAGGTCCGATACAGCAGAAATGCCTTAAGAATGTCTGCATCACCGGCCACGAAGCCTGAGCGCAACCCCGGCAGGTTTGAACGCTTAGACAAGCTGTGGAACACCACGCAGCGTTTGAAATCCTTGCGGCCCAGCGCCACGCAAGCGCTCAATAGACCAGCCGGCGGTGTCGCTTCGTCGAAATATAACTCGCTGTAGCACTCGTCCGCGGCAATCACGAAGTCGTGCTCGTCAGCCAGTGCGATCAGTTTCTTCAGTGTCTCCAGCGGGACCAGCGCCCCGGTCGGATTGCCGGGCGAGCACAGAAACAGAATTTGGCAGCGCTTCCAGATATCCGCAGAAACGGCGTCGAAATCCGGGTTGAAACCGTTCTCGGCCAGGCACGGCAGATAGTGCGGCTGGGCCCCGGCAAGGAACGCTGCGCCCTCATAGATTTGGTAGAACGGGTTGGGGCTGATCACCAAGCCGTCGTCGCTGCGGTTAACAACGGTTTGAGTGAATGCAAACAACGCTTCACGGGTACCGCTGACCGGCAACACGTTGCGCGCTGGATCAAGCCAGTCGGCAGGTATGCCAAAGCGTCGTTCGCACCAAGCCGTGATTGCTTCGCGCAACGCCGGGATGCCGAGCGTGGTCGGATAAACTGCCATCTGATCGAGATTGGCCGCCAGCGCTTCGGCGACGAACGTGGGTGAGCGATGTTTGGGTTCGCCAATGGACAGCGCAACCGGGCGCTTGTCGGGATTGGGAGTCACGCTGCCGAGCAGGACGCGGAGCTTTTCGAACGGGTAGGGCTGAAGCTGCTGTAGGGCGTTATTCATGGGCGCAAGGTCTCATAAGCGTGGCGCCCAAGGGGCGCTGTCGAGTCGAATCATAAAGGCGGGAGTCAGATACTGAGGCGCATCTCGCCGTGGGGTTCGTAACTGACGTTGAGCTGCTCGACGATGGCATCTTGCAACCGGATGCACAGTTCCGGGTCAGACAATGGTTGGTTGTTCGCGTCTGTAATAAAAAATACGTCTTCCACCCGCTCACCCAGCGTGGCAATTTTGGCGTTCTGCAACGACAGGTCGAAATCCAGAAAGATCTTGCCGATCCGTGCCAGCAAGCCGGGTCGATCCGGCGCGCTCAACTCCAGAATCGTCACCGGGCGCTGAGCGTCGGTAAGGATGGTGACCTGGGGTGCAAACGCAAAGTGCTTGAGCTGGCGCGGAACCCGGCGCTTGATGATGGTCGGGTAATCGTCCGGGTTGCGCAGGGCATCGGTCAGGCCTTCACGGATTTCTTTGATGCGTTGTGGGTTATCCCCAATCGAGCCGCCGTCGGTGTCGAGCACGATGTAGGTGTCGAGGGTGAACTGGCTGCTGGAAGTGATAACGCGGGCGTCATGAATGTTCAGGTTGAGCTGGTCCATGGCGGCCACGGTTACCGCAAAGAAATCATGTTGGTCAGGGGCGTAAATGAAAATCTGCGTGCCGCCTTCGAACTCGCGTTGGGTGGTTTCCCGGATAAGTACCAGAGGACCGCCGTCTGCCGGCTGCTGCAAAATAGCATCGCTGTGCCAGGCCACATCGCCTGCGGTATGGCGCAGGAAATAGTCGTCGCCTAGCTGAGACCAGAGCTGTTCAACATCGTCAGGGTCGGTGCCACTGCGCACCAGAATGTCCAAGGCTGCACTTTGGGTGCGACGGATCTGCTCTTCGCGGTCGACCGGATTTTCCAGGCCGCGACGCAAGGCTCGCTTGGTTTCGGTGTAAAGCTGGCGCAATAAGCTGGCGCGCCAAGAGTTCCAGAGTGTGGGGTTGGTTGCGTTGATGTCGGCCACGGTCAACACGTACAAATAGTCCAGGTGAACTTCATCACTGACAAGCAACCCGAAGTCATGAATGACCTGCGGGTCCGACAAGTCCTTGCGTTGGGCGGTGGTAGACATCACCAAGTGATTTTGTACCAACCAGACGATCAGGCGAGTGTCCCAGGCCGGCAGGTGATGACGTTGACCAAATGCTTGGGCGTCCACTGCACCTAATTCCGAGTGATCGCCGCCACGGCCTTTGCCAATGTCGTGATACAAACCGGCCAAGTAGATAAGTTCGGGTTTGGGCAGTTTGCCCATGATTTTGCTAGCGAGCTGAAACTTGTCCGAGGACTGTGTGTATTGCAGCTTGCGCAAGTGCTTGATCAGGTTAAGGGTGTGGGCATCGACCGTATAGATGTGGAACAGGTCGTGCTGCATCTGGCCAACAATATGGCCAAACTCGGGCAGGTACAGGCCGAGAATGCCATAACGGTTCATCCGCCGAAGGTTGCGGTGGATACCGAATTCACACTTGAACAGCTCAATGAAAAGGCTAGTGATGCGAATGTCGTGGCGGAACTCGTCGTTAATCAAATACCGGTTTTCGCGCAACAAGCGAATGGTGTCGGCGCGAACCCCTTTTATATCCGGGTGTTGAGCCAAGAGCACAAAGATTTCAATCATCGCAAACGGCGTGCGCGCGAACACGTTCGGGTGAGTCGCTTCGATGTAGCCGTCGTGCAACTGGAATCTTGAGTTGATCGGCTGGGTATTGCCGCTTTCGTCCGGCGAAAGAATGACTTCTTCAAAGTGCTGAATGATCAGCTCGCTGAGTTGAGCGATGCTGATCACCACGCGGTAATACTGCTGCATGAAGCGTTCGATGGCTAATTTGGCGTCGCTGTCTTCGTAGCCGAGGAGACCGGCGATACTGCCTTGATGATCGAACAGCAACCGGTCCTCTGAACGCCCAGCTAGCATGTGTAGTGCGTAACGTACTTTCCACAAGAATTCTTGGGACGAGGCGAGCAATTTATTTTCGCTTTCCAGCAAAAAGCCTTCGCCTGCCAGCGCGTGCAGATTCAAGGTGCCGTACTGGCGGCGGGCTACCCAAAGAATCGTCTGAATATCACGCAGGCCGCCGGGCGAACCTTTGACGTTCGGTTCGAGGTTGTATTCGGTGTCGTTGTACTTGTGATGGCGAGTCTTCTGCTCGGCGCGTTTGGCCAGAAAGAATTCTTTGCTCGGCCACATTCTTTCGGGGCTGGTGACCTCTAGCATTCGTCGACGCAGGCGTTCAGGTCCGGCAATCGTCCGGCTTTCCATCAGATTGGTAATGACGGTTAGATCGGCCAGCGCTTCTTGGGCGCATTCGTCTACCGAGCGGACGCTCTGGCCCACTTCCAAACCAATGTCCCACAGCAGCGTAAGAAAGCGCTCTATTGGCTCGCGAAAAATTTCATGGTCGGCGCTGTCGAGCAAAATCAGCAGGTCGATGTCCGAATACGGGTGCAGCTCACCGCGACCGTAACCGCCCACTGCCAGCAGCGCGATATCGGCTTCTTCGCTCCAGTCGAAGTGGTCCCAAGCCTGTTGCAGGATGTTGTCGACGAACCAGGCGCGGTCCTCGATCAGGCGCCGAATCTCGCGACCCGAACGGAAGCGCGCGTCAAGTACCTCGCGGGCCTGACGAATGGCTTTTTTGAAAGCGGCAATGGGGCTTGCTTTCAACGCCAGTTCGGCCTGGAACTGGCCGCGGTCGAATAACTCTGGATCCACCTGCGGCATCGAGCAGCTTTCCTTATATTGATCTGGCCAGTTCAATCGACAAACTTTAGAAGAGTTATTTACGCTAATGCCGATGTTCGAGCGATAGTGTCATCGCTACGCAGCGTAAAGATTTCGTAGCCGTCGGCGGTCACCAAAATAGTGTGTTCCCATTGAGCGGACAGCTTGCGATCCTTGGTTATCGCGGTCCAGCCGTCGCCCAGCAGCCGTGTTTCGGCGCGGCCTTGATTGATCATCGGTTCAATGGTGAAGGTCATCCCTTCCTTTAGTTCCATGCCGGTGCCAGCGCGGCCATAATGCAATACTTGCGGTTCTTCATGGAAGACCGTGCCGATGCCGTGGCCGCAGTATTCACGGACCACAGAAAAGCCGTTCTTTTCAGCGTGCTTCTGAATGACTTCACCAATGTCGCCAAGACGAGCACCTGGACGCACTACCTCAATGCCTTTGTACATGCATTCCTGGGTGATCTTCGACAGACGCTCGGCCCATTCAGGCACTTTGCCGACGTGGAACATTTTGCTGGTATCGCCGTGGTAGCCATCCTTGATAACGGTAATGTCGATGTTCAGTACATCGCCATCCTTGAGCGGCTTCTCATTAGGAATGCCGTGGCATACGACGTGGTTGATCGAGGTGCAAATGGATTTGGGAAAGCCTTTGTAGTTCAGGGGCGCCGGGATCGCCTTCTGCTCATTAACGATAAAATCATGGCAAATGCGGTCCAGTTCGTCGGTGGTCACGCCAGGTTTGACATAGTTACCGATCATTTCCAGTACGTCGGCAGCCAAGCGGCCGGCGACGCGCATTTTTTCGATGTCCTCGTGAGTTTTGATGGTGACAGTCATAGAATTCTCTCGGCGCGACAGAGCGCGGCTCAGCGGGTAAAGACGCGATTCTAACAGAGCGCTAGGTCCGAGGTGATCATCGCTTTTCCTCACCCTAAAAAAGGAGCCGGTCGCAGCGGCCTGGCTGCCCCTGCAGAGCACGTTTTCCGCGGCGTATATTTCGGGTTTCGTTGTCCGGCCTTTTATGATATAAAATGCGCCGCTTTACGGGGTATGCCCCGAGAGCTTAAACCCACACACGTGTCGACACGATGACCTGGGTGCCCTCAGCTTGAAGCTGTTGGTTGGTCATTGGGATACGTGGAGGCCTAACCCGACTTATCAAGGAACTATCATGTCCCAAGTCAATATGCGCGATATGCTGAAAGCCGGTGTCCACTTCGGTCACCAAACCCGTTACTGGAATCCGAAAATGGGTAAGTACATTTTCGGCGCACGTAACAAGATCCACATCATCAACCTTGAAAAAACACTGCCTATGTTCAACGAAGCTTTGGCTTTTGTTGAAAAACTGGCTTCGGGCAAAAACAAGATTCTGTTTGTCGGCACCAAACGTTCCGCTGGCAAGATCGTCGCTGAAGAAGCTGCCCGTTGCGGTTCGCCGTATGTGGATCACCGCTGGTTAGGCGGCATGCTGACCAACTTCAAAACCATCCGTGCCTCCATCAAGCGTCTTCGTGATCTTGAAATTCAGGCAGAAGACGGCACGTTCACCAAGCTGACCAAGAAAGAGGCGCTGATGCGTACTCGCGATCTGGAAAAGCTGGACCGTAGCCTGGGTGGTATCAAGGACATGGGTGGTCTTCCTGACGCACTGTTCGTCATCGACGTTGATCACGAGCGCATCGCGATCACCGAAGCCAACAAACTGGGTATCCCGGTTATCGGCGTAGTCGACACCAACAGCAGCCCTGAAGGTGTTGACTACATCATCCCAGGTAACGATGACGCGATTCGCGCTATTCAGTTGTACATGGGCTCGATGGCTGATGCAGTTATCCGTGGTCGTAACAATGCTAATGGCGGCACCGACGTATTCGTCGAAGAGGCTCCAGCAGCAGCAGTAGTAGAAGGCTGAGTAGCAAACGCCTAGCGTTTACTCAGTACGCGAAAAGGGGGCTTAGCCCCCTTTTTGCCACCTCGAAAACCCTGTTGGCGCCGCCCGCAGTCATGAGCCGCAGCCAGCAATAGTTTTCAAGAATTTGAACGCCCGTCCGTTCGGGTGGAATGGTTTAAGACCTATCCAAGAGGAATTTTGAAATGGCAGAAGTTACTGCAGCGTTGGTTAAAGAACTGCGCGAGCGCACCGGCGAAGGCATGATGGATTGCAAAAAAGCCTTGACTAAGGCTGACGGCGACATCGAAAAAGCCATCGACGACATGCGCGCATCCGGTGCGATCAAAGCCGCCAAAAAGGCAGGTAACATCGCTGCTGAAGGCTCGATCAGCATCAAGGATGACGGCAAAGCCGCTGTTATCGTTGAAGTCAACTCGCAGACCGACTTCCTCGCTCTACAGGACGACTTCAAGGCGTTCGTCGCTGCCAGTGTAGAAAAAGCATTCACTGACAAACTGACTGACGTTGCTCCACTGATCGCCGCTCAAGAGCCTGATCGTTTGGTACTAGTAGGTAAAGTAGGCGAGAACGTTAACATTCGCCGTCTGGCACGTATTGAAGGTGATGTTGTAGGTTCGTACCTGCACGGCAACAAGATCGGTGTTGTTGTTGCCTTGAAAGGCGGAAGCGTCGAGCTGGCTAAAGACATTGCCATGCATGTTGCTGCGAGTGCTCCCGAGTTCTTGCTGCCTACCGAAGTGTCCGCTGAAGCCATTGAACGCGAGAAAGGTGTGTTCATGACCCTCAACGAAGACAAGATCAAAGGCAAGCCACCTGAAATCGTTGAAAAAATGGTTGCCGGTCGTATCAGCAAGTTCCTCGCTGAAGCCAGCTTGGTCAATCAGCCATTCGTGAAAAACCCTGAGCTGACCGTTGGCGCATTGGCCAAGCAGGGCGGCGCTGAAATCGTTTCCTTTACTCGCTTTGCAGTGGGTGAAGGCATCGAGAAGCCAGTTGACAACTTTGCTGAGGAAGTTGCCGCACAGGTTGCTGCAAGCAAGAAGTAAGGCGGCTTTTAACTGTCGCCAAGAAGAGGCTGCCCGCTTACGCGCGCAGCCTCTTCTTCAAATAGGTAAAACGAATTTGTTTTCCTTGAGGAAGTGGCTTACAAGGCTGCATCCCCTCTGACGCTGTCACAGCGTCAACTAGAGTTAGCACAGGCTGAAAACAGCCCGCACAGAATTTTTTTAAAACGCGGCAGGAGAGATTCGCAATGGCTCAGCAGGGCAGTGGTTATCAGGCTCGCTATAAACGCATTCTACTCAAGCTTAGCGGCGAGGCCCTGATGGGCTCGGAAGAGTTCGGCATCGACCCGAAAGTCCTGGATCGCATGGCCCTTGAAGTTGGCCAGTTAGTTGGTATCGGCGTGCAAGTCGGTCTCGTAATTGGCGGCGGTAACCTTTTCCGTGGGGCGGCCTTAAGTGCTGCCGGTATGGATCGAGTCACAGGGGACCACATGGGCATGCTGGCCACTGTGATGAACGCTTTGGCCATGCGCGATGCGCTGGAACGTGCCAATATTTCAGCCATCGTGATGTCCGCTATTTCTATGGTTGGCGTGACGGATCATTACGATCGTCGCAAAGCCATGCGCCACCTCAATGCCAAAGACGTTGTGATTTTTGCTGCCGGTACCGGTAACCCTTTTTTCACTACCGATTCGGCAGCCTGTCTGCGAGCAATCGAAATTGACGCAGACGTAGTGCTCAAAGCGACTAAGGTCGATGGCGTTTACACTGCAGATCCGTTCAAAGACCCGCATGCCGAGAAGTTCGATCATCTGACCTACGATGAAGTGCTGGATCGCAAGCTGGGCGTGATGGATCTGACGGCCATATGCCTGTGCCGTGACCACAAGATGCCGTTGCGCGTATTTAACATGAATAAGCCCGGCGCCCTGCTGAATATTGTGCACGGCGGCGCTGAGGGAACTCTGATCGAGGAAGGCCAACAATGATCAATGAAATCAAGAAAGATGCCCAAGCCCGTATGCAGAAGAGCCTTGAGTCTCTGGCTCATGCATTCAGTCGTATTCGTACTGGCCAGGCCCACCCAAGTATTCTCGGTGGGGTGATGGTGCCTTACTACGGTGCAGATACTCCGCTGAATCAGGTGGCGAACGTTACGGTCAAAGATTCACGCACCCTGCAAGTCGTTGCGTTTGAACGCAACATGTTGGGAGCCGTTGACAAAGCGATTCAAAGTTCAGGGTTAGGTTTCAACCCAACGAACCTGGGCGAGTTGTTGCTGATCTCCATGCCTGCCCTGACCGAAGAGACCCGCAAGGGTTTCACCAAGCAAGCACGCGATGCAGCGGAAGATGCTCGGGTGGCGGTGCGCAACATTCGTCGAGATTCGCTGAGTCAGTTCAAGGATCTTATTAAAGAGAAAGAAATCAGCGAAGACGAAGAACGTCGTGCCGCTGATGACATCCAAAAGTTGACCGACAAGTTTGTGGCGGATATCGAAACCGCTGTGAAACAAAAAGAAGCGGACCTGATGGCCGTATAAAGGGTCAGTGCGTTTTTATGGATAAGACCAAACAGGCTTTACTGTCATCGATACCGCGACATGTCGCGATTATCATGGATGGTAATAATCGTTGGGCGAAGAAGCGTCTTTTACCCGGTATCGCCGGGCACAAAGCTGGCGTAGACGCCGTTCGTGCGGTCATTGAGGTTTGCGCTGAAGCCAAGGTCGAAGTATTGACCTTGTTCGCTTTTTCCAGTGAGAACTGGCAGCGCCCGGCCGAAGAAGTCGGGGCTTTGATGGAGCTTTTTTTCACCGCCTTGCGCCGTGAGACACGGCGCCTGAACGATAACTCCATCAGCCTGCGAATTATCGGAGATCGTTCTCGGTTCCACCCCGAGCTGCAGGCTGCTATGCGCGAAGCTGAATTGCAGACTGCCGGCAACGATCGTTTTGTGCTGCAAATTGCGGCCAATTACGGTGGGCAATGGGATATCGCTCAGGCGGCGCAGCGCCTTGCTCGCGAGGTTCAAGCCGGGCATCTTCAGCCGCAAGACATCACGCCGGAACTGTTGCAAACCTGTTTGGCAACCGGCGATTTGCCGTTGCCGGATTTATGCATCCGTACCGGTGGCGAACATCGCATCAGCAATTTTTTACTTTGGCAGCTTGCCTACTCAGAACTGTATTTCTCCGACCTGTTTTGGCCGGACTTCAAGCACGATGCCATGCGCACGGCACTGGCAGATTTTGCTTCCCGCCAACGTCGCTTCGGTAAAACGAGTGAGCAAATAGAAGCTGGAGCCCGGGCTTAATGTTGAAACAACGAATAATCACAGCGCTGATCCTATTGCCTATTGCCTTGTTTGGCTTTTTTCTCCTCGAAGGTGCGAGTTTTGCGGTGTTCATCGGTGTGGTTGTGACACTGGGTGCTTGGGAATGGGCACGTTTGGCAGGGTTTACCGCTCAGGTCGCTCGAATCATTTACGCGGCTTTGATCGCTGCATTGTTATGGCTTATGTACGTATTGCCGGATCTGGCGCCTTGGGTTCTGGGTGCTGCAGTTCTATGGTGGCTATTGGCAACGTTCCTTGTGTTGACCTTCCCCGAGACCAGTCGTCATTGGTCTAGCGCGGCCTGCAAGTTGGTGATCGGTTTATTGATACTGCTGCCGGCCTGGCAGGGACTGGTACTGATCAAGCAGTGGGAACTGGGTAACTGGTTGATCCTGTCAGTCATGGTACTGGTCTGGGGCGCAGATATCGGTGCGTATTTTTCAGGCAAGGCCTTCGGCAAGCGCAAGCTAGCGGCGAAAGTCAGCCCAGGCAAGAGTTGGGAGGGATTGTTTGGCGGCTTACTTGCCAGTTTATTGATCACCACTGTCGTTGGTATCTTTCGCGGTTGGTCCGGCTCGCAGTTTGCCCTTGGTTTGCTTGGCGCTGCCGTAGTGGTACTGATTTCGGTGGTCGGTGATTTGACCGAAAGCATGTTCAAGCGTCAGTCCGGGGTCAAAGACAGCAGTAACCTGCTTCCCGGCCACGGCGGGGTACTGGATCGAATTGACAGTTTGACGGCCGCTATTCCAGTTTTTGCGGTGCTGCTCTGGTCCGCTAACTGGGGTGTGATGTGAAAAAGCTTCAACAGATCACCGTGCTGGGTGCCACCGGCTCGGTGGGCCTTAGCACGCTGGACGTTATTGCTCGCCATCCGGATCTCTATCAGGTGTTCGCTCTAACAGGCTTCAGCCGATTGAAAGAGCTGCTTGCGCTGTGCGTGCTCCATTCTCCACGGTTTGCTGTGGTCCCGCAGTTGCACTTGGCACGCGGGCTACAGGATGCCTTAGCGGCAGCTGGTCTCGATACACGAGTGCTGGTGGGAGAGGATGGTCTCTGTGAGGTCGCAGCTCACTCACAAGTTGATACGGTGCTGGCAGCCATTGTTGGCGCAGCTGGGTTGCGTCCGACGTTGGCAGCGGTAGAGACGGGCAAGAAGGTTTTACTTGCTAACAAAGAAGCCTTGGTTATGTCTGGTGCTCTGTTCATGCAGGCGGTGCGTCGTAGCGGCGCCGTGCTGTTGCCGATAGACAGTGAACACAACGCTATTTTTCAATGCTTGCCTGCTGACTGTTCCAGTGGTTTGGGCGCGGTCGGCGTACGCCGTATCCTACTGACCGCATCTGGTGGTCCTTTTCGTGAAACGCCTCTTGCAGAGCTGATGAGCGTTTCACCTGAGCAGGCGTGTGCTCATCCAAATTGGTCGATGGGGCGCAAGATTTCTGTAGACTCCGCAACCATGATGAACAAAGGGCTCGAATTGATTGAGGCCTGTTGGTTGTTCGATGCCCGGCCTAGCCAGATTGAAGTAGTGATCCATCCGCAAAGTGTCATCCACTCCATGGTTGATTATGTGGATGGTTCGGTGTTGGCTCAGTTGGGCAACCCTGACATGCGCACGCCGATTGCCCATGCTTTGGCTTGGCCGCAGCGGATTGATTCAGGTGTGGCGCCGCTTAATCTATTCAGCATCGCGCGTTTGGATTTTCAAGCGCCGGATGAAGATCGATTTCCGTGTCTTCGTTTAGCCAGGCAAGCGGCAGATGCCGGTAATAGCGCGCCGGCTGTGCTAAACGCAGCCAATGAAGTTGCAGTGGCAGCATTTCTTGATCGACGCATCCGCTACCCCGAGATCGCGAGTATCATTGACGAGGTTTTGAATCTTGAACCCGTCATCGCAGTTTCAGAATTGGATGAAGTGTTCGAGATTAATTCGAAAGCTCGCGCTTTGGCTGAGCATTGGCTCACTCGTAGCGGGCGATAAAGGCAATTGGCTACAGGTACAGTTCGGCACGGAGGAAGTTGATGAGCGCGCTCTATATGATTGTTGGCACCCTGGTCGCACTAGGCGTGCTGGTGACCTTTCACGAATTTGGCCACTTTTGGGTAGCCCGGCGTTGTGGCGTCAAAGTTTTGCGTTTCTCGGTAGGATTTGGCATGCCGCTTCTTCGTTGGCATGACCGTAAAGGCACTGAATATGTGTTAGCTGCCATTCCCTTGGGCGGCTATGTAAAAATGCTCGATGAGCGCGAAGGCGAAGTGCCCCCGGATTTAGTCCACCAATCGTTCAATCGTAAAACCGTTTATCAGCGTATTGCCATCGTTATTGCCGGGCCGGCTGCGAACTTTTTGTTGGCTATTGTGTTTTTCTGGTTTTTGGCAATGCTTGGTAGCCAGCAAGTACGTCCGGTCATCGGCGGGGTTGAGTCAGGCAGTCTTGCGGACAAAGCTGGTTTGAGTTCGGGGCAAGAAATCGTTGCGGTCGATGGCGAGCCGACCTCGGGCTGGGCTGCCGTTAATCTACAGCTGGTGCGGCGCCTGGGTGAAAGCGGAGTTATCGCTTTGCAAGTACACGAGCAGGGCTCGACCGTTGATTCTCCGCACCAATTGACGCTAAATAATTGGCTTAAAGGTGCCGATGAGCCGGACCCGATTCGTTCGTTGGGTATTCGACCTTGGCGTCCTGCGTTGGCGCCGGTGTTGGCGGAGTTGGATCCGAAAGGCCCGGCGCAAGCCGCTGGTCTGAAGACTGGCGACCGTCTACTGGCGATCGACGAGCAACCTGTGAGTGATTGGCAGCAAGTGGTTGATTCGGTTCGTCTGAAACCGGAGGGAAAGATTTCCCTGCGTATTGAACGTGACGGTGCGCAATTAGAACTACCTGTGACGCTGGCTACTAAAGGCGACGGTAAGGCTACGACCGGCTATCTCGGGGCTGGCGTCAAAGGTGTCGATTGGCCACCGGAGATGTTGCGTGAGGTTAGATTCGGGCCTGTGGCCGCTATTGGTGAGGGCGTCAGGCGCACTTGGACCATGAGTGTGTTGACCCTTGATTCGCTGAGAAAAATGTTGTTCGGCGAGCTATCTGTAAAAAACTTGAGCGGACCGATAACCATTGCTAAAGTGGCGGGCGCTTCGGCCCAGTCGGGGGTAGGTGATTTTATAAATTTCCTCGCCTATCTGAGCATTAGCCTAGGGGTTCTCAATTTGTTGCCTATTCCAGTATTGGATGGGGGGCATCTATTGTTCTACCTGGTCGAGTGGGCGCGGGGTCGCCCATTGTCTGATCGGGTGCAGGGTTGGGGGGTTCAGATCGGGATTAGCTTAGTGGTCGGGGTAATGCTACTCGCCTTGGTCAACGATCTGGGTCGACTATAAAGCTTCGCTGTGTTGCGAATCTGCCGCATTTTGCGGCAGTTTGTTTATTGCCAGTTGGAATAAGAAAGGACTTCATGAAACGTCTGCTGCTAACTGCGGTTCTTGCCGTACTGATGATCGCCGAAGTTCACGCCGAGTCCTTCACTATCTCCGATATCCGTGTCAATGGCCTCCAGCGGGTCTCCGCTGGCAGCGTCTTTGGCGCCTTGCCGCTGAACGTCGGCGAGTCTGCGGATGATCGTCGTCTGGTGGATGCTACTCGTGCGTTGTTCAAAACCGGGTTCTTTCAAGATATCCAACTGGGCCGTGACGGCAATGTTCTGGTCATCACGGTGGTCGAGCGGCCGTCTGTTTCGAGTATCGAAATCGACGGCAACAAGGCGATTACCACTGAAGACCTGATGAAAGGGCTTAAACAGTCCGGTCTGGCCGAAGGAGAAATCTTTCAGCGTGCGACGCTTGAGGGCGTACGTAACGAACTACAACGTCAATACGTTGCCCAGGGTCGTTACTCGGCAGAAGTTTCTACCGAAGTCGTACCTCAACCTCGTAACCGAGTGGGCCTGAAGATCAACATCAATGAAGGCGCGGTTGCTGCGATTCAGCACATCAACGTCGTCGGCAATAGCGTCTTCCCTGACGAAGACTTGATCGGGCTTTTCGAGCTTAAGACTACCAATTGGCTGTCATTCTTCAAAAACGACGACAAATACGCTAGGGAAAAGCTTTCTGGCGACTTGGAGCGTCTGCGTTCGTATTATCTCGATCGCGGCTATATCAATATGGATATCGCTTCGACGCAGGTTTCTATCACGCCTGACAAAAAGAGCGTGTACATCACGGTTAACGTGAACGAAGGCGAAAAATATACGGTCAAGTCAGTCAAACTGAGCGGTGACCTGAAAGTGCCTGAAGATCAGGTCAAGGCGCTGTTGCTGGTCAAACCTGGTCAGGTGTTCTCACGCAAGGTCATGACCACAACGTCCGAGCTGATCACTCGTCGCTTGGGTAACGAAGGCTATACGTTCGCTAACGTTAACGGCGTACCGACCCCGAACAACGAAGATCACACCGTCGACATTCTGTTTGCCGTCGATCCAGGCAAGCGAGCTTACGTCAACCGTATCAACTTCCGTGGTAACACCAAATCCGCGGATGAAGTGCTGCGACGTGAAATGCGTCAGATGGAAGGCGGCTGGGCTTCGACCTACCTGATCGACCAATCGAAAACCCGCTTGAATCGCCTCGGCTTCTTTAAAGAAGTAAACGTGGAAACGCCGGCAGTACCGGGCACTGATGATCAAGTTGACGTTAACTACGCCGTTGAAGAGCAGGCTTCCGGCTCAGTGACGGCGAGCGTCGGTTTCGCTCAAAGCGCGGGTTTAATCCTGGGCGGCTCAATCAGTCAGAACAACTTCCTAGGTACAGGCAACAAAGTCAGCATCGGTCTGACGAAAAGCCAATACCAAACACGTTATAACTTCGGTTACGTCAACCCCTATTTCACGCCCGATGGCGTTAGCTTGGGCTATAACGCATTTTATCGCACCACCGACTACAAAAACCTCAGCGTAGATGTCGCCAGCTATGCGGTAGACAGCCTGGGTGCAGGTGTCAGTCTTGGCTACCCAATTGACGAAACGTCGCGTCTGACGTTCGGCTTGACCGTGCAACAGGACGAAATCAAGACGGGTGTTTATACCGTTGACGAGATTTTCGATTTCGTTAACCGGCAGGGCAACAAATACCTTAACTTCAAGGCATCCGCTGGCTGGTCCGAGTCAACCCTAAACAAAGGTGTCTTGGCTACCCGCGGGCATTCTCAAAGTCTGGTCTTTGAAACAACCACGCCAGGCAGCGATCTGTCTTTCTTTAAACTGGATTACCGAGCTCAGTATTTTCACCCGCTGACTGACAACTACACCCTGCGTCTGCACACGGAACTGGGGTATGGCGACGGTTTTGGTTCGACCTCCGGTCTTCCATTCTATGAGAACTACTACGGTGGTGGTTTCAACTCGGTGCGCGGTTTCAAGGACAGCAGTCTCGGTCCTCGCAGCACCCCGAGTCGTGGTGAATCTGTGACCGGCAACGCCGGAACCCAGGTTGATCCAGATGGGAAGGCGCTTCCTTTCGGCGGTAACTTGCTGGTTCAGGGGGGCGTAGAGGTGATGTTCCCTCTGCCATTTATCAAGGATCAGAAGTCGTTGCGTACGTCGCTATTCTGGGACGTAGGTAACGTATTCGATACAAACTGTGGTTCGTCTGGCAGCAACACTATCGCAGCCTCAAATGTGAAAACTAAATGCGACAGCGTCGGCCTCGCTGGCTTGGCAAGTTCTGTCGGTGTAGGCGTCACGTGGGTAACCGCGCTGGGTCCGTTGAGTTTCGCCTTGGCTGTTCCGGTCAAGACACCGAATAACGCAGACACCCAGATTTTCCAATTTTCCCTCGGTCAGACCTTTTAATCGTCTGATCAATGATAATGACAACAGATTTTGTAGGAGTGCATCGTGCGTAAGTTGACCCAACTGGTTCTTTTGGCTACCGCCTTGATAGCGACCCCAGCATTCGCTGAAATGAAAATTGCTGTTCTGAATTATCAAATGGCATTGCTCGAGTCAGACGCTGCAAAGAAATATGCTGTGGATGCCGAGAAGAAATTCGGTCCACAACTGACCAAGCTGAAAAGCCTTGAGAGCAGTGCCAAGGGTATTCAGGATCGCCTTGTTAGCGGCGGTGACAAGATGGCGCAACCTGAGCGCGAGCGCCTTGAGCTTGAATTCAAGCAAAAGGCTCGAGATTTTCAGTTTCAATCCAAAGAGCTTAACGAAGCCAAGGCCGTTGCTGACCGCGAAATGCTCAAGCAATTGAAGCCAAAGCTTGATCAGGCGGTAGAAGAGGTTATCAAGAAAGGAGCCTTTGATCTGGTGTTCGAGCGCGGTGCCGTGATTGATGTCAAACCTCAGTACGACGTCACTCGGCAAGTCATCGAGCGCATGAATCAGCTGAAGTAATCATGACCGTAACCATCAAACTCGGCCAATTGGCCGAGTTCCTCGGCGCCACGTTACGTGGCTCTGCGGATAGGGACATCACCGGGCTAGCCACTTTGCAAGAGGCTGGCCCTGGTCAGGTAAGTTTTTTGGCCAATCCTCAATACCGAAAATTCCTTGCTGTTACCCATGCAGCCGCCCTGTTGCTTAAACCGGCTGATGCAGAGGGTTTTGCAGGTGATGCGTTACTGGTGCCAGATCCTTATCTGGCTTACGCAAAGATATCCCATTTATTCGACCCGAAACCCAAGGCTATGCCGGGGGTTCATTCGTCCGCAGTGATTGCTGCGGATGCTCAGGTTGATCCTACCGCCAGTATCGGTGCGTTCGCCGTTATCGAAAGTGGTGCCCGTATCGCCGCAGACGTAACTGTAGGGGCCCACTGTTTTGTCGGCGTTCGCAGCGAAATAGGCGAAGGCGGGTGGTTAGCACCACGGGTCACGCTCTATCACGATGTACGCATAGGCAAGCGAGTTGTAATTCAGTCTGGCGCAGTACTGGGTGGTGAAGGCTTCGGCTTTGCCAATGACAAAGGCATTTGGCAGAAAATCGCGCAGGTCGGCGGTGTTTTGATCGGTGATGACGTTGAGATCGGCGTAAATACCGCTGTCGATCGGGGTGCCCTGGCCGACACGGTTATCGGCAATGGCGTCAAGCTGGATAACCAGATCCAGATCGCCCATAACGTGCAAGTTGGCGATCACACGGCCATGGCGGCATGTGTCGGAATCTCGGGAAGCACGAAAATTGGTAAGCATTGCACCATTGCCGGCGGTGTAGGCATGGTTGGGCACATCGAAGTCTGTGATGGGGTATTTGTCACGGGGATGACCATGGTGACCCGTTCGATCACCGAACCCGGCGCTTATTCTTCGGGGACTGCGATGCAGCCTGCTGCGGAATGGCGCAAGAGCGCGGCGCGTATTCGTCAGTTGGATGACATGTCGCGGCGCTTGCAGCATCTGGAAAAGGTTGTTGAGGCAGTGACCTCGGGCGGTAAAGCTACATCTGATGGCTGATACCTTTTTTATATCAAGCGTGCACAGCCGATAAACTGCCTCCTTGATTTGCAAGAGGAGTGCCGCGCGTTATCCGCGCACTCCCCATCTTTACTACAGGCTTCCCCCGAAATGATGGACATCAACGAGATTCGCGAATACCTGCCTCACCGTTACCCGTTCCTGCTGGTGGATCGGGTAGTCGAGTTGAATGTCGAGGCCAAAAGCATTCGTGCCTATAAGAATGTCAGCATTAATGAGCCTTTTTTCAACGGTCACTTTCCCCAGCATCCTATTATGCCGGGTGTATTGATCATTGAAGCAATGGCTCAAGCTGCCGGCATCCTTGGTTTTAAAATGCTCGATGTGAAGCCATCCGACGGCACGCTTTATTATTTCGTGGGCTCTGACAAATTGCGGTTCCGGCAGCCAGTCTTGCCCGGCGATCAGTTGATTCTTGAAGCTACGTTTATTAGCTGCAAGCGTCAGATCTGGAAATTTCAATGCCAGGCTTCGGTCGACGGCAAGCCGGTTTGCTCCGCAGAAATCATCTGCGCGGAACGTAAACTATGAGTTTGATTGACTCTCGCGCAATCATCGATCCGACGGCCATTCTGGCCGACGACGTAGAGATCGGCCCTTGGTCGATCGTCGGACCTGGTGTGGAAATTGGCGAGGGTACAATCGTTGGGCCACATGTGATTCTCAAAGGCCCTACGAAGATCGGCAAACACAACCATATCTATCAGTTTTCATCGATAGGTGAGGACACGCCTGATCTCAAATATAAAGGCGAAGAGACGCGCTTGGTCATCGGCGATCACAATGTCATTCGCGAAGGTGTAACAATCCATCGCGGAACTATTCAAGATCGAGCGGAGACCACGTTAGGTGATCACAACTTGATCATGGCCTATGTGCATATCGGCCACGACAGCGTCATCGGCAATCATTGCATTCTGGTCAACAACACTGCGTTGGCGGGTCATGTGCATGTTAATGATTGGGCGATTCTGTCTGGTTTCACGCTTGTGCATCAGTTTTGCCATATCGGTGCCCACAGTTTTTCAGGTATGGGCACCGCGATTGGCAAGGATGTCCCCGCGTTCGTGACTGTGTTCGGCAACCCTGCGCAGGCACGTAGCATGAACTTCGAAGGTATGCGTCGTCGTGGGTTCAGTGAAGAGGCTATCCACGCGCTACGCCGAGCCTACAAAGTTGTCTATCGCCAAAGCCTGACGGTTGATCAGGCTATCGCTGAGCTGGCCGAGCCAGCCGCGCTGTTTCCTGAAGTCGCAGTATTTCTTGAGTCCATTCAAACGTCGACCCGTGGCATAACTCGCTAATGAATTCGTTGATGATCAAGACACTGCGTGTTGCGCTGGTTGCAGGCGAAGCGTCCGGAGATATTCTTGGGGCAGGCTTGATGCGTGCGCTCAAGGCGCGGCACCCCGATGTCGAGTTCATCGGCGTTGGCGGTCCCCTGATGCAGGCCGAGGGTTTAGTGTCTTATTTTCCGATGGAGCGGTTGTCGGTGATGGGGCTGATTGAGGTCCTTGGCCGCCTTAAGGAGCTGCTGGCTAAACGTAAGCAACTGATCCAAACGTTGATCAGCGAAAAGCCCGACGTGTTCATCGGCATCGATGCCCCGGACTTCAACCTCACTATCGAACTCAAGTTGCGCCGTGCCGGTATAAAGACCGTGCACTACGTCAGCCCATCGGTATGGGCGTGGCGGCAAAAGCGCGTATTGAAGATCCGCGAAGGCTGCGATTTGATGCTGACGCTGCTACCGTTTGAAGCGCGCTTTTACGAAGAGAAGGGTGTGCCGGTGCGGTTTGTCGGCCACCCATTGGCCGACACCATCCCGCTGGAATCAGATCGTGCGGCTGCTCGTGCAGTATTGGGCTTGCCAGATGGCGTTGTGATTGCGCTGATGCCAGGCAGTCGGGGCGCAGAAGTCGGTAAGCTAGGCGGCCTGTTTTTCGACGCCGCCGAGCGCCTGATGTTACTGCGCCCAGGTATCCGGTTTGTGCTGCCCTGCGCAAGCCCCCAGCGACGCATTCAGATCGAGACCTTGCTGCAAGGACGCGACCTTCCCGTTCTGCTGCTTGATGGTCTGTCGCACCTTGCACTCGCTGCCTGCGATGCGGTGTTGATCGCCTCAGGCACTGCGACACTTGAAGCGCTGCTGTACAAACGACCAATGGTGGTTGCCTATCGTTTGGCACCGATTACCTTTTGGATACTCAAGCGTCTGGTGAAAAGCCCTTACGTCTCGCTGCCTAACCTGCTTGCACAGCGTTTGCTGGTCCCTGAGTTATTACAGGAAGCTGCGACCGCCGAGACCCTCGCGCAAACCTTGCTGCCGTTGCTTGAAAGTGGCGAAGTGCAAACGCAGGGCTTCGATGAGATTCACCGGACCTTACGCCGCGACGCCTCCAATCAGGCCGCCGATGCGGTGCTTGGGTTGTTGGGTCAATCGCCTTCACAGTGAGTTCGTTATAAATGCAAATGGGTTTGGACTTTAATCTGGTCGAAGAACTGGTCGCCGGTGTCGACGAAGTCGGTCGCGGTCCTCTCTGTGGCGCCGTAGTGACGGCCGCTGTGATTCTTGATCCACGCAGACCCATCCTGGGCCTTAACGATTCAAAAAAACTCACCGAAGCTCGTCGGGAAAAACTTTACGACGAGATCTGTGAAAAAGCCCTGTGCTGGTTCATAGCGCGGGCTGAAGTCGAAGAAATCGACGAGCTGAATATTCTCCACGCCACCATGCTGGCGATGAAGCGTGCGGTCGAAGGTTTGATCATTGTCCCTAAGCTGGCGTTGATCGACGGCAATCGCTGCCCTCAACTGTCAGTGCCCAGCGCCTCGGTTATTCAGGGCGACGCGTCGGTACCGGCCATCGCAGCGGCTTCTATCCTGGCCAAAGTCAGCCGGGACCGTGAAATGGCAGCGTTCGAGCTGATTTACCCCGGTTATGGGATGGGTGCTCACAAAGGCTATCCGACCCCCGTTCACCTGGAAGCATTGGCGCGTCTAGGTCCGACACCCATCCACCGACGTTCGTTTGCCCCTGTGCGAGCGGCTTACGAAGCTCAAGCCATGATGCTGCAAAGTCCACTCTCAATATTTGCGCCGGGCTGATGTTTTAACCGAGGCCCGGTAGAATCCGGGCCTTCGTTTTTTGAATTTCGCGCTATAGGATCAACATGCCGGCTTCTTTCGTTCATCTACGCCTGCACACTGAATATTCTCTGGTTGATGGTCTGGTCCGGGTCAAACCGTTGGTCAAGACTTTGGCCGCCATGAATATGCCAGCCGTGGCCGTGACCGATCAGAACAACATGTGTTCGCTGGTCAAATTCTATAAAGCGGCCATGGGCGCGGGTATCAAGCCGATCTGTGGCGCGGATTTGTGGCTGTCCAACAAGGATGCAGACGCCGGGTTGAGCCGAATAAGCCTGTTGGTGATGAATGCCAAAGGTTACCGCAACCTTACCGAATTGATTTCCCGTGGCTTCATCGATGGCCAGCGCAACGGCCAAGTGATCATTGAGCGTGAATGGGTCGCGCAGGCCAGTGAAGGTCTGATCGCATTGTCGGCAGCCAAAGAAGGCGAGATCGGCATGGCCTTGCTCGCTGGAAATCCCGGCGAAGCGGAGCAATTGCTGCGTGATTGGATGGCAGTATTCCCAGACCGTTTTTATGTGGAAGTACAGCGCACTAACCGCCCTAATGACGAAGAACATTTACACGCAGCTGTCGCCTTGGCTGACCGGCTGGGTGCGCCAGTGGTGGCCACCAACGATGTGCGCTTTATCAAGCAGGAAGACTTTGAGGCCCATGAAACCCGGGTTTGTATCGGCGAGGGCCGTGCGCTTGATGACCCACGCCGCTCACATAACTACAGCGATCAGCAATACCTTAAAACGGCAGCGGAAATGGCCGAGCTGTTCAGTGATTTGCCTGAGGCGCTGATAAACACCGTCGAAATTGCCAAGCGTTGCAATATCGAAGTGAAGCTAGGTACGCACTTTCTGCCTAACTTCCCGATTCCTGAAGGCCTGACCATGGATGAGTACTTCCGTAAGGTCTCGTTCGATGGTCTTGAAGACCGTCTTTCGGTATTAATGCCAAAGGACACCACCGAGGATTACGACGCCAAGCGTCAGGTGTACGTCGATCGGCTGAATTTCGAGCTGGATATCATTATCCAGATGGGCTTCCCCGGTTACTTTCTGATCGTAATGGACTTCATCCAGTGGGCCAAAAGCAACGGCGTTCCAGTGGGGCCAGGCCGTGGGTCGGGCGCTGGCTCGTTGGTGGCTTACGTTCAGAAGATCACCGACCTTGATCCACTGGAATACGACCTGCTATTTGAACGTTTCTTGAACCCTGAACGGGTATCGATGCCCGACTTCGATGTCGACTTCTGCATGGACGGTCGCGACCGAGTCATCGAGTATGTGGCGCAGAAGTACGGGCGCAATGCGGTTAGCCAGATCATTACTTTCGGTTCAATGGCTGCCAAGGCCGTGATCCGCGACGTTGCCCGGGTCCAGGGCAAGTCTTACGGCCTGGCGGATCGCCTGTCGAAAATGATCCCGTTTGAAGTCGGCATGACCTTGGAGAAAGCCTACGAGCAGGAAGAAACTCTGCGCGATTTCATCAAGATCGATGAAGAGGCCGCCGAAATATGGGAGATGGCCCGCAAGCTTGAAGGCATTGTGCGCAACGTCGGTAAGCACGCTGGCGGCGTTGTTATCGCACCGACCAAGCTGACTGACTTCTCGCCGATTTATTGCGATGAAATGGGTGATGGCCTGGTGACCCAATTCGACAAGGATGACGTCGAGGCTGCCGGGCTGGTGAAGTTTGACTTCCTCGGTCTGCGAACCCTGACCATCATTGACTGGGCACTGAAGACGATCAACCGCGAGCGCGCCAAGGTCGACGAGCTGCCGCTGGATATCGCGTTTATCCCGCTGGATGACAAGGCGACGTACAGCCTGCTGCAAAAGGCCGAAACCACAGCGGTGTTCCAGCTTGAGTCGCGTGGCATGAAAGAGCTAATCAAAAAGCTCAAGCCCGACTGCTTGGAAGATTTGATCGCACTGGTAGCGCTGTTCCGCCCAGGCCCCCTGCAATCAGGCATGGTAGACGACTTCATCAACCGAAAGCATGGCCGCGCAGAGCTATCGTATCCCCATGTTGATTATCAGTACGAGGGCCTCAAACCGGTACTGGCGCCGACATACGGCATCATTTTGTATCAAGAGCAAGTGATGCAGATCGCTCAGGTCATGGCCGGTTATACCCTTGGCGGCGCCGATATGCTGCGTCGAGCTATGGGTAAGAAAAAACCCGAGGAGATGGCCAAACAACGTGGCGGTTTCATTGAGGGCTGTAAAAACAACAACATTGAAGCGGACCTGGCCGGTAACATTTTCGACCTGGTGGAAAAATTCGCTGGTTATGGCTTCAACAAGTCTCACTCGGCCGCCTACGGGTTGGTGTCGTATCAGACCGCATGGCTGAAAACCCACTACCCGGCTCCGTTCATGGCCGCCGTGTTGTCGGCCGATATGCACAACACCGACAAGGTTGTGACCTTGATCGAAGAAGTGCGCAATATGAAGTTGCGCCTCGACGCGCCGGACGTGAACACCTCGGAATACAAGTTCACTGTCAGCGACGACGGCCGGATATTGTACGGACTTGGTGCAATCAAAGGCGTGGGCGAAGGACCGGTAGAAGCGATTACGGAGTCACGTCAGGCCGGGCCCTTCAAGGATTTGTTCGATTTTTGCGCGCGCGTCGACCTCAAACGTATTAATAAACGGACCTTGGACGGCTTGATCCGCAGCGGTGCGCTGGATCGCCTGGGGCCATATTTTGAAGACAATGTAGACGTCAAAACCTACCAGGCTAATCTCGATCGTAATCGTTCGGTGCTGTTGGCGGCGCTGGAAGAAGCAATCCAGGCGGCTGAACAAACTGCGCGCAGTCATGACAGCGGGCACTCGGATCTGTTTGGCGGCTTGTTCGTCGAGCCTGATGCCGACGTTTATGCGAACCATCGAAAAGCCAAAGAGCTGAGCTTGAAAGACCGTTTACGCGGGGAAAAAGAGACCTTGGGTCTGTACCTCACCGGGCACCCTATTGACGAATACGAAGGCGAAATTCGCCGTTTCGCTCGTCAGCGCATCATCGATCTGAAGCCTGCCCGTGACACTCAGACCGTTGCCGGTTTGATCATTGCGTTGCGGGTTATGAAGAATAAAAAGGGCGACAAAATGGGCTTCATTACCCTCGATGACCGTTCGGGGCGAATTGAAGCGTCGCTGTTTGCCGAGGCTTTCCATTCCGCGCAGTCGTTGTTGCAGACCGACGCGATGGTGGTGGTTGAAGGGGAAGTCAGCAATGACGACTTCTCCGGCGGCCTGCGTTTGCGGGCCAAGCGGGTGATGAGTCTTGAGGATGCGCGAACCAATCTTGCAGAAAGCCTGCGGTTAAAAATTCATGCCGACGCGCTCAAGGGTGATCGTCTCAAATGGCTGGGGGAATTGTGCAAGCGTCACCGTGGCGCGTGCCCGATCACACTTGACTACACCGGCATGGGCGCGAAGGCCTTGCTGCAGTTTGGTGAAGCGTGGCGAATCGATCCGGCGGACAGCTTGATTCAAGCGCTGCGTGACCAGTTCGGACGTGAGAACGTCTTCCTGCAATACCGTTGAAATAGTGCATGCCTGTAAATCCGGCCTGCGCTCAACCATAATTTTTAATCTCGACCTGGATGCGCCTGTTCCCGTAAGGTATGGCGCACACGGATCAACCGGCCGGCCCCTTGGCCGTCGACCCAAGACGGATGCCTATGAACCCGAATTTTCTCGATTTCGAACAGCCGATCGCTGACCTTCAAGCCAAGATCGAAGAATTGCGCTTGGTCGGTAATGACAACTCGCTAAACATCGGCGACGAAATTTCCCGTCTGCAAGAGAAGAGCAATACGCTCACCGAAAGCATTTTCGGCAACTTGACCAGTTGGCAGATCGCGCGCATGGCGCGTCATCCACGTCGTCCTTACACCCTGGACTACATCGAGCACATCTTTACTGAGTTCGACGAGCTGCACGGTGATCGGCACTTCTCCGACGACGCTGCCATTGTCGGTGGTGTTGCGCGTCTTGATGACCAGCCAGTAATGATTATCGGCCACCAGAAAGGCCGCGAAGTGCGCGAGAAAGTTCGTCGCAACTTTGGCATGCCACGGCCCGAAGGCTACCGCAAAGCCTGCCGTCTGATGGAAATGGCCGAGCGCTTCAAAATGCCGATCCTGACGTTCATCGATACGCCAGGCGCTTACCCGGGCATCGATGCCGAAGAGCGTAACCAGAGCGAAGCAATTGCCTGGAACTTGCGGGTAATGGCTCGTCTTAAAACGCCGATCATCGCTACCGTGATTGGTGAAGGTGGATCAGGCGGTGCATTGGCCATTGGTGTCTGCGATCAATTGAACATGCTCCAGTACTCGACGTACGCAGTGATTTCGCCGGAAGGCTGTGCCTCGATCCTGTGGAAAACCGCCGAAAAAGCCCCTGATGCGGCTGAAGCCATGGGCATTACGGCAGAGCGTCTCAAAGGTTTGGGCATTGTCGATAAAGTTATTAGCGAACCCTTGGGCGGTGCGCACCGCGACCCGGCGACTGCTGCTGCTTCGATCCGAACGGAATTGAGCAGCCAGTTGGCGATGCTCAAAAAATTCGACACAGACGCGCTGTTGGCTCGTCGTTACGAGCGCCTGATGAGCTACGGTCTCTGATTGCAGCCCCTCAATCCTGTGGGACCGAATTTATTCGGGAAGTGAGCGCACGGTATGTTCGATAGACCGCGTTGTTGTCTTCGCGATTGAATTAGCTCCTACGGGGTGAACTGCGCCCCAAATGTTGGACACCCATCCAACTACCGGGGTGTTTTTCATGGGTAAATATTCAACGCAGTTCAAGCGGTCCGCCATCAATGCTTTCCTTGAGCGCGGTCAAGGTTTTCGTCACATAGCCGCTCAATTTCAGATGGACCCTACGTTGCTCCGTCGTTGGGTGGCGGCCTACGAGCTGCACGGGGAAGCCAGCCTGCAGGGGCGTATGAAGGAACATGGTCCCGAGTTCAAACTGTCCGTTGTCCAGCACATGGAGCGTGAGAAGTTGTCATTTCGGCAAACGGCTGCGATTTTCAATCTGGGCAATTCAACGCAGATAGGCAGATGGCAGCAGCAATATTACAGTGGCGGCATCGAAGCCCTGACGTCAGGGAAAAAAGGCCCACGTAACGTTATGCCAAAGCCCCCCGCCAAGCCCCGCAAACCGGCAGTGCTCACCGACGAAGAGCGCGCCCACAAAGAGTTGCTCGACGAACTTCAGTACCTGCGCATGGAGAACGCCTACCTAAAAAAGTTAAAGGTGTTAGGCGAGGAGGCGATGAGGCGGGACAAAGAAGCGAAGAAAAAGCCTGGGTAGTCACTGAGCTGAGGAGCGATTTTCCAATCGACGCCCTGCTCAAGCTGGTCGGCTTGGCACGCAGTACTTACTACTATCAGGTCAAGGTACTGGCTGCCGGGGATAAATTTGCTCCGCTGAAAGCCTCTATTCAGACTATCCAGGACCAGCATAAGGGCCGCTATGGCTATCGCCGGATGACCGCCACGCTGCTCAAGGGCGGGTGGATAGTGAACAGCAAAACGGTACGCAGGCTGATGGCCGAACTAAACCTCAAGTGCACGGTGCGAGCCAAGAAGTATAAATCGTACAAAGGCCCTGAGGGGCAGGTAGCACCTAACACGTTGGCTCGGCAATTCGAGGCCGACCAGCCGAATGAGAAATGGGTGACCGACGTTACCGAGTTCAAGGTAGCCGGTGAAAAGCTCTACCTGTCGCCGATACTGGACTTGTACAACGGAGAGATCGTGGCGTACCAGACAGACACCAGCCCTCGCTACGCCTTGGTGGGCAACATGCTGGAAAAGGCGTTGAAGCGCTTGCCAGAGGGCGCCAAACCGATGGTGCACTCGGATCAGGGCTGGCAGTACCGCTACCACATCTACCGAAATCGTCTGGAAGAAATGAGCTTGGAACAGAGTATGTCGCGCAAGGGTAACTGCCATGACAATGCCACGATGGAGAGCTTTTTCGGCACACTGAAATCAGAGTTTTTCTACCGGGAGCGCTTCGACAGCGTTGCTCAGTTAGAGGCTGGACTGGATGAATACATCCATTACTACAACCACGAACGTATCAAAATGAAGCTCAACGGCTTGAGTCCAGTGGCATACAGAACTCAGGCCGCGTAGCTTATTCAATCACTGTCCAACATTTGGGGCGCAGTTCAGGGTTGTGTGCTTTGAAACAACATCTTCACGATCATTTGCTCAATGCCGTAGCTCGCTGGCGCGGCGCTCCCGCATGGCGTATCGCGTTTTCTGGCGGATTAGATTCCACTGTCCTTCTCCACCTTCTGGCCGATCTCGCTACCCGCGAGCCGTTGCCCCCTTTATCCGCCATTCACATTCATCATGGCCTTCAGGCTGCGGCAGACGCGTGGCCGGAACATTGTGCTGTGGTGTGCGGTGCCCTCGGCGTGCCACTGCAGGTGATTCGAATTGATGTGAAGCCGGGCGCCAGCGTCGAACGTGCCGCCCGTGAGGCGCGTTACGCGGCGTTTAACCAGGTGCTGGAAGTAGACGAAGTGTTGTTTACTGCCCAGCACCGTGACGATCAAGCCGAAACGCTGTTATTTCGGTTGCTGCGTGGAGCAGGGGTTCGGGGTTTGTCAGCCATGTCCGAGCAGCGTGCTTTGGGCAAAGGCAGGTTGTTGCGGCCATTGCTTAACGCTTCGCGGGCAGCGCTGGAGGCTTATGCCGCCGAGCACTCGTTGCGCTGGGTGGAAGATCCGAGCAATGCCAACAGCGAGTTCTCTCGAAATTATCTGCGCCGACAGGTCATGCCGTTACTCGTGGGTCGCTGGCCTCAAGCAAAAGCAAGCATGGCGAGGGCTGCCGGGCATCTGGCCGAGGCGCAAGGCCTACTCGACGAGGTGGCTGCGCAGGATCTGGCCGAAGCTGATTCGCCCTCGGCGTTTCCTTGGCTTGGGTTGCCGTCGTTGGCCCTGGCACCGCTCAAGCATCTTTCACTACCGCGCCAACGCAACGCGTTGCGTCACTGGCTAGCGGCCCTGACGCGCTTGCCGGACAGTGAGCATTGGGCCGGCTGGGATAGCCTGCGCGATGCTGGTGAAGGTTCTCAGCCTATTTGGCGCTTGGCCGACGGTGAACTGCATCGTGCCGAAGACCGAATCTGGTGGCTGCCTGATACGTGGTTAGCGCCATCGGCCGGCTCATTGGTCTGGCGCGATCCTAAACATCCGCTGACGCTAGCGAACAATGGCTGGCTTAGTTTCAGTGGGGAGGCTCCTGCAGGTGAGTTTCAGGTGCGTTATCGCGAAGGCGGGGAAGTTATGAAATTGCCCGGTCGAGGTCATCGTGATCTCAAGCGACTGCTAAATGAGAGCCGTCTTCCGGTTTTTGTGCGAGGTCGCTTGCCCTTGTTGTACTGCTCGGGCCAACTATTGGCCGTCGCCAACTTGCCTGAACTTGACGGAACAGCCCATGGTGACTGGCGATTACACTGGATCGCACCGACGAACGACCAAAGTTTGAGCTGAAAGGCCGTTTCCGGTAGACTACGCTCCCTTCTTGATAGAGCTTCTGTGGATTCTTTTGAATTGACGGAAGTTGCCAATTACCAGGCGGTTTTGCTGGGCGATTCTTAAAAATGTAGCGAGCAACAGACAGGCTTTTTCAGTCTGCCGGTTTCAACGCAGCAATTTTCAGGAGTGCACTGTGAGTTTTTTTGGTAATTGCGGGCTTCGGCCTTCATTCGCTTTCCCCGGCGGCTCTGACCGCTTTAACGCAGACTTCTAGGGTTTTTCATGACGCGCTACATCTTCGTCACGGGCGGTGTTGTTTCTTCATTGGGGAAAGGCATTGCTGCAGCTTCATTGGCGGCCATCCTGGAGGCGCGGGGACTTAAGGTCACCATGCTGAAGCTGGACCCCTATATAAACGTGGACCCGGGCACCATGAGCCCATTCCAGCACGGTGAAGTATTCGTCACGCATGACGGCGCTGAAACCGACCTGGACCTGGGCCATTACGAGCGGTTTATCCGCACTACCATGACCCAGAACAACAACTTCACCACTGGCCGTGTTTACGAACACGTCCTGCGCAAAGAGCGCCGCGGTGATTATCTGGGCGCAACCATCCAGGTGATCCCGCACATCACCGACGAAATCAAACGCCGGATCATCAAAGGCGCTGGCGATGCTGACGTCGCCATGGTCGAGATCGGTGGCACCGTAGGCGACATTGAATCGCAGCCGTTCCTGGAAGCTATCCGCCAATTGCGCGTTGAAGTAGGTGCCAAACGCGCCATGTTGATTCACTTGACGCTGGTGCCTTATATCGCCACTGCCGGTGAAACCAAGACCAAGCCTACTCAACACTCGGTAAAAGAGTTGCGTTCCATTGGTCTGCAGCCTGATGTATTGATTTGCCGCTCCGATCACCCCATCGACATTTCCTCACGTCGCAAAATCGCATTGTTCACCAATGTCGAAGAGCGCGCGGTTATCTCCCTGGAAGACGTCGACACCATCTACAAGATCCCGGCTGTGCTGCACGCCCAGGGTCTGGATGATTTCGTCGTTGAGCGTTTTGGCCTGCAATGTGGCGGCGCTGATCTGTCCGAGTGGGAAAAAGTGGTCGACGCCAAGCTCCATCCTGAGCATGAAGTCACCATCGCCATGGTCGGCAAATACATGGAGTTGCTCGACGCTTACAAATCGCTGATCGAAGCGATGAGTCACGCCGGCATCACCAATCGCACCAAGGTCAATCTGCGCTACATCGATTCCGAAGACATCGAAAACCAAGGCACCGCCTTGCTTGAAGGTTGCGACGCGATTCTGGTGCCGGGCGGCTTCGGTCTGCGCGGTGTTGAGGGCAAGATCACTGCCGTGCAGTTTGCTCGCGAAAATAAAGTGCCTTACTTGGGTATCTGCCTGGGTATGCAAGTGGCCGTGATCGAGTTCGCACGTAATGTGCTGGGCTGGAAAGACGCTAACTCCACTGAATTTGATCGCACCAGCGGCCACCCGGTTGTCGGTTTGATCACCGAGTGGGAAGACGCTACCGGCGCCGTTGAAGTGCGTAATGAGACGTCTGATCTGGGCGGCACCATGCGTCTGGGTGCGCAGGATTGCCAACTTGAACGCGGTTCGCTGGTTCACGATTGTTATGCCAAAGACGTTATCGTTGAGCGTCATCGCCATCGTTACGAAGTGAACAACAACCTGCTGCCGAGCTTGATGGAAGCTGGTCTGAAAATTTCCGGACGTTCCGGTGACGGCGCGTTGGTTGAAGTGATTGAAGCGCCGGATCATCCATGGTTCGTGGCGTGCCAGTTCCACCCTGAATTCACCTCGACACCCCGCGACGGCCATCCGCTGTTCAGTGGTTTCGTGAAGGCGGCACTGACCCAACACCAGAAGAAGGCCTGAGCCGGGATATGAACAGCATGTCGCAGAAGATCATCCGTGTAGGCTCAATCGAGATTGCCAACGACAAGCCGTTCGTGTTGTTTGGCGGCATGAACGTGCTGGAATCCCGGGACATGGCGATGCAGGTGTGCGAAGCCTATGTCAGGGCGACTGAAAAACTGGGCATTCCTTACGTGTTCAAGGCCAGTTTCGACAAGGCCAATCGTTCTTCCGTGGCTTCTTACCGTGGCCCAGGCCTGGAAGAAGGGATGCGGATTTTCGAAGAAATCAAAAAGACCTTCAGCGTGCCGTTGATTACCGATGTGCATGAGCCGCAGCAGGCGGCGGTCGTGGCTGAAGTCTGCGACATCATTCAACTGCCGGCTTTTTTGTCGAGACAAACCGATCTGGTGGTGGCGATGGCCAAGACTGGCGCGGTGATCAACATCAAGAAAGCCCAGTTTCTCGCGCCGCAGGAAATGAAACACATCTTGAACAAGTGCGAAGAAGCCGGGAACGATCAATTGATCCTATGCGAGCGCGGTTCCAGCTTCGGGTACAACAACCTGGTGGTGGACATGCTCGGCTTCGGCATCATGAAGCAGTTTCAATACCCGGTTTTTTTCGACGTGACTCACGCCCTGCAAATGCCCGGCGGTCGTTCGGATTCTGCCGGTGGTCGTCGGGCTCAGGTGCTCGATCTAGCCAAGGCTGGCTTGAGTCAGAGTCTGGCAGGGTTGTTCCTTGAGGCGCATCCAGATCCGGATAACGCCAAGTGTGATGGCCCTTGCGCTTTGCGTCTGGACAAGCTCGAACCATTTTTGACTCAGCTCAAAGCATTGGACGACTTGGTAAAAAGTTTTCCGACGGTAGAAACCGCTTAACAGCGGCTTCTCCGGTAGAGTGCCGTTCGGTAAAGTGCCGCACACTATTACTCTGATCAATGGTCAGAGGGTTGTCGTCAGTCAGGGCTGCCCGCTGCATACGTGCTGACGGCGGCCATCAATATTTCAGCTGCGTCGTTTTCGTCAATCTTGGAGTGTTTACAACAATGTCAAAAATCGTCGACATCAAAGGTCGTGAAGTTCTCGACTCCCGTGGCAATCCCACCGTCGAAGCGGATGTGCTTCTCGATAACGGCATCATCGGCAGTGCGTGTGCGCCGTCCGGTGCTTCCACCGGCTCGCGTGAAGCGCTTGAGCTGCGTGATGGCGACAAGAGCCGTTACTTGGGTAAAGGTGTTCTCAAGGCTGTGGCCAATATCAATGGTCCGATCCGTGCTCTGTTGATGGGCAAGGATCCGCTCGACCAGCAGGCGCTTGATCGCGCGATGATTGCTCTGGACGGCACTGAAAACAAAGCCAGTCTTGGCGCTAACGCTATCCTCGCGGTGTCTTTGGCTGCTGCCAAAGCCGCTGCTCAGGATCAGGATCTGCCGCTGTACGCCCACATCGCTAATCTCAACGGCACACCCGGCGTTTATTCCATGCCCGTCCCAATGATGAACATCATCAATGGTGGCGAGCATGCCGATAACAACATCGATATCCAGGAGTTCATGGTGCAGCCGGTTGGCGCCAAGACGTTCTCGGAAGCGTTGCGAATGGGCACCGAAATTTTCCACCACCTCAAAGCTGTGCTCAAGGCTCGTGGCTTGAACACTGCGGTGGGTGATGAAGGCGGTTTTGCGCCTAACCTGGCGTCTAACGAAGACGCGTTGAAAGTCATCTCGGAAGCTGTGGCTAACGCCGGTTACAATCTTGGCACCGACGTGACTCTCGCACTGGATTGCGCGGCCAGCGAATTCTACGAAGACGGCAAATACAACTTGTCCGGCGAAAGCCAAGTGTTTACCTCCGAAGGCTTTGCCGACTACCTCAAGGGCTTGACCGAGCGTTACCCGATCATCTCCATTGAAGACGGTCTGGACGAGTCCGACTGGGCTGGCTGGAAAGTCCTTACCGACAAGATCGGCGAAAAAATTCAATTGGTGGGCGACGACCTATTCGTGACCAACACCAAGATCCTGAAAGAAGGCATCGATAAAAAGATCGCCAACTCGATCCTGATCAAGTTCAACCAGATCGGCACCCTCACCGAAACGCTGGAAGCCATTCAGATGGCCAAAGCAGCAGGGTATACGGCGATCATCTCGCACCGTTCCGGCGAAACTGAAGATTCGACCATTGCTGACTTGGCGGTCGGTACTGCAGCGGGTCAGATCAAAACTGGCTCGCTGAGTCGTTCCGATCGCATCGCCAAGTACAACCAATTGCTGCGTATCGAAGAGCAATTGGGCGCCAAAGCTGTATACAACGGTCGCAACGAGTTTCGCGGCTGAGCTGGAGATGGTAAAAAGACGACGGGCACAATACGAAAAGTCGATTAACCGACGATTCTGTCCGTATATGAGTGATCGGACCCGGCTATCGGGTTCGATGCCCTCACTGCTTTAATGTGTCGGCACCGCTGTCTTTTTCCACTGAGTACCTGATATTCAATGCGCAGTCCTAACTGGTTGTTCCTGATCTTGCTCCTGCTGCTGGCTGGCCTGCAGTACCGCTTGTGGGTGGGTAATGGAAGCTTGGCGCAAGTGGCCAGTCTGTCTCAGCAAATTGCTGATCAGCATGCGGAAAACGATGCTTTGCTCGAACGTAACCGTATTCTCGACGCGGAAGTGTTGGAGCTGAAAAAAGGCATGGAGACCGTTGAAGAACGTGCTCGCCATGAACTTGGCATGGTTAAAGACGGCGAAACCCTCTATCAGTTGGCCCAATGATTTGCGCGTTGCCTGCCTTCTGGGCAGTTGTTCCCGCCGCTGGTATCGGCGCTCGCATGGCAGCTGACCGTCCTAAGCAGTATTTGCAGCTGGGCGGCCTCACTATTCTTGAACACAGCCTCAATTGTTTTCTCGATCACCCCCAGCTCCTGGGCTTGGTGATCAGTTTGGCTGTAGATGATCCCTATTGGCCAAGCTTGGCGTGCGCTGCAGATCCACGAATTCAGCGCGCTGCGGGTGGACGGGAACGGGCGGACTCGGTGCTTAACGCATTGCTGTATTTGCACGTGAACGGTGCCCATGATGACGATTGGGTGTTGGTTCACGACGCTGCACGCCCGAATTTGTCGCGTGAGGATCTGGACAAACTGTTGTCCGAATTAGCTGACGATCCGGTGGGCGGTTTGCTGGCGGTTCCCGCTCGCGACACTCTTAAACGTGCCGACAGCCACGGGCGCGTCACTGAAACGGTCGATCGTAGTTGTATCTGGCTGGCTTACACGCCGCAGATGTTCCGGCTTGGCGCACTGCATCGAGCGTTGGCCGACAGCCTAGTGTCGGAGGTCAGCATTACCGATGAAGCGTCCGCAATGGAATGGTCTGGTCAGTCTCCGCGACTGATCGAAGGCCGCTCCGACAATATCAAGGTCACACGTCCCGAAGATCTTGAATGGTTGCGTCAACGCCGTAAGTTTTAAGTCGGTCGCTAAATGTGATCAGCGCAATACTCCTTTCTCAGGGCCAACCCGGCCTTGAGATGCTCGACCAGTTTTCTCACCTTGGGTGACAGGTGGCGCTGCTGTGGATACAGCGCCCAGACGGCGGTATTCGGCGGTTGATGAGCATCCAGCAGCGAAATGAGTGCGCCGCTATTTAGGTGTTCAAGCACGTAATAGTCTGGCAACTGACACAGTCCGATCCCTTGTATTGCCGCATCGA
Source organism: Pseudomonas sp. AB6 (assembly GCF_034314105.1). Classification (NCBI taxonomy): domain Bacteria; kingdom Pseudomonadati; phylum Pseudomonadota; class Gammaproteobacteria; order Pseudomonadales; family Pseudomonadaceae; genus Pseudomonas; species Pseudomonas sp. AB6. The sequence continues at coordinate 460,881 of NZ_JAVIWJ010000001.1, forward strand.
GCACGGCTTGGCCGCTATTGCAGCGCCAGTTGCCCTGAACCCGTTGCGAAAATTCCCGCCCGTTCTGCTGTAGCAACCAAGTGTCGGTGCTGCCGATCAGGCAATTGTGCCGACTAAGCTCGGACAAGCTATGCGGTCGCCCATAACGTTCAAGGTAAGACGGCGAAGCGCACAGGTACATGCGGCGCGGCGCCAAGCGGGTGGCAACCAGTCGCGAATCTTGCAGGCGGCCGAGGCGAACGGCCAGGTCAAGACCTTCGTGAACCAGATCAAGGCTGCGGTTACTCAGCTCGATATCAACCCGAAGTTGCGGGTACAGTCCCATGAATACAGTCACCAACGGTGCGATGAAGCGCTCGCCATAGGCCACCGCGCAAGTCATGCGCAGCAACCCTTTGGGTTCGCTCGCTAAATCGCCGACCGCCCGCAATGCTTCCTCGCGCCCGTCTTGCAGGCGCTGACAATGTTGCAAAAACGTTTGCCCGGCTTCGGTCAGGGTGACACGTCGAGTGCTGCGGTAGAGCAGGCGTGTTTGTAGCCTTTCCTCAAGCCGGACGATTTGCCGACTGATGTGCGAAGACGAAACGCCCATGCGTTCTGCAGCAGCGGTGAACTGCCCGCATTCGGCGACTGCGACGAACTCATCCAATCCTTCCCAGCGGTTTGCAACCATCGATTATCCCTGCCCAGCAATAATGTTTTGCTTTTGGTCTGATTATTCTCCAAACGGCACTGTATTACACTGACCACCTGTATTTACTCGATGGAGAAAAATGATGATCAAGTCACGCGCCGCCGTTGCTTTTGAAGCCAAGAAACCGCTAGAAATCGTCGAAGTCGATGTTGCAATGCCCAAGGCTGGCGAAGTGTTGCTGCGGGTCGTCGCTTCCGGCGTGTGCCATACGGACGCCTATACCTTGTCGGGCGCGGACCCGGAAGGCATATTTCCATCGATTCTCGGCCACGAAGGCGGTGCAATTGTTGAAGCCATTGGCGAAGGCGTGACTTCAGTTGCGGTCGGCGATCACGTTATTCCGCTGTACACCCCTGAGTGTCGAAAATGTAAGTACTGCCTGTCAGGCAAGACCAACCTGTGCCAAGCCATCCGCGGCACTCAAGGCAAGGGTTTGATGCCGGATGGTACGTCGCGCTTTTCCTACAAAGGGCAGACGATTTTCCATTACATGGGCACGTCGACCTTCTCCGAATACACCGTGCTGCCGGAAATATCGGTCGCCAAGATTTCCAAAGACGCACCACTGGAAAAAGTCTGCCTGCTCGGCTGCGGGGTTACCACCGGAATCGGGGCGGTGATCAACACTGCCAAGGTCAAACCAGGCGACACCGTGGCGATTTTTGGTCTGGGCGGCATTGGTCTGTCAGCCCTGATTGGCGCAGTAAAGGCCAAGGCGGGACGGATTATCGCCATCGATATCAATCCGGAGAAATTCGACATCGCCAAACAATTGGGTGCCACCGATTGCATCAACCCTAAAGACTACGACCGGCCTATTCAGGAAGTGATTGTTGATTTGACCGATGGCGGTGTGGATTTCTCTTTCGAATGCATTGGTAACGTGCAACTGATGCGTGCAGCCCTTGAGTGCTGCCACAAAGGTTGGGGTGAGTCGGTGATTATTGGTGTTGCGGGTGCTGGTCAGGAAATCTCCACGCGTCCTTTCCAACTGGTTACCGGACGCGTCTGGCGCGGTTCGGCGTTTGGCGGCGTGCGCGGCCGAACTGAGCTGCCAAGCTACGTGGCAATGGCGCAAAGCGGCGAAATCCCGCTGGATACGTTCATCACTCACACCATGGGCCTGGAAGACATCAACAAGGCGTTCGACCTGATGCATGAAGGTAAAAGCATCCGTACCGTCATACATTTCTAATAGCAGCTACAAGCCTCAAGTAAGAGCACTGCGCATCATCTCTTGCAGCTTACCGCTTGAAGCTTACCGCTGGGAGAATCCCCCTTGTCCCTAGAAAATATTTCCTGCCAGAAAAGCTTCGGCGGCTGGCATAAGCGCTACAAGCATCACTCTGATGTGCTCGGTTGCGACATGGTGTTTGCCGTTTATTTGCCCCCGCAAGCGGAACTGGGCGGCAAGCTGCCGGTGGTCTATTGGTTGTCCGGATTGACCTGCACCGATGAAAGCTTCATGCACAAAGCAGGCGCGCTGCGGATCGCGGCCGAGTTGGGTTTGATTATTGTGGCGCCCGATACCAGTCCGCGTGGCCCCAACGTACCGGGCGATCCGGACGGTGCGTGGGATTTCGGTCTCGGTGCGGGTTTCTACTTGAACGCGACTCAGCAGCCGTGGGCCAAGCACTACCGCATGCATGATTATGTAGTGAACGAGTTACCCGTATTGGTCGAGTCGCATTTTCCGGCCTCGGGTCTGCGTGGCATTAGCGGTCACTCGATGGGCGGCCACGGCGCACTGGTGTGTGCTTTACGCAATCCGGGGCGTTATAAGTCAGTGTCGGCGTTTTCTCCAATCAGCAACCCGATGGATTGTCCTTGGGGTCAGAAAGCGTTCTCTCGTTACTTGGGGGAAGAGCGGTCTCGCTGGCGTGAATGGGATGCCTGCGCGCTAATCGCCGAGGCGGTTGAAAAACTGCCCATCCTCGTCGATCAGGGCGATCGTGATGATTTTCTTGCCCTTCAACTCAAGCCGGAAGGGTTAATCCAAGCTGCAAAATCTGCAGAGCATCCGCTTACGGTGCGCATGCAGCCTGGCTACGATCACAGCTATTTCTTCATTGCGAGCTTCATTGAGGACCACCTGCGGCATCATGCGGTCGCTCTAAGCGGTTAATGTGCAACAAAGTAGGTAGAATCACGCCCTGACTTTTTCGGGGCGTTTTTTTATGCGTATTGGCCACGGCTATGATGTGCACCGGTTTGCCGAAGGCGATTTCATTACCTTGGGCGGCGTGCGGATCGCGCACGGATTCGGGTTGCTCGCTCATTCCGATGGCGATGTGCTGTTGCATGCGCTCAGCGATGCATTGCTCGGGGCGGCAGCATTAGGCGATATTGGCAAACACTTCCCGGACACGGACCCGCAATTCAAGGGCGCTGACAGCCGCGCGCTGCTGCGTCGTGTGATGGAGTTGGTCAAAAAAAAGGGCTGGAAAGTCGGTAATGTTGACGCCACCATTGTCGCCCAGGCGCCGAAAATGGCCCCGCATATTGAATCGATGCGCGCGCTGATTGCTGCGGATCTTCAGGTTGAGTTGGATCAAGTGAACGTTAAAGCTACCACCACCGAAAAGCTCGGCTTCGTAGGCCGCGAAGAAGGTATTGCGGTTCACGCCGTCGCCTTGTTGCTCTGGGCATGACTGAATTCGAACTGCTCGGCCCTCGTGCTTATGGCGATGCGTTAGGCACTGCAGTGCTCAAAGCCACAGCCGAAGATTTTCAGGTCGACGAAGTGCTGGATATTCCCTTGACGGGCGATGGCGAACACTTATGGTTGTGGGTTGAAAAGCGCGGACTAAACACCGAAGAAGCTGCTCGCCGTTTGGCGCGTGCTGCCGGTGTTCCGTTGCGGACCGTCAGCTATGCCGGTTTGAAGGATCGACAGGCGTTGACCCGACAGTGGTTCAGCGTGCAGTTGCCCGGCAAGGCTGACCCCGATCTTTCGACGGCCCAGGACGGTACGCTGAAAATTCTGAAAATGAGTCGCCATAAGCGCAAGCTGCAGCGCGGGGCTCACGCCGCCAATGGCTTTACCTTGCGTCTGACCCAGCTGCATGGCGATCATGCGGCATTGCAGGCTCGGCTTGAGTTGATCGCTCGTCATGGCGTTCCGAATTACTTCGGCGCCCAGCGTTTCGGTTGGGATGGCGGCAATCTTGGGGAGGCCCGCGATTTTGCGGCGCGTAAGGCTTTGCCTGAACAGCGCGCAGTTCGTTCTCGATTGCTTTCCACGGCGCGCAGTTATCTGTTTAACAGGGTGCTGGCGGCCCGCGTGGCTGACGGCAGTTGGCAGCGAGCACAAGTCGGCGATCTACTGGCGTTTACCGACAGCCGCAGTTTTTTTCCTGCTGGCGAAGCGGAGTGCAGCGATCCGCGTCTGGCGATTCTCGACCTGCACCCGACGGGGCCGCAATGGGGTGAGGGCGACTCGCCCGCGACTGGCGTCACGGGTGTCTTGGAGCAATCAATTGCGGCGAGCGAATCTGACTTGCGCGACTGGCTGGTCAAAGCGGGCATGGAACACGAGCGTCGTATCCTGCGACTGCCCATTGGCGGGTTGACGTGGCATTATCCTGAACCTGACATTCTGCAACTGGAATTCGTCCTGCCGGCCGGATGCTTCGCCACCGTACTGGTGCGCGAACTCGTCAACCTGGTTCCGGTGGGGCTAACGGACAGCTCATGCGTATTCTGATTTCTAACGATGATGGGGTAACTGCGCCCGGTATTGCTGCGCTTCATGCTGCGCTGGCGGACTATCGCGAGTGCGTAGTCATTGCCCCTGACCAAGACAAAAGCGGCGCAAGCAGTTCGCTGACGCTTGACCGTCCGCTTCATCCTCATACGTTGCCCAATGGCTTCATCAGCGTAAACGGGACGCCTACCGATTGTGTGCACCTTGGGCTCAATGGGTTGTTGGAGAGCCAACCGGACATGGTTGTTTCCGGGATTAATCTCGGTGCGAATCTGGGGGACGATGTGCTGTATTCCGGCACCGTGGCGGCGGCTTTGGAGGGGCGTTTTCTTAAGCGTCCATCGTTTGCATTTTCGTTGCTATCGCGTCAAGTGGATAACTTGCCGACCGCTGCGCACTTCGCACGCCTTCTGGTCGAAGCCCACGAACAGCTTGATCTGCCACCGCGCACGGTACTGAACGTCAATATTCCGAACCTACCGCTTGAACATATTCGCGGTATTCAATTGACTCGGTTAGGGCATCGTTCTCGGGCTGCGGCGCCGGTCAAGGTGGTCGATCCGCGTGGTCGCGTCGGGTATTGGATCGCCGCGGCAGGAGACGCCGAAGACGGTGGTCCGGGGACTGATTTTCATGCTGTCATGCAAGGTTATGTATCTATTACCCCGTTACAGCTGGATCGTACTTATCCGGATGGTTTTACCAGTCTCAATGGCTGGCTAGAGGGGCTGCGTTGATGTCGCGTGAGCAAGATAGCTTGTTACGAAGAGGGATTGGCATGACCTCCCAGCGCACTCGCGAACGTTTGATCCAGCGCCTTTATGAAGAGGGGCTTTCCAACGCTCAGGTGTTGGAAGTGATCCGTAATACGCCCCGGCATCTGTTTGTCGATGAAGCGCTGGCGCACCGTGCTTATGAAGATACCGCGTTGCCCATTGGGCATAACCAGACTATTTCACAGCCCTACATGGTTGCGCGCATGAGCGAGCTGCTGTTGGCTGCGGGCCCGTTGGACAAAGTGCTTGAGATTGGCACTGGTTCTGGCTACCAGACGGCAGTGTTGTCGCAGTTAGTCGAGCGGGTATTTTCAGTCGAGCGCATCAAGGTGTTGCAGGATCGTGCGAAAGAACGACTGATCGAGCTTAACTTGCGCAACGTTGTGTTTCGTTGGGGGGACGGTTGGGAAGGCTGGCCCGCGTTGGCGCCTTACAACGGAATTATCGTGACCGCAGTCGCAACCGATGTTCCCCAAGCACTGCTCGATCAATTGGCCCCCGGCGGACGACTGGTCATTCCCGTCGGCTCTGGAGAGGTCCAGCAGTTGATGCTGATCATTCGTGAAGAAAATGGTTTTTCCCGGCATGTACTTGGTGCTGTAAGGTTCGTACCGTTGCTCAACGGTCCCCTCGCATGAAGGCTCGTTTAGCCTTTTAGTGAATTCTGGACAGCGATACAGGTCATACAGCTCGAAGGTCGGGTTAATGCAGTATCTTCATTTGGTGGTGTAAAGCACGGTTTTGCAAACAGTTAAGTATTAGCTGCCAGCCGTTATTACGGCACAATAGGCAACTTTAATTCAGTCACAGTAAAGGAGTGGCGGGTGCGTCTCACAGTCATTCAGCAGCGACTTTCTACAACTAGCATTCAGCGTTTGGTGATTGGCCTTGTCCTTGGTTGCTTGCTTGTTGGCTGCTCCAGTAGATCGCCGGGCGGTGCGCCGGTATTTGATCGCAATAAAGCTGCGCCTCAGCGACAGGCGGTTACAACTGGTCAATATGTAGTGCGGCGAAGCGATACGCTGTTTTCCATTGCATTTCGATACGGATGGGATTGGAAAGCGTTGGCTGAACGGAATCAGATACCAGCGCCGTACACCATCCATCCGGGCCAAGCCATTCGTTTTGATGGCCGCTCAAGCTCGGGTCCCGTTGTAGCCTTACCAGCAGTTAGATCGCAGATGGGCGCCTCCACGACAGGCTCTGGACCGTCAGGGTCGTTTAAAACGACTGTGCTTTCTCGCTCGGTTGGTGTTGTGCCGGTAGTTCTCCCGTTGAAAGAAAGCACTCCTGCGACAACACCGATTCAGTCTGTGGGGCATGCAGTGAGTGGCTGGGCATGGCCTTCTAATGGCATTCTGATTGGTAAATTTTCTTCAAACGGTAGTTTGAATAAAGGAATTGATATCGCTGGAGATTTGGGACAGCCTGTTTTAGCTGCGTCTGATGGTTCGGTTGTTTACGCCGGGAGTGGCTTGCGGGGCTACGGCGAATTAATAATCATCAAACACAGCGATACCTACGTCAGTGCTTATGGTCATAACCGTAGGCTGTTGGTTCGGGAGGGGGAGCAGGTCAAGGTCGGGCAGACAATTGCCGAGATGGGTTCAACTGGGACTGACCGGGTGAAGCTGCATTTTGAGATTCGCCGCCAGGGTAAGCCGGTAGATCCTTTGGAATTTCTGCCACACCGTTGATCGGTTGCCAGCCTGTTTCTTGCGTAGAGGGAACAGGCTCAAGCGTTGCCAAGGAAGATAAGGCGCCGCTAGAGCTTGAGGTCGAACTCACCAAAGGACTATAACAATGGCTCTCAACAAAGAAGCGCCGGAGTTTGACATCGATGATGAGGTACTCCTTATGGAGCCTGGCATCGTTTTGGACTTATCGCCGAACGAGGAAGCTGCGTCACCTCCCGTTCGCGCCCGAGCCAAAAACTCCACAACGCTCAAGCAGCACAAGTACATTGATTACACACGTGCGCTCGACGCTACCCAGTTGTACCTCAATGAAATAGGGTTCTCTCCCTTGCTTTCGCCCGAGGAGGAAGTTCACTTTGCGCGTTTATCGCAGAGCGGTGATCCTGCGGGGCGTAAACGAATGATTGAAAGTAATTTGCGGCTGGTGGTAAAGATTGCCAGGCGTTATGTCAATCGCGGTCTTTCATTGCTAGATCTGATTGAAGAAGGCAACCTGGGTTTGATCCGGGCAGTCGAAAAATTTGATCCAGAGCGCGGTTTTCGCTTCTCAACGTACGCGACATGGTGGATTCGTCAGACCATTGAGCGCGCCATCATGAATCAGACCCGTACGATCAGGTTACCGATTCATGTGGTTAAAGAGCTCAACGTATACCTGCGAGCCGCTCGCGAACTGACTCAAAAGCTAGATCATGAACCCTCTCCTGAAGAAATCGCAAATTTGCTCGAAAAGCCGGTATGCGAAGTCAAACGAATGCTTGGGCTTAATGAGCGGGTCTCCTCGGTGGATGTTTCGCTCGGCCCGGACTCGGATAAGACGCTGCTTGACACGCTGACCGATGACCGACCAACCGACCCTTGTGAATTGCTCCAAGACGATGATCTTTCACAAAGCATCGATCAGTGGCTTTCTGAGTTGACTGACAAGCAGCGTGAAGTCGTCGTGCGGCGTTTCGGTCTAAGAGGACATGAAAGCAGCACGCTGGAAGATGTGGGTCTTGAGATAGGTTTGACGCGAGAACGGGTCAGGCAGATTCAGGTCGAAGGGCTTAAACGTTTGCGCGAGATCCTTGAAAAAAACGGTCTGTCGAGCGAGTCTTTGTTTCGATAACAGAGTTTCGCCTCATCCAAGCATGCTGATGTCGTTCATACAAACTCCCCGACTGGTTCGGGGTTTTTGTATGCGGCTAGAAATCGTTAGTAGGTGAGTCTTGATCGGCTTTCTTATCGGTAGTTAGAACGGTTGTGCCAAGTAAAGTGGTACTTTTCAATGTAAGCCTTTGCTTATTCGTATTGTAAGTAATCGTGGTTTTTAGGTGTAAATTCGGCCGTATGATGCCTTATAAATATTATAACTAACTGATTTTATGTCTTTTTTTAGTAGTCATTAACTTTTCACGTATTTTTTTGAAAGATTTGGCGGGTTGCTCTCCACTCCTAAATCACTATTATTAGAACTGTGCCAACGGACAGGCACAGGCCGTCAAGGACGACAGTCATGGACATCGCAGGATGCGATTCATCAGGATGATGAAAAGGGTATAAAGGACTAGGGAAAAAATGTGGGCGGGTTATCCCGCCCCTTTTTTTACCCGTTAAAAAGCTAAAACAAAAAAGGCCCGCAGGGCCTTTTCAGTAGCCAGTGGAACTTAGCGTTCCAAATCCTTCAGCTTACCTTTAACGCCATCAAAGTCTTCGGCGCCGGGTAGGCCCTGTTTCTTTTCGGTGATATTTGGCCAGATTTCCGCTAACTCTACGTTTAGCTGAATAAATTCCTTCATGTCCTCAGGAACTTCATCTTCTGAGAAAATGGCGACGGCAGGGCATTCGGGCTCGCAGAGTGCGCAATCGATGCACTCATCCGGGTGGATCACCAGGAAATTCGGGCCTTCGTAAAAGCAGTCCACCGGACACACTTCTACGCAGTCGGTGTACTTGCACTTGATGCAGTTGTCGGTGACGACGAAGGTCATTTCTAGTTCTCTCCTCAGGCGGCGGTAGCAGAGCCCTTTCAGCAGGGTTGCCAAGGTCGGGGGAATCTCCCGGGCCGGGTGAAACATTTGCAGTCGGCAGGCAGACGTTCAGAGACCACGACGTATTGACCTGCTTTGGTTCGCAACGTACTCACTTGGCTCGGACGATCTGCGCAGTCAGGCTAAAAACCCGCAGCATCCCAAACCGCGCGGGATTCTAACAGCTTGTAACGAATCCCGTTAGATACGAGTTTGTAAGGAATACAACAACTCTAGCGCCTGGCGGGGTGTCAGATCATCGATTTTGGTTTTCGAGAGTTCTTCCAAGACAGGGTGCGGCAGACTGGCGAACATATCGCTTTGCTGTGGGATCGGCGGTTTTCCAGGTGCTGCCCGCGGGGCCTCATGGGGCAGACTGGTCGTTTCCAATCGCAGCAAGTGCTCCTTGGCGCGCATGATAACCTTCGCCGGAACCCCGGCCAGCTGGGCTACGGCCAAGCCATAGCTCTGACTGGCGGGGCCAGGCAATACCCGGTGCAAGAAAACAATGCGTTCGTTGTGCTCCGTTGCATTGAGGTGCACGTTGGTAACGAGCGGTTCGCTTTCCGGCAGTACTGTAAGCTCAAAATAGTGGGTAGCGAACAATGTGTAAGCACGCAGTTGTGCGAGACATTCTGCCGCAGCCCACGCCAACGAAAGACCGTCGAAAGTGCTGGTGCCGCGGCCGACTTCGTCCATCAGCACCAAACTGCGGTCTGTGGCGTTATGCAAGATATTCGCGGTTTCGCTCATTTCCACCATGAAGGTCGAGCGTCCGCCAGCGAGATCATCGCTGGAACCGATTCGGGTAAAAATTCGATCGACCAGGGACAACTCGCAATGGGCGGCCGGTACGAAGCTGCCGATGTGAGCTAACAACACAATCAGCGCTGTCTGGCGCATGTAGGTCGACTTACCGCCCATGTTGGGGCCGGTGATTACCAACATTCGAGTGTTGTCGTCGAGCGCAAGGTCGTTGGCGACGAAAGGGGTCGTCAGGACTTGCTCGACCACCGGATGCCGACCCTGCTCAATGCGCATGCACGGCTCATCAACAAAGCGCGGGCAATTCAAGTCCAGATGAAGCGCACGTTCGGCCAGGTTGTTGAGCACATCCAGCTCTGCCAAGGCCGCTGCGGTGTCCTGTAACGGCGCCAAATGGCCAATCAGGTCTTCGAGCAGCGCTTCGTAAAGCATTTTCTCTCGGGCCAGCGCACGGCTCTTGGCCGACAGTGCTTTGTCCTCGAACGCCTTTAATTCCGGAGTAATGAAGCGCTCCGCCCCCTTGAGGGTCTGACGGCGAATATAGTCAGCTGGTGCCTGCTCGGCTTGCTTGCTCGGAAGCTCGATGAAATAACCATGAATCCGGTTGTAGCCGACTTTCAAATTGGCCAAGCCCGTGCGGGCCTTTTCGCGGGTCTCCAGATCGATCAAAAACTGCCCGGCGTTTTCGCTGAGGGATTGCAGATCGTCCAACTCAGCGTCGTAACCGGTTTTCAGCACACCGCCGTCACGGATCACGGCGGGTGGATTATCAATCACCGCGCGCTGTAACAGGTCCGCCAACTCAGGGTAGGTGCTGGTGGTTTTCGCCAGTTGCTGGATATGAGGCGCTTCCAGTTCCACCATCGCGATTTGCAATTCGGGGAGTGCGGTAAGAGCATCACGCAAACGTGCCAAGTCACGCGGACGTGCGTTGCGCAGGCCAATGCGCGCGAGAATTCGTTCGATGTCGCCAATTTCTTTTAATTGCGGCTGCAGGTGTTCGAAGCGATAACGTTCGAGCAAGCAGGCAATCGAGCTTTGTCGAGCTTTCAATACCGCCAGATCCCGCAAAGGCCTATTCAACCAGCGCGTGAGTAAACGGCTGCCCATAGCGGTTTGGCAGCGGTCTACGACAGATTGCAACGTGTTGTCGCGGCCGCCAGCCAAGTTGGTATCCAGTTCAAGGTTGCGCCGTGTAGCGCCATCAAGCACCACGGTATCGTCCAAGCGCTCATGACGCAGGCTTCGCAAGTGCGGCAAGGCGGTGCGTTGGGTTTCTTTGGCATAACCAAGCAGGCAGCCGGCGGCACCTATGGCCAACGTCAGGTTCTCGCAGCCGAAGCCTTTCAAGTCTTGTGTAGAAAATTGTTGGCACAGGGCTTTTAACGCAGAGTCGCGTTCGAAGTCCCACGGCGCGCGACGCCGTGTGCCGCGACGCTTTTCTGCTGGCAAGCCTTGTGGCCAGTCGTCAGGGATCATCAGTTCAACCGGATTGACCCGTTCTAACTCAGCCAGCAGATTTTCCCAGCCCTTGATTTCAAGGACGCTGAAATTACCGCTGGTGATGTCCAGAACTGCCAAGCCAAACAAGCGTTCATCGCCTAACACGGCGGCAATCAAGTTGTCGCGACGCTCGTCGAGCAATGCTTCATCGCTGACCGTGCCGGGGGTAATGATCCGCACGACTTGACGGTCCACCGGGCCTTTGTTGGTGGCGGGATCGCCGATCTGCTCACAGATCACCACCGATTCCCCGAGCTTCACCAGCTTGGCGAGATACCCTTCAGCCGCGTGATAGGGAATCCCACACATAGGAATCGCCTGTCCTGCGGACTGACCTCGGGCCGTCAGGGTGATATCCAGCAGCTTCGAGGCCTTCTTCGCGTCCTCGTAGAATATTTCGTAGAAGTCGCCCATGCGATAGAACATCAACTGGTCCGGGTGCTGATTTTTCAGCCGCCAATACTGCTGCATCATCGGGGTGTGCGAGGAAAGGTCGGTAATTGCTTTATTCATCGGGTTTTAGGCGAATTCGTTAAAAAGTGTGAGGCAAGGAAAGGCACGTGCGAACGTTCATCGGCGTGATGAGATCCTACTGCCCGGCTGCTTGCTGCGATGGGCGCAAGATTACCACGCAGCATCTTGTGTTGCAGAGTCTGGCGGGGAAAAGCGCGGTTACGACTTCACCTTGGGCGGCTAGGCGGATAGAGCTACGCTGGCAGTGCGGTATCTCCTTTAAACACGATGAACAGGACGTTCAATATGAAAAATAAACGAGGACGGGATTCCGGTAGTGGCCGCTTTATTCCAGTAGACGAGGCAAAGAAAAGACCGAGAGAGACAACGGTCGAAACCATTAGACGGCCGGTCAAAAAAGAAACCTGTCCAGTGAGCTAAATTCTTGTTGCAAGGTTCGCAGTGCTTTCCGAAAACAGCGTTGCGACCCTTGCACCTAAAAGATGCTCGTGTACGGTATCTGCCCTGACGTGCTGTCTGATGCAAGACCTGTGGGAGAACGCCGTGGATGAAATTACTCAACTTGCCGCCGAACTTGGTAATCGCCTGCAATCGCTCAAGGCTCAAGTGACCACTGCCGAGTCGTGTACCGGTGGAGGGATTGCCGAGGCCATTACTCGCATACCGGGCAGTTCAGCTTGGTTTGAAGCGGGTTATGTCACCTATTCCAATGCCCAGAAAATCCGCCAGCTGAATGTGCCGACTGAACTGTTTTCCTCGGTAGGGGCTGTCAGTCGCGAGGTGGTCGAGGCCATGGTTTCGGGGGCGCAGGCTAAAAGTCAGGCATATTTTGCGGTCGCTGTCAGCGGAGTTGCCGGTCCTGATGGCGGGTCGGACGACAAACCGGTGGGCACCGTATGGCTTGCTTGGGGTGAAGGAACACAGGTTGTTTCTGAGCGTCGCCAATTCGAAGGTGACCGCTACGAGGTTCGCCGACAAACGGTTAAGGCCGCGCTAGAAGGGCTGATCCGACGTACTGCCAGATAAATACCAAAACGGGGGTAGGCGAGCGCTCAACCCTGTGGAATAATACTGGCTACTTATACAGTTATTGTGGCCGCGAGGCCTTATTGATACGAGAGGACTTCAATGGACGAGAACAAGAAGAAAGCCTTGGCTGCGGCCTTGGGTCAGATCGAGCGTCAATTCGGCAAAGGTGCCGTAATGCGCATGGGCGACCATGACCGCCAGGCGATTCCTGCTATCTCCACCGGTTCTCTGGGTCTTGATATCGCACTGGGCATTGGTGGCCTGCCAAAAGGTCGGATCGTTGAAATCTACGGTCCAGAGTCTTCGGGTAAAACCACGCTGACGCTTTCGGTTATTGCTCAGGCTCAGAAAATGGGCGCTACCTGTGCATTCGTCGATGCCGAACACGCGCTGGACCCTGAATACGCTGGCAAATTGGGCGTCAATGTTGACGACCTGCTGGTTTCGCAACCGGATACTGGTGAGCAAGCGCTGGAAATCACCGACATGTTGGTGCGTTCCAACGCCATTGACGTCATCGTGATCGACTCCGTGGCCGCACTGGTGCCTAAAGCCGAAATCGAAGGCGAAATGGGTGATATGCACGTTGGTCTACAGGCACGCTTGATGTCTCAGGCGCTGCGAAAAATCACCGGCAACATCAAAAACGCAAACTGTCTGGTTATTTTCATCAACCAGATTCGGATGAAAATCGGGGTCATGTTTGGCAGTCCGGAAACCACTACCGGCGGTAACGCACTGAAGTTCTACGCTTCTGTCCGTCTGGATATCCGCCGTACTGGCGCGGTAAAAGAAGGCGATGAAGTCGTCGGCAGTGAAACCCGCGTCAAGGTCGTGAAAAACAAGGTGGCTCCACCGTTCCGTCAGGCAGAGTTCCAGATTCTCTACGGTAAGGGTATTTACCTTAACGGCGAAATCATTGATTTGGCGGTGCTTCACGGTTTCGTCGAAAAATCCGGTGCCTGGTACAGCTATCAGGGCAGTAAGATCGGTCAGGGTAAGGCCAACTCGGCCAAGTTCTTGGCAGACAACCCGGAAGTAGGCGCAACGCTGGAGAAACTGATCCGTGACAAGTTGCTGACACCGGGCGTTGACACAAAAGCAGTAAGCTCCCGAGTGCCTGCTGACGATTTGGCTGAAGCTGACGTCGATATCTGATCGATAACGTCCATGGCTGTAGTGCTTGATACGCCTCTCGCCATTCGGCGTACTGCAATGGACCTGCTCGCACGTCGCGAGCATGGCCGGGTCGAGCTGACGCGCAAGTTGCGTCAGCGAGGCGCACCTCTTGAATTAATCGACCCAGCCCTTGACCGTCTTACGGAAGAAGGATTGCTGTCCGAATCTCGCTATCTCGAAAGTTTCGTCTCCTACCGTGCTCGCTCGGGCTATGGTCCTTTGCGTATACGCGAAGAACTGGGCCAGCGCGGCTTGCAGCGCGCGGACATAGAACAAGCATTGAAAGAATGTGGTTTTGACTGGAAAGAAAAACTGCAAGAAACCTGGGAACGCAAGTTTTCCGGGCAAATGCCAAGAGACATGCGCGAGCGTGCTCAGCAAGGCCGCTTTCTAAGCTACCGAGGTTACCCGCTGGATTTGATCGGCCGCTTGTTGAGCGGCCGGCATGACGATGATTAAGCGGTAGGCAGGCTACGTGACCTTCAGAGGCTTGCGTGCCTGAGTTTGCTTTTGCGAGGGGGCAAGTGCCCAGTTTTCAGGCAGATTGATGTAATCGACCAACTCTCGCAGGTGTCCGTTGTTTCGTCCGGTGAAGGAAAACGCCAGGCGGGCAAGGTGGCTGAACTGTGCTTCGTCGTGCTCTTCCCCAAGATACGCATGCTGGTGGAAATTCTCACTCAGGCACAAGTCAGCATACGTTGCTTGTATGTGGTCAATGGCTTGTTCGTTGAGTGGGTGATGCATGCGGATGACGAACTTGTTTTTCAGCCAGCGGCTGGAGTGGAAATTGTTGTAGAAGCCATTGATCTCTTCTACCGCTTCTTCTGCGCTGTAAACCAGTCGCAGCAATTTCATGTCACTCGGCAAGATATAGCGGTTGGCTTCCAGTTGGTTTTTGATGAAGTTAAGCGCTTCCTGCCAGAAGCTACCCCCCGGCGTGTCGAGTAGCACGATGGGAACCAAAGGGCTCTTGCCGGTCTGGATCAACGTCAAAACTTCTAGGGCTTCATCCAGTGTGCCAAAGCCGCCCGGGCACAATACTAGCGCGTCGGCCTCTTTGACGAAAAACAGTTTACGGGTGAAGAAAAAGTGGAACGGCAACAAGTTCTCAGTGCCGTCCACGGTCGGGTTGGCGTGTTGTTCGAAAGGTAGGGTGATATTGAACCCCAAGCTGTATTCCAGACCTGCGCCTTCGTGGGCTGCCGCCATGATGCCGCCGCCAGCACCGGTAATGACCATCAACTCCGAACGGGCCAACAGGGCGCCGAGCTTCCGCGCCAGCGCATAAAGTGGATGTTCCACAGGCGTGCGCGCTGAGCCGAAGACCGTTACTTTGCGGCGTCCTTTAAATTGCTCTAATACCCGGAAGGCATTTTCCAGTTCGCGTATTGCTTGCAGCGTAATCTTGGCATTCCAGCGATTGCGATCGTCTTGGGCCATGCGCAGGACTGTCAATATCATGTCGCGATAAAGCGGAAGATTTGGGCTATTGGGAGCAACCATACGGATTTGATCTTCCACCGTGCTGACGAGGTCAACACCGTCGCTCTGAAAATGTCGCGACAAAAGATCATTCGGTTCATAGGGCATTCAAGGTTCTCCTTGGCGGAACCATTAGGTGTCGACCACATGTTGATTGATCTTGTGCTTACATCGACAACACTGGCAACGAGTGATTACGGCAATATGCCTATTGATTGCGGGGTGGGGAAATAGCAGGTCAATGAAATGCGTGTCGACGATAATGTCTCCACGCATACACGATTAGAGATAATGCTCGAAGGTTTAAATATGACTATTTCTTCATCTTGCAATCAGCCGCCTTGAATACATGGGTCGCGACTGCACGGTTGGTTTTGTATTCAGTGAACTCATATTTAAGCAGTGCACCTTTGGCCATGAGTTGGCGAAAACCTTCATTGTTGCAAACACTGGAGCCCAGTTGATTGCGAACGACATCAGGGTTTGCGCGCATCTCTACGGCGTGACTTTCGAGTACGCTCAGGTGGTCGATGAGTTCTCTTCCTTCGACGGTATAACCCTGATCAAGGATATTTTCGTTTATCGCCCGAGGCGTACCGACGCTGCTCTGCGCCGCTACTTTTTCCAGCATCTTGCTCAGTTCGTAATCCTGTTTTGAGGCCGCTTGGGCGCCAAAGGGTACGATTAGCAAAAGTGTGAGGGTGGGGACGATGAGGCGAAGCATTGAACTCTCCTGATTCAGTGACTGGCCCTTGGACCATTGACGAGAACGTGCGTTCACCGGACGCCTGATCATTACAACCCAATAAGGCGTATGTCAGGCGGTAATTGCGCGGCAGTATAAATGAATGACTGCGCAAACAAAGTGTCACCTCGCCGCGGGCGCCGCATGTGGCTCTGATAAACTCTACCGACTTTTTTATTCAACGAGTTTCTGTTATGTCAATGTTCTCTATTTGGCGACGTAAATACCGATGAGTCATGCCGTTTCCCGCCTTCGTGCCCAACGCTTGGCCCGCGCCGTCAAACCCTTTGTAGCCAGGGGGTCTAGAGCGCCACGTTGCCCTGGATGCCGGGTAATCCCCAGCTACTGCCTATGCGCTTGGCGCCCGACGGCGGCAGCAAAATCAGCTATGTGCCTGCTAATGTACGACGTCGAGCCTTTAAAGCCGACCAACACAGGCTGGTTGATCGCTGATGTTATTGAGGAAACACATGCATTTGGCTGGTCGCGGACAGAGGTTGATGCCGAGTTGCCAGCGCTACTCAGCGATCCGCAATGGCAGCCCTACATCGTTTTTCCCGGCGAATTCGTTGCCCCGGAGCGGGTGGTGACGCAGGTGAAGCTTGAAAAAGGCAAGCGTCCTCTGTTCATCTTGCTGGATGCTACTTGGAGTGAAGCACGCAAAATGTTTCGCAAAAGCCCGTATCTGGATCATTTACCGGTGCTTAGCCTGGAGCCGGAACAGATCTCTCGCTATCGGCTGCGTCGTTCCCGCCGTGATGACCACTTCTGCACCGCTGAAGTGGCGGCGCTATGTCTGGAACTGGCAGGTGACCAAGCGGCTGGCGGTGTGTTGGATGCCTATCTTGATGTTTTTAGCGCCCATTATATGGGGGCCAAACATCTACTCCCGGTTGATCTGGAGGACGGGCCGCATACTTATCTGAAAGCTTTTCTGTAAGCGATGCCAGCAGGCCGTAGCCAACGTATTGACGAAGAACTCACTGCGGTGTCTCAGGCTTGCCGGCGCCCGAACAAGCTTGCCCCTTAATTTTTTCTCTCACGCGCCATTGCAGGGTGCAGCATTTTCACGGATGGCTCAGGTTTTTTGGGCCATAACTGCGCCAGTATCATTCCCGTTAACATTAATGCGCAGCCCAGATAACCTTTCAGATGCAACGATTCGTTTAGCATCAGTGCACCGGCAATCGCGGCAAAAACTGCTTCCAGAGAAAGAATGATCGCCGCGTGAGACGCTATAGCGTTTTTTTGCGCAATCACTTGAAGGGTATAACCGACTCCTACAGCGACCACTCCGCCGTAAAGTAACGCGGGGCCAGCTGCGATGATGGATTGCATATGGATGTCTTCAAAAAATAGGGCAATGATCAAACTAACGACGGAGCAGGTGACGAACTGCAGGAACGCCAAGCGGATAGGGTCGTGGCGACTGGCGAATAGGCTGACCAGGATCACGTGCCCGCCCCACACAAATGCCCCGATCAATTGCAGCCAATCACCGGTCGCGACATGGAAATTGTCCCCGACACTGAGCAGAAACATGCCCGCTACGGCCATCCCTGCCCCCAACCAAGTGCCCATTCCAGTCTTGTGTCCCATCAGTAATCCCAGAAGCGGAACTACAATGACGTAAAGACCGGTAATGAATCCCGCATTGGTTACGCTGGTAAACAGCAGCCCAACTTGCTGCAGATTGATGCCAGCCGCCAACGCAAGGCCCATTACCAGTCCGCCGAGTAACAAATTACGCGTCATAAAGGGTTCTGGCTTGGCCGCCTTGGCACTTGAGGGCCGACGCAGGATGAGCGGCAACAAACACAATGACCCCAAGGCAAAGCGCAAGCCGGTAAAAAGATAGGGGCCGATATGGGCCATACCTGAGGTTTGAGCGACAAAACCCGATCCCCAAATCATCGCGGTAAGGAGCATTAGAAGGTCGGCACGCAGGGCTTGTTTTTGCATCATAGTGCTCGGGTCAGGGGGTCGCAGACTGTGCCGGAAAGCGTTGAACTTGACCACCCCGACTTCGCTCGTCATCCTTGTCGCCGCAATGACGCTTGAACGCCGATTGTCTGGGCTTGGCGATAACCGTGCCAAGTCGGCGCTGTGAGTTTGCTGGCATCACTAGATGCCTTCGTGAGGACTGAATTCTTCAGCACTCACCTAAAAACAGGATCATTTATAAATGACATACGAAATCCTGATTGCCGATGACCATCCGTTGTTTCGCAGCGCACTGCGCCAGGCTGTGAGCCTGGGCCTTGGTCCGGATGTGAAGTTGGTCGAAGCGGAAAGCATTGCCGAACTTGAAGTCCATTTGGCGGACAAGCGTGATTGGGATCTGGTGCTGTTGGATTTGAACATGCCGGGTGCATACGGATTTTCTGGGCTGGTTCTGTTGCGTGGGCAGTACCCACAAATTCCGGTGGTGATGGTTTCGGCCCAAGAAGAGGCATCCATCGTCGTACGTTCACGGGAGTTTGGCGCCAGCGGCTTTATCCCCAAATCCAGTTCTCTGGAAACGATTCAAGACGCGGTGCGCACGGTGCTCGCGGGTGACGTTTGGTGGCCACCTCAGGTCAATGAAGCGATCAGCGTCTCACCCGAAGCCAAAGCAGCCAGCGCTGGGTTGGCCAGTCTGACTCCACAGCAATTTCGCGTGCTGACCATGGTCTGCGAAGGTCTGCTGAACAAGCAAATTGCTTACGAACTCAGCGTGTCGGAAGCAACGATTAAAGCGCATGTCACCGCAATTTTTCGAAAGCTCAACGTGCGAACGCGTACTCAGGCGGCGTTGTTGTTGCAGCAAATGGAGTCGATTCCGCTTATAAACTAATGGGTTATAAGATTAGTTATCCACGCTTTTTTGACCTTTGTTAAATTAGCTTTCGCGTCTTTTTTCAAGCAGTAGTTATCTATGTCGCCCTTCAAAGGTCAAACTGGTCTGAAACGAATTCTCAACGCCACGGGCTACTCATTCGATGGTTTGCAAGCAGCCTTCAAGGGTGAAGCTGCCTTTCGCCAGTTGGTACTGCTCAATGTCATTCTTATCCCGCTGTCGTTTGTATTTCACGTCAGCCGGGTCGAGCGGGCGGTGTTAATAGCGGTGTGCCTCTTGGCGCTAATCGTCGAGCTCCTCAACTCAGCCATTGAGGCAGCGATTGACCGTATTTCGTTGGACCTACATCCCTTGTCGAAAAACGCCAAAGACATGGGTAGCGCGGCGCAATTCGTTGCGCTGTGCATCATAGGTCTGGTGTGGGCGCTGATTCTGCTGGATTGATGGCCTAAAAGCTTAGGCAATATTGGGCAGCACGATTTCATCGCTGCGCTGTACGCCTGCGGTGAATGCCCGGCACAAGTCGAGAAACTCGCGGATGGCAGACGTCTGGTATTTCTGTTTGTGCCAGATGAAATAGAACTGCCGCGACAGGTCCAACTCCGGGGTTTCCACCGCCACCAGGCTGCCTCTGCGAAAAGCATCGCGCAGGGCCAAGCGCGAGATGCAGCCAATGCCTAACCCTGACTCTACAGCGCGCTTGATGGCTTCGGTATGCTCCAGCTCCAGCCGCACATTTAACGCATTGCGATGATGGCGCATGGCTTGGTCGAACGTCAGCCGGGTTCCCGAACCCTGCTCACGAAGAATCCAGGCTTCCTGAGTAAGTTCTTCCAAAGTTGCGCGACCGCGTTTCGCCAGCGGGTGCTGCGGTGCGCAGAACACCACTAGTTCATCTTCGACCCAGCTTTGCACTTCGATGTCTGGGTGTGTGCAATCGCCCTCGATAAGACCTAGATCAATTTCGTATTGAGCCACTTGCTGCACAATGTGCGCAGTGTTCTGTACATGCAGTTTGACTTGGCTCTCCGGGTGACGCTGCATGAAACTACCTATCAACAGGGTGGCTAGATAGTTGCCAATGGTCAGCGTGGCACCCACCGACAGGGAGCCAAAGCCGGATTTGCCGTTGAGCAGGTCTTCTATTTCCTTTGCCTGATCAAGCAACGCAACGGCTTGGGGTAATAACTGGCGTCCGGTTGCATTCAAGCTCAAGCGCTTGCCAGCGCGGTCGAACAGTTGGCAGCTGGATTGGCGCTCTAGCTCTGTGATCGAGGTGCTGGCCGCCGACTGCGACAGTGCTAAAAGGCCGGCAGCTCGCGAGACGCTCTCTTGCTGGGCAACGGCGACGAAAATCTGAAGTTGACGTAGAGTAAATCGCATATCTATATAACCGATAACCTATATCTTAATAATTCGTTTAACAGATATTGTGCTTGCTACTAGAATGACGCGCAATGGCGCTCAACGATGGCGCAAGCGAAACTTTCAGGAGCCACCTTTACATGAGCAACATGAATCACGAGCGCGTCCTCAGCGTCCATCACTGGAACGACACGCTCTTCAGTTTCAAGTGCACCCGTGATCCAGGTCTGCGCTTTGAGAACGGTCAGTTCGTGATGATCGGTCTGCAGCAGCCAAACGGGCGCCCGCTCATGCGTGCTTACTCTATTGCTAGCCCGAACTGGGAAGAGCATCTCGAATTCTTCAGCATCAAAGTGCAAGACGGTCCGCTGACCTCCCAGTTGCAGCACTTGAAGGAAGGCGACGAGATCATCATCAGCAAAAAGCCTACCGGCACGCTGGTGCTTGACGACCTCAAGCCGGGCAAACATTTGTATCTGCTCAGCACAGGCACTGGCCTCGCGCCGTTCATGAGCGTGATTCAGGACCCAGAAACCTACGAGCGTTTCGAGAAAGTTATCCTATGCCACGGCGTACGCTATGTGAATGAAGTTGCTTATCGTGAGTTCATCACCGAGCATTTGCCACAGAACGAATTCTTCGGCGAAGCACTGCGTGAAAAGCTGATTTATTACCCAACCGTCACTCGCGAGCCGTTTGAGAACCAAGGCCGGTTGACCGACTTGATGCGCAGCGGCAAGTTGTTTCGCGACATCGGTCTGCCGCCGATCAATCCTCAGGACGACCGTGCGATGTTGTGCGGTAGCCCGAGCATGTTGGATGAGACCAGCGAAGTGCTAAACAGCTTCGGTCTCAAGGTCTCTCCTCGGATGCGTGAGCCAGGCGATTATTTAATCGAACGCGCTTTCGTCGAGAAATAGATTACCGTCTAAGATTGCACTTTCTCATTAGGCATCAACTTGTTAGCGACAGGCCTGACGCAGTGTGTCAGGTCCGACGCCCCGCTTAAAAGTCGGCTCTTACAAGGTTTGTGCTACGGCGGGTACGACCTCAAGTACATGTATTAGCCCCGCCTGCGGATAATGCCAGCGAACATCCACGTCCCACAGTTGTGTGCCGTAGCGGCGCTCCGGTGCAGGGATCTGATAAGCCGGGCGCGGGTCTTGAGCCAGGCACTGTTCAATCAGTTCGATCAATGGCTCACCTAGGCGTAACGCGTGTTCACGAGCTTGAAACAGCGCGCTGTCTTCCCATTTCACTGGAATCAATAACGGCGCCGCACTGGCGATGCGGTTTGAGGCGCCTTCGACGACGTCGGCATACGGCACGTAGGGTTTGACGTCGAGTACCGGAGTGCCATCCAACAGGTCGATGCCCGAGACCCAGAGACGTCCGGGTTCTACTTTGTCCAGCTTCACCACTGACTGACCAATTCCGTTGGGACGATGGGTTGCCCGTGTGGCAAAGACGCCCGTGAATTGATTGCCACCCAAGCGCGGCGGGCGGACTTTCAGGCGAGGTTTTTCTTCCAGCGCTTGATGAAACAAAAATAGCAGCCAGACATGGCTGACCTGTTCGAGCCCTTGCACGGCGTCGGCATGGTTGAACGGTGCTATGAGTTCCAGCACGCCGCGTGCGGCAGGCGCGAGTTGCGGCTGGCGAGGGATGGCGAACTTCTCTTTGAAACAAGAACGCATGAAGCCGATGGGCGAAACGGTGTAAGTCATGGTCGCCATCGGCCTCGGTGCAGGAATCAGCCGCGAATACGCAGGGTCAGGCCCTTGAGGAAATTACGCAGCAACTGGTCGCCACAGGTGCGGTAGTTGCTGTGGCCGAACTTGCGGAACAAGGCGCTCAGCTCTGGTTTGGAGACCGGAAACTCTGACGCTTTGAGGATCGCGTGCATGTCGTCTTCTTTAAGTTCGAAGGCAACCCGCAGCTTTTTAAGGACGGTGTTATTGGTCACCGGCACTTCGATCTTTTGCGGTGGGCGGCTGTCATCTTTGCCACGTTTGAAGACCACCAAGCCGTCCAGAAAGTGCGCCATGATTTCATCGCTGCAATCCAGATAACCTTCTTCTTCCTCGTCCTTCTTCATGAAGGCGATTACGTCAGCTTTGGAGACATCGTAGCCGCCGAGTTTGACGATATCGACGATTTTGCCATCGCTGATATCAAGCATATAGCGAACGCTACGCAGTACATCGTTGTTCATCATGGTGTTCGGGTCCTGATAAGACGGGGTGAGCGGCGCACGCAAATCCTGGCGCCACTCAAAGGTGGGTCAGCGAAGGGTTAGAATTTTTCCTTGCTGGACAGGTAACGCCACTGGCCTTCTGGCAGCTTGCCCATAGAGACGCCGCCGATGCGTATACGTCGTATGGCGACGACTTTGAGACCAACGGCTTCGCATAGCTGGGCGATGACGCCGGGCTGCGGGTTCTTCATCGCAAAGCGCAGGCGGTTCTCGTTCTGCCAGCTGGCCTTGACTGCTGGCAAATCCTTGCCCTTATAGGTCAATCCATGAGTAAGGCGATTAAGCCCATGGGCAACCATGTCGCCGGAAATCTCGACTACGTATTCCTGTTCGATCTTGCTGCGATCATCAGTCAGCTTGCGTAATACCTTCCAATCCTGACTGAACACCATCAAGCCACTGGCATTGGCTTGTAGGGTGGAGATCGGCGAAAGACGCATGAAGTGCCCTTTGAGTGGGCGCTTGCCGTAGCGATGCTCTTCGGACAGTGTGCCGGGGCTGATCAACTGCAACGCGCTTTCAGCATCAAAGCTCGCGGGTTGATGCAGCAGAATAGTGACGGGCTCAGGTGCAGTCGCCTTGGCATGCGGGTCCAGTTCGATTTTCTGGGCATCGACCTTGAATTGCGGCTCTTCAATGACTTCGCCATCAACCGTGACCCAACCGCCTTCAATAAACAGTTCGGCCTCCCGGCGGGAGCAGCCGAACAATTCGACAAGGCGTTTGGAGAGGCGAATGGGTTCTGTCATGACAAAGAGCCGTACTAGGGGGAAAGGCGGGTATTGTACCCGCGCCCGCCCGGTTAATCGCGGCTACATTGAAAATGCCTTGAGATAGCGTTTTTTTTCTGGAGTCCAGCCCCATGAGCAAATGGTTTATCCTCATGATAATGAGCGTCAGTTTGCCGCTTTTCGCTGCCGAAGCGCCGTCTTACGGCCCACAACTAGAAGGGTTTAATTATCCTTACTCCGCGAAAAACTATGTGTTCGAGTCTCAAGGCCAACGTATCCAAATGGGCTACATGGACATCAAGCCGTCAGCTAAGAGCAACGGAAAAACAGTTGTTCTATTGCACGGAAAAAACTTCTGCGGTGCAACATGGGAATCAGCGATCAAGCCGTTGAGTGAGGCCGGTTACCGAGTGGTGGCGCCTGATCAGATTGGCTTCTGCCGATCAAGCAAGCCTGAGCATTACATCTACAGCTTTGAACAGCTGGCGCAAAACACGCGACGGTTGCTGAACAGTCTGGGTATTGATCACGTCACGGTCGTCGGGCATTCCATGGGCGGTATGCTTGCCACCCGTTTTGCGCTGACGTACTCGAAGCAGGTGGACCAACTGATACTGGTCGACCCGCTAGGCCTGGAAGATTGGAAAGCCAAAGGCGTACCGGCCATTACGTTCGAACAGTGGTATGCCCGTGATCTTAAAACCACTGCGCAAACCATTCGTAAATACCAACAAGCGACCTATTACGCGAACCAGTGGCGACCCGAGTTTGATCGCTGGGTCAGTATGCAAGCCGGCATGTATACCGGCAGCGGCCGCGAAGAGGTTGCCCGGGCATCCGCACGCACCTACGTAATGATCTTCAATCAGCCGGTGTTTTACGAGTTCGAGAAACTGTCAATGCCGACCCTGCTGTTGATCGGCCAGAAAGACAACACCGCCATCGGCAAAGACCTTGCGCCCGAACCGTTGCGCAGCACGTTGGGTAACTATCCGCAATTGGGCAAAGCGGTCGCCAAGCGCATACCCCGCGCAACGCTGGTGGAGTTCGCCGATTTGGGCCATTCACCGCAAATTCAAGATCCAGCACTGTTTAACAAAGCGTTGCTTAATGGCCTGATTCACTGACAGTACTTAATTCCACCTCTGTGGATTTCATTCGGAACGAATTCATTCGCGAATGGCTTGATGGACTGTGCCGGTGTACCGCTTTACGAATGAATTGGGTGCTACAGATTCCCTCCGACCAATTTCAAACGCATGTGCAGCAACGGATAAGGCTGGCCCATGCCATCAAGCTCCTCCCGACCGATGACTTCAAATCCCAGTTTGAGATAGAAACCCCGTGCCTGATGATTCTGTTCATTGACGTCCAGTCTATCTGCATGAAAATGATCGATGGCGTGATTTAACAGCAGCTTTCCGATACCTTGGCCCCGATACTCGGGGTCTATAAACAGCATCTCGACCTTGCCAGCGGCGATTCCGGCAAAACCGGTAATTCGTTGTTGAGTATCTTTGCTGCAAATCAACATCACTGCATCCAGATACTCGTCAAGCACCAGACGCTTGAGCATCAAAATATAGGAGTCGGGCAAGAAATCATGGGTGGCTCGCACCGAGTCTTCCCACAGGCGAGCAAGTTCCGGGTAGTCGCTTTGCTTAGGTGTATGAATGACAGAATGATTTCGCATACAACCTTCTCCTGAGGCCAGCGCGTCGATCAATGATTCGACAGCGCTTGAAGTCGATAGCTGAGGCGGGGTGGTTCTTCTAGTGTCCTCGAATGGATCAGGGGTGCGACAATGTTTTCGCTGTTGGCCTGGGTCAGGTCGACGCGCTGCATGAAGTGCTCGCGCTCACTGGCGTTGTCCAGCACTTGCCGGCATTTGGCGACCGCCCATTGTGTTTCCGCATAAGCCACATGCAGCACGCTGCGCCGGGAGAAAATCATTTCCGGTGGGTCACCCAGCGGCGTGCGATGTTCCTTGATGTCTTTACCGGTAAACAGCCAATACTCCAATGAGCCGTCCTTGACAGTGTATTCGCTCAACAGACCGGTGGCGCTGTCGATCACGTACAAGAAGCCATCGCGCAGCATCTGCAAACCCAGTGGTCGACTTTGCAGCGTGTAGGGCATTGCCATATCAGCGCGAGGATCAAGGCCCGGTTCGACCAGACCGTAACGCATCTGCAGCAGTTGGATAGTGGTTTTCGTCAGCGGACACACGCCGATTTCGCCGAAGGGGGTGGCGCTTTTGGACAGGGCAACCAGATTGGCCATGTGACCACGTGGGGTCATGAAATCGGTCATTGCGCGTTCCTTGCAGTTCGAAAGCGCGCAGCCATGGATATGCAATGTCGCCTCAATCCCCCGGACAGCCTTTGGGAAAAGGCCTACACCTAGTGTCGGCACTTCCTCTCCGCCCGCCGATGGCACGAATCCTGCGGACATTGACCTGCATCGGGTCGGTGTTTGACATGTGGAGGGCAGTTTCAGATCAGCCCCTCCCAACGTGATCCCGATAATCGATACCTTCCTAACGAGCGCGCCGAGGCCAGCATGACAACCCAAGCAATGACGCGGGTAGACCCTGCCACCTTGAGACGTGTGATCTGTGCGGCGGCCATTGGCAACTTTGTCGAATGGTTCGACTTCGCCGTGTATGGTTTTTTGGCAACGACCATTGCCCAGCAGTTTTTCCCCAGCGGCGATCCTGGCGCGGCCCTGCTGAAAACCTTTGCAGTGTTTGCCGTGGCCTTTGCGTTTAGGCCCTTGGGCGGCATCTTTTTTGGCATGCTCGGTGACCGAGTGGGGCGTAAAAAAACCTTGGCCCTGACCATCTTGTTAATGGCTGGCGCCACGACGTTGATCGGTATGCTGCCGAGTTACGCTGCTATCGGCGTCATGGCGCCGGTGCTGTTGACCATTATTCGCTGTGTTCAGGGGTTTTCTGCCGGTGGCGAATATGCCGGTGCTTGCGCTTACTTGATGGAGCACGCGCCGCGCACCGAACGTGCGTGGTACGGCAGCTTTATTCCGGTGTCGACGTTTTCCTCCTTCGCCTGCGCGGCAGTAGTGGCTTACGCGCTGGAATCTTCGCTGTCGTTAGAAGCCATGAGCAGTTGGGGCTGGCGTTTGCCGTTCCTCCTCGCCGCGCCGCTGGGCCTGGTGGGTTTGTACCTGCGCTGGAAACTGGATGAAACCCCGGCGTTTAAAGCCGTCACTAACGAACACGCCGTGACTCACTCGCCGTTACGTGAAACCCTGAAGACCCACGGCGCCGCGATTTGTTGCCTGGGGGCGTTCGTCTCGCTGACGGCGTTGTCGTTCTATATGTTCACCACGTATTTCGCCACCTACTTGCAGGTCGCAGGCGGACTTAGCCGTGCTTCGGCGTTACTGGTGTCGGTGATTGCCTTGGTTTTTGCGGCAGCCATTTGTCCATTGGCGGGTGCGTTTTCTGACCGGGTAGGGCGTCGCGCAACCATAGCCAGTGCGAGCGTGCTGTTGCTGGTGGTGGTATATCCCGCGTTTTTGATGGCCAGTTCGGGATCGTTCATCGCCTCGATTGTCGGCGTGATGCTGCTGGCCGTCGGCGCGGTGTTGTGTGGTGTGGTCACAGCGGCCCTGCTGTCAGAGACATTTCCTACCCGTGCCCGATACACCGCATCGGCGATTACCTACAATCTGGCCTACACGATCTTCGGCGGCACCGCGCCGTTGATGGCAACATGGTTGATTACCTCGACGGGCAGTAATTTATCTCCGGCGTTTTACCTGATGGTGGTCAGCGTGATTGCATTGATTGGCGGGATGGCCTTACCTGAAACGTCGAAAATTTCCTTGCATGGGCCGGAGTGTGAAGAAGATCAACCGCCGCAACAAAAAATGGCATCAATGCGTTAAAAAATGGCACATTGGCGCCCCAAGCGCGGATGACCCGTTTTGCAGGCTTTGCAACGCGCAGGTCCATTTAGACGGATGAACTTCATGGCTCTCACAAACGCGCAGTCGAGCGCAATACCTCCTGTGGTCTCAACGCAGAGCAACCCACTTGTAATGCGCATTATTGGTGCGGTGGCGTTGGCGCACCTGATTAATGACTTGATTCAGTCGGTGCTGCCGTCGATCTACCCGATGCTTAAAGCGAACTACGGTCTCAGCTTCAGCCAGGTTGGTTTGATTACGCTAACATTTCAGCTGACTGCGTCGCTGTTGCAGCCGTGGGTCGGTTATTACACGGATCGCCATCCGAATCCGCTGCTGTTGCCAGCAGGTTCTCTCTGCACTCTGCTGGGTATTTTGATGCTGTCGATGGTTGGTAGCTTTCCACTGATTTTGCTGGCGTCAGCACTGATCGGTATTGGTTCTTCAACCTTCCACCCCGAGGCGTCGCGTATTGCTCGATTGGCCTCGGGTGGTCGTTTTGGTCTGGCGCAATCAACCTTTCAAGTGGGGGGTAACACGGGCTCAGCGTTCGGGCCGTTATTGGCCGCAGCGATCATCATTCCTTTTGGTCAGGGTCATATCGCCTGGTTCGGGCTAATCGCGGTGTTTGCTATAGGTTTGCTTTATGCCATCAGCCGTTGGTACAAGGCGCATTTGAACTTGTTCAAGCTTAAAGCCGGACAAAAAGCCACCCACGGCTTATCGAAAAATCGTGTGATAGCAGCGTTGGTGGTACTTGGATTTTTGGTGTTCTCCAAGTATTTCTACATGGCGAGCTTCACCAGTTATTTCACGTTTTACCTGATCGAGAAATTCAGCCTGTCGGTGGAAAGCTCACAGCTGCACTTGTTCTTATTCCTAGGAGCTGTGGCAGCGGGTACGTTTTTTGGTGGCCCTATCGGCGACAAGGTGGGACGAAAGACCGTAATCTGGTTTTCGATTCTCGGAGTGGCACCTTTTACGTTGGTGCTGCCGTACGCGGACCAGTTCTGGACTACCGTGTTGAGCGTGATCATTGGCTTTATCCTGGCATCCGCGTTTTCTGCCATCGTCGTTTTCGCACAGGAATTGGTACCGGGCAACGTCGGTATGATCGCCGGGGTGTTCTTCGGCCTGATGTTCGGTTTCGGCGGTATTGGCGCTGCGCTACTGGGTTACTTGGCAGACGCCCACGGGATTATTTATGTGTATACGTTGTGCTCATTCCTGCCGTTGCTGGGTATATTTACCGTGTTTTTGCCCAAAACCAAGCATGGGTAAATTCACATGGGTCCATCTTTAGAGCTTGCTCGCGATGGCGGCGCAGTTCTCGCGTGTGACCGGCGTTAAAGCTCCAACGCCCCTAAATTGCGGTTGTTAGTTATGTCCCCAAGGTTCGGCCATTTATCCGAGACCAGGAACAGACGTTCCGCTTCTTCCCACTCGCCTGCTGGATTTTCGCTCAATCTCACCATCAGTTGCGCCGGGGCCATGGGGTCGAGTTGCCTGAGCCAAGCGTCAAGCTGATGGTTTTGCCACGTCTGGTCGTCGCTATAATGGGCAGGTGCCAGCCAGGCGTGACGCGGCAGGGGCTGCCAGCGGCCGACCGGGCTTTGTGCAATAAACGCCAGCCAATCGCGCTGATGAAGCCATCGCCCGTGCAAATGCTGAAGATGCGCCCCAACCGGCGGTTGCGCGTGACCGGGCCATGGATAAAGCAGGTATCCACCGAGCCACAGCTCTGCGCTGAAGTGCGTGATACCCAGCTTGGCTAACGCCTGTCGACTTTCCGGTCGCGCCGAAATAGGCAGTTGATGCTCACTCAAATGCGCCAGCTTACGGTCCAGTCGGTCGTGACAACCTGGCCCCAGCCATTGCGCCGGGTCCTTGCCATTGCCTGCTTGCGGCCCCAAATAGAGTTTGATCGCCAATTCCACGTGATGTACGCCATCAGCGTCGCGCAGCAGCATGTCCAACTCACCCAGCGTTTGCCCGGCCACACGAATCGGGAGGTTGGCCGTTATCAGTTCAACGCCGGGGGCTTGATGCACGGCAAACTGCCAGAGACGTTCGTAATACAGGCCCAAACGCCGGGTTGCGCCCAATGCCAGCCAATGATTGAGGGGATCGCCGTCCTGATCAAGGCGCAAGAGCCAATCGGCGAGGTGTTGCGGGGCCTGCACCCAATCGCTGGCGGTCAACGGATGGCGTTGAGGCCAAGGCGTCTGGCTGAGCATCGGTGGCGCGAGGATCACCCACGCCAAATCGCGCACTTCAGGGTGGCGCAGTTGGGGGGGGAGGTCGAGTAAGCTTGGAAACAAAGTCATGGTGCGAGAATAGCTGGTGTTGCTCTGGCTGGCGCCTTCGTGAATAAATTCGCTCCCACAGCGTGAACTGCGCCCAAGGAGTTGGACAAATATTTTTGTTGGTTTGCCGCTGGCCCAGCCTTTCACCCATAATCGATCTCTTTGAGTCGCATGGAATTTCGCAGGAGCCCCATGGAGCAATTTCGCAATATCGGCATCATTGGTCGCCTCGGCAGTTCGCAGGTGCTGGATACCGTGCGCCGCTTGAAGGCGTTTCTGCTTGAACGGCACATGCATGTGATCCTCGAGGACACTATCGCCGAAGTCTTGCCGGGCCATGGTTTGCAAACATCGACGCGCAAAATGCTTGGGGAAGTCTGCGACATGGTGATTGTCGTCGGCGGTGATGGCAGCCTGCTAGGCGCCGCGCGCGCGTTAGCGCGACATAACGTGCCGGTGCTGGGGATCAACCGAGGCAGCTTGGGTTTCCTCACCGACATTCGTCCCGACGAGTTGGAAGTGAAAGTCGCCGAAGTCTTAGACGGCCACTACTTGGTGGAAAACCGCTTCTTGTTACAAGCAGAAGTCCGGCGTCATGGCGAAGCCATTGGTCAAGGCGATGCGTTAAACGATGTGGTGCTCCACCCCGGCAAATCGACGCGCATGATCGAGTTCGAGTTGTACATCGACGGTCAGTTCGTCTGTAGCCAAAAGGCCGACGGCTTGATCGTTGCTACGCCCACCGGCTCGACTGCCTATGCTTTGTCTGCTGGCGGCCCGATCATGCACCCCAAACTCGACGCCATTGTCATCGTGCCAATGTACCCCCACACCTTATCGGGGAGGCCCATCGTGGTGGACGGCAACAGCGAGTTGAAAATCGTCGTCTCGAAAAACATGCAGATTTATCCCCAGGTCTCCTGTGATGGGCAGAACCACTTTAGCTGCGCGCCCGGCGACACCATTACCGTCAGTAAAAAACCGCAAAAACTGCGCTTGATCCATCCTCTGGACCATAACTATTACGAAGTCTGCCGCACCAAGCTTGGCTGGGGCAGCCGGCTCGGTGGTGGAGGCGATTGATGCTCGATCCCGCGCGTGGCTATGACCTGATCGGTGACGTGCACGGCTGCGCTCATACGCTTGAGCACTTGCTTGACACCCTCGGTTACCGTTTTAAGGGCGGGGTGTGGCGCCATCCTGAACGTATCGCTCTATTCCTGGGCGACATTATTGATCGCGGACCCAGAATTCGTGAAGCGCTGCATATCGTCCGCGGCATGGTCGAGGCCGGTCAGGCGCGCTGCATCATGGGTAACCACGAATTCAATGCGTTGGGTTGGAGTACGCCAGCGCTGCCTGGAACCGATAAGCAATTCGTGCGCGAACATACTCCGCGTCATGCTCGGTTATTAGGTGAAACTCTGAGCCAGTTCGAGCAGCACCCGGCGGAATGGCAGGACTTTCTCGCCTGGTTCTATAAATTGCCGCTGTTCATCGACGCTGGGCGCTTTCGCATGGTTCACGCTTGCTGGGATGCGGAGCTGATTGAACCGCTGCGTGCACTGCACAGCCATGGTTGTATCGACCAGGCTTTTGTTCAGGCCTCCGCAGAAGCGGGAAGTTTCGCCAGCAATGTCTTTGATCGTTTGTTGCGTGGCACCGATATGCGCTTGCCCCACGGCCTGACGCTGACCGGTGGTGATGGCTTGACCCGCGCCTTCTTCCGCACCAAATTCTGGGAAGACGATCCGCAAACCTATGGCGACGTAGTGTTCCAACCGGATGCACTGCCTGAGTTGGTGGCAAAAACGCCGTTAACTTCTACCGAAAAAAGTGCCTTGCTGCGCTATGGCAGTGCCGAGCCGATGTTATTTGTCGGCCACTACTGGCGCAGCGGCCATCCCGCGCCCATAAGGCCGAATCTGGCCTGTCTGGATTACAGCGCCGTGCTTTACGGCAAGTTGGTCGCCTATCGGCTGGACCAAGAAACCCAAATCGACCCGCATAAGTTTGTTTGGGTCGACGTCGAACGTCCCGAGGCTTCGCAATGAGTGCTGTTGCCGTATTTCGTTTGCCATTGACTACCGATTTAAGTGGGTTTGTCAGTTTGCTGCAGCGCTTGCGCGTGCCCCATCGCGTCAGTGAAGACGGCACTGAGCAAGTGCTGTGGGTGCTTGATCCTCAATTGGCCGACGACATCCGCTCGCTGTATCAGCGGTTTCCTGAAGGCGATCCGTCTTTTGAACTGCCGGTGCCCGAACAAGCTACGACTTTGGCCCGGCCCGGCATCGTTCAGCAATTGCGCAATAGCCCAGTTACGACGCTGGTGCTGCTGCTGAGCTTGATTGTCGCGGGCATTACCCTGTTTGGTGAAAATCTTGAAAGTCTCAGCTGGCTGACCTTTCAGGAGTTCAACCTTCAAGGCCAGTTCACGCCGGTGGCCGATAGTCTGGCAGCCGGACAGTGGTGGCGCATTGTGACGCCGATGCTGTTGCACTTTGGCGTCCTGCACTTGGCCATGAACGGTATGTGGTTCTGGGAGTTAGGACGGCGGATCGAGTTGCGTCAGGGCAGTTGGAACTTGCTCGGCCTGACTCTGGTGTTCAGCGCGGTGTCCAACTACGCGCAATATTGGTACAGCGGACCAAGTTTGTTTGGTGGTCTGTCGGGCGTTCTTTACGCCTTACTCGGTCATTGCTGGATCTACCAGATGCTGGCGCCGAACCCGATTTATCGGCTGCCACGTGGCGTGCTGGTGATGATGCTGATCTGGCTGTTGCTGTGTATTTCGGGCCTGGTCAGCATGCTGGGCTTTGGTGCCATTGCCAACGGTGCCCATGTCGGTGGACTGATCATCGGTTGTGTTACAGGTCTATTGGGCGGTGTGTTCGCCCGCCGTAATCGCTAAAATCGCGCACCTACTTTGGAGAGTGCAATGTCCTCTTTCGTTGAAATGATTGAAAACATTACCCCGGATATCTACGAAAGCCTGAAATTGGCTGTAGAGATTGGCAAATGGTCCGATGGCCGCAAGTTGTCCCAAGAGCAGCGCGAGTTGTCCTTGCAGGCACTAATCGCCTGGGAATTGCAGAACCTGCCAGAAGATCAACGCACTGGCTACATGGGTGCGCAGGAGTGTGCGTCCAAGTCCATCACCGTACCGAACATCCTGTTCAAGTCGGATTCCGTCCATTGATCGAAATCGGTCGTGGTGCAGTTAACAAAATGTCGGTGCGCCTTGACGCGCCGACCGTGCAGTACGGTTTTCGTCTGGGTGATACGAACATTCCAGTCAATCCAATGATTGGGAAAACGGTGCGCCTGGAATATCTGGGTGCGATCCATTGCAGCCATTGCGGACGCAAGACCAAAACCAGTTTCAGTCAAGGGTATTGCTACCCCTGCATGATCAAACTGGCCCAGTGTGACGTGTGCATCATGGCCCCGGAAAAATGTCACCACGAACATGGCACCTGCCGTGATCCGGCGTGGGGCGAACAGTTCTGCATGACCGACCACGTGGTGTATTTGGCCAACTCCTCCGGGGTCAAAGTCGGTATTACTCGCGCAACTCAGTTACCGACCCGTTGGCTAGACCAAGGCGCAATCCAAGGGTTACCCATCGCCCGTGTGGCGACCCGGCAACAGTCCGGTTTCGTCGAAGACCTGTTTCGCAGCCAAGTCGCCGACCGCACTAACTGGCGTGCATTGCTCAAAGGCGATGCGTTGCCCGTTGATCTGAGAGCAGTTCGTCAGCAACTTTTCGAGTCTTGCCGTGAAGGCTTGTTGGGCCTGCAAGAACGATTTGGCCTACAGGCTATCCAACTACTCCATGACGTAGAACCCACTGATATTCGTTACCCAGTCGAAGCATATCCAACCAAAATCGTCAGCTTTAACCTGGATAAAAACCCAATTGCTGAAGGCACGCTGCTGGGGATCAAGGGCCAATACCTGATCTTCGATACCGGTGTAATCAACATTCGCAAATACACGGCATACCAACTGGCCGTGCATCACTAGACTTTGAATCACTAGGCACGTCTCCCAAGGACGCGCACCAGTAAGGGGATTCCAGCATGCGCACAGAACAACCGAAAATGATTTACCTGAAAGACTATCAGGCGCCTGAGTACCTCATTGATGAGACGCACCTGACCTTCGAGTTGTTCGATGACCACACGCTGGTCCATGCTCAACTGATCATGCGCCGCAACCCGGCGCGTGGTGCCGGCCTGCCGCCGCTGGTGCTGGACGGGCAATTGCTAGAGCTGGTGATCCTCAAGCTTAATGACACCGAGCTTAGCCCCACCGATTACCTGCTGACGCCCGATAACCTGACGGTGCAGCCGAACGCCGAGCAGTTCACCCTCGACACTACCGTGCGCATCCACCCGGAAACCAACACGGCGCTGGAAGGGCTGTATAAATCCAGCGGCATGTTTTGCACCCAATGCGAGGCCGAAGGCTTTCGCAAGATCACCTATTACCTCGACCGCCCGGACGTGATGAGCAAATTCACCACTACCCTCAGCGCCGAAAAGCACAGCTTTCCGGTGCTGTTGTCCAACGGCAACCCGATTGCCAGCGGCCCGGAAGACGGCGACCGGCACTGGGCGACCTGGGAAGACCCGTTCATGAAACCGGCGTACCTGTTTGCGCTGGTTGCCGGTGATTTGTGGTGCGTCGAAGACACCTTCACCACCATGAGTAATCGTGAAGTGACGCTGCGGATTTACGTCGAGCCAGAGAACATCGACAAATGCCAGCACGCCATGAACAGCCTGAAAAAATCCATGCGCTGGGACGAAGAAACCTACGGTCGTGAATACGATCTGGACATCTTCATGATCGTTGCGGTCAACGATTTCAATATGGGCGCCATGGAGAACAAGGGCCTCAATATCTTCAACTCCAGCGCCGTTTTGGCCCGCGCCGAAACCGCCACCGATGCCGCTCACCAGCGGGTCGAAGCGATTGTTGCCCACGAATATTTCCACAATTGGTCGGGCAACCGCGTGACCTGCCGCGACTGGTTTCAGTTGTCGCTCAAAGAAGGCTTCACGGTGTTCCGCGATTCAGCCTTCTCGGCGGACATGAACTCGCGTACGGTCAAGCGTATCGAGGATGTGGCGTATCTGCGCACCCATCAGTTCGCCGAAGACGCAGGGCCTATGGCCCATGCCGTGCGGCCGGACAGCTTCATCGAGATTTCCAACTTCTATACCTTGACCGTGTACGAAAAGGGCTCGGAAGTGGTCGGCATGATCCAGACCTTGGTCGGCGCCGAAGGCTTCCGCAAGGGCAGCGACCTGTATTTTGAACGCCATGACGGCCAGGCCGTGACCTGTGACGACTTCATTGCCGCCATGGAAGACGCCAACGGCGTCGACCTGACTCAATTCAAACGCTGGTACAGCCAAGCAGGGACGCCACGCTTGGCGGTCAGCGAGTCATACGACAGCGCGGCAAGCACCTACAGCCTGACCTTCCGCCAAAGCTGCCCGCAAACCCCGGACAAGCAGGAAAAGCTGCCGTTCGTGATTCCCGTAGCGCTGGGCTTGTTGGACGCTGCCGGTAATGAATTGCCATTGCGCTTGTCAGACGAAGCCGCCGCTGGCAGCACCACCCGGGTGATCTCGGTCACCGAAGCGGAGCAGACGTTTACCTTTGCCGACATCGCTGAACAGCCTCTGCCATCGTTGCTGCGGGGTTTCTCGGCGCCGGTGAAAATGAGTTTTCCGTACAACCGCGACCAACTGATGTTCTTGATGCAGCACGACAGCGATGGCTTCAATCGTTGGGACGCCGGTCAGCAACTGTCGGTACAGGTGTTGCAAGAATTGATCGGCCAGTATCAAAAAGGTCAGGACTTGGTGCTCGATCAGCGCTTGGTTACGGCGCTGAGCAGCTTGTTGGCCAACGATCAACTGGATCAGGCCATGGTCGCAGAAATGCTGTCATTGCCGGGTGAGGCTTATCTCACTGAAATAAGCGAAATTGCTGACGTCGACGCCATCCACGCCGCCCGTGAGTTCGCCCGCAAGCAATTGGCGACCTTGCTGTTCGATGGCTTGTGGAAGCGTTATCACGCGAATCGTACGCTGTCGAAGACCACGGCCTATATCGCCGAAGCCGAGCATTTCGCCCGTCGCGGTCTGCAAAATATTGCGCTGTCGTACCTGATGCTCAGCGGTAAGCCTGAGGTATTGGCGGCGTGTCTTGAGCAGTTCGAGACCAGCGACAACATGACTGAGCGCCTGACGGCCTTGGCAGTGTTGGTCAACTCACCTTTCGCTGAAGAAAAAGCCAAGGCGCTGGCGACCTTTGCGGAAAATTTCAAAGACAACCCGTTGGTCATGGATCAATGGTTCAGCGTCCAGGCTGGCAGCACCTTGCCGGGCGGTTTGGAACGAGTGCGTGCGCTGATGAAGCACCCTGCGTTCAACATGAAAAATCCGAACAAGGTTCGCTCGGTGGTCGGCGCGTTTGCCGGCCAAAACCTGATCAACTTTCACGCGGCAGACGGTTCGGGTTATCGCTTCCTTGCGGACTTGGTGATTGAGTTGAACGCGTTCAACCCACAGATCGCCTCGCGCCAATTGGCGCCGTTGACGCGCTGGCGTAAATACGACAGCAAACGTCAGGCGTTAATGAAAGGTGAGCTGGAACGCATCCGTGCGTCAGGCGAACTGTCGAGCGATGTGTATGAGGTGGTGAGCAAAAGCCTGGCTTGATGGTGTGCGGATAGCTATAGGGGACCGGGTGCGCGGCAAAGTTACAGCGCACCTTTCGCCGCATCGGCATCTTCCGGGGAGATCAGACAGCGCTGTGCCAAAGTTGAATGGGTAACGGCGCCCTGCTTGCCTTCAAGTACGAGTGCGCTGCGATGCTCTCCTTTTTTATCTCGTAACGCACTGTAGTAGTCGGGCGACAGCTCCAGCTTGTCTGTCAGTGGTAGTGCTCGTGCACGTCCGTCGACGATACCACCCACGGTGTTCACGGTACTTAAGGTGCTGTAGGTGCTGCTATTAACATTGCCAAAAGGGTCCAGCACAAAATTGGCGACTTTTCCCACGCTGTCCCTCACGTTTGAAGAACCAAATAGGGGAAGCTCCACTGTTGGCCCGCTACGCAAACCCCACACGCCAAACGTCTGCCCAAAATCCGCTTCATGGTAAGGACGATCCCAGCCGGTGGCAACGTCCATCAAGCCCAGCACACCCACCGTGCTGTTCACCACAAAACGCTGCAACGTATTTGCCGAGCGGCGAATGTTGCCTTGAAGCACGTCATTGATAAACACCTTAGGCTCGCCGAAGTTCGAGGTAAAGTTGTGGACGCCATGTTGAACCAGCTCAGGCAGACGCTTATACCCATGAGCAACTGGTTTTAAGGCGTAGGTATCAACCCCCTTATTGAAAGCAAAGACTTTGCGGTTGACCGAAGCGCCTGGATCGTTGACCTGATAATTCAGTTCGTCGCACGGCACTTCTGTCGGTAGTTGAGTGCAGGCGCCCAGAATCCCCGCTCCCAATAATAGACCAACGATCTGAAGTGGCGCTCTCCAGGTATTTTCCGGGTTTTTTCGGGATTTTATACGTCTGAGTGCTGACTGCATGGCGGTATTTTCCAGTGGATGGCGTTCACCCAAGAATGGCTACCGGACCTTGCTGGAATATGTCCCGTTTATGCCATAACGGAATGATTATTACGGAATTGAAATATATGACCGAGCCCTCCAATTGACTTAGATTAGGGCTCGTTAATAGCCCTGACTGGACCCTCGTGAGCAAACTCCTGATCGTCGACGATGACGTCGAAATCCTCGACCTGCTGAAAAGGCTTTTCGTTAAGCACGCATACGAAGTGGCGGTCGCGTGTGATGGTGTGGCCATGTGGGTGGCGATTAAGAACGAACGCCCTGACATCATCGTGCTGGACGTGATGTTACCGGGAGAGGGCGGTCTGAGTCTGTGCCAGAAAATCCGTGCTGAATCGAACACGCCGGTGGTCATGCTAACCGCCATGAGTGAGGTCAGTGATCGAATCATCGGCTTGGAGCTGGGCGCCGATGATTATTTGACCAAACCGTTTGACCCCCGCGAGCTGTTGGCCCGTTTGCGCTCAGTGCAAAGGCGTATGGCGGATCAACCCGTGCGCTTGGCAGTTGACGTGCGTCCATTGATTTTGTTTGGTAGTTGGCAACTTGACGTCACTCGACGAGAGCTGCGTTCAACCGAAGGCGTCATGGTTCCGCTTTCGGGAGGCGAATTTGATTTGCTGCGAGTATTTGTAGACCATCCGCAACGCATCTTGACTCGAGAGCAATTACTCGATCTTGCCCGGGGACATTCCCATGAGGCCTTCGATCGCAGTATTGATGTGCAGGTCAGCCGCTTGCGCCGCAAGATCGAACCCGACAGCAAACGCCCGGACATCATCCGCACCGTGCGCAATGGCGGTTATATCTTCACCGCCAGTGTGAGCCGCCAATGAGCAAACCCCACGGTTCTCAAGACACGATAGTGAGCTGGATTGCACTCACCATTGCGGCAGCCATGATCGCGTCGCTTGGGCTCTACGCACTGTTTATCCAAGCCGCTGGGGTCTGGTCGCGTCCGTCGCTGGAACAGATCGGATTGCTAGATCAAGCCGCTGCCATCACCCGTATCATTGATGCCGCCCCAGTCCAATTACGCCCAAAATTAGCCAGCGCCGCGAGCAATCCGCTGTTCACCGTCAGTTG
Organism: Pseudomonas sp. AB6; assembly: GCF_034314105.1. Classification (NCBI taxonomy): domain Bacteria; kingdom Pseudomonadati; phylum Pseudomonadota; class Gammaproteobacteria; order Pseudomonadales; family Pseudomonadaceae; genus Pseudomonas; species Pseudomonas sp. AB6. The sequence continues at coordinate 499,123 of NZ_JAVIWJ010000001.1, forward strand.
GTACGCGCAACACTCGAGTATCGGAGCGCCACTTAAAACCGGGGTTCAATTCACTGACGCTATTGTGATTCAGCGACTAACGAGTTCGCCGCAACGTCGAGTAGAGGCCTACGGACCTCAAGATTGGCCAAAAGGCGATTCCCTACCCCACTACATGCTCGCCGTACAGTTAACTGATGCGACTTGGTTGGCATTTGTCGCGCCGGAGCGCACGTGGGGTCTATCTCAAACTGCACGCAACGCCGTGCTGGGGCTGCTGGGTTTGATCGCCGCGTTGTCAGTGGCTTGGTTTGCTACTCGTCGACTGGCCGCTCCATTGAGGCGTTTTGCTCATGCTGCCAAACGTTTCGGTGGTGATTTTCACTCCCCTGCCATCACCCCCGAAGGGCCCTACGAAATACGCCAAGCCATCATTGCGTTCAATGCCATGCAGGCGCAGATTCGGCATTTCGTCACTGATCGAACTCAGATGCTCGCAGCCATTTCCCATGATTTAAGGGCGCCACTGACCCGCATGCGGTTGCGCGGCGAGTTCATTGAAGATGAGGAGCAACAGCGCAAACTTTTTCGTGATGTAGATGAAATGCAGTCGATGATCACCTCGGCCTTGGAGTTTTTTCGCGATGATGCCCGGCTTGAGACTGCCACCGCTTTCGATCTTTCCGAATTGATTCAAACTCTCATTGATGACTACCGCGATCAGGGTGTGACAGTAGATTTTTCCGGCCCCAGCAAACAGGTTTATTTCGGCCGCCCGTTGGGTATCAAACGGGTCGTCACTAACTTGTTGGAAAATACGATCAAATATGCAGTAGCGCCACGTATCGACCTGACTCAGTCTGAGACGTCGATCATCATTGAGGTGACTGACAGTGGACCGGGTATTCCCCAAGCGCTGCTTGAGAAGGTCTTCGAGCCGTTTTTTAGACTGGAGGCTTCACGTAATCGCAACACCGGCGGTGTCGGGCTGGGTCTGTCGGCAGCTCGGGCGATTGTTCTGGAGCATGGCGGGGAGTTACGTCTTTATCGTCGGCTCGAAGGCGGCACGATAGCACGGGCCTCGTTGCCCAAGCAGTAACCGGCTGGCTCAGTAAACGACTCCTGCGGATCACTGTCTCTGGCAGCGCTTATCGCTCATCAATCAAACGAATACCTCATAATCACGCCGTATCGGCTTAACAAAAGATAACGTCATGTCGATTGTCATACGTTTCTAAAGCTGGATAGGATAGGCCTGCTTCCGAAAGGGTGCTCCTAGAGCGCTTGCAGCTGTTTACTCAGCGCACTTGAAGGTCGACCTAATAACAATAAGAAGGGGAATAGTCTATGAGTGAGCCTGTGAGCCGGCGCACCCAGCTCGATGGGGCGTTGGCGTTGTGCCCCCCATTGACGTTACACAAAGGCACGTCCCTGGCGGCAGCGTTGTGTGTACTCGGCGTACTCTCGGTGTTTGTGTTTTGCACGCCTGTATACGCGGCGCAAGCCGCTGCTCAAAACCCCGAGATATCCATCCTGTCATCCCGATCTTCTCGTAGCCTATTACTCGGTATTACTCACGCTGGCGCGCGTCTGGTAACAGTGGGTGACCGGGGGCATATTTTGTACTCCGATGACCAGGGCAAAACCTGGACCCAAGCCACAGTGCCAAGCCGTCAGTTATTAACGGCTGTCTATTTTGCCGACGACAAACATGGCTGGGCAGTCGGCCATGATGCACAGATCCTTGCCAGCATCGACGGCGGCGTCACCTGGACCAAACAGTTCGAAGACCTCAAACGTGAGGCGCCGCTGTTGGATCTTTGGTTCAAAGACATCAACACCGGATTTGCCGTAGGCGCGTATGGTGCATTGCTGACCACTACCGATGGCGGCGCACATTGGGCTGATGTCAGCGACCGCATCGACAACCAAGACCAGTATCACTACAACGGCATCACTTACGTGAAGGACTCCGGCTTATTCATCGTTGGCGAACAAGGCTGCATGTTTCGCTCCGCCGACGACGGCCAGACCTGGGAGCGGGTGCAAAGTCCGTATCAGGGTTCACTGTTTGGCGTTATCGCCACTGCTAAACCTGCAACGCTGTTGGCTTACGGTTTGCGCGGTAACTTACTGCGCTCTACCAACTTCGGTGACACTTGGACCCCTATTGGTTTGAAAGGCGCCCGTGGCCCGCTGGAATTTGGCCTGTCGGGGGCGTCCTTGTTACCCGATGATTCGCTGGTGCTGGTAGGCAATGGCGGCAGCGTCATGCGCAGTAGCGATAATGGACAGACGTTCGTGGTAACCAACCGTTCTGATCGAATTTCCCTTGCAGGTGTGACCGTTAATGACAAAGGCGATCTGATCCTGGTAGGGCAAGGCGGCGTCCACATCACCTCGCCCACCGGCGCTGAGCTGGTCCAACAATAAGACCTATTAAGGCGAGAATTTTTATGACCAATCACCAACCACTGACGCCTCAAACTAAACCCACTCGTCTTGAGAATCTGATTTTCAACCATCGCCCTGCGGTGATCTTTATCTGCCTGGTGGTTAGTATTTTCCTGTTCTACCAAGCGACACTGGTGAGGCCTTCGACCAGCTTCGAAAAAATGATTCCGCTGGAGCATCCGTTTATTCAGAAGATGCTTGAGCACCGCCACGACTTGGCCAACATGGGCAACACCGTGCGGATTTCCGTGGAAGCGGTGAAGGGCGATATTTTCACCAAGGAGTACATGGAAACTTTGCGTCAGATCAACGACGAAGTGTTTTACATTCCAGGCGTTGATCGTTCTGGGATGAAGTCGTTGTGGAGCCCTAACGTGCGCTGGACCGAGGTGACCGAAGAGGGTTTTGCCGGCGGTGAAGTCATCCCTCAAAGCTACAACGGTTCTGAAGACAGCCTTGATTTACTGCGCAACAACGTACTCAAGTCCGGTCAAGTCGGGCGTTTGGTATCCAACGATTTTAAATCCAGTGTGGTCGAAATTCCGCTATTGGAGTCGTACCCTGACCCACAAGACCAAGGTAAATTGCTTGCCCTTGATTACCGGCAACTGTCCCATCAGCTCGAAGAGAAAGTTCGCGACAAGTTTCAGGCGCAAAACCCGAATGTGAAGGTACATATCGTCGGCTTTGCAAAAAAAGTTGGCGACCTGATCGATGGTCTGGTCATGGTAGTGATGTTCTTTGGTGTAGCGTTCATGATTACCCTCGTGGCGCTGATCTGGTTTACTCGCTGCGTGCGAAGTACCGTCGCGGTATTGAGTACCACCTTGATTGCGGTGGTCTGGCAACTAGGTTTGATGCACCTGGTCGGCTTCGGTTTGGACCCGTATTCAATGCTTGTGCCGTTCCTGATCTTTGCCATTGGTATCTCCCACGGGGTACAGAAAATCAACGGCATTGCGCTGCAATCCAGCGAGGCCGAAAACTCTTTGATGGCCGCGCGAAGGACGTTCCGTCAATTGTTCCTCCCAGGGATGATCGCGATCCTTGCAGACGCCGTGGGGTTTATTACGTTGTTGATTATCAACATCGGGGTAATCCATGAGTTGGCCATTGGCGCGTCAATTGGAGTGGCCGTCATTGTCTTCACCAATTTGATCCTGCTGCCAGTGGCCATTTCCTACGTCGGGATCAGCAGGAAGGCGATCAGTCGCAGTAAAGAGGATGCAGTGCGTGAGCATAAGTTTTGGCGTTTGCTGTCGAACTTTGCCAATCCGAAAGTTGCTCGGGTATCGATTGTTCTGGCGCTGCTGGCCTTTGGCGGCGGCCTTTGGTATAGCCAGAACCTTAAAATTGGTGACCTTGACCAGGGCGCGCCGGAGCTGCGCCCGGATTCGCGTTACAACAAGGACAACCGTTTTATCATCAACAATTACTCCACCAGCTCCGACGTATTGGTGGTAATGGTCAAGACGCCACCTGAAGGCTGTTCGGCTTATCCCACGATGTCGGCGATCAACGAGCTGACCTGGAAGATGGAGAACACCCCCGGCGTACAGTCGGCGATCTCTTTGGTGACGGTGTCTAAGCAGATGATCAAAGGCATGAATGAGGGCAACCTGAAATGGGAATCCTTATCGCGCAATAAGGATGTGCTGAACAACTCCATTGCCCGAGCCGATAGCCTGTATAACAGCGACTGTTCGCTGGCACCGCTACTCGTGTTCCTTAACGACCATAAAGCCGAAACCCTTGACCGGGTTGTAAATGCGGTTAAGGACTTCGCTCAGCAAAATGACAAGGACGGTCTGCAATTCCAACTGGCGGCGGGTAACGCCGGGATTGAAGCAGCGACCAACGAAGTGATCAAAGAGTCTGAGCTGACGATTCTGATTTTGGTATACGTTTGTGTAGCGACCATGTGCATGATCACTTTCCGTTCATGGGCTGCGACCTTGTGCATCATCTTGCCGTTGGTTCTGACGTCGGTACTGGGCAATGCACTGATGGCGTTCATGGGCATTGGCGTCAAGGTGGCGACGCTGCCGGTGGTGGCGCTTGGGGTGGGGATTGGCGTTGACTACGGGATTTATATCTACAGCCGACTGGAAACCTTCCTTCGTGCCGGCCTACCGCTGCAAGAGGCGTATTACCAGACGCTGAAATCTACCGGTAAAGCGGTGCTGTTCACTGGTTTGTGCCTTGCAATTGGTGTTTGTACCTGGATTTTCTCAGCAATCAAGTTCCAGGCCGACATGGGTCTGATGCTGACCTTTATGTTGCTGTGGAACATGTTCGGTGCCTTATGGCTGTTACCGGCCATCGCTCGGTTCTTGCTCAGACCGGAGAAAATGGCTGGGCAAGTAGGGCACTCTTTGTTTTCCCACTGAGTGATTCAACGCTTCGCAAGCAAGCCTGCTCCCACAGCGTAATCTTTGTGGGGCAGGCTTGCCTGCGAATGGGGCTATTGGGTTTCGCAGATTAACCCTGGTTTTCCCGCCCCAACACCAGCTTTAGTGCAAATTGCGCATCATCCAACTGCACCAGCGTTGCGTGCTTTGCGGCGAGGGCATCGCGGTTTTCGATGGCAGTGAGGATCGCTTTGTGACGCGGCATCGCCAACTCATGCAAGTTAGGTCGCTGATTGGAGTGCTTCAATGCTTCGCGCAGGGCCAGCGACAACATGTTGCTCAAGTGGGCGAGCAGGTCGTTGTGAGTGGCGTCGGCGATTCGGCTGTGGAAATCCAGGTCAGGCTGTAACAACTCTTCGGGTGACGTCGCGGCGTCCATGCGCTGGTACGCTTCGCTGATCGAGGCGATTTCTTCGTCCGTTGCATGCTGGGCGGCGAGGGCGGCGGCGGCAGGCTCAATGATGCTGCGAACGCTGGTCAGCAGGGCGAAGAACTCATTTTGTGGCGTGCTTTGCATGACCCAGTGCAACACGTCCGGGTCGAGCAAATGCCATTCACGGCGCGGTTTGACCACCGTGCCGACCCGAGGCCGGGAATACACCAGGCCTTTGGCAACCAATACCCGCGTGGCCTCACGCAGCACTGGCCGGCTGACCGCATATTCTTCGCACAAGGTCGCTTCAGCCGGCAGTTTGTCGTCGGGCTTAAAGCGACCGGAGACAATCTGCATGCCGACTTCCTGAACGATACGGGCGTGCATGCTTTTGCGGGCTGAGGGCTTACGGTAATCCATGGGGGACGTGTTGATCCTGAGTCGTGAATGCGGCGGATCATAACATTGCGCCCCTTATGTGGTGGGGCTGATGGCCTCTTCGCGAATGAATTCGCTCCCACAGAGTGACTAAACCCGTGGAAGCGAATTCATTCGCGAAGGCAATATTTCAAACACCAAATCAATGCGAATGACGCGGCACCTCGGATCCACGGCAGCCGACTAGGAAGTCGAAGTCGCAACCCTGATCCGCTTGCATCACGTGCTCAATGTACAGCTGGCGATAGCCACCCGATATCAGTTTTTCAGGCGCTTTCCACTCAGCCAGCCGTGCAGCCAGTTCGGCGTCAGAAATGTCCAGATGCAACCGGCCACTGGCGCAGTCGAGTTCGATGAAGTCACCTTCTTGCACCACCGCCAACGGCCCGCCCGCTGCAGCTTCCGGTGCGACGTGCAAGACCACGGTGCCGTAAGCGGTGCCGCTCATGCGCGCATCGGAAATGCGCACCATGTCCGTCACGCCTTGGGCCAGCAGCTTTGCCGGCAGGCCCATGTTGCCGACCTCGGCCATGCCTGGATAACCCTTCGGCCCGCAGTTTTTCATGACCATGACGCAGGTGGCATCGATGTCCAATTCCGGGTCGTTGATCCGCGCCTTGTAGTGGTCGAAGTTCTCGAACACCACCGCGCGGCCGCGGTGTTGCATCAGCTCAGCCGTCGCCGCCGACGGTTTGAGCACCGCACCCAGTGGCGCGAGATTACCGCGCAATACGCAGATTCCGCCGTCAGCGCGAATCGGGTTGTCCAAGGCGCGGATCACTTCATCCTCACCATAAATCGGCGCGGCTTTAACGTTGTCACGGATGCTTTTGCCGTTGACGGTCAAGGCATCAGGATTGGGTAGCAGATTGGCTTCATCCAGTCGACGCAGCACCGCAGGCAAACCACCGGCGTAGTAAAACTCTTCCATCAAGAAGCGTCCAGACGGCTGCAGATCGACGATGGTTGGCATGCCACGACCCATGCGTGTCCAGTCATCCAGGTCCAGGTCGACACCGATACGACCGGCAATCGCTTTCAAGTGAATCACCGCGTTGGTCGAACCACCGATGGCGGCGTTGACCCGAATCGCGTTTTCGAAGGCTTCTTTGGTGAGAATTTTCGACAGGCGCAGGTCTTCTTTGACCATCTCAACCGCACGCATACCGGACATGTGCGCCAGTACATAGCGGCGGGAATCGACGGCCGGGATGGCGGCGTTGTGCGGCAACGAAGTGCCCAATGCTTCGGCCATACAGGCCATGGTCGAGGCGGTGCCCATGGTGTTGCAAGTGCCGGCTGAGCGCGACATGTCGCCTTCCGCCGCAAGGAAATCGTCCAGTGTGATTTGACCGCCTTTGTAGGCTTCATGCATCTGCCAAACCACCGTGCCGGAGCCGATATCTTTGCCTTTATGCTTGCCGTTGAGCATTGGGCCGCCGGTGACGACGATTGCTGGGACGTCACAGCTGGCCGCGCCCATCAATAGGGCCGGAGTGGTTTTATCGCAACCGGTCAGCAGCACCACACCGTCAATAGGGTTGCCGCGAATTGCTTCTTCTACGTCCATGCTGGCGAGGTTACGGGTGAACATCGCCGTTGGGCGCAGGTTGGATTCGCCGTTGGAGAACACCGGAAATTCAACCGGAAAGCCACCGGCTTCGATCACGCCGCGTTTGACGTGTTCAGCGAGGGTGCGAAAGTGCGCGTTGCACGGGGTCAGTTCTGACCAGGTGTTGCAGATACCAATAATCGGTTTGCCATGAAATTGATGGTCAGCGATGCCTTGGTTCTTCATCCAACTGCGGTACATAAAGCCGTTCTTGTCGGCAGTACCAAACCACTGGGCAGAACGCAGGACAAATTTTTTATCAGGCATGTCAGGCATCGTCGGCACTCTTATTGTAAGACTTAATGGCTTTTTCGAAGGCTAAAGTAAGCCTAAACGGAGCCTTTTGGAAGTGTTGTGGCTAATATAGTATTACTATATAGTGATTTTCCCTGAGGGACGATCCTGCGACTGTGCCTGTTCAGTAAGGAACATGAATATGCGTTTAGTACAGTTTGAATTGAGCAATGGTGAACGTCGCGTTGGCGTGGTCGACAGTGATCGCGTACATGAAATATCAGGTGCTGGCAGCGTCCGTGAATTGGCCATGGCCGCTATTGAAGCGGGCTTAAGCCTGGTGGAGCAGGTGGACAGCCAAGGGCTCGGCGCCAATCATGATTACGCGCAACTGTTGCAGGATTTGCGGATTCTTCCACCGCTGGACCATCCCGATCCAGCCCACGTATTGGTCAGCGGCACCGGCTTGACGCACTTGGGCAGCGCTTCTGCGCGCGACAAAATGCACCAACACGCCGTGGATGACGCCACGCTGACAGACAGCATGCGCATTTTTCAGTGGGGACTGGAAGGTGGCAAGCCCGCGGCCGGTGTGGTCGGTGTTCAGCCTGAATGGTTCTACAAAGGAGACGGCAGCATCATCGTGCGCCCGGGGCACGCTTTTCCGCTGCCGCCGTTCGCCGAGGACGCGGGTGAGGAGCCTGAACTCAGCGGGTTGTATGTGATCGGCCATGATCGCAAGCCGTACCGTCTGGGGTTCGCCATCGGTAACGAGTTTTCCGACCACGTGATGGAGCGCAAAAACTACCTGTACTTGGCACACTCCAAGTTGCGCGCCTGTTCGTTCGGCCCGGAACTGCGAGTTGGCGAGCTGCCGAAAAACCTTTCCGGCACCAGCCGCATTCGGCGCAATGGCGAAGTGCTGTGGGAAAAAGAGTTCCTCAGCGGCGAAGCCAACATGTGCCACAGCTTCGAAAATCTCGAATACCACCACTTCAAGTACAACCAGTTCCTCAATCCGGGCGACGTACACATTCATTTCTTTGGCACCGCGACCCTGTCGTTTGCCGATGGCGTGCGCACGCAACCGGGTGATCAGTTTGAAGTCAGCCAAGCCGATTTCGGTGCGCCGTTAATCAACGGCATCGCGCCGGTTGAAGCGGTGTATGCGCCGGGGCAGGTCAAAGCGCTTTAACCCCAAAGACCGCATCAAGCTTTCGCAGGCAAGCCTGCGCCCACACAATTTTGAGCGCGATTAAGCCTGGGCTGTTCTGAAAATTGAACTGCGCCCCAGAAGTTGGACATAGATCCAGCGTCTGGGGCGCAGTTCAGTGCCCGAAGCTACCGAGTTTGCGTGAAAAAGTGCTCCCTTTTGGTTGTCCAGATAGTGCTCGGCGAAAGTGGCTTGCGTCGATATGCGCGCATCCGATCCATCCGACACCCTTGGCCCGATATTTCGCCTACAATTCGCGCCTTTACCTAGGCGATCTTTCCATGACCACTCCAACGCTTTTATCCATTTTGCAAACCCCCCACATGCTGGAAATCGACGGCTTGCACGCCTTTGAATTCTTGCTAAACGACACTCAGTTGGAAATCGAAGCCGTCGACGGCCGTGAACGCAAAGTGTGGAAGTTCAGCGTGGCGCAAGTAGAAGCCGCAACCTTCGATGCTCAATTGCAAAGCTGGGTGTTGACCGACGGCAACGCCGATCACCGCTTGGTATGCCTTGAGGCGTTTTCCCCAAGTGACGAAGACGACTCCGAAGACCCTGCTGAACAAGACTGATCTGCGCATCTAACGTTAACAGTGGTAAGCGGTGTGAAGGTTCGGTGGCATTTCTGGCCATGCGCTTGGGCGCAATAAAACTAGTTGGTGAGGGGCGCTGTCTACAGCGGAGGTCAGTATTGACCGCGTGCGGCGCCCAACAAGCCTAATAACCAGAGAGATGCCCATGAACCGTAAAATTCTGCCTTGGCTGATGATGGCCAGCGGCCTCACTGCTTTCCCTGTCCTGGCGCAAAACATGACTGATTACGACCTGCTGGTGGGTGCTTACACCCAAGGTAAGAGCGAAGGTATCTATCGCTACCGGTTCGACAGCAAGACCGGGCAGATTGATGCGCAGCCGCGGCAGGTGATCAAAAGTGAAAACCCATCCTGGCTGACTCTTTCCAAAGATCAGCGCTTGCTGTTTGCGGTCAATGAAAACGGACCGGGGCAGACGGACACCGTGGGCAAGGTCAGCAGTTTTGCGATCAATGGCAAAACCCATGACGTCACACCCATCAACCAGGTCGACAGCAAGGGTGATGAGCCGACTCACTCCAGCTTGAGCGCAGACGGGCATTTCCTGTTTGTCGCCAACTACGCCGTAAATCCTGATCCAGGCGGCGTGCTGGCGGTGGTGCCGGTGGACAAATTCGGCAAGCTTTCGGACGTATCGCAAACTGTCACTCACCCGGCCAGCAAGGTTGATCCTGAGCGCCAGGCGTCGTCACACGTGCATTCGGCGGTGACGTCGGCGGATGGGAAATACTTGATCGCCAGTGATTTGGGGGCGGACAAGCTGTTCGTCTTCCACTACACCGGGAAAGGCCCGCAACCGCTGCAACCCGCTAAAGCGCCCTCGGTGGACTTGCCGCCGGGCAGTGGTCCCCGGCACTTGTTGTTCAGTAATAATGGTAAGCACGCCTACCTGACCCTGGAAATGGCCGCGCAAGTAGCGCTGTTCGATTACCACGACGGGGTATTCAAGCGCACGCAGTTGGTTGATTTGTCCGACAAGAGCATCAAGCAGAAAGTCGGCGGCGGCGGGCTGCACAGCTCAGCCGACGGCAAGTTCCTCTACGTTGCGAATCGCGGCGATGTTAATGAACTGGTGGTGTTCGCCATTGATTCCGCCAACGGTAAGCTCAAAGAAATTCAGCATCGTTCAGTTGAAGGTACAGAACCCCGTGAGTTCAGCATCGATCCCAGCGGGCATTTCATGCTGATTGCAAATCAGAAAAGCAACCAGATTGTCACGGTTCGCCTTGATCCAAAGACCGGGTTGCTGGGTGATACCGTTCAAAAAATGGATTTCGATTCACCCTCTGACTTCAGGTTCATCACTCGATAACGCCTGAGTGGGATGCTGCAGCCCCGTACAACGTGGGCTGCAGCCTCTATTAATTGGACTGATATGGTCTAGTAGCACAAAGCATTTCTGACATCGAACCCTCGGGCGTAAGTTTGACTCAACGGCCTTAAACGGCAGCTACCCAAACCGAACATCGAGGCTTACTGAAATGAACTTCAATCTTTTTTCCATCATTGCAGCATCCGCTATCTCCGCCACCGTCGCTCTGCCTGCCAGCGCCAGTGTTGAGATGCATCAGAAAAAATCCAGCATCACCCAGACTTACACCGCAAAATACCTGCAGAAAAGCGCGAACTTCTACGCGGCGTTGGATCATAAGATTCAATAAATGCAGTCGTTATAAATTGAACCCATTCCCCGTTAACGATAATACCGATAACGGGGAATGGGTTCGTCTGCTTTAGCAGCCAAATGCATTCAGCAGCCTTCGCCATGTTTTACAAAGGTTTTTTCATAACGGCTATAAATAGGTTCGAATCTAGAAATGCTCTAAGCCAGCACCCCAGGTGCGGATAAGAACCCCGCCAAAACCATTCCGGATCGACAAAGCAGAACTGCCGTACGAAGGGCGCCAGTGCGACATCGGCCAGAGTAATGTGGTCGGCGGCTAAAAACGTGTGCTGCAATAATCGAGTTTCAAGCGACTGCAAAAATACTGCGCCGATATCACGGTAATGTTCTTGGGAATGTTCGGGATAACGATTTGCGTATTTATAGCGATCCAAATGCTTTTTGAACACATGATCGTTTTCTTCTATCAATTCGCCCATGTGTTGCTGAGCCAGATCATCCTGCGCTAACAGCCAGTCATCAGGGTCGCTGTAGGCCAACGCCCAGCGCATAATCGCCAGGCTTTCATCGATCACGCCGCTTCCAGACACCAACACTGGCACCGTGCCTTTGGGTGAGCAGGCAAGCAGGGATGCGGGTTTGTCTTTGAGGCTGACTTCGACTATCTCCACCGCTCGCCCCGAGTACAACAACGCCATGCGAGCGCGCATGGCGTAGGGGCAGCGGCGGAAAGAGTAAAGAGTCGGGGTCGCCGTGTTCAGCGCAACCACCGACGCTGTCATTTACGCTTCTTCGGTCAGTTGACCGCAGTCAGCGATGGTGACTTTTTTGCTGGTACGGCCGGACTTCGAGCCCATGGCTTCGATGGCTTTAACCACGTCCATGCCTTCGACTACTTTACCGAACACCACGTGTTTGCCATCCAACCAGCTGGTGACGACGGTGGTGATGAAGAACTGGCTACCGTTAGTGTTCGGGCCAGCGTTGGCCATCGACAGCAGACCTGGCTCAGTGTGCTTGAGGGTGAAGTTTTCATCCTTGAACTTTTCGCCGTAGATCGACTTGCCGCCGGTGCCGTTATGGTTGGTGAAGTCACCGCCTTGCAGCATGAAGTCAGTGATCACACGGTGGAAAGATGAACCTTTGAAGGTCAGGCCTTCGCCTTTCTCGCCGGTGCACAGGGCACGGAAGTTTTCAGCGGTTTTTGGCGCCACGTCTTCGCGCAGTTCCATAACGATGCGACCCATAGGCTCGTCGTTGGCGGTGATGTCGAAAAATACTTTTGAATTGGACATGGTTCTACCTTTCTCATTGAACAGGGCGCGACGGGTCGCGCCGTGGGTGTGTAGGGTCGCACAAAAATTCCGGTTATCGGTTTTGTACGACACGAATATGTAGTCTGCGTTCGGGAATACCCGGATTTTATGACGCACTGACCTCGATTGTACTCAGGCCGTTGCCTTTGCGCCGAACCTGAATCTGCACCGGAATCCGTTCGTGCATTTCCTGCACGTGGGAAATTACTCCGACCTTGCGCCCTTGCGCTTGCAAGCCATCAAGGGCGTCCATGGCCAGTTGCAGCGATTCCGGGTCAAGACTGCCGAAGCCTTCGTCAATGAACAAGGATTCAATTTTTAAGGTGCTCGATGCCATCGACGCCAATCCAAGGGCCAAGGCCAAGGACACCAGAAACGTTTCGCCGCCGGATAACGAATGCACGGACCGCAGCTCGTCGCCCATTTCGGTGTCCATCACTAATAAGCCAAGCATGCTGCCGCCGCGTTTCAACCGATAGCGTCGCACCAGTTGGCGCAATTGCGCGTTGGCGTGGTGTACCAGCAGGTCAAGATTATACGCCTGAGCGATCTTGCGGAATTTGTCGCCTTCGGCCGAACCTATCAACGTCGCCAAGCGTGCCCAGCGCTGAAATTGCACGTAAGCCTCGGCAATCTGCTGCGACAGCGCCTGATTGGCGTCTTGTCGGCGCTGGTCGTCAGCCTGTTGGGCGCGCAACTCAGCACATCGCTGTTCACCGACGGCGGTTTGGCTGTGCAACTGCGCCAGTGCGCTGTCCAGCTGCTCGGCATCCAGCGTGCCCTCGTGTTGCGCTTGATGGATTTGCAGGCGTTGCTCACGTTCGTGTAACAGAACCTTGGCTTGCTCAACGGCCTTTTCGCTGTGATGCAACTGTTGCCGCAGGTGATTGACCTGTTCATCGTCAACACTGAGCAGTTGCGCCAAACCGCTGTCGTCCAGTTCAGGATGACGGCTGCGCCATTCAGCGATTTTAAGGCTCAGCTCGCGGTGTTCCAGCTCGATGCTGTTAAGGCGTTCTTGCTCGGACTTGAGTTCGGCGCTGAGTTGGGTCAGTACGTTACGCGAATCCTGCAAGGCTTGGCCCGCTGTGCTTTCGGCGTGTCGGGTGTGCTCGACCGCCTGTTCCAACTGTTGCTGCCAGTGCTCGGCGCTAGGGTGTTCGCCCAGCAATTCGCTCAATTGTTGCTGACTGACCTGCTGTTGATCGGCCAAGGCGGCGCAGTGTTGTTGCAGCTTTTCCTGTTCCTGGACCCGGGCGGTTTGCTGCGCCTGCTCCAGCTCGATTTTGTGTTGACGATTGCGTTGTTCGAGCTGTTCTTCGCCCTGTTGCTCCAGCTGTTGCAGACGCTGGGTCACCTGCTGATCCAATTGCATGACGGTCGTGGTGGCCTGAGTGCGCAGGGCATCAAGGATCTCGGTCGGTAGTAGGGTGTCAAATGCGGCCAGCTCTTCTTCCAGACGGGTTCGATCACTGGCCAATTGACGGTGTTGATCGGCTAGCTGTTGAGTGGCCGCTTGGCTAGATTGCGTAGCGATTTGCAGCTGCTGTTGCAGGTAGGCGGCGTCTTTTTGCAGCGTAAGCAGAGCATTCTGCCGCTGTTCGTCCTGGGCGATGTTTTGCGCTAACTGATTCAGGTGCTGAGTCAGCCAGTTATCACGTTTAGCGAAATCCTGTTCCAGCAGCCGAGCGCTCAGCGGATGCGCTTCGAAGTTCGGCGCCAAGGCCTGCTGTTGAGTCGCCAGTTGCTCTTGCTGTTGCAGGAATTCTTTTTGCTGCGCGATCAAGCCAGCGACCGTGGCGCGCAGGTCGACCAATGTGTCTTTCAGGGTGTCCACGATCTTCAACGCATTGGCTTCTTCACTTTCGTCATGCTTAGTCAGGCTTTGCAACAGTGCTTCAGGCTGGTGATAAGGATGTTCGTGGCTGCCACACACCGGACACGGTTGGTCATTTTGCAATTGCCCGCGCAGTTCTTCGACACTGGCGCTGCGGGCCATGCGTTGGCGTTCTAGCAACTGGCGGGTGACGGACAGGGTGTGTTCGGCATTGGTCAATTCACTTTTGGCCTGCAAGCCTTCGCGGTTGAGCTGTTCGCGCTGTTGCTGAGCTTCCTGCTGCTTGTGCGTCAGCTCCAGCACGCGCTGGTCGAGCTGTTGCTGAGTGGCCCAGAGCCGCGAGAGGTCCTCGAAGGCGCGTTGCTGTTTGCGATTGTCTTGCAACAGGCTGCCGAGAATTTGAATCTGCTCGCCAACCGCGTGTGCTTGCGCGCCCGCTTCACGGTATAGCAGCTCAAGGGTATTGCGTTGTTCGGTAAGTTGCTGGTTGGCACTGGCGGCGCTTTGTTCGAGTTGCGGGAGCTCAATCGTGCCTTTATTCAGCCGACCGCCGATTTGCATCAGTTGCTTCAATCGTTCGTGATAGATGTCCCATGCGGCGCTGAGCGGCGCCAATCCAGCACTGTGCTCAAGCTGCGCGGCGATTAGCTCTAACCGTTCAGCCACGCGTTGTTGTTGCTCAAGCAAATCGCCCAGCGTGCGTTGGCCTTGCGCGGTTTTTTGCTTGGCCTGTTGCTTGAGTTCAGTGGCCTGATTCATTTCCTGAATTAACCGCGTAACGCTGCCTTGCGTATCGAAGGCTTGCTGAAGCCGTGGTTTGGCCTCGGTTAGTTGTTGCTGGGCATTAAGCGCGGCGGACTGAGCGTCGAGGCGCACTTTTTCAAGCTGATCCTGCTGCGTGTTCTGTGCAGTTTGTTGCACAAGGTGCTGCTGAATCTTTGCCGCCAACGGGCTGATTTGGCTGTTCAGCTCAGTCTGTCGAGCGAATTGATGACGCTGCGGCGCAAGATTTTCCAGCCGCGAAAAATTCAAACGTTCGGCACTTTGACTGTCCCAGCTCAATTGGTCTTGCGTTAGCTGTTGGGCAGCGCTCTGGTGTTCGTTGCGCAATTGAACCAGCACCTTGAGCCATTGCTGTTGCAGCTCAAGCTGCCTGAACTGCGCTTGCTGGGCTTTCAATTGTTGCTGGGCCTCATCAAAGCATTTATCGAGATCGGCGCGGGCCTCGGGTTCCAGCGGGGTGATCCCTGTGGCCAGCGATTTGAGGTCGTCGTGGGCCTTTTTTGCTTCATTGCTTTTGCTGTAGGCGCGGCGGCCCAATTGGCTGTAAATCGCGGTGTCAGTGAGCTTTTCCAGCAGTTCACTGCGCTCTTTGTCATCGGCCTTGAGGAACGCGCTGAATTCGCTTTGCGCCAGCATCACCGCGCGGGTGAACTGTTCGAAGTTCAGCCCCAAACGCGCTTCGAGCATGGTTTTGTATTCGGTTTTGTTCTGGCTGCTGAGCACCTGTTCGCTGTCCAGATCGATCAAGGTCTGGCGACTGGCTTGCAGCTTTTTGCTGGCGTTGTCCCGGGCACGGTTGGTTTCCCAGCGGGCGCGGTAACGACGGTTGTCGATGCCGACGAAATCCACTTCGGCATAACCGCTGCCGGTGCCACGGCGCAGCAACGTGCGCGGGTCGTTGGTGCTGATGTCGCCGTCGATTTCCGGGACTTTGGATTGGCCGATATTATTCAGCCGAGGAATGGCACCGAACAAGGCCAGACACAGTGCGTCGAGCAGGGTGCTTTTACCTGCACCGGTGGGCCCAGTGATTGCGAACAAACCGGCACTGGCCAAGGGCTCGGCGGTGAAGTCCAGCTCAAACGGGCCGGCCAGCGAGGCAAGGTTTTTCAGGCGGATGGCGAGAATTTTCAAGGCTGTTCGCTCTCCAGTTGTACGTCTTGCAACAGCGTGGCGAAGTCTTGCAGCGTTTGCTCATCGACCTCGGTGCCATAGTTATCCCGCCAGGCACGGCAGAACAACTCTTGTGGGCTCAGTTGATCGAGATTGACCAACCCTGCGCCGCTGTCATTGCCTTCAGCATCGCCTTTGCCCGCATATTCGGCGCCGATTCGCACCAAGCGCACGGCTTTTCCTTGCAGCGCGGTTTCGATCTGATGGCGCAGGTCCGGTTGCGGCTCGTCCAGACGCACTCGCACTTCCAGCCATGGCTGGCGTTCTATGTCGGCTAGCAGGTCGATATTGGGCAACGACGCCAGTTGCAGCAGCAACTCGGCAAGTGGCGCCGGTCCGACCCGCTGTAGGTTGACGGCACGGGGAATCAGGATCGGTTCGACACTGGTCAGTTGGTCGCCGTCGCAGGTGATGTCGAGAATCTGGTGCGGGTAGCCGATTTCTGAAAACGACAGCGGGATCGGTGAGCCGCTGTAGCGGATGCGGTCTTCGCCGTTGACCTTCTGCGGCTTGTGCAAATGGCCGAGGGCAACGTAGGTGATGCTCGGTCCGAACAGGCTGGCGGGCAGCGCTTCGGCGTTGCCGATGATCAAGCTGCGTTCGGAATCTTCCGACACTGAACCACCGGCCATGTGCGCGTGGCTGATGGCGATCAGTGCTTGTCCTGGCGTGCGCTTGAGGTTGGCGGCGTCGATCAGCAGTTCATGAACGCGACCGATTCCTCGCAGATAATCATCCCCCAGCGTGGCGCCGGTGACCTCGGCCGGGCGTAAGAAGGGTAGCGCCAGGCACCAGGCGCCGATTGCCCCGGTCTTGTCAGGCAACGGCAGCAGCAGGCGTTCGGCGTCCAGTTGCCCGTCATCGAGCCACAACACTCGGCCCAGAGCGTGGGTGCGTAAACGGCGCATCAATGGCGCGGGTAATTCGATGCGCGAACCGGAGTCGTGGTTGCCAGCGATCATCACGATGGTCAGCAGTGGCTGTTGCTCATGGGCACTGACAATGAATTCGTACAGGCGCTCTTGGGCTTTGACCGGCGGATTAACGGTGTCGAAAATATCGCCCGCGATCAATAGAACATCGGGTTCACGTTCGGCGATTCGGGCCAGTAGCCAGCTTAGAAAGCAGCCGTGCTCGTAGTCGCGTTCTTGACCGTGGAGGTTCTGCCCGAGGTGCCAATCGGAGGTGTGAAACAGACGCATTAGAGGTCCTTGTGTCGAGCGGTTTGGGTCGTGTATCCAAGCAGATCAAAACTTGGCGATTCCCTGTGGTACTGAATTCATTTGCAACGGCGACGACGCAATATGTCTGATGAACCGCGTGGCCTATTTCGCGAATCAACTCGCTCCCACAGGGGCACTGCGTCTAGCCGTTGACCGGTTATTTCGGGTACAGCGGCGGCAGGCTGGTGTCGGTCGCCGGGTCTGGGATTCGTTCGCTGGTGGGTAAGGTGCGCACGGCGCTCCATAGGGCTGCGCCTTGCCAGTCGTGGCCTGTTTCGCTATATAGCGCGCCGTTCAGTCCGTCGAGTGCGTCGGACAATGGCACAAACCGCGCGGCCATGCCGGCCAGGGTTTCTGGTTGCTGACGTGCCCATGCGTCTAGTGCCTGGCGGGTCGCTTGCGGATCATTGGCCAGGCTGGCGCGTTTGAGTTCATCCAGCACTGTGCGTGGACTTGGGCCGGTTTGTACCACCCGTGCTTCCGCCGGTTGCCAGCGCGCCCGCCACCAGAGCCCGAAGCCAAGCAGGGTCGAACCGGCCAATAGAAAGGTGCTTAATTGCCATGGCCATAGCAGCGGACTACTCAGGCCCAGACCATTATTGGTGTTTACCGGCGTGTCGACAGAAAGACTTGGGTTGCTCGCGACCTGCAACGTGCGGGCGGGCAAGCTGCTTTGTTCCAGATGATCTTCGTGAGTGTTCCACCACACGACATCTACCGCTGGTAAATCAATCGCGCCAGTGCGGGTAGGCACTAAGGCTTCACGCTCTACTCGACTGCCGATCAAGCCTCGGTCGCTGCCCTGGTTGGCCAACTGCGGTTGGTCGGGGTAACGCCGTAGACCGCCGACGTTGGTCGCCGGCAACGGCGGCAATTGTGCGCTGGACAGGCCTTCAGCCTTGATGGTCAGGCTGCGAGTCAGGGATTCACCGACCAGGCTGTGATCGGGTTCGGGACTCCAATCTTCGCTCAGGCTCACATTACGGGCTGGCAACCATGGGCTGTCTGCGGGGTAGTCAGCCGGTTTGGCCTTGACCGACAGGTTAATTTCGGTCGAGCTGACGTGCACCAACTTGCCCGCCTTCGGGGCCGACGGCTGGAGGTTTTGGCCTTGGTCGTGAGTCTGGTTCGGCATGCCTTGCACTAAGGTTGCGCTGAATACCTGCGCCGGAATCAGTAGGTTACCGCTTTGCTGCGGATAGATCGCGTAGCGCATTTCGATGACGCCATGGCGAACGCCGTTGATCAGCTTTTCATAGGTGCGCGTATCCCCTAGTCGTTCGATTCGAGTGTCAGGGATAACCAGCGGCGTCAGGTTGCTGTCATCAAACAACGCAACTGAGTGATAAATGCGCAGCGTGAGTACAGCTTGAGCCTGAACGTAGACACTGTCTTGATCGACGCTGGCCTCAATAAACACGGGTGCCAAGGTGCTGCTTTTAGCGGGGCCGGCACCTTGGGTAACTTGCAGCGTGATGGGTTGGCTGGTGAGTTCCCCTAATTGCAAAGACGGAATCACAACGGTGCCGTTGCGTTTGGGCAGCAGGGTAATGATCCAGCGTGTCGTGGCTTGGGAGCCGCTGCCCAGTGTCTTCAGATGGTTAACCTGGCGAGTGCCTTGAACGATGAAGTCATCTTCTAGTGCACTAAGGTCCGGTTTGCCGAACAGGGTAGGGTTATCGGACTCCAGCGTCAGTTCCACGGTTTCTCCAGCGTTTAGCAGTGCACGGTCGACGCTGGACACCAGCATCGCGGCCTGGGCCGATAAAGCCACGCAATAAAGGGCGAGGCTAATCAATAACGTGGGTGCGCGACTCATCTAATCGGTCCTTGATGCTGCTGTTGTTCATACCAGAATTTACGTCGCAACAGCTCGCCGGGATCGTCCGGGATTTGCCGCAACCATTGCTCCAGCGCCTGACGCCGCTCGCCGTCGAGGGAGGTGTCACCGGGGCGAATCGGTGGTCGTGTAGTGGCCTCGTCGTCAAGCTGCGAGCCTGGAGCATCATTGCCGCCAGCCGTCGCTGTCGGATGGTTGAGACCCTGGTCCTGGGGGGTGGTGTCATCCCCCGACGGCGGGGTCGGTTGTTGCGGCGTTTGCTGCTCGATGGTCGCGCCCGGTTGAGCGTTCCGTCCGAGGTCTTCGGCTTTGCTATCGGCGGACTTGCCAAGCACGGCGTCGCGCCGCTGCTTTCTTTGTTCCAGCACCTGTTCGACCAAGGCTTTGTTGGCCAGTGCCGGTTTCAAATCCGGTTGCCGTTCGAGTGCTTGTTCATAGGCATCCAGCGCCGCTTCCAATTCACCGGCCTTGGCCAACGCATTGCCACGATTGTAATGGTCCGCGGCGGTATTACCTTCGGCGAATCGCTGAGCGGCACGCGTGTAGTCGCCGGCGTCATATAGCGCCACGCCTTTCCATTGGCTGTCTTCAAAGCGCCTTGCTGCCTCGGCAGGGCGACTTTCTTCGAGCAAATACTGGCCTTGCTGGTCGGGGCGTAACCACAGGTCGTTGAGTTCGAAGGCGTAGCTGGGCTGGGGCAGCATAAACAACAGCGGCAGGAAAAATAGCCAGCCTCTACGGCCAGCGCAGCCAGCCAGTAGCAACAACGGCAAGATCAGCCACGCCCCTTGATCGTCCCAGCTGTCCAAGTGCAGCGTTTGACCGTTTTTACGCAGTCGCTGTGGACTGTCCAGTAGGCCTAGGCCCCGCAGGTCCGATTCGTCCACGCGAGCTTGGCGATAGAGTCCGTCAACCTGGCTGGCGAAGTCCTTAAGACCTACGCCGTCCAGGCGCGGAAGAAGAATTGCGCCTTGGTCATCTTTGAGAAATCCCCCCTTTTCCTGGGCGACTGGCACCCCTTCAGCTGTGCCGATGCCAAGTAGCAATAGCGGCGGGGTGTCTCGGCCCATCACCTGCAGGATGCCTTCGCGCTCTTGCTCATTGAGTGAAGAACCAATCCACAACAAACGCCCCTGACCCTGTGCCCCTTGCTTGAGCAAGGCCAAGGCTTTTTTGACGGCCAGGTCGGCGCGGTGCCCGGCCTCGGGCATGATCGAGGGTTTGAGCGCGTCGAGCAAATTCCGGCTGGTGCCCAAATCATCGGACAACGGCACCAATGTGTGGGCGCTTCCCGCGTACACAACAATAGCGGTCTGCGATTCACTACGGCTTTGCAGTAGATCGAGCAATTTGCGTCGCGCTTGTTCGACCCGTGTGGGAGGCGTGTCGGTGGCCAGCATTTCCGGGGTCAACTCCAGCATCACCACCAGCGGATCAGCAGGTTTCTGGCTGATCTGTTCGACCCGTTGCCAACTGGGGCCGAGTAACGCTAGCACGGCGAGCGTCCAGCCCAGACCGAGCACAAGCCATGGCATCTTGCTTGCGCGGCCCCTGCCACCGCCGAGCAGCACCGCATGGAAGGCCGCTGGCAGAATCATCTGCCAGCGGCCGGCGCGTTGTTGCCGATGCCACAATTGCCAGAGCAGCCATGCCAGCACTGGTACCAGGATCAACCAGACGGGCCGAAGCCAGTGCGGCCAGAGCGCGATCATCGACGTCTCCGCAAACGCTTGAGCCGCTGCCGCCATTGTTCATTGGAGGACAGGAGCGTTTTTTGTTTGAAAAACCGCTGCAACAGTGTGTTCGGCCAGCGCTCTCTTACCACCAGAAGCAGGCTCAATAATAACGCGCCCGCCAACGGCCAGCGATAAAGCACCTGCGCCGGGCGCGCCTGGGTCGGTTGTTGAGCGACAGGTTCGAGTTTGTCGAGGGTCTGTTTGATCTTTTGCAATTGCTGGGCATCGCGGGCGCGAAAATACTGGCCGCCGGTGATATTCGCGATGTCCTTGAGGCTTGGTTCGTCCAAATCGAGGCTGGGGCTAAGGCCAAGCATGGCCAGCGAACCGCCTTGGTTAGGGTCAGCACCAATGCCGATGGTATAGATTTTCACGCCTTCGCCAGCGGCCAGACGTGCTGCGGTTACCGGATCGATTTGTCCGGCGTTGTTGGCACCATCGGTAACCAGAATCAGTACGCGGCTTTGCGCCGGGCGTTGGCGCAGACGTTTGATTGCCAGACCGATAGCGTCACCAATGGCAGTATTTTTACCGGCAATGCCGACTTTTGCTTCATCCAGCCAGACATGCACTGTGCGTCGGTCGAAGGTCAGCGGTGCCTGAACATAGGCGCGGCTGCCAAACAGAATCAAGCCGACGCGGTCACCTTGGCGACTGGACAAAAAATCCCCTAACAGGTGCTTGACCAAGGTCAAACGGCTGACGTCTTCGTCGTTCCAGCGCATGTCCGGGTAGTCCATGGACCCGGAAACATCCACTGCCACCAGCAAGTCGCGGCCACTGGCGGCAATTGGCAACGGATCACCCAGCCATTGCGGGCGTGCCGCTGCCATTAGCAACAACAGCCACAGCAAGATGAACGGGGCTTGCTGACGCCATGCGGGCAGATTCGCCCGCGCTCGTCGCCCGGCTAATTCTTCCAATTCGCTCAAAAATCCAATTTTCAGTGCTGCTTCGCCGCTATCTGCCGCAGGCAATAACACCCGCAATAACCAGGGCAGTGGCAGCAGGATGAATATCCACGGCCAGGCGAGTTCAAACATGTTTACGAATCCAGGTATCGACCGCCTGATTCAGGCCGGTAATGGCTTTGTCGTCGAGTTTGCATTCTGGTTTGTAGGCACCTTCGACCAATATCATCCAGCGTGTCAGGCCCGCAGCGGGACACCGGTTGTCCAGAAACGCCAACCATTTGCGACCGTTGAGGGTGTGGCTTTGGCTGTAGGGGTAGTGGTTGCGGCAAAGGCGTTTGAGCAGTGCGTTGAGTTGTTGTAACCATGCACCCGCTGGTGCACCGTCATAAGGTTTGGGTAGGTGTGCAAGTTCTTCCAGTGCGGCCAGGCGCAGTGGGTCCAGCGGCTGCTCGGACCTGACAATCAGGCGCTTCCCCGACCAATAACGACGAAGCCACAACACGCCCCATGCGGCGAGCGGCAATAAAACCAGTAAAATCCACCAGCCTGGTGCCGGCGGCCAAATGTCGATTGCCGAAGGCGATATCAGCGGTTGCAACTGCTCCAGGCTGCTCATCGTTTTTTACCGGGGCGCTGGGCGTTCAGGTATTCGCGCAATTGCTCGACCATTCCGCTTTTTGTGCTGAGCGGAATCGACAACACACGCAGTTTTTGCGCGAGCAATTTCCAGCGCGCAACCCGTGCTTCGCCCTGAGCGCGATAAGCCAGACGCAAATCTGGATTCAAGGTGTCGAGTTCCAATTGCGCGCCACGCTCGGCGAATCGCAACAAGCCAGCTGCGGGAAGTGCGTGATCAAGTGGGTCGGACAACGGCAACAGTAGTAGGTCGCAATGCCGTGAAAGCAGCGTTAACTGCTGCTCTGCGGCGTCGGAAATCGCTCGTTCATCGCAAATCACAAATACTAGGCTGCCGGGCCTTAATACTTCACGGGCACGGCGCAAGGCGATGCCGAACGCATCACGGTCGGCGGCGATTTCAGTGTCTAGCGATTGGTTGACTCGCACCAATCGATTGAGCAGTTGCAACAGGCTTTGTTTACTTCGCCGAGGTTTGATTTCGTAATGCTCATGGTCGCCGAACACCAGTCCGCCGACCCGGTCGTTATGGCCCAGCGCTGCCCATCCAATCAGCGCGGCGGTTTGAGCGGCCAATACTGATTTGAACATTAGTCCGGAACCAAAAAACAACCGACGGCTTTGTTCGACCAGGATGAAAATCGGCCGTTCGCGTTCTTCATGAAACAGCTTGGTGTGCGGTTCTTGAGTGCGGGCGGTGACGCGCCAATCGATAGTGCGTACATCATCGCCGGCCTGATAGACCCGCACTTGATCAAAGTCAACGCCTCGGCCGCGCAGTTTCGAGTGGTGCAGACCGATCAGTGGGCTGCGCTGACCGGGTGTGGAAAACAGCTGCACTTCGCGCACGCGATGACGCATCTCGATCAGTTCGTCGAGACTGACGCGAATTCCGGGGTCGGCAATCGGCTGCGGTTGCATGGTGTCAGGCGACAGCCACAACGTCGAGGATGCGCTGGATTACACGGTCTTGATCAATTCCGGCGGCTTCGGCTTCGAACGACAAAATGATGCGATGACGCAACACGTCGAACAGTACCGCTTGAATGTCCTCCGGGCTGACGAAGTCACGCCCGGCCAGCCATGCGTGAGCTCGTGCACAACGGTCCAGGGCAATTGAGCCACGGGGGCTGGCGCCATAGGCGATCCAGTCGGCCATCTCTGGGTCGAACTTGGCCGGCGTACGCGTGGCCATTACCAGTTGCACCAGGTACTCCTCCACGGCGTCGGCCATGTAAAGGCCGAGAATTTCTTTGCGCGCGGCAAAAATCGCCTGCTGGCTGACCCGGCGCTCGGGCTTGGTTTCGCCATTCAGCGCTTCGCCACGGGCCTGCTGTAGGATTTTGCGTTCGACGGCGGCGTCCGGAAAACCGATTTTGACGTGCATCAGAAAACGGTCCAACTGGGCTTCGGGCAGTGGGTAAGTGCCTTCCTGCTCAATGGGATTTTGGGTCGCCATCACCAAAAACAGCGGCGACAGTTCATACGTGCTGCGCCCGACACTGACTTGGCGTTCGGCCATGGCCTCCAACAACGCCGATTGCACCTTGGCTGGCGCACGATTGATTTCATCGGCCAGCACCAGATTGTGGAAAATCGGCCCCTGTTGGAACACGAAGCTGCCAGTTTCGGGGCGGTAGATCTCCGTGCCGGTGATGTCGGCAGGCAACAAGTCGGGGGTGAACTGAATCCGATGAAATTGCGCTTCGACGCCTTCGGCCAGTTCTTTGATCGCCTTGGTCTTGGCCAGACCCGGTGCGCCCTCGACCAACATATGGCCGTCGGCGAGGAGGGCAATCAGCAGCCGTTCGATCAGTTTTTCCTGGCCGAGAATCTGCGTTGAAAGAAAAGTTCGCAGCGCAATCAGCGCTTCACGATGTTCCATCGGATGACTGTTCCTGGCAGATGATCAGCGGCGCCAAATGACGCCGAAGCTGGGGGGGGTACTTTAATCCATCCGAGCGGTGCCGACTAACGGCTATAGGGTTTTTTTGGATTTTCGGAGGGGTGATCGGCTCCGGCCTCGCACAGATCCTCTGTAAGCGCGAGCGTGTTCGCGAAGCGGTTTGCCGGTCACACTCATGCGTCCGGTGTCAATCAGTCAATTTCACTGACGTACGTGCCCACATCATCAAGAATCAGTTGTAGGGTTTCGGCCACTTCCTGCAGGTCGGCTCCTGACATGCCGTGACGAATCTCATACTCAGTGTGGCCTTCCAGTTGTTTAGCGTCCTCAGGATCGATTTCGATCAGCAGGCGCTCAGCGCTAAGGGTCGCTTTCAGACTCTTCAGTTCAAGTGATTTGTCATCGCCCACGGTGATTTCCACTTGGGTCTCGTCCGGGAAGCGTGTCAGTAAAAACAGATCGCCGGTTTCGCCGTGGCAACTGAGCATAGCCATGTCGTCGTATTCGTCGTCGCAAGGATTAACGATGATGCTTGCAGTGTTGATCAGCATGATTGGACTCCGGGCTATCGAAAACGGGCAGGGCGTGATGATACCGCAGTGGAAGGCTCAGGTTTTCAAGGGTTCGTTTGTTGCACCCTCTGGCGTTAATCGTTAATCCTCGTTTCGCTCTCTCATGACGCCGTTACGCACCTTTTACGTACCGATGACCGAATATGTCGCCGTATCGCAAGCACTGGCACGTCTGCAATCGTTAAGCTGCGCAGCAGATAAATGCCGGTTGAGACACTGCCTGCTTGGGCAGTGCCTTTTTAGATACAGCGATCTTTTTTTCACCACGCCGAGTCAAAAAACAGATGTGACTACCCGTTCGCGACAAGCGTTTGTTCTATAGCTTCACTACCCTGTCATGCTGTGCTGCTTTTGTTCAATTCCAGCACGCGTGATGGCGATCCCCTAGAAGGGGGATGCGACGTTTCCATCAATAAAAGCCCAAGCGGAGTACCACAGATGGCGTTCTTCACCGCAGCCAGCAAGTCTGATTTCCAGCATCAACTGCAAGCAGCACTGGCGCAGCACATCAGTGAACAGGCACTGCCACAAGTGGCGCTGTTCGCTGAGCAATTCTTCGGCATTATTTCTCTTGATGAACTGACCCAGCGGCGGTTGTCCGACCTGGCCGGTTGCACCTTGTCTGCCTGGCGACTGCTAGAACGTTTTGAAAGTATTCATCCGCAAGTACGGGTCTATAACCCTGATTACGAGCGCCACGGCTGGCAGTCGACCCACACCGCGGTCGAGGTTCTGCATCATGATTTACCGTTCTTGGTGGACTCGGTACGCACCGAACTGAACCGTCGCGGCTACAGCATTCATACCTTGCAAACTACCGTGCTCAGCGCCCGTCGCGGCGCTGATGGCCAACTGCTGGAATTGCTGCCTAAAGGCAGCACTGGCGACGAGGTGCAGCAAGAATCATTGATGTACCTGGAAATCGATCGTTGCGCCAACTCTGCCGAAATGAATGTGCTGGCGCGTGAATTGGAACAAGTGCTGGACGAAGTTCGAATTGCGGTTGCTGATTTCGAACCGATGAAAAGCAAGATTAGCGAACTACTGGCTGGTATTGACACCCTGGAGTTCGCCATCGAAGAAGGCGAGAAATCCGAGGTCAAAGTATTCCTGCAATGGCTGGTGGATAACCACTTCACGTTTCTCGGTTACGAGGAGTTTGAAGTCCGTAACGATCAAACCGGCGGCTACCTGGTGTACGACGAGTCTTCTTTTCTCGGTCTGACCAAGCTGCTGCGTGCCGGGCTGACGAAAGACGACCTGCACATCGAAGATTACGCAGTGAATTACCTGCAAGAGCCGAT
The DNA here is from genome assembly GCF_034314105.1 of Pseudomonas sp. AB6. NCBI lineage: Bacteria > Pseudomonadati > Pseudomonadota > Gammaproteobacteria > Pseudomonadales > Pseudomonadaceae > Pseudomonas > Pseudomonas sp. AB6. Next base: position 525,297 of record NZ_JAVIWJ010000001.1, read on the forward strand.
GCTGCTGTCGTTCGCCAAGGCTGCCCACCCAAGCCGTGTTCACCGCCCGGCATATCCGGACTACGTGTCGATCCGCCAGATCGACGCTACCGGTAAAGTCACTAAAGAATGCCGCTTCATGGGCTTGTACACTTCGTCGGTGTATGGCGAAAGTGTGCGTCAGATCCCTTATATCCGTCGCAAGGTAGCGGAAGTAGAGCGTCGGTCAGGTTTCGACTCCAAGGCGCACTTGGGTAAGGAGCTGACTCAGGTCGTGGAAGTGCTTCCGCGTGACGATCTGTTCCAGACCCCAGTGGACGAGCTGTTCAACACGGTGATGTCCATCGTGCAGATTCAGGAGCGCAACAAGATTCGGGTGTTCCTGCGCAAAGACCCCTACGGCCGCTTCTGCTATTGCCTGGCTTACGTACCGCGTGATGTTTATTCCACTGAGGTTCGGCAGAAGATCCAGCAAGTGCTGATGGATCGCCTCAAAGCCAGCGATTGTGAGTTCTGGACCTTTTTCTCCGAGTCAGTCTTGGCCCGCGTGCAGCTGATCCTGCGTGTGGACCCGAAAAGTCGTCTCGACATCGATCCGCAGCAACTGGAGAACGAAGTCGTCCAGGCCTGCCGTTCGTGGCAGGACGACTATTCGAGCCTAGTGGTCGAAAGCTTCGGCGAAGCCCACGGCACCAGCGTGCTGGCAGACTTCCCGAAAGGTTTCCCGGCCGGTTACCGCGAGCGCTTTGCTGCGCACTCGGCCGTGGTCGATATGCAGCATTTGCTTAGCCTGACCGAAGCCAACCCGTTGGTGATGAGCTTTTATCAACCGCTTGCACAAGCGGGCAAACAACAACTGCACTGCAAGCTGTATCACGCGGACACGCCGCTGGCCTTGTCCGACGTCCTGCCGATCCTTGAAAACCTCGGCCTGCGGGTACTGGGTGAGTTCCCCTATCGTCTGCGTCGTACCAATGGCCGTGAGTTCTGGATTCACGATTTCGCCTTCACCGCTGGCGAAGGTCTGAACCTGGACATCTCGCAACTTAACGACACCCTGCAAGATGCGTTTGTACACATTGTCAGCGGCGACGCCGAAAATGATGCGTTCAACCGTTTGGTGTTGACCGCTGGTTTGCCATGGCGCGATGTCGCGTTGCTGCGGGCCTATGCGCGCTATATGAAACAAATTCGTTTGGGGTTCGATCTCGGCTACATCGCGAGCACCCTGAATAACCACACGGAAATTGCCCGTGAGCTGACGCGGTTGTTCAAAACGCGCTTCTATCTGGCGCGCAAACTCACTGGCGATGACCTGGAAGACAAGCAACTGCGTCTGGAACAGGCGATTCTGACGGCCCTTGACGACGTTCAGGTACTCAACGAAGACCGCATCCTGCGTCGTTATCTGGATCTGATCAAAGCCACCCTGCGGACCAACTTCTACCAGCCTGACGCCAACGGCCAGAACAAGAGCTATTTCAGCTTCAAGTTCAACCCGCGTCTGATTCCTGAGCTGCCGAAACCGGTGCCGAAATTCGAGATTTTCGTTTATTCACCAAGGGTTGAAGGCGTGCACTTGCGCTTTGGTAACGTCGCTCGTGGCGGCCTGCGTTGGTCGGACCGTGAGGAAGATTTCCGTACTGAAGTGCTGGGCCTGGTCAAAGCCCAGCAGGTGAAGAACTCGGTCATCGTGCCGGTAGGCGCCAAAGGTGGGTTTATTCCGCGTCGTCTGCCGCTGCTGGGTGGCAGCCGCGATGAGACTCAGGCCGAGGCCATCGCCTGCTACAAGATTTTTATCTCCGCGCTGTTGGACATCACCGACAACCTTAAAGACGGTGCCTTGGTGCCGCCGCTGAATGTGGTGCGCCACGACGAGGATGACCCGTATCTGGTAGTGGCTGCCGACAAAGGCACCGCGACCTTCTCCGACATCGCCAACGGCATCGCCATCGAATACGGCTTCTGGCTAGGCGACGCTTTTGCTTCCGGTGGTTCGGCCGGTTACGACCACAAGAAGATGGGCATCACCGCCAAAGGCGCTTGGGTCGGTGTACAGCGTCACTTCCGTGAGCGCGGGATCAATTCCCAGACGGACACCATCAGCGTTATCGGCATCGGTGACATGGCCGGTGATGTGTTCGGTAACGGCTTGTTGATGTCGGAAACCGTGCAATTGGTCGCTGCGTTCAACCATATGCACATCTTCATCGATCCAAACCCGGCGCCGGCCAACAGCTTCGTCGAGCGTCAACGCTTGTTCGATCTGCCCCGTTCGTCCTGGACTGATTACGACACCAGCATCATGTCCCAAGGCGGCGGAATCTTTGCGCGCAGCTTGAAAAGCATCCCGATCAGCCCGGAGATGAAAGCGCGTTTTGACATCAGCGCCAACAAGCTGACCCCAACCGAACTGCTGAACGCGCTGCTCAAGGCGCCAGTAGACTTGTTGTGGAACGGCGGCATCGGCACCTATGTTAAATCCAGTGAGGAAAGCCACGCCGATGTTGGCGATAAAGCCAACGACGCCTTGCGAGTCAACGGTAACGAGCTGCGCTGCAAAGTAGTGGGCGAGGGCGGTAACCTCGGCATGACCCAGTTGGGTCGCGTCGAGTTCGGCCTCAACGGCGGCGGCTCCAACACCGACTTCATCGACAACGCCGGTGGCGTAGACTGCTCTGACCACGAAGTAAACATCAAGATCCTGCTCAACGAAGTGGTGCAGGCGGGCGATATGACTGAAAAGCAGCGCAATCATCTGCTTGAAAGCATGACCGACGAAGTGGGCCACTTGGTGTTGGGTAACAACTATAAGCAGACTCAGGCATTGTCCCTGGCTGCCCGTCGTGCTTACGAGCGGATCGCGGAATACAAGCGCTTGATGAACGATTTGGAAGCGCGGGGCAAGCTTGACCGCGCCATCGAGTTCCTCCCGGCTGAAGAACAACTTGCTGAACGTATTGCGTCAGGCCATGGTTTGACCCGGCCTGAGCTGTCGGTGCTGATTTCATATAGCAAAATCGATCTCAAAGAAGCATTGCTTGAGTCTCGAGTGCCGGATGATGACTACCTCGTTCGTGACATGGAAACGGCCTTCCCGCCGTCCCTGGCCGCGAAATTCTCTGAGGCCATGCGTCGTCACCGATTGAAGCGTGAAATCGTCAGCACCCAGATCGCCAATGACCTGGTTAACCACATGGGCATCACCTTCGTGCAGCGGCTTAAAGAGTCCACCGGCATGAGCGCTGCTAATGTAGCGGGTGCATACGTGATCGTGCGGGACATCTTCCACCTGCCGCACTGGTTCCGTCAGATCGAGGCGTTGGACACTAAGGTTCCAGCTGAAATCCAATTGGCGCTGATGGATGAGCTGATGCGTCTGGGCCGTCGTGCCACGCGCTGGTTCCTGCGCAGCCGTCGCAACGAACTGGACGCCGGTCGCGATGTTGCACACTTTGGTCCGCACATCGCGACATTGGGTCTGAAACTCGACGAGTTGTTGGAAGGCCCGACCCGTGACGTCTGGATGAGTCGCTATCAGGCGTATGTCGAAGCCGGTGTTCCAGAATTACTGGCGCGCATGGTTGCCGGCACCAGTCACCTTTACACGCTGTTGCCAATCATCGAAGCGTCGGACGTCACGGGGCAGAATGCTGCCGATGTGGCTAAGGCTTACTTCGCCGTGGGCAGCTCGCTGGACGTGACTTGGTACCTGCAACAGATCAGTAACTTGCCGGTGGAAAACAACTGGCAAGCGTTGGCCCGCGAAGCCTTCCGTGACGATATCGACTGGCAGCAACGGGCGATTACCGTATCGGTCCTGCAACAGCCTAACGCTCCGGCAGAGATCGAAGCGCGTCTGGATGCGTGGCTTGAACAGCACATGCCGATGGTTGATCGCTGGCGTGCCATGCTGGTCGAGCTGCGTGCAGCCAGCGGGACCGACTACGCAATGTATGCCGTGGCCAACCGCGAGTTGCTGGACTTGGCTATGAGTGGGCAGACCAGCGTGGTGTGATGTTTGAGTTGAAGCGGTAAATCCAAAGCCCTGCATCGAGAGAGATGCGGGGCTTTTTTATGATCTGGAGCCAACTTGTTGGCAAGGCAAGCCACGCAGTACATTTTGAGCATTGTGTAGCTGCTTATATCGCCAACAAGTTGGCCCAGATAAATTAAATATCCAGGCCATAAAAAACCCCATCGCGTGGGATGGGGTTTTTTCAACGCTGTGTTTCTTTACGCTTGAATAACCGGGATGTTGGCATTGGCTGCCGACTCACGGAATTCTGCGATTTGATCGAAGCTCAGGTAGCGGTAAACGTCCGCTGCCATGGTGTCGATTTCTTTCGCGTAGGCCATGTACTCTTCGACGGTCGGCAGGCGACCGAGGATCGATGCTACGGACGCCAACTCGGCCGAGGCCAGGTAAACGTTCGCGCCATCGCCAAGGCGGTTCGGGAAGTTACGGGTTGAGGTCGAGACCACGGTGGAGTTTGGTTCAACGCGAGCCTGGTTACCCATGCACAGCGAGCAGCCCGGCATTTCCATGCGCGCGCCAGCTTTGCCGTAGATGCCGTAGTAACCTTCTTCGGTCAACTGGTGAGCGTCCATTTTGGTCGGCGGCGACAGCCACAGACGGGTTGGAAGCTGACCTTTAACCTTGTCCAGCAATTTGCCGGCAGCGCGGAAGTGACCAATGTTGGTCATGCACGAGCCGATGAACACTTCGTCGATCTTCTCGCCAGCAACGCTGGAAAGCAGACGGGCGTCGTCCGGGTCGTTTGGCGCGCAGAGCACAGGCTCTTTGATTTCGTCGAGGTTGATTTCGATGGTTTCGGCGTATTCGGCGTCAGCATCGGCAACCATCAACTCAGGGTTGGCAACCCAGGCTTCCATCGCTTGAGCGCGACGTTCCAGAGTCCGTGCATCGCCGTAGCCTTCGCCGATCATCCAGCGCAGCAGGGTGATGTTGGAGTTCAGGTACTCGGTGATCGACTCTTTGGACAGCTTGATGGTGCAACCGGCAGCAGAGCGTTCGGCCGAGGCGTCGGACAGCTCGAAAGCCTGTTCGATGCTCAGGTTGTCGAGGCCTTCGATTTCCAGGATGCGACCGGAGAACGCGTTCTTCTTGCCTTTCTTCTCTACGGTCAACAGGCCAGCCTGGATCGCGTAGTAAGGAATGGCATGAACCAAGTCGCGCAGAGTAACGCCCGGCTGCATTTTGCCTTTGAAGCGAACCAGGATCGATTCCGGCATGTCCAGTGGCATAACACCCGTGGCAGCAGCAAACGCGACCAGACCGGAACCTGCTGGGAACGAAATGCCCATTGGGAAGCGGGTGTGGGAGTCACCACCGGTACCGACAGTGTCCGGCAGCAGCATGCGGTTCAGCCAGCTGTGGATGATGCCATCGCCCGGACGCAGGGAAACGCCGCCGCGGGTCATGATGAAATCAGGCAGCGTGTGGTGAGTCTGCACGTCGATCGGCTTTGGATACGCCGCGGTGTGGCAGAACGACTGCATGACCAGGTCGGTAGAGAAACCCAGGCAAGCCAAGTCTTTCAGCTCGTCGCGGGTCATCGGCCCCGTGGTGTCCTGGGAGCCGACGGTGGTCATTTTCGGTTCGCAGTACGTGCCTGGACGGATGCCGGGAACGCCGCACGCCTTGCCGACCATTTTCTGCGCCAAGGTGAAACCCTTGGTGCTGGCAATCGGTGGCTCAGGCAGCTTGAACAGAGTTGAAGGAGGCAGACCCAGTTCGGTACGGGCTTTCTCGGTCAAACCACGGCCGATGATCAGCGGAATACGGCCGCCAGCGCGAACTTCGTCCAACAGCACTGGGGTCTTCATTTCGAAGGTGGCCAGGACTTCTTCGCTGTCGTGCTTGGTGACTTTACCGGCGTATGGGTAAACGTCGATCACGTCGCCCATGTTCATGTGCGTCACATCGAATTCGATCGGCAATGCGCCGGCGTCTTCCATGGTGTTGTAGAAAATGGGAGCAATTTTGTTGCCGAAGCAGAAACCGCCAGCGCGCTTGTTCGGCACGTTTGGGACGTCGTCGCCGAAGAACCACAACACGGAGTTGGTGGCTGACTTACGCGACGAACCGGTACCGACCACATCACCGACGTAGGCAATAGGGAAGCCTTCGCCGCGCATGCGCTCGATTTGCTTCATCGGGCCGATGGCGCCTTGTTGATCCGGCTCAATACCGTCACGGGCCATTTTCAGCATGGCGAGTGCGTGCAGCGGGATGTCCGGGCGGGACCAGGCATCAGGCGCTGGGGACAGGTCATCAGTGTTGGTTTCGCCGGTGACCTTGAACACGCGCAGGCTGATTTTATCGGCCAGGGTAGGGCGATTCTGGAACCATTCGCCGTCAGCCCATGATTTCAGGACTTCCTGGGCGTGAACGTTGCCGTTCTTGGCTTTCTCAGCCACGTCGTGGAACGCGTCGAACATCAGCAGGGTGTGCTTGAGTGCTTTGGCAGACTCGGGCGCCAACACGGCATCGTCCAGCAGGTCAACCAAGGTGACGATGTTGTAGCCACCTTGCATGGTGCCCAACAGTTTAACGGCGTGTTTTTTGTCAATCAGCGGGGAGGTGACTTCGCCTTTCGCCAGAGCGGACAGGAAGCCGGCCTTGACGTAAGCGGCTTCATCAACGCCTGGTGGAACGCGATTGGTGATCAGGTCGAGAAGAAAGGCTTCTTCGCCAGCCGGAGGGGTCTTCAGCAGCTCGATCAAGCCTGCGGTTTGTTCGGCGTTAAGCGGCTGGGGCACGATGCCCAGAGCGGCGCGCTCTTCGATGTGTTTACGGTAGGCTTCAAGCACAGTTATTACCCTCATCAGTGGTCCCAAATGGGTGTCCGGGACGCTCATCCAGAAATAACTCGCACCCTGCATAACGAAGCTTTTGAGCCCCTTGGTCAGAGAAACGGTTATTCCTTACAGAAGCTGTTTTCAAAGTTTGACGCCTGCAGGACGGCTGATGAGTGTCGACTCAGGGGATTTTACGAGGAATTCCTGGGTCGACACCGGACTGCGGGGTTACTTAACTGTGCTCGTGACGCTTTGAAAACAGCTTCTAACGGACATTGGCGCCTTAAAAGGCTCGCTGATTCTACGGCAAAAATTGCCTAAAAGTAAGTTAACCCCACCACGTTCAGGGGTGACCCTCGTTAGACAAAGGGCTAACATGCTGGCCTGTTTCGCCTGTCGTAGCCTTGTTTCCTATGTCCAATCAAACCATCAAAACCCCTTGCGTCGGCCTCTGTTCCACTGTTTATGGGGATCTGGTGTGCCGTGGCTGTAAGCGCTTTCACCATGAAGTGATCAATTGGAATGGTTACAACGAAGACGAAAAACGCGCGGTCTGGTTGCGTCTGGAACAACTGCTGGTGCAGGTCATGGCAGGCAAGCTTCAGGTTTTCGACGCTGCCAAGCTGCGCCTGCAATTGGAACAGCGAAAAATCCGCTTCGTGCCAAATCAGTCGGTGTATTGCTGGGCGTACCAGTTAATTGCTCGCGGAGCGCGGGTGATTACCCAGCTTGATGCGTATGGTGTGGTTCTGATGCCAGAGTTTCGCGACTGGAGCCTTCCAGATCTGCGGGATGCCATTGATCGCGAGTTTTTCCTGTTGTCTGAAGCCCATTACGAACGTTACATCGCGCCGGGGTTTTTGAAGGATACGTTTGGCGGTTAAGCGGTGGTGCGGCTTTCCCGAATAAATTCGGTCCCACAGAATGAACTGCGCATTACCCGGCGGGAGCGAACTTGTTCGCGAAGGCGCCATCGCAGGCACCGCATCAAATCAGCCGTTGACGGCCAATTCTTCCAAATGCGCAATAACCTCTTCGGTTTTCAGCACCAGCACATCACTTTCCAGCGAATCCAGAATCACTTCAGCGGTGTTGCCGATCAATGCGCCTGAAATCCCGGTACGTCCCACGGTGCCAATGATGGTGACTGCGGCATTAAGGGTGTGCGCCGTGTGCGGAATGAGCACGTCGGCTGGACCTTCTGCAATGTGCAAATGGCTGTCGTCAACGTCGAACTCGGTCTGAAACGCCAAGCATTGCTCTTGGTAACGCGCTTCGATGTGCAGGGCTGGATCTACCGCCGTGAGTAAGGGCGAGGGGTGAGCCGCAATGACGTGCAACTGCCCCTTGGTCATTGCAGCAATTTCAAAGCCGTAATCCACGATGCTGAAGTGCAGCGCCCGGTGTTCATCGTCAGTGTTACCCACATCCACCGCTGCTAAAATGACGCCGCCGGTCCACGAGGTCGCGGTCTTGACCATCAACACTGCGCTGGGACACTTGCGCAGCAGTTTCCAATCGTCGGGTGTCAGCAAGGCTTTTTTCAGGGGGTTGTCCGCAAAGTGCTGCTTGATCACCAAGCCGCAGTTTTCTGCTTGTTGCACATCAATGATGGTTTGATGCGTGCTGTCATTCCAAGCTTGCTGGGCAGTGGCGTTGAAGTCAGCTCTGAGCAAGTCTTCCTTCAGCTCTTCGAGCAGCAGCGAGTGATCGTGTTTTTTGTCGCAGATCAGCAGGTGCAGGTGCGCTTGGGTCACGCACGCGATCAGCTTGGCTCGGGTGAGGGCCAGGCTCTGGGCGTCATGAGGTTCGATTATCACAAGAATGCTGCGAACGGCTTGCATGGGAGAGAGCCTCGGCCGATGGCGGTAGTCACAACTATAGTTGCAGTCTGCTCACTCGGTCGTTGATTCAGATCAGGACAAATCCGCTACCTGGCGCTGTTTCATTCCCACGGCCCTCGTATAATGCTGCGCCTTGCCCACCCTGGCCGACTGTGAACCTATGCAACTGAATCCAGCAATCGACGCTCCGCTTTCTGCCGCCAAGGTCCAACGGGCTTGCGTGATGCCTGAAATCCATGAGTTCCTTGGCTGCAAAACCCCTGACGCGTGGGTTGAAGCCGCGCTGGCTGATCAACCGACGATGCTACTCGATCACAAAAATTGTGAATTCAAAGCCGCCAGCACCGCCATGAGCATGATCGCTAAATACGGTGCATACACCGACATGGTCCTGATGATGTCGCGGCTGGCACGGGAAGAGTTGGTGCACCATGAGCAAGTCGTGCGCTTGATGAAAAAGCGCAAGGTCGATTGGCGCCCGCTGTCCGCTAGCCGTTACGCGTCGGGCCTTCGATCTGCCGTGCGCAGCCATGAGCCAGTCAAGCTCAGCGATACGTTAGTGGTGGGCGCGTTCATCGAAGCGCGCAGTTGCGAACGCTTTGAGAAGCTGGTGCCACATCTGGATGAAGAACTGGGCGCCTTTTATCACGGCTTGCTCAACAGCGAAGCGCGGCATTATCAGGGTTACCTGAAGTTGGCCTACCAGTATGGCGATGCCGCCGATGTAGCACAGACCATCGAAAGGGTCCGGGTGCTGGAAGCCAGCCTGATCGACAGCCCTGATGTCGAGTTCCGGTTTCACAGTGGTGTCCCGCAAAACCTGGCCCAGCGCTAAAAAGCCGCGCCGCTGAACGCCGTTCAGCGGTCTCTTCGAAATAAAAGCAAAGCTTCCTATTTAATGCTTGGCCATTCGCTGCTTAAGCAGTAATATCTTGCCATATTCCTGTCTAGGCAGCTTTTTGGTGACTCGATGAAACACTTCACTCCCGAGAATTTTCACGCCGGTCTCATGGGCTTGCTGATAGGCCGCGTTGACGGCCTGAAGAATCGCATCCTCGACACCCATCTGGTGCCTTACGGCGTGACCTCTTCGCAATTCAAAGTGCTGATTATTGTGGGCCAGTATCAGAGTGATACACCGGTTGAACTTTGCCGACATCTGTCCCTCGACAGCGGTTCGATGACACGGATGATTGATCGTCTGGTGCAGAAGGGCTTGCTGGTCCGCGATCGATCGGAAACCGACCGTCGTCAGGTCAAGCTCGCGCTGACCGAAGAAGGCCAGAAATTGTCGGAGCGGCTGCCGCAGATTGGTGCCGAGGCAATGAATGACTTGTTCGGGGCACTCGACAGCGCCGAAGTAAAAAGTCTGGAGCAGATTCTGACAAAGGTGCTAGTGGCCGCTGACGATCAAATTACCATTGCCCGCCTCGGCTTTAACAAGGCGGGTAAGCAATGAACATCTTAGTCGTCCTAAGAGCCCCGTCTAAGCCGGCATTGTTGTTGCTGGGCCTCGCTATGAGCTTGTCCGGTTGTGCCAGCTATCACGGCCTGGAAACGAAGGGGACGAGCCTGGATGCGCAAAGCTTGCAGGCTACCCAGAGTTTTAAGGGCGTAAAACTGTCGCCAGCGGCCTGGCCAAAAACTGATTGGTGGAAAAGCCTCGGCGATCCTCAGCTCGACAGCTTGGTCACTGAAGCCTTGCGTGACAGCCCAGACATGCAGGTTGCCAGTGCCCGAGCGCATCAGGCCAGTGCTGCCGCGTATGCGGCCGACGCCCAACGAACCCCAACCCTGGATGCCGAAGGCGGTGTCACCCGTTCCCGTTTGGCTTCTGACCAGAGTCCGACGGGTAAAGGCGGTACTTACTCCACGGTACGTAACTTGGGTTTGAATTTTAACTACAACTTCGATTTGTGGGGCGGGCAACGGGCCACGTGGGAAGCGGCGTTGGGTCAGGCGCGTGCGGCTGAAATCGATCAACAGTCCGCCCGACTGACGCTCGCCGCCGATGTGGCGCGAGCCTACAGCAACCTCGGCCAGGCCCACGTGGTTTACGACTTGGCGAACGATGACTTAAAGCGCACCCGGCAAATGCTTGACTTGGGCAACCGCCGCCTCGCATCGGGCATTGACAGTCGCTTCCAGTTTCAGCAGACCCAAAGCCTGGAAGCAGGCTCCGAAGCCCAACTAATCGATTCCGAAAAGCGCCTGCGCAGCGCAAAAATAAGTTTGGCAGTATTACTGGGCAAGGGCCCGGACCGTGGCGATGAGATCGCCCGGCCGAACGTTCTTAAGCCCAGTGCCGTGGCGTTGCCTTCATCGTTGCCCGCAGAGTTATTGGGACGTCGTCCTGATCTGGTCGCGGCGCGCTGGCGGGTAGAGGCAGCGAGCAAGAATATTGTGGCCGGGAAAACCAATTTTTATCCCAACTTGAACCTGGGTGCTGCAGTAGGTACCGAGTCGCTGCTGGGGGATGCGATGTTTGGCTCGGCCAGTCGCTTCTTCAATATCGCCCCGGCGGTTTCCCTGCCGATTTTTGACGGTGGGCGCTTGCGTGCTGATCTCGATGCCCGCGATGCCGATTACGACCTCGCGGTGGCGCAGTACAACAAAAGCCTGGTTCAAGCCTTAGGCGATGTCAGTGACACCTTGTCCCAAATGCGCTCCATCAGTCGCCAAATCGAGGCGCAACAGCGCGCCAGCGAGATTGCCACTGCCTCCTATGATACGGCGACCCAACGCTTTGGCTCGGGTATTGGCAACTATGTCGACGTTTTAACCATTGAACAGCAATTGCTCCAGTCCCAACGCCAATTAGCCGACCTCACCGCTGAGCGAATCGACCTCTCGATTCAGTTGATGCAGGCCTTGGGTGGCGGATTTCAAAGCAGTTCTGCTGACCAGAACGCCGGACCGGGTACCCCTTCAACCGATTCGCAGACTGAATAACTCAAGGTAATCGTCATGGCTACTGCCGCTACCGAAAATGCTTCGACAAGCGACCCGAAAGATCAGAATGATCAGAAAGGTCAAACGCTGCAAAAAGATCAGACTCCTCCAAAGGACGCCAATCCCGGCAAACGAAAGTTCTGGCTGTTGCTGGTACTGGTGCTGGTCGTGGTGGGCGCGCTGGGTATTTGGTTCTGGTATGAAAAATACGGGCGCTGGAATCAAAGTACCGATGATGCCTACGTAAACGGCAACGTGGTTGTGATCACGCCATTGGTGACCGGTACCGTGGTGAGTATTGGCGCCGATGACGGTGACTTGGTCCGTGAGGGGCAGGTGTTGATGCAGTTCGACCCAAGCGATGCTGAGGTCGGGTTGCAAAGTGCTGAGGCAAACCTGGGCAAGACCGTGCGCCAAGTGCGCGGTTTGTACAGCAATGTCGACGGTATGAAAGCGCAGTTGGCCGCACAGCGGGCTGAAGTGCAGAAAGCTCAGGACAACTACAGTCGGCGTAAAAATCTCGCGGCGGGTGGGGCGATTTCTCTGGAAGAGCTCTCCCATGCACGGGACGATCTGACCACTGCACAAAATAGCTTGAACAATGTTCAGCAACAGCTGGCAACCAGCTCGGCCTTGGTCGATGACACCGTCGTTTCGTCGCACCCCGACGTCAAAGCTGCCGCCGCGCAGTTGCGCCAAGCTTACCTGGCCGACGCCCGCAGTACCTTGGTCGCGCCTGTCACCGGTTACGTGGCCAAGCGCACGGTGCAACTGGGTCAGCGGGTTCAGCCAGGTACTGCATTGATGGCGGTGATTCCGCTCAACGAAGTATGGATCGACGCCAACTTCAAGGAAACGCAGCTCGGCATGATGCGCATCGGTCAGCAAGTGGACATTGAAGCGGATCTGTACGGTGGCGACGTGAAGTATACCGGCACGGTTGATAGCATTGGCGCCGGCACGGGCAGTGCGTTTGCCTTGCTTCCTGCGCAGAACGCCACCGGTAACTGGATCAAGATTGTGCAGCGGGTCCCGGTGCGCGTTCACGTTAACCCGGATCAGTTGACCGAGCACCCATTACGTATTGGTTTGTCCACCGTGGTCGATGTCAATCTGCACGACCAAAGTGGTCCGGTATTGGCCCAACAGCCGCCGAAGAAACCGGTGTTCAGCACCAACATTTACGATAAACAATTGGCCGACGCCGACGCGATGATTACTCGGTTGATTCACGAAAACAGTGCCGCCACCAGCAGCAAAACTGCTCAGCGCTGATACGCCAATCCGTCAGCTCCGGTACCTGTGCCGGAGCGCCGCTGAAGATTTAAAGGATTCGCGATGAGCTCGAACGCCCCGGCCTCTTTTACACCGCCCAGTTTGTTGATGTGCACCATCGGCCTGTCGTTGGCGACTTTCATGCAGGTGCTCGACACCACGATTGCCAACGTCGCTTTGCCGACCATCGCCGGTAACCTGGGCGTGAGCTCGGAGCAAGGCACTTGGGTCATTACCTCGTTTGCGGTGAGTAACGCGATTGCGTTGCCGTTGACCGGCTGGCTTAGCCGTAGGGTCGGCGAAGTGAAGCTGTTTATATGGGCTACGATTTTGTTCGTGATGGCCTCGTTCTTATGCGGTATTTCAACATCGATGCCTGAATTGGTGGGTTTTCGGGTGTTGCAAGGGGTGGTCGCCGGGCCGTTGTACCCGATGACGCAGACGCTGTTGATCGCGGTTTACCCTCCGGCGAAAAGGGGGATGGCACTGGCACTGCTGGCGATGGTCACGGTGGTGGCGCCGATTGCCGGTCCGATTTTGGGCGGCTGGATTACTGACAGCTACAGCTGGCCGTGGATCTTCTTCATCAACGTGCCGATTGGTATCTTCGCGGCCTTGGTGGTGCGCTCGCAGATGAGCACTCGGCCGGTGGTCACCAGTCGTCAGCCGATGGATTACGTGGGGTTGATCACGTTGATTATCGGAGTTGGTGCGCTACAAATCGTGCTCGACAAGGGTAATGACCTGGATTGGTTCTCGTCCCATTTCATCATGATCGGGGCGGTGATCTCAGTAATCAGCCTGGCCATCTTTGTTATTTGGGAATTGACCGACAAACATCCTATCGTCAATTTACGTCTGTTCGCTCACCGCAACTTTCGCATTGGCACCATTACCCTGGTAGGCGGCTATTCGGCGTTCTTCGGTATCAATCTATTGCTACCGCAGTGGCTGCAAACGCAGATGGGCTATACCGCGACCTACGCGGGTTTCGCGGTGGCGCCGCTGGGTGTACTGCCGGTGTTGATGTCACCCTTTGTCGGCAAGTACGCGCATAAATTCGACATGCGACTGTTAGCGGGCATCGCCTTTTTCGCGATTGGGCTCAGTTGCTTTATGCGCGCTGACTTCACCAGCCAGGTGGATTTTTATGACATCGCCATGGTGCAGTTGTTCATGGGCGCGGGCGTTGCGCTGTTCTTCATGCCGACCTTGACCATCCTGCTGTCTGATCTGCCGCCCCACCAGATTGCCGACGGCTCCGGGCTTGCGACCTTCCTGCGTAACTTGGGCGGTAGTTTTGCGGCATCGTTGACGACGTGGATCTGGATCCGCCGGGCTGACCAGCACCATGCGTATCTGAGCGAGAGCATCAGCACCTATGAGCCCGCAACTCGCGACGCGATCGCCACATTGGGCGGCGCAAGCAGCAAGGCTTATGCGCAACTGGAAGGGATAGTCAATGCCCAGGCGTACATGATGTCGACCGTGGACTACTTCTACATGCTGGGTTGGTGCTTCTTTGCGTTGATCATCTTGGTGTGGATGGCCAAACCACCGTTCACCGCCAAGGCAGGGCCTCCGGCGGGGCATTAATGTAGAGCCGTAGCGCAAATACCGGTAGGGGCCAATTGGTTGGCGAGAGGCCTGAGGGGATGTCTCAATAAATCGCCTCCCCAACAAGTTGGCTCTACAGAGGAATTGGGTGATCCGGCACAAAATCAAACGCCGCTAACTGAAAACCCTGTTCATCCACCTGCAATGCCCAGCCCTGACGATCCCAATCCCCTAACACAATGCGCGTGGCCGGTTCATCACCGACGTGCAGTTTGTGGATGGCGGGGCGGTGGGTATGGCCGTGGATGAGCGTGTGTACGCCGTATTGCGCCATGATGCGTGGCACTTCTTCCGGTGTAACGTCGACGATGTCATTAGCTTTCATTCGGGTTTGTGTCTGGCTCTCACTGCGCAGTTTGCGCGCGAGCTTATGGCGGGTGCTGAGCGGCAAGTGACGGAGTACAAACAGCGTCAGTGGGTTGCGCAAGTAACGGCGCATGCGCATGTACGCTTCGTCTCGGGTACACAGGCTGTCACCGTGCATTAACAGCACCGGTTCGCCGTTGAACTGCACCACGCTGGGATCGCTCAATAACGTGCATCCCGCTGCTTTGCAGAAGGCGCGCCCGAGCATGAAGTCGCGATTACCGTGCATCAGGAAAATGTTAGTGCCGCTGTCGCTGAGTTGGCGCAGGGCTTGGCAAATCGACACCTGAAAAGGCGACATCGCGTCGTCGCCGATCCACGCTTCGAAGAAGTCGCCGAGGATGTACAGCGCGTCGGCTGCCTTCGCTCGCCCTTCAAGCAGATCAACAAGCGCCCGGGTAATGTCCGGGCGTTGTTCTTCCAGGTGCAAATCAGAAATCAGCAAGATCACTCAACGATCTCGGCGTTAGTGATGATCACGTCTTCAGTCGGTACGTCTTGATGACCGGCTTTCATCGTGGTGGCGACGCCTTTGATCTTGTCCACCACGTCGGTTCCTTCGACCACATGACCAAACACGGTGTATCCCCAACCTTGAGCGGTCGGCGCCGTGTGGTTTAGGAATTGGTTATCACCCACGTTAATAAAAAACTGTGAGGAGGCCGAATGCGGCTCCATGGTACGTGCCATGGCGACCGTGTACTTGTCGTTCGAAAGACCGTTGCTGGCTTCGTTCTTGATGGTGGCGCGGGTTTTTTTTTGCGCCATGCCGGGCTCAAAACCACCGCCCTGGATCATGAAATTGCTGATGACCCGATGGAAAACGGTATTGCTGTAATAGCCTTCTTTAACGTACTGCACAAAGTTGGCAACAGTTTCTGGCGCCTTTTCGGCGTTCAGTTCCAAGACGATGTCGCCGTGGTTGGTGCTCAATTTGACTTTGGACATTGAAAAATCGCTCGTTTTGAATTTTTGGAAGAGGCGCGCTGGTCGCAACACCTTGACAGCTTCGGCTATGATAAGCGCTTTGATTTAGTCGGCCTACCCAGGTCGCGCACTTGTACGCCCAAGGATCCTATGAGCAAGCCCACTGACTCCGCTGCGACTTCCAAGGCAGGCCCCGCCGTTCCGACCAATTTTCTGCGCCCTATCGTGCAGGCGGACTTGGATTCGGGCAAGCACACCAAGATCGTGACGCGCTTTCCGCCTGAGCCTAACGGCTATTTGCATATCGGCCACGCCAAAGCGATTTGTGTGAACTTTGGTCTGGCCCAAGAGTTTGGCGGTGAAACGCACCTGCGCTTCGATGACACCAATCCGGCCAAGGAAGATCAGGAGTACATCGACGCTATCGAAAGTGACGTTAAGTGGCTGGGTTTTCAATGGTCCGGCGCCGTGCGCTATGCCTCACAGTATTTCGACCAATTGCACGATTGGGCCGTCGAGCTGATCAAGTCTGGCAAAGCCTACGTCGATGACCTGACCCCCGAGCAAGCGCGCGAATACCGTGGCACCTTGACCGAACCGGGCAAGAACAGCCCCTTCCGTGAGCGCAGTATTGAGGAAAACCTGGACCTGTTCGCCCGCATGAAGGCCGGCGAGTTCATTGACGGCGCTCGTGTGCTGCGGGCCAAGATCGACATGGCCTCGCCGAACATGAACCTGCGCGACCCGATCCTGTATCGCATTCGTCACGCACATCACCACCAGACCGGCGACAAGTGGTGCATTTACCCGATCTACGACTTCACCCACGGGCAGTCGGACGCCATCGAAGGCATCACCCACTCGATCTGCACCCTGGAATTCGAAAGCCATCGCCCACTCTACGACTGGTTCCTCGACAATCTTCCGGTGCCGAGTAAGCCGCGTCAGTATGAGTTCTCGCGCCTGAACCTGAACTACACCATCACCAGCAAGCGCAAGCTCAGGCAGTTGGTCGATGAGAAGCACGTGTTCGGTTGGGATGACCCGCGGATGTCGACTTTGTCGGGGTTTCGTCGTCGCGGTTACACCCCCGCGTCGATTCGCAACTTCTGCGAAATGATCGGCACCAACCGTTCCGACGGCGTGGTGGATTTCGGCATGCTGGAATTCAGTATCCGTGACGACCTCGATCACAGTGCACCACGTGCCATGTGCGTGCTGCGTCCGCTGAAAGTCGTGATCACCAATTATCCGGAAGGTCAGGTCGAGAATCTTCAATTGGCCCGTCACCCTAAAGAAGACATGGGCGTGCGTGAACTGCCGTTTGCCCGTGAAATTTACATCGACCGTGATGACTTCATGGAAGAGCCACCAAAAGGCTACAAACGCCTGGAACCAAATGGCGAAGTGCGTCTGCGTGGCAGCTACGTGATCCGCGCCGACGAAGCGATCAAAGACGCTGACGGCAACATTGTCGAACTGCGTTGCTCTTATGACCCGCAAACACTGGGCAAAAACCCTGAAGGGCGCAAGGTCAAAGGCGTTGTGCATTGGGTGCCTGCAGCCGCCAGCGTTGAATGTGAAGTGCGTTTGTACGATCGCCTGTTCCGTTCGCCAAATCCGGAAAAAGCCGAAGACAGCGCCAGCTTCCTGGACAACATCAACCCTGATTCCCTGCAAGTCCTGACGGGTTGTCGTGCTGAACCGTCATTGGCTCAAGCGCAGCCGGAAGACCGTTTCCAGTTTGAACGCGAAGGTTATTTCTGCGCGGACATCAAAGACTCGAAACCTGGCCAACCGGTCTTCAACCGTACGGTAACTCTACGAGATTCGTGGAGTTAAGCCACGGCACTTGTGGTGGGGGCAGGCTTGCCAGCCCCCACAGGTATCAGCAAACCGGGTTAGGGATTTATCGTGCTTTCGATTTACAACACGCTCAGCAAGAGCAAAGAAGTTTTCACCCCGCTGGACGGCAACAAGGTGCGGATGTACGTATGCGGCATGACCGTTTACGACTTCTGCCACATTGGGCACGGTCGTAGCATGGTGGCGTTCGACTTGGTCACTCGCTGGCTGCGGTTTAGCGGCTATGACCTGACGTATGTACGCAACGTCACGGACATAGACGACAAGATCATCAACCGTGCACGGGACAACGGCGAGTCGTTCGAGGCCCTTACCGCACGCATGATTGCAGCGATGCACGAGGATGAGGCGCGGCTGAACATCTTGCCGCCTGATCTGGAGCCGCGTGCCACCAATCATATCCCCGGCATGCACGCCATGATTCAGACCCTGATCGACAAGGGCTACGCCTATGCGCCGGGTAACGGCGACGTGTATTACCGCGTCGGCAAATTCGTCGGTTACGGCAAGCTATCACGCAAGAAGATCGAAGACCTGCGCATTGGCGCGCGGATCGAAGTGGATGAGTCGAAAGAAGATCCGCTGGACTTCGTTCTCTGGAAAGGCGTCAAACCAGGCGAGCCAAGTTGGGAGTCGCCGTGGGGCGCCGGGCGTCCGGGCTGGCATATTGAGTGCTCGGTGATGTCGACCTGCTGCCTGGGCGAGACCTTCGATATTCATGGTGGCGGCAACGACCTTGAGTTTCCGCATCACGAAAACGAAATCGCCCAGAGCGAGGCTGCTACGGATAAGCCGTACGCCAATACCTGGATGCACTGCGGCATGATTCGCATCAACGGCGAGAAGATGTCCAAGTCGTTGAACAACTTCTTCACCATTCGCGACGTGCTGGAGAAGTATCAGCCGGAAGTGGTGCGCTACCTGTTGGTGTCCAGCCATTACCGCAGCTCGATCAACTACTCCGAAGACAGCCTGAAAGAGTCCAAAGGTGCACTGGAACGGTTTTATCACGCGCTCAAAGGTTTGCCTGCGATGGCTCCGGCCGGCGGTGAAGCGTTTGTTGAACGCTTCTCTGCTGCCATGAATGACGACTTTGGAACTCCAGAAGCCTGCGCGGTGCTGTTCGAGATGGTGCGCGAGATCAACCGCCTGCGTGACACCGATATAAACGCCGCAGCTGGTTTAGCAGCACGTTTGAAAGAGTTGGCCAGTGTGTTGGGTGTCTTGCAGCTTGAGGCCGATGATTTTTTGCGTGCCGGTGCTGAAGGCCGTGTGGACGCGGCCGAAGTTGAAGCGCTGATTCAGGCCCGACTGGCAGCTCGCGCTGGCAAAGACTGGGCTGCCTCCGATCGCATCCGCGACCAACTCACCGCCATGGGCGTGATGCTGGAAGACGGAAAGGGCGGGACGACCTGGCGTTTGGCTGACTGATGCAGTGCGCACAAGCTGCGCACGGCATTACCTGTGAGATCGAAATCATTTACGCCCTGATGCTGTCCATCAGGGCGGCGCAGTGTGCGCAGATAATTCGTTCTCACTGAGGGGATACGGCTCAGATGTGCAGCGTTTCCGCTGCGTACAAGGTGTTTTCCAGTAAGCAGGCACGAGTCATGGGGCCGACGCCGCCTGGAACAGGAGTTATCCATCCTGCTCGGGGCAGCGCAGTTTCGTACACCACGTCGCCCACCAGCTTGCCGTCTTCCTGACGGTTTATACCGACGTCAATAACGATTGCGCCTTTCTTGATCCACTCGCCCTTGACCAGGCCCGGTTTTCCAGCGGCAACCACCACTAGGTCTGCGCGGCCTACATGGCCCGCCAAATCCCGGGTGAAGCGATGGGTAACAGTGACGGTGCAACCCGCTAGTAATAGCTCCATCGCCATGGGGCGCCCAACGATGTTCGAAGCGCCTACCACCACGGCGTCCAGCCCATAGAGGTCAACACCGGTGCTCTCTAGCAGGATAATGATGCCTTTGGGCGTACAAGGGCGGAGCAGGGGAATGCGCTGTGCCAAACGCCCGACGTTATACGGATGGAAACCATCAACGTCTTTGTCCGGGCGAATGCGCTCTAGCAGTTTTGACGCATCAAGGTGTTCAGGCAGGGGTAGCTGCAAGAGCACGCCATCAATGTTGTCGTCGTCGTTGAGACGATCAATCAGATTGGTTAGCTCGTCCTGGGTGGTATATGTGGGCAGATCATAGGCTTGCGAGAGAAAACCAACCTCTTCGCAGTCTTTGCGCTTGTGCGAGACATAAACCTGAGAGGCGGGATCGTTGCCCACCAGAATCACAGCCAGCCCTGGCGTACGCAGGCCCTGCTGGTGACGCTCGGCGACACGTTTGGCGATCTGCTGGCGCAGATTGGCTGCGATCGCTTTACCGTCTATTAGTTTTGCAGTCATTACGCGTGATTAACCGTCGGAAGGGATTGAAAAAGAGCGCGCATTCTCGCATGTCATGACGCAAGGGCAAAGGCGCTTGGTTTGGATATTCTGCTAACTCCTTTATCTAGCTGAATTTTTTTCGAAAAACAGTTGACGCCTATCAGGGCCGTCTATAAGATCCGTCGCACTTGTCGGGCACAGCCTAGCACTGGTCAAGAAAGTCAGGCAGAGTGGTTGGTTAGCTTAGCGTGACTGAAGCTCTTAATTTGTAGTCAGTAAAAGATGCAGATTAAATAAGCGCCCGTAGCTCAGTTGGATAGAGCATCCGCCTTCTAAGCGGATGGTCGCAGGTTCGAGTCCTGCCGGGTGCGCCATTAAGGCAACTTTGGCACAAGTAAGCTGTATGCGGTACCGGTCACACGTTATATGGTGGGCGTAGCTCAGTTGGTAGAGCACGGGATTGTGACTCCCGTTGTCGAGGGTTCGATCCCCTTCGTCCACCCCATATTAGAAAAGGTGCCAGACCTAAACATCTGGCGTCTTCGCTCCAATAGTTTGAAGCGCGGATGTGGTGGAATTGGTAGACACACTGGATTTAGGTTCCAGCGCCGCAAGGTGTGAGAGTTCGAGTCTCTCCGTCCGCACCAAATATAACTTTGCGAATGATGTATTCGCAAAGTAAAAAGAAGCCGCCTAGTGCGGCTTTTTTTGTTTCAACATATTGGGTTTTAGATTTGTAGGCATTGGCTCTAGCTGATTTTATTCGCCGTCAGGCGTGTTTTTGATAGGCGGTTTTGGCTGGAGGTTGGCGGTTGTAAATCGGCGTTTTCTGCTTCCTTTTACAGGGCAGGGCTGCGCCAGACACTTCGCCTGCGCACCGGCTTTAGCTGTTCACAAGGATCGTCGTCGATCCCTCGCGCCGGTTGGACTCCAAGCCTTTTATTTGCCCTTTTTCAGTAGGGTGACTTCTTGAGTTTGACCCTCTAGAATGCATGCCCTTGATTCTGGGGTCGGAAACGGCCGGCTAACGTTTGTGCAACGAGGAATATCCATGCAAGTTTCTGTTGAAAATACTTCCGCTCTTGAACGCCGTATGACCATTGGCGTGCCTGCTGAACGCATCGAGACTGAAGTCAACAAGCGTCTGCAACAAGCGGCCCGTAGTGCCAAGATTCCAGGCTTCCGTCCGGGTAAAGTGCCTATGAGCGTTATCCGTCAGCGTTATGAAGACGGCGCCCGTCAAGAAGCCTTGAGCGAGCTGATTCAGGCAACTTTTTACGAAGCGGTGGTTGAGCAGAAGCTGAACCCGGCTGGCGCTCCGTCTGTAGAGCCAAAAACCTTCGAAAAAGGTAAGGACCTGGAATACATCGCTACCTTTGAAATATTCCCGGAATTCACGGTTGCAGGTTTTGAGTCCATCGCTGTCGAGCGTCTGAGTGCGGACGTGGCTGACTCCGATCTGGATAAAATGCTGGAAATTCTGCGCAAGCAGAATGTTCGTTATGAAGCCGCCGAGCGCGTTGCTCAGAATGACGATCAATTGAATATCGATTTCGCGGGCAAGGTTGACGGTGAAGTATTCGCTGGTGGTTCGGCTACCGGCACCCAGTTAGTACTGGGTTCCGGTCGTATGATTCCGGGTTTCGAAGAAGCCCTGGTCGGTGCTAAAACGGGCGAAGAGCGCGTTTTGAACCTGACCTTCCCGGAAAACTATCAGAATCTTGACCTGGCTAACAAAGCAGTCGAGTTCACCGTGACCGTCAATACCGTCTCTGAGCCTAAATTGCCTGAGCTGAACGAAGAGTTTTTCAATCAGTTCGGCATCAAGGAAACAGGCGTTGAAGGTTTCCGCACTGAAGTTCGTAAGAACATGGAGCGTGAGCTGCGTCAGGCGATTAAATCCAAGATCAAGAACCAGGTGATGGACGGTCTGCTAGCCTCCAATCCGATTGAAGTGCCTAAAGCGTTGCTCGACAACGAAGTCAACCGTCTGCGAGTACAGGCTGTTCAGCAGTTCGGTGGCAACATCAAACCGGACCAGCTGCCTGCAGAGCTGTTCACCGAGCAAGCCAAGCGCCGCGTGGAGCTGGGCCTAATTGTTGCTGAAGTGGTCAAGCAGTTTGACCTCAAGCCTGACGACGCTCGCGTTCGTAGCATGATTCAGGAAATGGCATCGGCTTACCAAGAGCCTGAGCAGGTTGTGTCCTGGTATTACAAGAACGATGAGCAACTGAACGAGGTTCGTTCTGTTGTGCTGGAAGAACAAGTTGTAGATACTGTTTTGCAGAAAGCTAGCGTGACCGACAAATCGGTCTCTTACGAAGAAGCTGTCAAGCCGGTTGAAGCTCCACAAGCCGACTGATCGTTTTCTCGTTCGAAAACACCCATAAGCCAGCCTTCGTGCTGGCTTATGTGTATTCAAGAAATGACTATTTGGGAGTGAATGCAGGACATGTCCCGCAATTCTTATATTCAGCAGAACTCTGACATTCAGGCCGCTGGCGGCTTGGTCCCGATGGTTATCGAGCAGTCCGCCCGTGGCGAACGCGCCTATGACATCTACTCGCGACTCCTTAAAGAGCGGGTGATCTTTCTAGTTGGTCCAGTAGAAGACTACATGGCCAACCTGATTGCGGCGCAGCTGCTGTTCCTTGAAGCCGAAAATCCGGACAAGGACATCCATCTTTACATCAATTCACCAGGCGGTTCGGTGACTGCGGGCATGTCGATTTACGACACCATGCAGTTCATCAAGCCGGATGTGTCGACTATTTGCATCGGTCAGGCTTGCAGCATGGGTGCCTTGCTGTTGGCTGGCGGCGCCGCTAAAAAGCGTTATTGCCTGCCGAATTCGCGAATGATGATTCACCAGCCGTTGGGCGGTTTCCAAGGTCAAGCGTCGGATATCGACATTCATGCCAAGGAAATCCTGTCCATCCGGGCTCGCCTGAATGAAATTCTGGCTCACCATACCGGGCAATCGATTGAGACGATCGAGCAAGATACCAATCGCGACAACTTCATGAGCGCCGAACGCGCTGCTGAATATGGTCTGATCGATCAGGTACTCACTCAGCGTCAAATGGCTAAGTAAGCCGCCCAATCGTGGGTGGTTGGCATTTCTTACCACCTGCGGACTTGAAAAAGCCCGCAATAGCCTTCATCTTGTGTTGCAAGCCTACCGGATTGGATCGATCGAATGACTGACACTCGCAACGGCGAGGACAACGGCAAACTGCTCTATTGCTCCTTCTGTGGCAAAAGCCAGCATGAAGTGCGCAAATTGATTGCCGGCCCCTCGGTTTTTATCTGTGACGAATGCGTCGACCTGTGCAATGACATCATCCGCGAGGAGGTGCAAGAAGCTCAGGCTGAAAGCAGTGCGCACAAATTGCCATCGCCAAAAGAAATCAGCGGCATCCTTGATCAGTATGTGATTGGTCAAGAGCGTGCAAAAAAAGTTTTGGCCGTAGCGGTGTATAACCACTACAAACGCCTCAACCAACGTGACAAAAAAAATGATGATGTTGAGCTGGGTAAAAGTAACATCCTGCTGATCGGCCCTACGGGTTCCGGCAAGACGTTGCTGGCCGAAACATTGGCCCGTTTGCTCAACGTCCCGTTCACAATCGCTGACGCCACCACCCTGACCGAAGCCGGTTATGTGGGTGAGGACGTAGAAAACATCATTCAGAAGCTGTTGCAGAAATGTGACTACGATGTAGAAAAAGCCCAAATGGGTATTGTCTATATCGATGAAATCGATAAGATTTCGCGCAAATCTGACAACCCTTCGATTACTCGCGATGTTTCTGGTGAAGGCGTGCAACAAGCTTTGCTAAAGCTGATCGAAGGCACCGTAGCTTCTGTTCCTCCTCAAGGGGGACGCAAGCATCCACAGCAGGAATTCTTGCAAGTGGATACGCGTAACATTTTGTTCATCTGCGGCGGTGCTTTCTCGGGCCTCGAAAAGGTTATTCAAAGCCGTTCCACTCGTGGCGGCATCGGCTTCAACGCTGAAGTTCGCAGCAAGGAAGAAGGCAAAAAGGTTGGTGAATCGCTGCGTGAGGTCGAGCCAGACGATTTGGTCAAGTTCGGCCTGATCCCGGAATTTGTGGGCCGTCTGCCGGTTCTGGCTACGTTGGACGAATTGGATGAGGCTGCTTTGATGCAGATTCTCACCGAACCGAAAAACGCGCTGACCAAACAGTATGCAAAATTGTTCGAAATGGAAGGCGTAGACCTTGAGTTCCGTGCAGATGCATTGAAGTCTATCGCCAAGCGTGCGCTTGAGCGTAAGACTGGCGCTCGTGGACTGCGCTCCATTCTTGAGGGCGTTCTGCTCGACACTATGTACGAGATCCCTTCGCAATCCGAAGTGAGCAAGGTAGTGATCGACGAGAGCGTCATCGAGGGCACGTCCAAGCCGCTGTTGATCTATGAAAACAGCGAGCCGCCTGCCAAGGTTGCTCCGGACGCGTAAGTAGTAATATGTAATGAAAAGGGGGCCTTCGGGGCCCCTTTTTCTTTATCTGCTTCAACGCTTGTTTTTTTGGGAATCTACCCCCATCTTGGTTTCAAGCTTAATTCTATCTGTCCGCGGCCTTGTGGCCGCCGTAGAGGCGAAATCATGAAGACAACCATCGAATTGCCTCTCTTGCCATTGCGTGATGTTGTGGTTTATCCGCATATGGTTATCCCGCTGTTTGTGGGACGTGAGAAGTCTATCGAAGCCCTTGAGGCCGCGATGACCGGTGACAAGCAAATTCTCTTGCTTGCTCAGAGAAATCCCGCAGATGACGATCCAGGTGAAGAGGCGCTTTATAGCGTCGGCACTGTTGCAACGGTATTGCAGTTGCTCAAACTGCCTGACGGCACCGTCAAGGTGCTGGTTGAAGGTGAGCAGCGTGGAACCGTCGAGCGCTTCATCGAGGTTGACGGTCATTGCCGCGCTGAAGTAGCGCTGATCGAAGAGGTGGATGCACCCGATCGCGAGTCCGAAGTGTTTGTGCGTAGCCTGCTGGCTCAGTTCGAACAATACGTGCAGTTGGGCAAAAAAGTGCCCGCTGAAGTTCTGTCTTCGCTTAACAGTATTGATGAACCAGGTCGCCTGGTAGACACCATGTCCGCGCACATGGCGTTGAAAATCGAACAGAAACAGGAAATTTTGGAGATCGTTGATCTTTCTGAGCGTGTCGAGCACGTGTTGGCGTTACTGGACGCTGAGATAGATCTGCTGCAGGTTGAGAAACGCATACGTGGCCGCGTCAAAAAGCAGATGGAACGCAGCCAGCGGGAGTATTACCTGAATGAGCAGATGAAGGCTATTCAGAAAGAATTGGGCGACAGTGATGAAAGTCATAATGAAATCGAAGATCTTAAAAAGCGCATCGATGCGGCCGGTTTGCCCAAGGATGCCCTGACCAAAGCCCTGGCTGAGCTGAACAAGCTCAAGCAGATGTCGCCGATGTCCGCTGAAGCCACGGTGGTTCGTTCTTACATCGATTGGCTGGTGCAAGTGCCGTGGAAGGCGCAGAGCAAGGTGCGTTTGGACTTGGCCCGCGCGGAGGATATTCTTGATGCCGACCACTACGGTCTGGATGAAGTCAAAGAACGCATCCTCGAATACCTCGCTGTTCAAAAGCGCGTGAAGAAGATCCGTGGCCCGGTGCTTTGTCTGGTGGGTCCCCCTGGTGTAGGTAAAACTTCCCTAGCGGAGTCGATTGCCCATGCAACTAATCGTAAATTCGTACGAATGGCGTTGGGTGGTGTGCGTGATGAAGCTGAGATCCGTGGTCACCGCCGGACGTATATCGGTTCGATGCCAGGAAGGTTGATACAGAAGATGACAAAGGTGGGCGTTCGCAACCCGCTGTTCTTGCTTGATGAAATCGACAAAATGGGCAGTGACATGCGTGGCGATCCCGCTTCGGCATTGCTTGAAGTGCTTGACCCAGAGCAGAACCACGCCTTCAACGACCATTATCTGGAAGTCGATTACGACCTTTCCGATGTGATGTTCCTGTGCACGGCGAACTCGATGAATATACCTGCAGCCTTGTTGGACCGGATGGAGGTCATCCGCCTGCCTGGCTACACTGAAGATGAAAAAATTAACATTGCGGTCAAATATTTATCGCCTAAACAGATTCAGGCTAATGGCCTGAAGAAAGGCGAAATCGAGTTTGACGAAGAAGCTATCCGTGACATCGTGCGTTATTACACTCGCGAGGCTGGGGTGCGGAGTCTGGAGCGGCAAATAGCGAAAATTTGCCGCAAGGCCGTTAAAGAACATGCGCTAGAAAAACGTTTCTCGATTCGGGTAACCGCTGAAATGCTCGAGGATTTCCTTGGCGTTCGCAAATTCCGATACGGTTTGGCTGAAGTTCAGGACCAAATCGGTCAGGTAACCGGCCTGGCTTGGACTCAAGTGGGGGGCGAATTGCTGACCATTGAAGCAGCCGTTGTTCCAGGTAAAGGACAACTCATAAAGACCGGTTCACTGGGTGACGTTATGGTTGAATCCATCACGGCTGCGCTGACGGTTGTGCGCAGTCGAGCCAAAAGTTTGGGAATCCCTCTGGACTTCCATGAGAAGCGCGACACTCATATCCACATGCCGGAAGGGGCGACCCCTAAAGACGGTCCTAGCGCAGGCGTAGGCATGTGCACGGCACTTGTTTCAGCTCTTACACAGATACCCGTGCGTGCTGACGTGGCAATGACGGGTGAAATTACCCTGCGGGGGCAGGTTTTAGCCATCGGCGGTTTGAAGGAAAAGCTGCTAGCGGCTCACCGAGGCGGGATCAAAACAGTGATTATCCCTGAGGAGAACGTACGGGATTTGAAGGAGATTCCGGACAATATCAAACGGGACTTGCAGATTAAACCGGTTAAATGGATTGACGAGGTCCTGCAAATTGCGCTGCAATACGCGCCACAGCCCTTGCCAGATGTGGCTCCTGAACTGGTAGCCAAGGATGAAAAGCGTGAGTCTGACGCTAAGGGCAGAATTAGCACGCATTAGTCTGCACGGCCTTCCTTGACACCTTTTTAGAGCCCTTGTTATAAAGCGGCTCTAAAAGAGTCTGCAGGCATTCAGCACTCGTTTTGCTTAATACCAAAAACTTAGAAACGTACTCAAAATAGATATAAGGGGACTTAGAGTGAACAAGTCGGAACTGATTGATGCTATCGCTGCAT
This sequence comes from Pseudomonas sp. AB6, assembly GCF_034314105.1. Taxonomy (NCBI): domain Bacteria; kingdom Pseudomonadati; phylum Pseudomonadota; class Gammaproteobacteria; order Pseudomonadales; family Pseudomonadaceae; genus Pseudomonas; species Pseudomonas sp. AB6. Next base: position 552,540 of record NZ_JAVIWJ010000001.1, read on the forward strand.
CTGCTGATATCCCGAAAGCTGCTGCTGGCCGTGCGCTGGACGCAGTAATCGAATCCGTCACTGGCGCTCTTAAGGCTGGCGACTCCGTTGTACTGGTAGGTTTCGGTACGTTCTCCGTAACTGACCGTCCTGCTCGTATCGGTCGCAACCCTCAAACCGGTAAGACGCTAGAAATTGCAGCGGCTAAAAAGCCAGGTTTCAAAGCCGGCAAAGCGCTGAAAGAAGCTGTTAACTAAGTTCCTTTCAAGCTTCTGCCTATCCAGTCAGAAACATTTCTGTCTGGCAGCGGAGCGGCAGGTCAACCGGCTCAAGTGCCGTGTTTGCCCACGGAGGTCGCGGATTCGAGCCTCGACCGCTCCGCCAGTTACGAGAAGGCGCATCCTCGGATGCGCCTTTCTTCTTTCCGGATTCTACCCACGCTCCGCGGTTGGTTTAATTCAGTACAACCGTTTCTGGGGGACGCATGCTGCAGAATATCAGGGATAACTCCCAAGGCTGGATTGCCAAGACAATCATTGGCGTCATCGTGGCGCTCATGGCATTGACCGGCTTCGATGCGCTTTTTCGGGCTACGAGCACCAGTCAGGATGCTGCCAAGGTCAATGGCGAAGAGATCACTCAAAGCGAGCTGAGCCAGGCGGTTGAGATACAGCGTCGACAGCTCGCGCAACAGCTGGGCAAGGATTTCGATCCTGCACTTCTGGACGAAAAAATGTTGCACGACTCGGCCCTTAAAGGCTTGGTTGATCGCAAGCTGTTGCTTGAAAGCGCCGCCGATTCCAAATTCGGTTTCTCCGAAGCAGCGCTGGATCAACAGATTTTGCAGACACCTGAGTTTCAGGTGGACGGCAAATTTAATCCTGACCGCTTCGATCAGGTTATCCGCCAGTTAGGCTTTAGCCGTTTGCAGTTCCGCCAGATGATGGCTCAGGAAATGTTGATTGGTCAGGTGCGCGCCGGTATGGCGGGCAGCAGTTTCGTAACCAACGCCCAGGTTGACGCGTTCGCCCGTCTGGAAAAGCAGACACGTGATCTCGCCACGTTGACGTTTGCTCCTGATATGGCGGCGGCAAAAGTGACCGATGCTGAAGTCAAAGCGCACTACGATGAGCACGCCAAAGAGTTCATGAGCCCAGAGCAGGTCGTGCTGGATTTCATTGAATTGAAGAAGTCCGCCTTCTTTGATCAGGTTGAAGTCAAGGACGCCGATTTGCAGGCAGCGTATCAGAAAGAAATCGGCAACCTCGCCGAGCAGCGCCGTGCTGCGCATATTCTGATCGAAGTGAACGACAAGATGACCGATGCCCAAGCCAAGGCCAAGATAGAAGAGATTCAAAAGCGCTTGGTAAAAGGTGAAGATTTTGCGGCGTTGGCCAAAGAGTTCTCACAGGATTTCGGTTCATCCAGTAAAGGCGGGGACTTGGGTTACGCAGGTGAGGGTGTTTACGATCCCGCGTTTGAAAAAGCATTGTATGACCTGAAGAAAGACCAGGTGTCTGCTCCGGTGCGCAGCAGTTTCGGCTGGCACTTGATCAAGCTGTTGGGTGTTGAAGCCCCGTCTGTTCCGAGTTTCGCCAGTTTGAAAAGCAAGCTGACCCATGAGCTGAAATCGCAGCAGGTTGAGCAGCGTTATGTTGATGCAACCAAAAAGCTTGAAGATTCGGCGTTCGAGGCGTCGGATCTGACGCAGCCAGCCCAAGAGCTGGGGTTGAAAGTGCAAACTGCTGCGCCGTTCGGTCGTGAAGGCGGCGAAGGTATTACAGCTAACCGCGCGGTGATCCAGGCTGCGTTTAGTCGGGAAGTGCTTGAGGATGGCTCCAACAGTGCCGCTCTTGAGCTTGATCCGGAAACGGCTGTAGTGGTGCGGGTCAGGGAGCACCGCCAGCCAGAGCAGTTGCCGTTGGAGAGCGTTGCTGGCAGCATTCGTACGCAGTTGATGAAGAATCACGCCAGCGATGCAGTCAAGGTCAAAGGCGAAGCCTTGTTGGCCGGCCTGCGCGACGGCAAGGTACCGTTTGCGGTAAAGCAGGATGGCCAAAGCTGGAAAGTGCTTGAGGCCGTGAGCCGCAGTCAGGAAGGTGTTGATCCTGCGGTGCTGCAAGCGCTTTTCCGTATGCCTAAGCCAGAAGGTAAAGGTAAGCCGGTCTACAAAAGCCTTAAAACTGCTGACGGTAGCTTCGTGATCTTGCGCCTTAACGGTGTCAATCAAGCCGCAGCGCCGACAGATGAAGAAAAGGTTCAGTACCGCCGCTTCCTCGCTTCGCGCGCGGGTCAGCAAGATTTTGCTGCTTACCGTGCACAATTGGAAAGCCAAGCCAAGATCAAACGTTACTAACGTCTGATCCAGCGACAAAAGAAGGCCGCTCTTTGAGCGGCCTTCTTTTTAACTTTTGTCCCGTCCTGAATAAGGTTTACACCTTCTGACCTATCCTCAGGAGGACGTAATGGATTCAGGGAAAAGGCGCAGTCAGCGCGATTACACACTGGCTTTTAAATTGTCGGTTGTTGACCAAGTCGAAAAAGGCGAGTTGAGTTATAAAGATGCTCAACGGCGCTATGGCATCCAAGGCCGGTCGACGGTGTTGGTTTGGTTACGTAAGCATGGTCGGCAGGATTGGAGCCAAGGCGCGTCTATTCGCGTGCTGAGGGTCAAGCCCATGACCGAGCCAAACCTACCGCTGACACCCGAGCAGCGGATCAAAGAACTTGAAGAACAACTCGTACTGAGTAATCAAAAGGCGCAGTTTTTCGAAGCCGTCGTGAATGTTTTGAAAAACGACTACGGCGTCTCTATCGTAAAAAAGCGACCCGGCAAGTCCTCTCGCAAGGGCAAATCCAAGACCTGAGCATCGCCAGGGCTTGCCTGTTCATGGGCATTTCGCGTCAGGCGTATTACAAGCGCAACCGAACGTATGATGCGCGTGTTAATAGTGACCAAAAAGTAGTGGATTTCGTTTTGGAAAAACGCCGCCGCCAGCCAAGGCTCGGTACGCGCAAGCTGCACTATTTACTGCATACCGAAGCAGAAGCAGCGCTGCAGGTGGGGCGAGACCGCTTGTTTAACATCTTGCGTGACGCTAGAGAACTTGTGCTCCCCAAACGCGCTTATCACAAGACGACACACAGCCATCACCGCTTCCGTCGCCATCCCAACCTGCTCAAGGCAGGTCCTGATCAGATCGTCGCCAGCGGCCCTGAGCAAGTTTGGGTTGCAGATATAACGTACTTGCCCACGCAAGAAGGCGTGGCGTATTTGAGCCTGATAACAGACGCTTACTCACGCAAGATAGTGGGTCATCACGTGCATGAGAGCCTGCATACGGAATCAGTGATCAAGGCATTCAAGAACGCAATTGAAGAGCGAAAAACCACACAGGCGCTGGTTCATCATTCTGACCGCGGCGCCCAGTACTGCTCTAATCTGTATCAGCGCACGCATATCAAATACGGGATCACCTGCTCGATGACAGATGGCTATGACTGCTATCAAAACGCTCTGGCCGGACGAGTAAACGGGATTTTAAAGACTGAATTCCTGCTACACCGTCCGAAGAATTTGGAAGAAGCCGTAAAAATGGTGAATGAATCGGTACGGATCTACAACGCTGAGCGCCCGCATCTGGCCCTAAAATACAAAACGCCCGATGCAGTGCACCGAGCGTTTTAAGACTGAGATAGGTGTAAACCTATTTCAGGACTAGACATTTTGCCCAGCCTTTCAGGTAACGGCGTGCCTAAAGAGGTTATCGGTTTTCTGTGGGAGCGACTTCGTTTGCGCAAAGGCATCGCGACGCTCCCGATCTCAATAAAAAGCCCGCAACTCCTAAGAGCAGCGGGCTTTTTCGCCTAACTAAAATCAGTCTTCGAGGTTGCCCATCGCGGTGGTGTTGAAACCGCCGTCGACGTACATAATCTCGCCGCTGATGCCGGACGCCAGATCGGAGCACAGGAAGGCGCCAGCGTTGCCGACTTCATCGATGGTCACGTTGCGACGCAGTGGGGTTTGCGCTTCATTAGCCGCGAGCATTTTGCGGAAATTTTTGATACCAGAAGCAGCCAAGGTACGGATCGGGCCAGCCGATACCGCATTGACGCGCGTGCCTTCCGGGCCAAGGCTGCCGGCCAGGTAACGTACACCCGCTTCCAGGCTGGCTTTGGCCATGCCCATCACGTTGTAGTTAGGCATGGTGCGCTCTGCCCCCAAGTACGACAGGGTCAGCAGGCTGCCATTGCGGCCTTTCATCATTTCACGGCCGGCTTTGGCTAACGCCACGAAGCTGTAGGCGCTGATGTCGTGAGCGATGCGGAAGCCTTCGCGGGTGGTTGCTTGGGTGAAGTCACCGTCAAGCTGGTCACCTGGAGCGAAGCCTACCGAGTGGACGATCACGTCCAGGCCGTCCCACTTCTTGCTCAGCTCTTCGAAGACCTTGGCGATCTCTTCGTCGCTGGCCACGTCGCAAGGGAAGCACAGTTCAGGGTTTGAACCCCAGCCTGCAGCAAACTCTTCGACACGACCTTTCAATTTTTCGTTCTGATACGTGAAGGCCAGCTCTGCGCCCTCGCGATGCATGGCGGCAGCAATGCCGGATGCGATGGACAGTTTGCTAGCGACACCGACGATCAGGACGCGCTTACCGGCGAGAAAACCCATGTGTTGTTCCTCTTCAGGTTAATCGACAGCTACCGGCGCCAAAAAGGCGGCCTCCAGCAGCTGCTGTGTATAGGGATGTTGCGGCGCGGCAAAAATGCTGCGCGCCGAACCTTGCTCAACGACTTGCCCTTGTTTGATCACCATTAACTGGTGGCTCAACGCTTTGACTACCGCCAGGTCATGGCTGATAAACAAATAGGTCAGGTTGTACTTTCTTTGCAGTGACCGCAGCAGCTCCACTACTTGGCGCTGAACGGTCCGGTCAAGCGCCGAAGTGGGCTCGTCCAGCAAAATCAGCGCCGGTTTTAACACTAATGCCCGGGCAATGGCGATTCTCTGCCGCTGCCCACCGGAAAATTCATGGGGGTAGCGGTGCCGAGTCTCCGGATCCAGACCTACCTCCTTAAGCGCCTCAATGATCGCGCTTTCCTGCTCGGTCGGGGTGCCCATGCGATGAATGCGCAGGCCCTCACCGACAATTTCACTCACCGTCATGCGTGGGCTCAGGCTGCCAAACGGGTCCTGAAACACCACCTGCATTTGCCGACGCAGGGGACGTATCTGCTGCTGCGTCAGGCAGTCTAGCGTTTTGCCTTGAAACCGTATCGCACCTTGGCTCCCGATCAGCCTGAGAATCGCCAGGCCCATGGTCGATTTGCCCGAGCCGCTTTCACCGACAATTCCCAGTGTCTGCCCTTGGAGCAGGCTGAAGTTAATGCCGTCCACCGCTTTGACATGATCGACAGTGTGCTTGAACAGCCTCTTCTTGATCGGAAACCAGACGCGCAGGTCTTCTACTTCAAGTAACGGGGCGCCTGCAATCGTGTTCGCCGGGCTTCCGCTTGGCTCTGCACCGAGCAGTACTTGGGTGTACGGATGCTGCGGTGAACGGAACAGCTGCTCACAGGACGCTTGTTCGACGATACAACCGCGCTGCATGACACATACGCGATGCGCAATTTGCCGTACCAGGTTCAAATCGTGGCTGATCAACAGCAGCGCCATGCCCAACCGGGCCTGTAATTCCTTGAGCAGTTCGAGGATTTTCAGTTGCACCGTGACGTCCAGCGCGGTGGTCGGTTCGTCGGCAATCAACAGTTCGGGTTCGTTAGCGAGGGCCATGGCAATCATTACACGCTGTCGCTGGCCGCCTGAGAGCTCGTGTGGCAGGGCTTTGAGTCTTTTGTGTGGCTCATTGATACCAACCAACTCAAGCAGCTCTAGCGTCCGCACAGTGGCCGCCTTGCCTTGCAAGCCCTTATGCAGGTTAAGCACTTCGTTGACCTGTTTTTCGATGGACTGCAACGGGTTCAGCGAGGTCATGGGTTCTTGAAAAACCATCGCGATCCGGTTGCCACGAATCGCACGCAGGCGTTTCTCACTGAGCTTGAGCAAGTCATGCCCGGCGTAATAAATCATCCCGCTGGGATGGCGTGCCAGCGGGTAGGGCAGCAGGCGCAATATTGAATGCGCGATGACAGACTTGCCCGACCCGCTTTCGCCGACCAACGCCAGGGTTTCGCCGCGACGGATATCGAAACTGATGCCCTCGACAACTCGATGGATATTTCCGTCGGCTACAAACTCGACGGCGAGATCACGGACTTCGATCAAATTGTCCTTGTTCATCTCATTTCCTTGGGTCAAAAGCGTCGCGGGCGGACTCGCCGATGAACACCAGCAAGCTGAGCATCAGGGCCAACACAGCGAACGCGCTGATTCCGAGCCATGGCGCCTGTAAATTGGATTTACCTTGCGCCACCAGCTCGCCCAGCGACGGCGAGCCAGCGGGCAGACCAAAGCCAAGAAAATCCAGTGCGGTCAGGGTGCCTATAGCGCCGGTCAGGATGAACGGCATGAAGGTCATGGTGGAGACCATGGCGTTGGGCAATATATGTCGAAACATAATCGCTACATTCTGCATACCCAATGCCCGCGCCGCGCGCACATATTCCAGGTTGCGCCCACGCAGAAATTCGGCACGTACCACGTCTACCAGGCTCATCCAGGAGAACAGCAGCATGATGCCCAGCAGCCACCAAAAGTTGGGTTGGACGAAACTTGCCAGGATGATCAGTAAGTAAAGCACCGGCAACCCGGACCAGATTTCCAGAAAGCGCTGGCCGACCAAATCCACCCAGCCACCGTAAAAGCCCTGAAGCGCGCCAGCGATGACGCCGATGATGGAGCTAAGAATCGTCAACGTCAGTGCAAACAACACCGAGACGCGGAAGCCGTAGATCACTCGAGCCAGTACATCGCGGCCTTGGTCATCGGTGCCGAAGTAGTTTTCCGACGAGGGCGGACCGGGCGCCGGAACTTTCAGGTCGTAGTTAATGCTTTGGTAACTGAACGGGATCGGTGCCCAAAGAGTCCAGGCGTCTTTGGTCTTCATCAACTCCTTGATGTACGGGCTTTTGTAATTGGCTTCCAACGGGAATTCGCCGCCGAACGTGGTCTCGGGATAACGCTTGAACACCGGGAAATACCATTCGCCGTCGTAACGCACGGCCAGCGGTTTGTCATTGGCGATTAGTTCGGCGCCGAGGCTCAGGCCGAACAACACCAGAAACAACCACAGCGACCACCAGCCACGCTTGTTGGCTTTGAAGCGGGCGAAGCGGCGACGATTGAGCGGTGAGAGCGTCATATCAGTGCTCCCTGCTTTCGAAGTCTATACGCGGGTCGACCAGCGTATAGGTAATGTCGCCGATCAATTTCACTACCAGTCCGAGCAGGGTAAAGATAAACAAAGTGCCGAACACCACGGGATAGTCGCGGTTGATCGCCGCTTCGAAACTCATCAATCCCAGTCCGTCGAGGGAGAAAATTACCTCCACCAACAGCGAGCCAGTGAAGAAGATGCCAATGAACGCAGACGGGAAGCCGGCGATGACCAACAGCATTGCGTTTCGGAACACATGGCCATATAGGACAGCCCGCTGACTCAAGCCCTTGGCCTTGGCCGTGACCACGTACTGCTTACCGATTTCATCAAGGAAGCTGTTTTTGGTCAGCAAGGTCATGGTCGCGAAGTTGCCGATTACCAGCGCGGTTACCGGCAATGCCAAATGCCAGAAGTAATCCAGAATCTTGCCGCCCCAACTGAGTCCGTCGAAGTTGTTCGAGGTAAGGCCGCGTAACGGGAACCAGTCGAAATAGCTACCGCCGGCGAAGACCACGATCAGCAATATCGCAAAAAGGAAGGCTGGAATCGCGTAACCGATAATGATTGCCGTGCTGGTCCACACGTCGAAATGGCTGCCATGGCGCATGGCTTTGGCGATCCCCAGTGGGATCGACACCAGATACATGATCAACGTGCTCCACAGCCCGAGAGAAATTGAGACCGGCATTTTCTCTTTGATCAGATCTATTACTTTGGCGTCGCGAAAAAAGCTGTCACCGAAATCCAGGGCGGCGTAGTGCTTGATCATGATCCATAGCCGTTGCGGCGCGGATTTGTCAAAGCCGTACATGTGCTCGATTTCTTTTATCAGCGCCGGGTCTAGACCTTGGGCGCCGCGATAGCTGGAACCGGCCACCGACACTTCGGCACCACCGCCAGCGATTCGACTCGTGGCGCCGTCAAAGCCTTCGATTTTGGCAATCATTTGTTCTACTGGACCGCCGGGGGCGGCTTGGATGATGACGAAGTTGATCAACAATATGCCGAACAGCGTGGGGATTATCAGCAGTAAGCGCCGAAATATATAGGCCAGCATCTTATTGCTCCACGCTCGCCGGCTTGGCTTGCTCAGGGGTTCGGCCGGGGATGGGCGCGGGAATAGCTTGGGTGGCGTCGGGTTTTACCCACCAGGTCGAAGGTGCCACATTGTACAGTGCAGTGGTTTTCGGATGACCAATATGGTCCCAATAAGCCACGCGCCACGTTTTGATGTGCCAATTGGGAATCACGTAATAACCCCAAAGCAGCGCCCGGTCCAGGGCTCGCGCTTGGGTAACAAGGCTTTGCCGCGAATCGGCGTTGATCAGGCCCTCGACCAAGGTGTCGATGGCCGGGTCTTTGAGCCCCATGAAATTGCGGCTGCCTGGTTTGTCGGCGCTGGATGAATCCCAGTATTCTCGCTGTTCATTGCCTGGGGAACTCGATTGCGGAAAACCGCTCACGATCATATCGAAATCCCGCGAGCGCAGGCGGTTAACGTACTGCGAGACGTCGACCCGACGCAGAACGAAATCAATGCCTAGGTCGCTGAGATTGCGTTTGAACGGCAGCAATACCCGTTCGAACTCAGTCTGTGTCAGTAAGAATTCGATTTGAACCGGCTTGCCTTGGGCGTCAACCATCTTGTCGCCGGCGATGCGCCAACCGGCTTCCTGCAATAGCTGGAATGCCTGACGTTGTTGTGGGCGAATCATCCCGCTGCCATCGGTCACCGGCAGCTTGAATTCATCGGTGAATACCTTGGCCGGGATCTTGCCGCGCAGGGGCTCAAGAATCGCAAGTTCATCGTTAGACGGTAAGCCACGCGAGGCCATCTCGGAGTTGTCGAAATAGCTTTTGGTGCGGGTGTAGGCGCCATTGAAAAGCTGCTTGTTGGTCCATTCGAAATCCAACAGCAGGCTGAGCGCTTGACGTACCCGAGGGTCTTGGAAAATAGGGCGCCGCAAGTTGAATACAAAACCCTGCATGCCGGTAGGGTTGCCGTTGGGGATTTCTTCCTTGATCAGCCGACCGGCTTTGACCGCAGGAGTGTTGTAGGCCGTGGCCCAGTTCTTCGCGCTGATTTCTAGCCAATAGTCGAATTGTCCAGCCTTAAGCGCTTCCAAGGCGACGGTGTTATCCCGGTAAGAGTCGAAGGTCATAGTGTCGAAATTATAAAAGCCACTGTTGACTGGAAGGTCTTTGCCCCAGTAGTCCTTGACCCGCTCGTATCGAATCGAGCGCCCAGCCTCGACATCTGCGACCTTGTACGGCCCGCTGCCCAGCGGAATTTCCAGAGTACCCTTGCTGAAGTCGCGGTGTTCCCACCAGTGTTTGGGTAGAACCGGTATCTGGCCGAGAATCAATGGCAGCTCACGGTTGTTGGTATGTTTGAACGTGAACAACACGCGCAAAGGGTCTTCGGCAATCACCTGATCGACATCCGCGTAATAGCCGCGAAACATTGGCGCACCGCTTTTGATCAAGGTCTGAAAGCTGAAAACGACGTCTTCAGCACGTATTGGGTGGCCGTCGTGGAAATGCGCTTGCGGGCGTAGATAGAAGCGTACCCAGCTGTTGTCGGGGGCTTTTTCGATTTTGCTGGCAATCAATCCGTATTCTGTGAACGGTTCGTCCAGACCTTGACGAGCTAGGGTGTCGTAGATCATGCCGATGCTGTCGGCAGGCACCCCCTTGCTGATAAAAGGATTTAGGCTGTCGAAACCCCCGAATCCTGCCTGACGAAACGTGCCGCCCTTGGGTGCGTCTGGGTTGACGTAGTCGAAGTGCTTGAAGTTCGCGGGGTATTTCGGCGCCTCGTTATACAGGGTCACGGCGTGTTCGGGGGCGGCTTGGGTGATGCAGGCTAACCCCATCAGCACGATGCCACTGGCCTGCAACCGCAGGGAGCGCATGGCAGTCATTGAATCTTCTCCGAAGGCTTTAGCCACCACGCGCGCAAACCCAGAGTATAGGGCGGGGTGGTGACCATGACGAACCGGTTGCGGTACGCCAGGCGATGATAATCGAGGTACCAATTAGGGATACTGTAATACTGCCAGAGCAAAACCCGATCCAGCGCACGTGTGGCGGCAAGTTGTTGTTCGTGGGTTTGTGCAGTGATTAGGTGATTTAGAAAGCTGTCAACCACCGGGCTGGAAACGCCCGCGTAGTTCTTGCTGCCCTGGGTCGTCGCCTGACTGGAATGGAAATACTGCCACTGCTCTAGGCCTGGACTCAGGCTCTGATTGAGAGTCATGGAAATCATGTCGAAGTCGAATTGGTCCAGGCGTTGTTTATACTGGGCAGGATCTACCGTGCGCAGGCGGGCTTCTATACCTATGCGTGACAGATCTTCAACGTAGGGTTGCAAGATACGTTCTAGGTTTGGATTCACCAGCAGTATTTCGAAGCGCAACGGCTGTCCGTTGCGGTTCAGCAGGCGTTGGTTAGACAGCGTCCAGCCCGCTTCGGCCAATAGACCAAGAACCCGGCGTAAGGTTTCTCTGGGAATTGCGCCGCCGTCAGTCCTGGATACGCTGAATGGCTCGGTAAACAGCTTGGGTGGCAGCTGGTTGCGCCACGGCGCCAACATTAGCCATTCGCGCCCCTCAGGCAGGCCACTGGCAGTGAATTCGCTGTTGGGGTAGTAGCTTAATGAGTGCGTATAGGCGTCGCTGAACAGCGTTCGGTTAGTCCACTCAAAATTGAACATTAGGCTGAGTGCTTCTCGAATTTTTACGTCTACAAAGTTGCTACGCCGCGTGTTCATGAACAGCACTTGGCTTTGTGTCGCGATCTTGTGACGAATCTGCGCTTTAATCACATCGCCGCGTGCCATCGCTGGGAAGTTGTAGCCCGAAGCCCAGTTCTTGGCTTGATGCTCAATGTAGATATCAAATTCATTGGCTTTAAACGCTTCGAACGCGACGTCGCTATCGCGGTAGAACTCAACCTCCACGCGATTGAAGTTGTACTTGCCGCGGTTGACGGGCAAGTCCTTGCCCCACCACTCCTTGACTCGCTCGAAGACCAAGCGCCTGCCGGGCTGCACCTGGGTAATTCGATAAGGACCACTGCCCACAGGAGGTTCGAACGTAGTGGCCTTGAAGTCTCGGTTTTTCCAATAGTGTTGAGGCAGCACAGGCAGTTCGCCCAGACGCAAAATCAACAGCGGATTGCCGAAGCGCTTGAACACAAAGCGAATCCGGTGTCTGCCAAGGATGTCTACCCGTGCCACTTCCTGCAGGCTGGTGCGGTATTGCGGGTGGCCTTCTTTGAGCAATATCCGATAGGAGAATGCGACGTCGTAAGCGGTGATTGGCTTGCCATCGTTAAACCGGGCCTGCGGGCGGAGGTTAAAAACTACCCAGCTGCGGTCTTCGCTGTACTCAACCGTTTGCGCGATTAAACCGTAGCTGGAGGTTGGTTCATCGCCGGAAGGGTCATATTGGCCGGTGCCGACCATCAGTGGTTCGTTGAGTTCGTTGACGCCGTATTGCAGTAGATTCGGCGTCGAAACCGGGCTGCTACCCTTGAAGGTGTAAGGGTTAAGCGTATCGAACGTGCCAAACGCCATGAGCCGCAAGGTGCCACCTTTTGGCGCCTCGGGATTGACCCAGTCGAAGTGAGTAAAACTAGCTGGGTACTTGAGTACACCGAACTGCGCATAGCCATGGCTTTCGCTGATGGTTGCGGCTACGGGAAAACTCGACACCAGGCTGACAAATAACAGGAGGAAACGTATCAAGTCTGGCATCCGACTTAGGCAGCTTAGACTGCTGGGTCGGTACAGTAACAGCTTGTATCGGCTGGAAAAAGACGTGAGCCTGTTCGGCAGGTCGAACTCAATCGTTTCTAAACACCGTCAAGGTCTCGCCAGGCTTCAACGCCATACCGCTGCGTGGATTCCAGCGTTTGAGGTGCTGCATTTCAACGTTGAAACGCTTGGCCACCAAGTACATCGAGTCGCCTTTTCGGATCGTGTATTGGGTAGTCGATTTTCTGCTGGTTTTGGATTTTGCACTGGCGACAGAGGTTGATCGGGTTTTGGTTTTTTTGCCAACACCTTGCATGACCAGCATCTGCCCGATTTTCAAATGCTGGCCGGAGAGGCCGTTCCAGTGCTGCAACTCTTTGACTTCGACCTTATGCGCTTTAGCGATGGTCGCCAAACTGTCGCCTTTTTTAACCTGGTAGCTGCGGTTCGTAGATGAGGCGTCACGGCTGGCTATTTCCTTGAACGCAGGTCCTGCGGGGGGCATGCCGGGGATAGTTGGAATGCTTAACGTTTGGCCCGCGTGTACACCTTTTGAGGACAGTTTATTCACGTCCCTAATGGTGTTGACCGACACCCGATAGCGGCTAGCCAAGCTTGCCAACGTATCGCCACGGCGCACCTTATATTGCTGCCAGTCCACCAACTCCTGCGGTTTCATATTCGACAAGCTGGCGGTCAATAACTGCGCCTTGGCCGTTGGCACCAGCAGTTGCTGGGGGCCGTCGATGGTCATGCGCTTTTTGAAGGCAGGGTTGAGCTGGAATAGTTCGTCTTCGTCGATATCGGCCATCGCGGCCACTTTTGACAAGTCCATCGTCCGATTAAGCTCGACGACCTTAAAATACGGCACGTTAGCAATTGGATTCAGATTGACGCCATAGGCTTCTGGCGCCATGACTACTTGCGAAAGTGCTAAGAACTTAGGCACGTAATCCTGGGTTTCCTGCGGCAATGACAGGTTCCAGTAGTCAGTGGGCAAGCCGAGCTTCTGGTTGCGCTCAATTGCGCGGCTGACTGTGCCTTCGCCAGCGTTGTACGCTGCCAAGGCTAGCAGCCAGTCGCCGTTGAACATGTCATGCAGACGCGTCAGGTAGTCCAGTGCCGCGATAGTTGACGCCGTGATGTCGCGGCGACCGTCATAAAAGCTCGTCTGACGCAAATTGAAGTAACGTCCGGTGGAAGGAATGAATTGCCACAAACCAACAGCATCGCTGCGCGAATACGCCATGGGGTTGTACGCGCTTTCAATCACCGGGAGCAGTGCTAATTCAAGTGGCATGTTGCGTTCTGCGAGGCGCTCTACGATGTAATGCATATAGAGACTGCCACGCTCGCCCGCCGCTTCCAAAAACGCCGGATTGTTAGCAAACCAGAGACGTTGTTGGTCTATGCGCGGGTTTTGGCCGTTGCCTTCTTGCAGTTGGAACCCCTGACGCATTCGCTCCCAAACATCCTGTGGCGCAAGCGGCGTCGGTTTTTCACTTAGGAAAATCGGTTTTTGCTTGAATTCTGTCGCCAGGCTAGCTGCTCGATGGCTGCTGACGGGCTGAATACTGCTCGTGGTCTGGCAGCCCGCCAGTGTGGCACTCAGGACTACAGCTATAGCCTGGGCTAACCGAGTCAATGCGTCTGAATTGATGGTTGTGCGTATGGATGACGACATTGGCTGGGGGGGTGTTCCAAGCGAAAATGTCGGGCGATTCTAGGAACCGCTTGGCCAATGGTCAACCTTTCAGAATTTTTGTACCGATAAAGGTCGCAATTAGAACTTATCTTTCCACGCGCGCAGGCTAGCAAAAATAGCTGTGGACGACCGATTGTCGGTGCCGGTCCGTTCGTCTGCTTTTTCTTTGACAGCGATTTCGTGGGTTCGAATAAACGGGTTGGTGCGTCGTTCCAACGCTAGATTGGAGGGCAAGCTGATGCGATTTTCACTGCGCCAGTGACTGACTTGAATGAAGCGTTCAGCGATATCGAGGTTGGCTGGCTCTACTGCTTGAGCGAAGCGAAGGTTACTGAGCGTATATTCGTGTGTGCAGTAAATTAGGGTGCTATCGGGTAGCCCTGCGAGGCGACTGAGCGAATCATGCATTTGCGCTGGCGTCCCCTCGAACAGGCGGCCACATCCCGCAGCGAATAAGGTATCGCCGCAGAACAATAGGGGGGCCTGCGGATCGTCATGGTAGAAGGCTATGTGGCCCAAAGTATGACCAGGTACTGCAAAGACGTCGAAACCCAGACCGAGAACGGTAATCGAATCGTTATCGTTGAGCGCGATGTCTCGCGCCGGGATTTTCTCCGCTGCAGGGCCGAGCACTCGGGCGCCGGTGACGGTTTTTAGCTGTTCGACCCCGCCTACATGGTCATCGTGGTGATGGGTGACCAGGATGTCGCTGAGCTGCCAGTCAGGGTGCTGTTTCAACCATGCTAAAACCGGTTCGGCATCGCCGGGATCGACCACGGCGCAGCGTTTGCTGGAAGCGTCTTGTAACAACCAAATATAGTTGTCAGTAAAAGCGGGTAGGGCATCAATTTGTATCATGGCTCAGTTCGCTAAGCAGGAAACAATGGTGCATCTTAGGGTTTGTTGAGGCGCTAAGCGAGCGCCCACTTGGAGATCACAGATGACTGATGAAGCTTTCGCCCAGGCTGATCCTGAATGGCTTGCTTTGATCAGCTCGGCCCGCGAATGGTTGTCTGAGCCGCTAGGGCAATTGTTGCTGGAGGAAGAGCGGAGGGTTCTCGAAGATGAGTTGGGCCGTTACTTTGGGGGCTACCTGGTCCATTACGGACCTTCCGCCGACGCGCCGCCGCAAGCCAAACAGGTTCAGCGTAACGTGCGCCTTGGCGCGCCGTTGCCCGGTGTTGAAATTGTCTGTGAAGAGCAAGCCTGGCCGCTTAGTGAGCATGCGGCTGACGTTGTGGTTTTGCAGCATGGCCTGGATTTCTGCCTATCGCCTCATGGCTTGTTACGTGAAGCAGCGGCGAGTGTTCGCCCCGGCGGCCATTTACTTATCATAGGAATCAACCCATGGAGTGCCTGGGGACTGCGACATTTTTTTGCCCATGACGCGCTACGCAAAGCCCGTTGTATTTCTCCTTCACGGGTCGCGGACTGGTTGAACCTGCTGGGCTTCGCGCTGGAGAAACGACGCTTCGGGTGCTATCGTCCGCCGCTTGCATCGACCGCTTGGCAAGCGCGACTGGCCGGGCTTGAGCGCCTCGGCGATAGTTGGCAAAGTCCGGGGGGCGGCTTCTACCTATTGGTGGCACGCAAAATAGTGGTTGGCCTGCGCCCAGTACGCCAAGTCCAGCGCCAGCCCATGGGCAAGCTCCTGCTATTGCCGATGGCAAAGGTCAATCGACGCAATTCGCAACCCTAAAAGCCTGATGGCCATATTTTTAAGATGGGAAGTTTGATGGAACAGGTTGTCGCGAACGAACGCGTTGAAATTTTTACCGATGGCGCCTGCAAGGGTAACCCTGGTCCCGGTGGCTGGGGAGCGCTATTGGTGTGCAAAGGCGTGGAAAAAGAGCTTTGGGGTGGCGAAGCCAATACCACCAACAATCGCATGGAATTAACGGCGGCCATCCGTGGACTGGAAGAGCTTAAGCGTCAGTGTGACGTGCTGGTGGTGACCGACTCCGAGTACGTCATGAAGGGCATGAAGGAGTGGCTGGTTAACTGGAAAAAGCGCGGCTGGAAAACGGCAGCCAAGCAGCCAGTAAAAAATGCTGATTTGTGGCAATTGTTAGATGAACAAGTCAATCGCCATACCGTGACCTGGAAATGGGTACGCGGTCATACCGGGCATGACGGCAATGAGCGCGCAGACCAATTGGCAAATCGTGGGGTTGATGAGATCAGAGGAGTGAAGCAGGGCTAAGGGCTTTCGGGCGCTAGTAGCACTTATTGTATAAATCCGGCGTCGCTCGGGGGATTTCGCGCGGGGCTCCCATGTCCCGTTCCCCCGCAGGATAGAATTCATCGCGAAGCTCCATGCCCCTCCCTAATCTCCCCACATTCAAAGCCTAAAGTTCCGTCTATTCCCATCAACAGCAGGCATTGCGACTATTGATACGCGTCAATGGCCCCTATTGCCTGGGCTGGATAGAGTCTTCACCCATAGCTCACGCCATGAGGTGTCAAATGCAACACTCGATTCGTCCCGAATCCAAAGACACCGCCGGAACAGTCGAATCCCAAGACCGTTTCGTCGGTCAACTTACTGCCCACCAAGTACTGATACGGATTGAATCCATCGGCATCAGCCCCTATGACGCCTTATGGCGCCTGAACCCGATTGCAGCTCAAACGCAATTGCCCCAAGGGCTAGGGAAAGAAATTGCGGGCATTGTAATCGCGGTTGGCAATGAGGTTACTGACGTGTCTCGCGGTGACAAAGTTGCGACCTATTCCTGCGAAGGAGATTACACAGATACCTTGAGCGGCAAGTACCTGGCATTGCCACGTTCGGCACTAACGGTCTACCCCGATGTATTGACCGCGGCCCAAGCCAGTGTTCATTACACATCATTGCTACTGGCGTATTTTGCTTACATCGACTTGGCCAAGGTCAGCTCGGGGCAGACTGTACTGATCACCGACGCAAGCCAGTGCGCTGGTCCTGCTTTTTTGCAATTGGGTAAAGCGCTTGGCCTGAACGTTATTGCGGCCGCCAAGAACAGCGTCGACAAGCAGCGCTTACTCGACCTGGGCGCGAAGATAGTCGTGTTGACGCAAGAGCATGATTTGATTCATCGGGTGAACAAATTGACAGGTGGTAAAGGGGTCGATGCCATATTCGACGGTTTGGGCGGTTCACAGATGAATCTGTTGGTGGATGCCCTTGCTCCACGGGGTAGCGTGGTCCTTTATGGTCTGAAAAGTGGCAATCAGACTCCGTTCCCGGCTCAAGAGGCATTCCAAAAGAACATCAAGTTTTTCGTACATTGCCTGAGTAACTTCACTGGCAAAGCCGAATTGGGCGTTGAGCCCAATCACGACGCGGTGTGTAAGGCGTTAGACGTCATCAACAAGCTTACGGCGCAAGGCCTGTTAACGTCGCAAGTCGATAAAGTATTTCCGCTGGAGAAAGCCCTGTCAGCACAGCGCTACATGGAGGAGTTTGAGGTCATCGGCAGGGTGGTGTTGAGGCCGTGATGTTCAAGTGTTGAATTCTGCGTCACCCCTGGGTCGCCATGCGACCGCTATTTGGCGCGGCGGTGTGTGCTAAAATTCTGCCCCTGTGCGGTGTTGAAGCGTTGAGAATTCACAATTTATGGTGCTTAGATCTGTTGTACTCGATACCGAAACCACTGGTATGCCCGTTACTGACGGGCATCGGGTGATTGAGATTGGCTGTGTTGAACTGATCGGCCGACGCCTGACCGGGCGGCACTTTCACGTGTATTTGCAACCGGACCGCGAAAGCGATGAAGGGGCCGTTGGCGTTCACGGTATCACCACCGAATTTCTGATTGGTAAGCCGCGCTTCAACGAAGTCGCTGAAGAGTTTTTCGAATTTATCAAGGGTGCTCAGTTGATCATCCACAACGCCGCGTTCGACGTTGGGTTCATCAATAATGAATTTGCGCTACTAGGTCAGCGAGACAAGGCTGATCTCACTCAGCATTGCACTATTCTCGACACGCTAGCGATGGCCCGTGAACGCCATCCTGGCCAACGTAATAGCCTTGATGCGTTGTGCAAGCGATACGGCGTAGATAATTCGGGCCGAGAATTACATGGCGCTTTGCTCGATGCCGAGATTCTGGCGGACGTTTACCTGACGATGACCGGCGGTCAGACCAGCTTGTCCCTTGCGGGCAACGCAACTGACGGCAATGGTTCAGGCGAAGGGTCTGGCAATACCGCCACAGAGATCCGTCGCTTGCCCAGTGATCGACGGCCTTCGCGCGTGATTCTGGCCAGCGACAGCGATATCGCTGAGCACGATATACGAATGGCTGCCATTGCTAAGTCTGCCGGAGCGCCCGCGCTATGGGTTCAATTGCTTGAGGCGCAAGCGACGATTCATTAGCCGCAGTTTTTATCAACCTCAGTCAGAGGTGCAATGACCGAAACTAACCCTGCACTGTCTATTCGCGTTGCGGATGAGTGCTTTGAGGATTACATCCTCAACAGTGAGTTCACCTTTACCGTCAGCGGCTACGCGCTTGCTCAGATTGGGCAGCGCGTCGAGCGCTGGGAGGTCGAACCGGTCTCGCCTTACCTCAAGAATTATGGGATAGACGCCCAAGAGTTCGATTGCTATCGGCATGGCCCTGAAAATACCGTATTGGTGGCTTGGTTAGGGGAGCAGGCAGTTGGCCATATGGTGCTCAGTACTCACTGGAACGGTTTTGCTCATGTCGATGAATTGGCAGTCGATGCGTCTGCCCGACGTACTGGCGTCGCCCGGTCGTTGCTTGAAGTCGCGCAATTCTGGAGTCGCAAGCGTAACTTGCCGGGCATCATGCTTGAAACACAAAACAACAACTTGGCCGCGTGCAAGCTTTATGAGCGTTGCGGATACACAGTGGGCGGAATTGACCACATGCTTTACCGTGCCATTGATCCTGACACCCGGGAAACCGCGATTTTCTGGTATTTGATTTTTGAGTAATCGCAAGGCAATCAAAAACAAAGCCCGGTGTTGTGGATCACCTGAACTGCCGCTTGGCGTCGTTCCTTATTTTTCCGCATGAAAGCGAAAATGAAAGCAGAGCTTTTAAGCGGCGCGCAGGGAATCAGATCACAGCGTAATTGATAACCTGAATCAGGTGCGGGTCATTTTTACTTTGGACTGGAGCAATTCGAAGTCGTCCCCACCCAAGTGGGTAACTCGATCACCAATGGCCAAACGATATGTTGTGACTGGCTCCTTGCCGCTCGCCGCATCCGGCAGTGATTCCTGGAATTCATGCACCGAATAGACACGGCCTTCCGCGTCCCTTGCATGAAATTGTCCAACGAGAACTGAAGCCATTTGCTTTGTAACCTCTGAGATAACCGCTCAATTGCGCTGACATGCTAACACTGCGCGAAGACAGTCTACGCCCGCTTGTAAGGTAAGTCTGAAAGAACAAGCTCAGTGACTGCCTACTTGTCGATCAGACCGTCATTTGATCAGCGAGTTTTCTAAATCGAAAAAAATAGTCAGGGGATTAATTACTGCATCAAAAGACGTTTTTGCAGGGATATTCTGCGCGGTGTCGCAGCGCTCGGCATTGAAAACCAGACGAAGTGTGCTGCGTCATCTATAACTGAACCACCTCTAACCGATATGTGGAGATTTCCATGAGCCCGGTCTACAAAATTGCAGTCCTCGTGGGCAGCCTGAGAAGAGACTCGATCAACCGTAAGGTCGCACTTGCGCTGACCGAGTTGGCGCCGCAAGGCCTTGAACTGAAGATCATCGAGATAGGAAACTTGCCTTTATATAACGAAGACATCGATGCAGGTGATCCCCCGGCTGCTTATGTGACGTTTCGCCAGCAACTAATGGCGGCAGATGGGTTTCTGTTCGTAACCCCAGAATACAATCGCTCCGTGCCGGGAGTTTTGAAGAACGCCATTGACGTGGGCTCGCGTCCGTATGGCCAAAGCGCTTGGGGGGGCGCCAAACCCGGCGCGGTTGTTAGTGCGTCGCCGGGTGGTATTGGTGGATTCGGCGCCAATCATCATTTGCGTCAGTCACTGGTGTTCCTCAACGTACCGTGTATGCAGCAACCAGAAGCGTATTTGGGCAATGCCGGCAGCTTTTTCAACGAAGCGGGCACGTTGTCTGAAAATATCAAACCCTTCCTGCAAACCTTTATCGACGCATTTGCAGCCTGGGTAGTGGTGCATAAAAAGATGTGATTTTTAACGACTATGAATCGGGCGGTTAGCTTTATGTAACGCAGGTAATAGCGTCAGCCACGGTAAGTTTCTTCTTCACGTCTAGCCGCTTGCGGGGTCCACTTCCCGAGAAGCGGCGTCCACGAAGGAAGCTTGTCATGTCGTCCCGTTCAATCCTGGCCTCTAACCCCTCAGATTCACGCCCTTACTTTCATACCGAATCACTCAAGCAGCGATTCACTCAAGATGTCATGGATGCGCTTGTTGCCGAGCGCATTGATGAGGCCGAGGCCTCATGGTTACTAACGTTAGTGAACCCTCGCCCCACGCACCAAGGCTGGAATCCGCCGCGTTTGGACAGCCTGATAAAAACCGGCGGTTTACCCTCCAATCTTGAGCTGGCTGCTGCAGTGCAGATCAGCTATCCATCTGGTTACACCATCGTTTATCTGAACACCTTGTTGTATGGCCTAGAGCGATTCGATGATCGCGAGCAACTGCTAGCCACTTTATTACAACGTTTCGGTTCGAGAACCGATGAGGTGCCAACCTTTGAAGATGCCGTCATTGAGCGGCCGTTGTTCGAACACAGAATGTTCGAAATCATCGATCACCAAGTTGAAAAAATCGAAGAGCTCGCCCAGCATTTGGGGCAGTTGCCTTCGCTGCATGCGGCATTGAAGCACGGCTTGCAACAAGCGTTCGTGACGGCAATGCCCGACATGGTTATTGATCCATCGACCCATCTTTTACAGATAGTGCAGGCCCCCGCGTCGGCGAAATCGGAACAATACATCGCTGGGGAGCAAAACCTCATGGCAGCGGTGCTGGATGATTTCTGTGGTGTTCCATTGCTCAATGGCAGCGAGCGACGTTATATCGATTTGGTTGGTAAAACCCTTGATGACGTTCAAGCACAACCGTTCCGGCAAGCATTGGTCAATACGATCCAGGGGCTGTCGGCAACGTTCGAAACTCAATTAGGTAAATTTTGGTGGTCGCCCGTTGGTAAGGGCCAGACGCGTCGTGAATATGTTGCTGACGCTCTGGCGGATGCTTTTCGTCAACAGCTGTATGCGCGCAGGCACGATGCATTTCTAAGCGCTCATGATTTTCGGCGAATCAGCATGCTCCTTGATCCGCATCTAATACATTGGGGCGATGGCGGACCCATATCAGTCGTAAAGCTTGCGTTTTCAGACGGTAACCAACGACGTTCAACGCTTGCCGGCGTGTTTGTGCTTGAGTCCGTCGTGCCTTCACTGCCGGAGTTAATTGTGTATTCGGCGGAAAAAGGATTGCGTCGGTTCCGTGATCGACTCGAACTCTGGAACCATTTTTCAACCCCCCAGGGGTGTGCTGAGCTGCTGAAGTATCTGCCGTTGCAAGACCATGCCTGGGTCAACGCCAAGCAGCGTTGGGCGTTGGAATTTGACGTCATTGATAGGGGCGAGCCGTTTTGGGCTTTCGTCGATTCGATCATCTCTCTGCAAAACAGTAATTTATTGTATGCACTTAAGCAGCCTCGGCTAAACCCCAGCCAAATCGTAGTGATGATCGACGATGCGTTGGACGTTCGTCATCTGATCGATCAGCGTCTGATCCGACTGGGAAGTCGTGATCGGTGGCATGAGGGACCGGCTACTTTCGATGAAACCTGGCGAACAACGCTATCTTCGCTACCCGCAGCCGCGGCTTCTGATGCAGGGGGGAGTGAGGCCGTTTCAAGTATGTCGTCATGGATAGAGCTGATACGGCTGCTCGACGACGGTACCGCACGAATGTGGAAAGCGCAGCCCAAGGTTGCAGAGTGTGCCAGGGCAGTATTGAACAAGCAGTTGGCTGTAATAGGCGAAGGTCATCTGGATGCTGGCAATGTCCAGGTGCAGTTGCTGGAACCGCAGCGGGTGTCGACGATGAATACCACCCCGCCGAGCCAGACTAATGTCGACCTTGTTACGTTACTGCTTGAGCGTGCCAGTGGACATCGCCGCGTCGATATTTCCGCCCACAGTCAGATTCTGATCACGCCGGAAACCTTGGTGCCGCCCGACAACGTTGTTCGGCTGACACCCCAGTTACTCAATTATGTGCTTGATCGCGCCAAGTCACAGCTTTTACCTGCTCTGACTTATCAGACTCAACAATTCGATGCACAGTACCTTCGCCGCGGTGACCGCGAACTGTTTCCCGCTGGGCTCTCTCGTCATATTTGGAGTGTCTTGTTACGTACTGAGCTGGATCTGGCCAGGCGTCTGGACACCTCTGATGTAGACGTTTGTGACGCCTTCGAGCAAGCGCTGAACTTTCCCGTGCGCAGTTTGCGCGGTACGTTCGGGAACGATGCCGTCGAAGTTCACAGCGTGTGGTTGACCTATAAACAGAACGTTCCTGCGGTGCAAATGACCAATGTTTTCGTGGTGCAACAGCCTCTGCGCACGAACAGTAAGCTGCTGTTCTGGGCACCTTCTCAGGGAATGCGTGTGCTCGACTCTGTTGCAGCACTTAAACTGGCTTTGATTGCTAGCCTCAGAAGTTGTGAGCAACGTGAGGATTGGCTGGATTTTTTTCCTGAGCTGGAGAAAAGGACTGTTCGCAAACAACTTGAGCTTCCCGAGGAGGCTCTGCTTTCAATTGATCTGCGTCAGATCGATGGGGATTTTATTACTCACCTGCAAACGGTTGAACTCAATCGCCGAGTTCAAGGCGTGGCGCACGCCTTTCAATTTGGTTCGCGGTGCGGGGTCGACGCAAAACTGTTCGGCAACCTCATCGCCGCCGCTCAGGCTGAAGAGTTGACAGGTGTAGCGTATGAACTCTTATCGGCGAGAATTCAGAGTGTGTTATTTGGAGCACGTTTGCCCGCCTGGTTAAAAAATGCCTCGGCGCAGGACTTGGATAAGTATGCAGAAGTGCTAATGGATTTCGCTCAGATCAGTATCTCGGAACATGGCTTTTTATTCGGTATTCCATACCTGAACGGGTTCGCTCGCGAACAAGTCATCAAGCAGTTGCAGGCCGATTTCCCCGATCAGTCATTCGATCCCAATCTTTTGCAAGTTACCCTCACGCGGTATGTCGGCGCTCCAACGGGTCCGGGTCAGACGCCGTCTTTTCTCCCGGCAGCAACGGACACCAAAACTGAAAGTTTGACTGCCTTTGCGTTGAATCATTTTGCATACGTGCAGGGTGCAACGCTGAGCCTAAGTTCCACTCAAAATGATCAGGCCTCTACACTGTTGACCCCTACTTATCTTAGAACGTTGATACGCACATTAGATGTAGGGGCCAAATTTCAACAATTACTGGCGCAAAAACTCGACAGCAGCGGGCTGGATTACCCTATCCGCAAAGCGCTTTTTCTCAAACAGTGGCCTGCGATGATGATCGAATTGGCATTCCAAAAAAAACTAGAGGGTCCACTCACTTCTCGCGCTTATGACTACATTGAAGCCTTGATGAATATGCCCGATCACCTTGCACAGCAGCCGGTACATGGGGAGGCAATAGCCCTGTATCCGTTGCAGCTGATAGCTAAAGCCGGGGCTGTGGTAGATACAATTCCAGGGTTTTATGTCATTGCTCCAAAGGACCCAGCCATAGGGCCGGTCATTCTCTATTCGGTTTTGAATTCGCAGTTTTGCTTTAAGGAATACGTTGACCGCGACAGTTTGTTAAACGACATCCGAAAATCAAGCAACTTGCAATCACAGGTGATGCAGCGTGTTTCAGCTGACGCGCAGGCGCGTTATGGGCATCACAGCTTCAACCTGCCCCCGCTCTGGAGTGTCGAATTTTACGTAGACTTTCCAATGTTTTCGTTAGGCCCAGTGGCGCTCAACTACGAACCCATACAAGGCAATATTCTGACGTATCTGTTTGAAGACACCGTGGGATTACTCAAGCAAGTTGCAAAACAACAGACGGTAACCACAGCACAGGCTGATTGGGAATCGTTCACCTACCTAATGACGCTCGGTGTCGAGCAGATGCTGATTTTCTTACCGGGTGAGCTCGGTGAGATGATAGCTGCCTGGCAAAGTCTCTTGTTTTTGGAGTCATCGGCGGCCTCGGTTGCGAGTCAAAATTGGGGTCAGGCATTGGGCGAATTCACCGTTGCCTTGTCGATTTTGGCGCTGACAAAGCAGTCTGTGGCAGAAGCGGCAGAGTTCAAGCGTCCTGTGACTTTTCGGTTAAGCAGGTTGGTTTCTCTGCCTGAATATTCATGGCAAAACACCCAGTTACCTGCGCAAGTAAAACGACGGTTACAGGCATTCGAAGCGTCGGAGATCGCACTCGGTGATTTGTTGAAGGATGAACTGCTCAACGTCTATCAGGCCCCGATGACGCTTAAAAGTTACGCGGCAGTGGCTGGCAAGGTTTACGAGGTACACAGGGACGGAGATGTCTGGCACATCATCAAAGGTGACAAAGTTGGTCCAAACCTCCGGCTTAATCAGGACCTGAAATGGGAGCTTAATATCCATTGGGGGCTAAAAGGAGGGGGAGGCAACCTGACTCGCATAAAGTCTCCCACCGGACTTACGGTCGATCAGGTTAACAGTTTGGTCGATGAGGAGTTTTCCGTACTGGCAACCGGAATGCCTCAGATACGGCAGTCGTATCGAGAACGCGCGCGACAGATTGGTCGCGCCCATTTACAAGCTAAACGCTACGTTGAAACGTGTTTGGATAATCTGAGCATACCTGGAACTGGCCTGACGCTGCATCCGAAGACGAATCAAATCCTCACTGTTTTTTTTGGTGTGCAAACACCCAGCGCAGAGCTGGTAGGCGCAATCAAAAAATCGGTGACGGGGTTGTTTAATTCAGTGATGGACGCATCGCTAGCCCCTTACTCGTCTCCCCGGTTTGTCATTGGATTGAATCGGATAGGAAATGAAACCACCGTTGCGTTCACGCTTAAACAAGATCCACTTCTTCGTATCTACCTGAGTGAGCTGTTCTTTCGGCCGCCACTTTATCAACTCAAGACTCCGGTTTTTGGAAGTCCCAGCTTCGAGTTGACCACTCATTCCCGAGCAGCCACGGTCATCCATGAGCTTTCTCACCTGAGTAACGATACGTTCGATATTGCGTATTTGGAGTCCACGGCGCCTTTCCTTGACTTGATGGCCGACGACACGCCCACCCTCGTTCAACTCAAGGCGGACGTGGAAGAAATGCAGCAACGTTTCCTTTCGCATCAGACGCCTATTATTCAGTTGTTCAAGCATTTTAAAAATGGTCGATGGGAAGACCTCAATGACGACCCAGGGGAGGGCAAAGTGTTCATTTTGGGTGTGACCGGAAAGGAGAACCTGGTAGAAGCTCGAGTGGAGTTTCTGGCCAACGACGAAATGCGTGGGAAGATTTTGCTGAACAATGCTGACTCGTTGACGCTGTTGATCATGCTGCTGGGCCGGGACAGTTTTATGCCCTGATGCGCGTGCCTACACCCAGATGAAACCTCGTTGAAACACGAGCCGCTTTTAAGCGGCTCGACCGTCTGGGATCTCAGAGGGAGTAGTGACGCAACTCACGGGCAATCACGAGTCGTTGGATTTCGCTGGATCCTTCGTATATCTGCGTAATTCGTGCGTCACGGTAGTAGCGCTCCACCGGATAATCTTCCAGGTAGCCGTAACCGCCATGGATCTGCACGGCTTTGGAACAGACTTTCTCGGCCATTTCCGAAGCAAACAGTTTGGCTTGGGACGCTTCTGATAAGCAGGGTTTTCCGGCAGTGCGCAGGCGCGCTGCGTGCAAGATCAGCAAGCGTGACGCGTTCAATTGGGTATGCATATCGGCGAGCATATTGGCGATGCTTTGATGCTCGATAATCGGCTTGTCGAATTGCACCCGCTCGCGTGCATAGGCCAATGCGGCTTCAAACGCGGCACGGGCGATGCCCAATGCCTGGGCGGCGATGCCAATGCGCCCACCTTCAAGGTTGGACAGGGCAATGCTCAGTCCTTTACCGCGCTCGCCGAGCAAGTTGGCAGCGGGAATCCTGCAGTCATTCAACGTGACGGCGCAGGTGTCGGACGCGCGAATGCCCATTTTGTGTTCGGTACGATTAACAATAAATCCAGGTGTGTCGGTGGGCACCAGAAACGCCGACAGGCCTTTCTTGCCCAACTCCGGGTCAGTCACCGCAAACACAATGGCCAGCTTGGCACGCTTGCCATTGCTGACGAACTGTTTGGCCCCGTTGATGACCCAGTGGCCCTCGTGCAGTTCGGCGCGGGTGCGCAGGTTATGCGCTTCAGAACCAGCCTGCGGTTCGGTCAGGCAGAAACAACCAATCGCCTGACCGCTGGTCAATGCCGGTAACCAAGTCTGTTTTTGGGCCTCAGTGCCGTAGTTGAGCACGGGGCCACATCCCACTGAATTATGGATGCTCATCAATGCGCCAGTGGCGCCGTCGCCCGCAGAAATTTCCTCTACGGCCAGCGCATAGGCTACGTAATCGAGGTACGTGCCGCCCCATGCTTCGGGAACCACCATTCCCAGCAAGCCCAATTCACCCATAGTGGCAACCAACTTATCGTCGATCCAGCCGGCTTTCTCCCACGCTTGGGCGTGGGGCGCGATTTCATTGCGGGCAAAGTCGCGCGCCATGTCGCGAATCATCACTTGCTCTTCGGTCAGCTCAAGATCGTGCATCGCGTCAGTCCCCTTGTTCGATGAAGAAGCGTTCGACGTGCTTGGCAGTCAATGCCTGCAAGGTGGGCGGGTTCCACTTCGGTTGTTTGTCCTTGTCGATGATCATCGCGCGCACGCCCTCAATCAGGTCGCCATGTTCGAACCACAAACTGTCCAGATGCAATTCCATTTCAAAACACGCTTCCAGTGGCAGACGACGTCCGCGACGCAGCAGTGCCAGCGTTACCGCCATCGCCAACGGTGATCGGCTTTTCATTAAATTGGCGGTTTGTAAAGCCCACGCGTGACTATTGGCCACGGTGACTTCGCGTAACTGCTCGACAATGCTCGGAATATCGGGCAGGCCAAAAAAGTGATCGATAACGGGGCGCAGCTTTTGCAGTGGCGCATCAGGCAACTGCTGCACTGCCATTTTTGCCAGCAGGCTTTGCAAGTCTTTGAGGGCATTGCCGCTCCATGGCAGGCGGTCCAGCTCCTTGTCCAGTCGCGGCAATAATTCGCTGTCCACCTGCCAGTCAGCCAGCCCGCAGTACAGCGCATCCGCTGCGCTGATTTGTACTCCGGTTACGCCGAGATAGATGCCCAATTCACCCGGTAGGCGAGGGAGAAAATAACTGCCGCCTACGTCCGGAAAATTACCGATTGATACCTGTGGCATCGCCAATCGGCTGCGCTCGGTGACCACTCGCAGATCGGCGCTCTGGGCCAAGCCTAATCCACCGCCCAAAACATAGCCGTCCATGAGCGCAA
The DNA here is from genome assembly GCF_034314105.1 of Pseudomonas sp. AB6. Taxonomy (NCBI): domain Bacteria; kingdom Pseudomonadati; phylum Pseudomonadota; class Gammaproteobacteria; order Pseudomonadales; family Pseudomonadaceae; genus Pseudomonas; species Pseudomonas sp. AB6. The sequence continues at coordinate 579,904 of NZ_JAVIWJ010000001.1, forward strand.
GCACTGGTTTGCGGTAATGATGAAGCGTCAAGGCGAGGGCGTATTCTTCGAAGAAAAAGTCCAAATGAACCGTTAGACCGTTCTTATAGCTGTCGTACAGCGAACGAACATCGCCACCTGTGCAAAACGCCTTGTTGCCGCAGCCGCGCAACACGACAGCGACGATTTGCTCATCTAGGACCCATTGATCGAGTTGCACTTGCAGCGTGCGAACCATTTTCAGGTTGATGGCGTTCATGCCAGCGGGCCGATTGAGGGTCAAATGACCGATCTGATTTCTGACGCTGACCAATACGGCGTCGGGGTCGTGAATCAGGGGTAATAAAATCTCGCTGCTCATTCACTGTATACCTGCATCTTTATTGTTCTGGTTCTCGCAGGGGGCGAGAAACACTGGCCGGATCCTGCCAGTGCGGTATGGCGGGCCGAGTTCGAGAGCAGGATCAGCTCAATGCAGCAGATTATTAAACAGAATATCAATAAGGCTTTTTAGCGGCTCGGTGCTGCGCTGAGCCTTTCCTATCAACACTGCACCTTGCAGGGAAGAAACAATGAATAACGCGGTATGTTCGCACTCGAACCCATCATGCAACTCCCCGGCGGCCACCGCTTGCTTAAGGCAGTCAGCGATGTTGTCCTGCAACGAAGCGAATATTTCTACCAGCCGATTACGGATGATGTCGCTATGTTCACTGGTTTCAGCGGCGAGGTTACCGTATAGGCATCCCATTTTAAGGCAACCGTTTTCAAGCGTTTGTTGATGAAAATCAAAAAAACTACGCAACCGTGCCAAGGGTAAAAGCGAGGCGTTGCGCAAGGTCCGATCAAGCACCACATGCGTGTTCACGGCATAAAGATCGAGAATCTCCAGACCAAAAAGCTCTTTGGAGATGAAGTGGTTGGTAAACGAACCTTGAGGTACGCCCGCCGCTTGCACAATGTCCCGCACGCTAGCGCCAGCGAATCCGCGTTCATGTACGACCTTAAGGCCTTCGGTCAGTAATTTGTCGCGATGTGTTGGTTTAGCCATGGCTCGATAATCTGCTCATACACCGTTGCAATCCATTCATGGGCTGGAGAATAGATTACCCACTGTAAACGGTGGAGCCCCCAGATACTAATGCCGATAGGATCGGAACACTGGCCCATATTTTGTCGAAAAGCTGGCTCGGCTACACAGTCTTCTTCAGGGCGCCAACTTGACGAAGAGTTTCACGCGACGCGTGTCAGATACGCAGCCTCTTCAAAAAGTTGGCTTCTACAGAAGAATAGAGACTCGAGTGTTACGCTTTCAAACTGAATAACGCCACCTGCGGCTCATCACTCACCCAGAAGTCATCCACTGACCAACCTGCGCTTGCGGCGAGGGCGGTAAACGATTCGACGGTAAATTTGTGGGAGTTCTCAGTGTGCAGGCGCTCTCCAGCGGCGAAGTGGAAGGTATGCCCAGCAACTTTGACCACTTGTTCATTCTGGCTGACCAGATGCATCTCCATGCGCTCGTCGACTTCGTTCCACAGTGCCAAGTGCTCAAATACGTCAACGTTAAAGTTGCCGTCGAGTTCACGGTTGATGCGGGTCAACAGGTTTTTGTTGAAACGGCCTGTGACTCCCTCGGCATCGTCATACGCGGCCACCAAGATATCGGCGTTCTTGACCAAATCTACACCGACAATGAAGTGTGCCCCTTTACCCAGCAGCGCATGGGCAGAGCGCAGAAACGTCACTGCCTGTGGGTGAGTAAAGTTGCCGATGGTTGAGCCGGGGAAGAACCCCACGCAGGTATGCCCAACGACCTCAGCAGGAAGTTGCATCGCTCGACTAAAATCATCGATTTGTGGAGCTACGTTCAGTGCGGGGTAGTTCTTTTTCAACAGTGCCGCAGCTTTCTTCAAAGCGTTGGCGCTGATGTCGATGGGCACGTAAACAGCGATTTGTGGCGCCGAATCGAGCAAAAGCCGGGTTTTTTCACTGGCACCGCTGCCAAATTCTACTAATGCCGCACCCGCTGGAATCAGTGCAGCGATCTGCTGCGCGACGTTGGCCAGAAGGCCCGTTTCGGCCCGAGTCGGGTAATATTCGGCGGTCTGGCAAATGGCTTCAAATAGTTCTGAGCCTGCCGCGTCATAGAAATATTTTGGCGAAAGATTTTTCACGGGAGCCGACAATCCGGTTACTACGTCGCGGGCAAACTCGCTGTCGTGACTGTTGACTACCCCAGGTTGGCGCTTATCGCGGGCCAGGCGTAGGCCGGAAAACATCCAACGCTTGTCCGGGCCGAAAAAATTGCGGTATGTGGTGCGGCAATGGCCCGGGGTGGTGATGCTGGCACCGCCGCGCAATACCATTACGTTCACCATGAATTTGCCGTTGTATTCACCCACTGCGCTGTCAGCTGGCCGGAACCCTGGATAGGCGCTGTATGCGCTTTGCGTCCATTGCCAGGCCACATCGTCGACTTGCTCCAGCAAGCCAGCTTCAGCGGCAGCTTCCCATTCAGCTTCGGTAGGAAGGCGCGCATCTGCCCAATGGGCGAAAGCCGCCGCTTCGTAATAGCTGATACTAATCACCGGGGCCGCAGGGTCAATTGCTTCCAGCCCGCGCAAGGTCATGTGCTTCCAACCCTGTTCATCGTGCTGCCAATACACCGGCGAGTTCCAGCCCTCGGACTGAACCGTTGCCCAACCGTCTGACAGCCAAAGCCCGACCTTGCTGTAACCGCCGTCTGCCATGAACGCTAGCCATTCGCCGTTAGTCACCAATCGATCACTGATTTCGAACGACTGGAGGAACGTGGTGTGTCGCGGGCCCTCATTGTCGAATGCGAACCCTTTGCCCTTATGGCCGATTTCAGTCAAGCCGCCTTTAAGGGGTTTGAACTGACCACGACGCCCAGACACATCTTTCGCCCAGCGCGGGTCATAAGCGGGTTTGAGCGAGGAAACGCTGAACAGGTGCAGGATGTCCATAAGCAACAGTTCTTGATGCTGCTCTTCGTGAGACAGGCCTAACTCGATCAAGTCCGACATCGATTTATTCAGCGGCGACTGCAACAGGATGCGCATGTGTGCGTCGACGTACTTGCGGTAGTCCACTATCTGATCCACGGTTGGACGTGTCATCAACCCACGGTGGGGGCGCGGCTGGCGCGGGCCAATGGCTTCGTAATACGAGTTGAACAGGTACGCGAACGTCGGGTCGAAGGGGCGGTAGTCCGCCATGTTTTCACGCAGTAGGAAGGTTTCAAAAAACCAGCTGGTATGAGCAATGTGCCATTTGGCGGGGCTTGCGTCCGGCATAGACTGAACGACCATGTCCTCGGCGCTGAGCGGTTCGATCAGGCTCTCGGTCCTGCATCGAGTGGTCAGATAGCGCTTGAGTAATGCGTTACTGTCGGGGGCGTCGCGTAGCTCGCTTGAGGTGCTGGTCATCAGGTTTTTCTCTCCGGTGAATCCGTCTTTCAGCGAGTCTGCTGATCCTTTGCCATTTCCAAAGGATGCAGGGCCTATTACGTTCTATTCATGACCGGGTCGAGGCGGAGTACCTATGCACCCCGTCCCGGCCCGAAAAGCGATAACGCGTTACGGCTCAAAAGCGTTTGGTTTTACCTTACGCGGCGTCTACCTCGAAGGTTACCTTGTCGGTGTAAAAGGCTACGTGTTCCTTTATTTCAGCCACCGATGGAAAGGGCTCATCATAGGTCCACACTGCGTTTAGAGCCGTTTTGCCGTCAGCGTTCAGGCTGTAGTAATGAGCTTCACCTTTGTATGGGCAATGGGTTTGATGTTCGGTGCGTGTGTAACGTTCAGCCCGAATATCGGATCGAGGAATATAAAAAACCGCTGGGTAATTAGCTTCTTGGAGTTTCACGGCGTTTTCGGTCTGCGCAACGACTACATCTTGGAACTTGACCGTGACACGCCCCTTAACAGGAGAGAGGGTAATAGGGTGATCGGGACCGGGAGTTTTCATGGGGATCTGACCTTATCAATGGGATGGCTTGGAAAAGCGTAGACGATCACTGCACAAGATATGGACGATCGTATTTTGATACCAAGCTGCCAAACGCCTGAGCGCTGGTTAAACGGTTTCAGGCCAGCAGGACCATTAGTCCACCTTGACGATCCAACGCGGCCAGATCATCGAAGCCGCCGATGTGATGATCGCCGATGAAAATCTGCGGCACACTGCGGCGGCCGCTCAGAGCCGTCATTTCCTTGCGTCGGACGGAATCGAATTCGATATTAAACTCCTGTACCTCCACGCCCTTGCTGGCAAGCAAGGATTTAGCGTTCCGGCAGTAGGGGCAGGTGCTAGTCGTATACATAGTCACGGTAGTCATGAAACGAACCTCTCGGAATCAAAAAGTCAGGCGCGGAGCTCCAGAATCAATTCATGATAGAGCGGTTAGCTCTGTTCTCGGGTGCAAAGGCTCGCTGGTTTGCGACAGATCGTCTAAATCGTGAGTTTCTCAGACGTTAGCGCCCGTTATCAGAACGGGCGTAAAGGCAGAAATTTTCCGTCAAGCGTGATGACCGCGCGGGAACCGCCTTCAGGGTCTTCAACTTTTTTTATGTCCAGTTTGAAGTTGATCGCGCTGATGATGCCGTCGCCGAATTGTTCATGAACCAGCGCTTTTAATGTGGTGCCGTAGATTTGAATCATTTCATAAAAGCGGTAGATGGTCGGGTCGGTTGGAACGCCGCCAGCAATGCTGCCCCGCAACGGAATAATTTGCAGACGAGCAATGGCGTCATCATCAAGGCCCAAGCGTGCCCCGACTATTTTTGCAGCGTCTTCTGGCAATGGATGTTGGCCCAGGATTGCTGCCGTGACGTAAGCCAAACTCAGGCCAGTGCCGTCGGTAAGGTCCTGCCATGACAGATTTTTGCGAGCTTTTATCGCCAGGATGTCTGTTGTCAGGGCCAACGTTGGGTCTTGATACGCATGTGACTGTTGCATGGGAATAACTCCGTTAGCGTTAAGGTACGCAGTAGGGTTTGGGCGGATCATGAGCGGGTACAGCAGTTAATTCCAAGACGCATATACAATCTGCACGATAAGTTCTGACTATAAGAGGCTTGCCGGGCTGCAGGACCGCTTCGCGCTCCATCGCAAGCAAGCCTACTCTCGCAAGTTTTACTCCCCCGAAGGCCTCCAGGTTTTCAACAGCAGCGCGTTGCTGACCACCGAGACGCTAGATAAGGCCATGGCGGCGCCGGCGATGACCGGATTAAGGAAACCGAACGCTGCCAATGGAATGCCGACCATGTTGAAGACGAATGCCCAGAACAGATTTTGCCGAATCTTCGCGTAGGTCTTGCGACTGATGTCCAGTGCAGCGGGGATCAGTAACGGGTCGCCGCGCATCAGGGTGATGCCCGCAGTGTGCATCGCGACATCGGTGCCCCCGCCCATCGCAATGCCGACATCGGCAGCGGCCAGGGCCGGGGCATCGTTGATGCCGTCGCCAACCATAGCGACCACTCTGGTTTTTTTCAGTTCAATCACCATGGCTGCCTTGTCTGCGGGCAGAACTTGTGCGTGCACATCGGCGATGCCCAGGGCTTGAGCCACCCATCGGGCACTGCCTTGATTATCGCCCGTTAACAGGTGGCTACTGATGTGTCGCGCAGTCAGTTGTTTGATGGCTTGATCGGCCCCAGGCTTGAGCGTGTCACCAAAAGCAAATAGCCCCAGTAACGAGGGTAGCGGCCCAATCTCAATCAACCAGGACAACGTTTGACCCTCGGACTCCCATGCCTGCGCATCGGCTGCCATCCCCGCCATGTCGAGACCGTTCTCTTGCAAGATCCGGTGGCTGCCCAAAGCCAATGATCTTCCGTCCACCGTGCCGGTGATGCCCCGTCCCGTCAAAGACTGGCTAGCCGTCACTGACGCGACAGATAAATGCTGCTCTTTACATGCGTCCAGAACAGCTTTAGCCAAGGGGTGCTCACTGCCCAGTTGCAGCGCGCCGGCCCATTGCAGCAACTGTTGTTGATTACCATCCACCGCAGATACATGGCTGATACGCGGTTTGCCCGAGGTTAAGGTGCCAGTCTTGTCGAGAACCACGGCCGTCACCTCATGGGCGCGTTCCAGAGATTCAGCGTCTTTGATTAGAATGCCAAAGCGTGCAGCAACGCCCGTCCCAGCCATGATCGCAGTGGGGGTCGCTAATCCCAGTGCACAAGGGCAGGCAATGACCAGCACCGCCACCGCATTGATTAGCGCAACTTCTACGGGAACGCCGACCCATAACCACCCCAGTAGGGTCACGACAGCGATCAGCAGTACTACTGGGACGAAGACCTCACTGACTCTGTCCACCAGCTTCTGGATCGGTGCTTTTGCCGCTTGAGCATCCTCCACCAGACGAATAATTCGTGACAATACTGATTCGGCGCCGATGGCGGTTGTTTTGACGTGCAGCCGACCTTCGCCATTAATTGCGCCGCCGGTCACTTTATCCCCAGGCTGTTTGAACACCGGCAGGCTCTCGCCGCTGATCAGAGCCTCGTCGGCGTGGCTTTGGCCTTCGATCACCTCACCGTCCACCGGAAAACGCTCACCGGGTTTGACCGACACCACGTCGTTCAAGCGCAGGGCGCTGATGGCTACGTCCCGTTCCTGGCCATCGACTATCTGTATTGCGCGCTCTGGACGCAGCGCTTCAAGGGCGCGGATAGCCCCGGCGGTTTGTCGTTTAGCGCGGCTTTCCAGGTATTTGCCCAGCAGCACTAAGGCGATCACCACCGCCGACGCTTCGAAATACAGATGCGGCATGTTGCCAGCTGAAGTCTTTGCCCATTCGTACACGCTCAGCCCGTAACCGGCACTGGTACCCAATGCGACCAATAGGTCCATGTTCCCGGACCTGGCCCGAACGGCTTTCCATGCGGCAATATAAAATCGGGCACCGAAAACAAATTGTACGGGGGTAGCCAAGGCAAATTGCATCCATGGGGCCAACATCCAATGCACCCCAAACGGTTGCAACAGCATCGGAACCACCAGTGGCACTGCCAAGATAATGGCCAGCAGCAGGATTAGCCGTTCGGTGTGCAGGTGTTTTTGCTGCTGCTTCAAGGTGGTCTGTCGGTCTTCGATGGGGCGTGCGCTGTAGCCGGCATCATCGACCGCGGCGATCAATGCAGCCAGGTCAGTGGGCCCGACCAGTTCAATCCGGGCGCGCTCGGTTGCGAGGTTAACGCTAGCACTCTTAACCCCTGCGACTTTGTTCAGCGCCCGTTCGACACGCCCCGAACAAGAGGCACAGGTCATGCCTGAAATAGAAAGGTTGGCGGTAGTGGACGCGATCATCACTGGGGCTCCATGGGTGATTTGACCCACAGCATCAACCTTGCCATCAGGTTAAGGTCAAGCGCCTTTTTTTTCGATTGATGAAGAGGGATCGTTACCAAGTCAGGTCAGAACCGGGTCATCGGTACTTCCATGGGTGAGCACGCCACCAGCCAGAGCGGCGACGTAACACCGGACTGGGCTGATGACGATAGAGGCAAGGCAAAGCATTCAAAAAATCTGAGTAAATAACCAGTACAGCGAACCGGATAGCACCATCGCCGCTGGCAGCGTCAACACCCACGCCATCGCCAAGTTGCGCAGGGTACGCATTTGCAGCCCAGAACCGTTGGCGACCATAGCCCCAGCCACACCCGACGACAGAACGTGGGTAGTTGAAACCGGCAGCCCATACATGTCCGCTGCACCGATGGTAACCATTGCCACCAGCTCTGCCGAAGCGCCCTGTGCGTAGGTCAGGTGGGTTTTGCCGATCTTCTCGCCGACGGTCACGACGATCCGCTTCCAGCCCACCATGGTTCCGAGGCCCAGTGCCACAGCCACTGCGATTTTGACCCACAGCGGTATGAACCGCGTAGCAGTGTCGATCTGCGCCTTAAACTGTTGCAACTTGGCCTGGGTATCAGCGTCGAAATTCCCGACTTTGTTCGCGGTGATCAAGCGAATCGTTTCTGATGTCAAGTACATGTCATTTCGTACGTTGGCCGTAGCTTCGGCGGGCACTTTCGAAAGCGAACCGTAATCGCCCACCTGAATGCCGATTTTGCCGGTCATGGCTGCAAGGGCCGGGATCAGCGTCGGCGTGGCCTGTTTAGTGCGCACGTAAGTCGTCAGCTCTAGGCGCGGATCGGCCGGGGCTGGCTGGGTAACACTTTTGTTTAATGCCTGTTGCGTGACCTGGGCCACTGCCGCGAACTGCACCGACTGATCAGCCGGCATCGCGCGGTTAAGTGCATAGGCCATGGGCAAGGTGCCGACCAAGATCAACATAATCAGGCCCATGCCTTTTTGCCCATCGTTGGACCCGTGGGCGAACGACACTCCGGTGCAGGTCAGAATCAACAGGCCTCGAATCCACAGGGGAGGCGGGGCGCTGCCTTCTGGTGCCCTATACAAAGCTCGGTTCTTGATAAATATGCGCATCACCACCAACAGCAATGCGGCGAACGCAAAGCCAATCAAGGGCGATAGCAGCAGCGAATAGCCGATTTTGATTGCTTGGCTCCAATCGACCCCGCTGGTGCCGTCGCGACCATGCATCAGGGCATTGGACACGCCGACGCCGATGATTGATCCGATTAAGGTGTGCGATGAAGAAGCTGGCAGCCCAAGCCACCATGTGCCCAAATTCCACAATATTGCCGCAATCAATAATGCGAAAATCATCGCAAAGCCGGCCGATGAACCCACCTGCAAAATCAGCTCTACCGGCAGTAATGCAATGATGCCGAATGCCACTGCGCCGCTTGAGGTCAGCACACCAAGAAAGTTGAAGCAACCGGACCAGGCCACCGCGAAATTGGGCGGCAGTGAATGGGTGTAAATTACCGTCGCCACGGCATTGGCGGTGTCATGGAAACCGTTAACGAATTCAAATCCGAGCGCGATCAACAACGCGACGCCTAACAACAGAAATGGCGTCCAAGTGATTACCGCAGAGCCTACGTTATCGACGTCATGCATCAGGCTGTAGGCAGTAAATAACAAGCCGCAGCCGAGTATGGCAAAAAAAACAATCCAGGTGAGCAAGCTCGGTTTACGGTCTATTCGCAGTCTAGAGCCAGATGCTTGGAGCAGCGAATCCGGCGCCAAGGAATTGCTGGGCATGATGTGAAGTCCTGTTTATTGGAGTTCACCCTATGATCATTACAGAATGTGACAAACTTATGATAGCGCTGAGCAACTGGTTATGTGTCTTTCAGCTTCCAGCAACCAGGCGGGTGGACGGTTCAGCACGCGCATGAGTGAACCCGGCTCTAGCGCCAACAGCCGATGCAAGCGCACCAACACCCGACGCATTGCGCCCAGGTCGGCACGGTTATCGCTCAAACGAGATGACAGCTGCTCGCTGACCGGGAAGCGCCTGTCATGGTTACAGGCTTGCGATCCCGCATCATGGCGAGCGCTTCTTGCAGTCTTTACAGCTAAAGTCAGGCGCTCAGACGGGCCGTGACTTCATTCAACTGACCCGATAAACCGTGCAGGTTACGACTGGCCGTTTCAGTGCGTTTTACGTTGTCTTGGTTCGCGTTGGCGATTTGAGTAATTTCGGTCAAGTTGCGTGAAATGTCTTCGGCAACTGATGTTTGCTCTTCGGCGGCCGTGGCGATTTGGCGATTCATGTCACGGATCGCTTCCACCGCTTCGGTGATACGGCGCAACATCAGGCCAGCTTCGGTGACTTGCTGCACACTTTCCTCGCTCCGGGATTGACCGCTTTCAATAGCTTTCACCGCTTCGACGGCGCCAGTTTGCACGGTGCTAATGATGTGATTGATCTCAGCGGTCGAAGCGGCGGTGCGTTGCGCCAGACTGCGAACTTCGTCGGCGACTACGGCGAAACCACGTCCAGCGTCGCCTGCGCGTGCCGCTTCGATGGCCGCGTTCAGAGCCAGCAAGTTGGTTTGCTCGGCAATACCGCGAATGACCTCAAGCACCTTGCTGATGCGGCCGCTGTCTGTTTCCAATTGGCGGATGACCAATGCAGTGTTGGAAATCTCTCCGCGCATATGAGTGATCGCAGAAATAGTAGTGCGCATGACCTGCTCGCCTTGTTGGGCACTATGGTCGGCTTGATCGGCGGCGGTGGCCGCTTGCGCAGCGTGGCGAGCCACTTCCTGAGCGGTGGCCGACATCTCATTCATCGCAGTGGCGACTTGATCGGTGCGGTCGAATTGCTCGGTGGTGCCCTGGGAGATCAACTGCGCAATCGCGCTTAGCTCGCCGCTGGCGCCGTCCAAGTCTGAGGCGCTGCGTTTCAGACTACTGAACGTTTCAGCCAGAAAGTCTCGCAGGGTATTGGCAGCCACCGCCAGGCGACCCAATTCATCTTGGCGTTCGGCGTTGACCCGCTGACCAAATCGGCCTTGACTGAGTTGAGCGACGTACTCGATCAGGCGTCGAATCGGATCGATCAAATTACGATTGAGCAGCCATAGGCTCAACAAGCCAATAGCCAGCCCCGACCCTAGCATGACCCCGATACCGAGCAAAATGGTGCGGTTTGCGTCAGCGCTAATCATTTCAGATCGCTGATTGCCCTGTGCTCGTAATTGGGTGACCAGCGTGCTCATTTGCTCGCTAGCTGCGCGATCCATGCCTTTAACGGCGGAATCGCCCACCGTTGGGTCACCGTTGGCAGCAACAAAGGCATCACGGCCTTTCTGGTAGTTAGTCCCCAGCACGCGATGGCTTTCCCGCAATTGTTCAATGCTCGACTTCAACGCAGGGTTGGCATTGGTCTCAGTGATCAGTTGACTCAGAATGGCTTGCACCTGAATTTGGCGCTCGTCGAACTGTCCCCAGTATTTGTTCAGCTCGGCAGGCTGCTTACCGCGCAGCAAGACGTTCTTCCACTCCTGAACCTGAATCTTGAATTGAAGATTGGCTTCATCAAGCAGTTGTGAGGTATGCAGCGGCCCCTCGATCAGTTCCTTATAATTTTGCACGCCGGTAGACAAGAAGTTAAAGCACGCCAACGCGATCACCAGCATCGCTAATAGGCTGCCGCCGAGTAACGCCAAAATCTGAGCTCTGAGGGATTTTTGCAAGAACATGGGCGGTATCTCGTGGCCAAGGGGCAGAGGCATTCCGCGCGTTGAACGGCGCGCGATGATGACGTCCATGTCCCTTTGAGTCCGGGTTTACCGTCCCCAAAGGCTTATAACCACAGAGTCGGCTGGCGCCGCAAATTCTTGAATCCATTTTGCTGAATAGCAGGTTTTTTAATCGGGTCTATCGGTTGCTCATATCATGGTTAGCGGTTGTTTATGAATGGGCGCAGGCCAGGCATTCTCGATTGCATTCAAGTCGTCGTCGCTCAATACCCACTGCGCGGCCACTGCGTTGAGGTGCAAGTGTTCAGCCTCAACCGCTTTTGGGATGGCGATCACCCCCGGATGGCGCAGAACCCACGCCAGACAAATTTGCGCCGGCGTGGCGTTATATCGGGCGGCGATAGCCCGTAGCACCGGACTTTTCAACAAGCGTCCGCCTTGGGCAATCGGCGAGTAGGCCATTAGCGGCATGCCGTTCGCCTGGCTCCAGGGCAACAGGTCAAACTCGATGCCGCGCTGTTCGATGTTGTACAGCACTTGGTTGGTGGCACAGGCCGGGTCGTCGAGCTCCAGCAGGTCAGAGACATCAAAATTGGACACCCCCCAGCGGCCAATCTTGCCTGCCTCCCGCAACCGCTCAAAGGCTTCGGCTGTTTCTTCGAGGGGGTATTGCCCAGGCCAGTGCAGCAGGTACAGATCGATGTAGTCGGTGCCCAGCCGCTGCAGGCTCCGTTCGCACGCCGCCGGAAGGCCTTTGCGGCTGGAGTTGTGCGGGTACACCTTACTGACCAAATACACCTGGTCGCGCCGCCCGGCAATAGCCTCGCCGACGACCCTTTCAGCATCGCCCTCGGCGTACATCTCGGCGGTATCAATCAACGTCATGCCAAGCTCGATACCTAGACGCAGCGCGGCAACTTCATCCTTTCGCTGGGAAGCGTCTTCGCCAATGTGCCAGGTGCCTTGGCCGATGACAGGAACGGATGAGCCAGCCAGATTGAGGGTTCGCATAAAACCTCCTGCTGATGAGTGATATTGAATCGGGCAGCGGGATCGGGGAGTGGTTCAAAGTTTAAGCGTTGGGATGAGTGTTGGCGAAGGTCCATCGGACTTATCGCAGCCTTCGGCAGCTCCTACAAAAATTTGGGCATCTCCAGAATCTTAACTGACCCCTTTCACTTGTTACGCGCACTCTCCCAACCACCCCCCAACGCCAGGAACAAGTCGATCTGGCCCATGGCGACTTGGGTATTGGCTGACGCCAGTTGCGCCCGCACATCGGTGTAGGTGCGGGTGGCCTGTAGGTCGGCGAGGAATGACGCCCGTCCGGCCTGAAAGAAACGGTGTGTCTGCTGCGCCGCCTGTTGCGCCGATTGTTGCGCATCGGCCAACGCGTCGCGGCGTTCCAGCAGGGCGGTGTATTGCGCCAGACTGGTCTGGGTTTCGCGGATCGCATTCAACACGGTCCCGTCAAACCGCGCCAAGGCAGCCTGGGTCGAGGCTTCGGCTTCGTGAATGCGCGCCCGGGAACCATTCGACGGGACGTTCCAGCTCAGTAACGGGCCAAAGCCCCAACGGTTGGTGGCCTGCTTACCCAAGTCGTCGAGGATGCCAACGGTGCCAATCGTCGCGCCGATGCTGATGTCCGGGTATAACTCGCCCGTGGCCACGCCGATATCGGCCGTCGCAACCGCGAGGCGACGCTCAGCCTGGCGCACGTCGGGCCGACGTTTGAGCAGCGCGGCGCCATCACCCACTGGCATGACCTGCGCGATGTGTGGCAGTTGGGCACAGGTCGCAACGCCAGCCGGCAATTGGTCGAGGGGTTTGGCCAACAGCATCGACAAACGGAACAACCCGGTTTGGCGCGCGGCAGTGTAGCGAGGTAGCTCGGCGCCCAAGGATTTGAACTGCGTTTGCGAACGCGTTACCTGAGTCTCATCGCCGCGGCCCGCGTCGCGAAGACGCTGGGTCAGCTTCAAGCTTTCGCGCTGCAAATCCAACGATTGCTGAGCGATGCCTTGTTCTTCATTGGCCGCGCAGACTTGGGCGTAGGCCCGCACCACATCGGCCACCAAGGTAATCCGAGCGGTGTCGGACGCGGCCTGGGTTGCATCGGCATTGGCCTGAGCGGCTTCGATTCCGCGTTGCAGGGTGCCGAACAGGTCGAATTGATATGAGGTACTGATGCCAACGTCAGCGACATTGGTCACCGGGACTTTTTCAGTCAGCAGATAGGCTTCGCCTGACTCCTGCAGCCGTTGCGCGCCGAGTTTCACGCTGCTGTGGAAGCCGCCAGCGGCTTGGGCTTCTTCTACCTGCATGCGTGCGCGCGATAGATTGGCCGCCGCTACCCGCAAGTCCGTATTGGTGGCTATGGCTTGCTGAATCAGCTGGTTAAGGCGCTGATCCTGATACAGCCGCCACCAGTCTTGCTCCACCGGTGCCGAGATCACATCGGCGCCTTTGCCGGCCAGTTCGCCCTGTAGATCCGGGCGATTGAGGGCGGCGTCTTTGGGCAAGTGATAATCCGGGCCGACCACTTGGCAGGCCGATAACAGCAAGCTCAGCGCGAGAGCGGTTAGACGGGCGCCGGGCTTCATTTCGCGGCTTCCTTATTTTTAGCGTCCTGAGTAGCAAGGTTGGCATCGTCGATCATCGATACTGTTGCAGTGCGGCCGGCAATCATGCGGAAGTCTTCGGGCACGCTGTCAAAGGCGATTCGTACCGGAATTCGTTGCGCCAAACGCACCCAACTGAACGCCGGATTAATGTTGGGCAGCAGATTGGAACCGCTGCTGCGGTCACGATCTTCGATAGCGGCGACGATGCTTTGCACATGACCACGCAAGCGGGTGGGATCGCCAATCACACGGATATCCACAGCCTGGCCGATGTGAATGCCGGACAGTTTGGTTTCTTCAAAATAGCCGTCGATATGAAACGATGAGCCGTCCACCACCGACAACACCGCACGACCGGCGCTGACGAACTCTTGTGCTCGCGGCGCACGGTCGTTGAGGTAGCCGTCCACTGGGCTGCGAATTACCGAGCGATCCAAATTTAGCTTCGCCGCGTCTACTGCCACCTGGGCTTGGCTTAATGCGGCCAGGCCTTGGGCCTCGCGGGACTGACTTTCTTCCAGTTGTTCCTGGGCAACCAGATTGCCCAAGCCCCGGTTACGTTTGTTTTCGCGACGGGCCTGCTCGTAAGCCTCCTGGCGTTCCGCGACCGTGGCTTGCGCCTGGCGCAGGGCCAGCCGAAAACGGTCCTGATCGATAACGAACAGCACCTGGCCTTTGCTCACCACCTGGTTATCCACAACCTCCACGCGTTGGATCAGCCCGGAAACGTCCGGGGCGATCTGAACGATATCGGCGCGGATGTGCCCGTCCCGGGTCCAAGGCGCGAACATGTAGTACATCACCATGCGCCAAACAACCACCGAGGCAAAAATAACAATCAGCAGGGTCAGGACCACGCGGCCCAATGTCAGTAGAGGTTTTTTCATTTCATCAGGTATCGACTGAGAGTATCCACAGCGCCGAGCAGCAGAGCGTATAGACCTACATTGAACAAAGCCCGGTGCCAGACCAGACGATAAAAGTGGGCGCGGTTGAGCAGCGCATGCACCCCCAGGTAGAGCGCGTAGGTGATACCCATCACCACCAGCAGCGTGGGGAGAAAGATGCCACTGATGTCCACATCACCGATCATAACGGTGCTCCGTCGAGCCCATAGGGCGGTAGCTCTGCAAATTCGCCAGCCTTCACGATCTCGACGCCAGGCAGCAGTGCCAGACGAAGACCACTGAGCGCGTGCAGTAAGTGGATGCGGGTGGGGTCATCGCCCATCCCGTCAAATGTCATTGAACGCCGCGCCCGATCCATGGTGTTCAACAGGCCTTTGGGTGCAGGCAAGCGTTCTCGAGCATCAAGGCATGCCTGAAAATAAGCGCTGACGTCATTGATCACTTGCCGCAACAGCGCTTGCGGCGCGGGATGAACACGGGGCAAGTACGCCAGTAAATCCAGCAAATTGAGGGTCACGCGCAACTCGCGCAGGGCGATGCCGGTGTCTTGAGCGGTGATGGTCAGGCGCGGCAAATGCTGCATCAAGCGGTCGAGCATTTTCACGGCCATCAGCCTGTGCTCATTGAGCGTCCCCGGCTGGCTGAGGCTGGCAATGTCGTGCCAACCGAAACGCGTCAGGCGCTTGGCTGCAAATTCAACCCCGAACGGCCGCACCACCAGGGTCCAGACAAACGCAAACAGGAGGCCAATCGGGCCCGCTAGGTTGTTGTTGATAAAAACCAGAAAGTCGGTGTCGTAGGTGCCCTGAATACTGATGAAGGTTGCCGTATTGACCAGCGTCAGCAAGGTGCCCAGGTAGAAGCGCGGCTGCACGGTCAGCGTAGCGATCCAGATAAACGGGACAGCGAATGCGAGGACCAGCATCGGGAAGTCGTTGATATTTGGCAGCACCAAAAACAGGTACAGACTGGCCAGGATTACCGCCACCGTGGTCCAGAAAAAGAAGCGATAAATCTGCGGGGCAGGGTCGTCCATGGCGGCGAAAAAACTACAGGCCACGGCCGCAAGAATCACGGCGCTGCCGCCTTCGGGCCAGCCCAATAAAATCCACAGTACCGAGGCGACGATGATCGCCGCGACTCCGGAAAGTACCGAATACAACATCAGGCCGCGATCCAGAAAGGGTGTCAGTCGACCCAGACGCCAGTGCCGATACACGGCGCGCCATGGTGATTGGTCATCAGTGCGCAGGGCATGTTGCAGGCTGCGGCAGTCTTGCCATAAATCCACCCATTCGTTCAACCGGTACAAGGCGTTGGACAACAGCAACTGATGTCGATCATCGAGTCTTTCCGGGCTTGGTTGCAACTGTTCAAGCGTGGCGCGTAACGCTTTCCACTTCTCTGGAGAGGCGTTTTCATGGGTGTTTGTCAACCAGGCACGAGCATCTTCAAGCGCTAATTTCAGATGCGCCAGCAGATCGGGGGTGCGCCGCTCTATGGCCCAGAGGGCGTCATCCAACGCATCTATAACCGGCAGCAAATGAATCATCCGACCACGCAATTCTTTACTGTTGCGCACGCTTTGTGAATGCACGCCTTCGTGGGACAACTGGCCGATCATCAGCTCCAGGGAATTGAAACTGCCCACCATGGCCGCGCGCAGTGAGCCTATCTCTTCAGACTGGTGAGTACGGCTCAAAAAGCGATCGCTATAAGCAGAGGCATCAGCGAACCATTTGTTGGTGGTGTCCATTACCACTGGGGCCAAGTGTCGGGGCCAGAACATGGCGCCAATCACGGCGGCACAAACGATGCCGAGAAAAATCTCTTCCGTGCGCGCCACGGCGATGTCGAACACCGCCATCGGGTTATTCACCACTGGAAACGCAATCAGCGGCAGGGTATAGCCGGCCAGCATCAAGGCGTAGCTATTTGCTGTGCGTAAATGCAGCGAAAGGAACAGCAATGTTCCGGTCCACAGGGCAATCACAATTGCCAACAAAATGGGGGTTTGCACAAACAGGGGTACGAAAAGTACTGCCGCTGCCGCTCCGGCAAATGTGCCGATAGCGCGATACAGCGCTTTGGAACTGGTCGGGCCAACAAACGGGCTAGATACGATGTACACCGTGGCCATGGCCCAATACGGCCGAGGTAGTTCCATGATTAAGGCGATGTACAACGCCACCATCGACGCGACGAAAGTGCGAAGGCCGAAGAACCAGTCGCGTGCGGGCGGTACGCTAGCAAAAAAACCTTTCAAGGCAGCCACTCCGCGTCCTGATGGCCAGCTTCTTCGAATGCGTGCAACACCCGCAGAGTGGCTTCCAAATCGCCGATTTCAACGTTCTTCAGCACCTTGCGGCGCAGGTTTTTCAGTTCGTCTTCGATGGAGAGCGCCAGCGTTCGACCACTGTCTGTCAGGCTCAAAGATTTGGCGCGGCGGTCAGCGGGGTCTTCGGTGCGCAAGACGATATCGGCGGCACACAATTGATCAAGCAGACGCACCAATGACGGACTTTCAAGTCCGGCAGCCTGAGCTACAGTCACTTGGCGCGCGCCATCACCCAGACGCAGGATCATCAGCAACGGCATCGCGCAGGCTTCGGAGATGCCGTAATTGACTAGCGTGTTCTGGCAAATCCTACGCCAGTGGCGAGAGGCCGCGACGATGCTCCGGCTGATGCTCATTTGCAGTAAATCTAGGGTCATCGCGTTGCCGGTAGAAATAGTTGAAGGTGATATTATTAGGACGCTAACTAATATCTTGTAACAGTGTTGCTATGACGTCAACCGGCATTTTTGCGGACTGACGAGATGAATTTGCACGGGGGTCTACAGTCCAACTGTCCATCAGCAGTGCGTGATGTTCCGAATACGTTCAATCGACAGGTGACCTGCATGAGTCGTTCATTCCGAAAACGTCTTACCCACACCTGGTTAACCGCCGGTGCGATGGCGCTGTGTTTGCAATTCACTGCGCAGGCCGCCCAACCACGTTTCACCCTCAGCATGCCCGACGCAGAAGACAACGCGTTTTTCTCCGCGGATAACGCCGCCAGTGCCAATGGTTGCGGGGGCAAGAACGTTTCGCCGGCGCTGTACTGGAGCAATCCGCCCAAGGGCACGCAAAGTTTTGCGTTGGTGTTGCATGACCCAGATGGGCAGATGGGCTTGGGCGTTGATCACTGGCTGCGTTATGGCCTGCCGTTTAGCCTCGGGCAGATCGTGTTGGGGGCCGGCGGCGAGTCGAAGCTTGAAGGGGCGGGCGGAATCAATACACGCGGCACCACCGGTTACATGGGCCCGTGTCCGCCACCAGGAGACAGTGCGCATCATTATGTAATCCAACTGTACGCCTTGGATTTAGCCCACGATGCGCTGAAGCCCGGTTTGAGTGGTGATGAATTGCGCACCGCCATCAAAGGCCATATTTTGGGGGTGAGCAGCGTGGTGCGGCGGTATGAGCGCTAGCGCGGGTTCATTCGCGAAAGGCTTGGGGCGTTGTGCCAGATACCCCGCTTCCCTAATGAGTTCGGTCCCTTCAGAGTCGCGTGCAAGCTACAGTTCGTTGGCCGGAAACCCCAACGCAAACCGAATCCGCCCGTTCGCCGGCTGGGTCACTTCCACCCTTCCGCCGTGCAGGTGCATGATTGCCGCAACAATGGCCAGGCCAAGGCCGTTGGAGTCGGAGCTTTGGTGGCGGGAGGCGTCGCCACGATAGAAGCGGTCGAAGAGTTTGGTCAGAGCCGCAGCGGCCAGCACCGGGCCTTGGTTTTCAACCTGGATCAGCCATTCACGGTGACGTTGTTCGACTACCACCACGATCTCGCTGCCTTCATCGGCATAACGAATCGCGTTGGCGACGAGGTTACTCAGCGCCCGCCGCAATAGGATCGGGTCAGCGTGTAGCATGCCGCCGCCCGTGGTGTGGATTGTCAGTTGGCGCTCGTCGGCCAAGCCTTCAAAATACCCGGCTACCCTCTGCATTTCGGTTTCCAGATTCAACGGTTGCCGCTCAAGCACGGCTTGAGCTTCGTCGGCCCGGGCGAGAAACAGGATGCTTTCCACCAGCCGCGAGATGCGCTCCAGCTCTTCCAGATTCGAGGCCAGCAGCGCTTGGTATTCATCAACGCTGCGGGTCTGCCTTAGCGCCACTTGGCAATGGCCCATCAACGATCCCACCGGGGTGCGGATTTCATGGGCTAAATCAGCGGAGAACTGCGTCAAGCGCTGGTAGCCTTCCGACAACCGATCGAGCATGGCGTTGAACGCTTCGGATAGCTGGTGTAATTCGACAGACGTATCTCGCCCGTCGAGACGGCTGTCGAGCCGGGCCGGAGTGATATCGGCTGCATGGGCCGCCATTCGCCGCAAGGGCCGCAACCCACGGCGCAGTAACAGATAACCGAGGAGGGCGGTGACGACGAAAGCCAAGGTCACGGCGGCATAAATGCGTTGGCGGAAGCTGGCAAGCATGGCCATTTCCTTAACCATCACGTGGGCCGCCACCAACTGCACTTGCGTTCCTTCTGAGAGTACTTGGGTCGATGCAGCACGCAACGGTACGCCTTCCTGGCTCATACCGCTGCGTAAGTCGGCGTCATTCAAGGCCCGGTCTTGCCCTGCCACGGGCAAATTCGGCAGTGGGGCGTGCAGCGGATTCACTGATATCACCGGCGGTTTGCCCGGCTCGCCAATGATAAAAATGTCTTCTTCGCTGTCGAGCATGTTCTCGAACAGTTGCGGGCTGCTCTTGAACTTGTCTAGCGTCAGGTCGTAACGCAACAATTTTCGAAAGTGATCGAGCCGCGCAAGCACTGCGTGGTCACTTCGCAGCATTACGGTTTCTTTCATTGACTCATATAGGTACAGCCCGGCCCCTGCCACGGTGAGCATGGCCACCAACGCGAACGCCAGCGAGGCGCGCAGAGTCAGGGATGGCTGGCGTCGGGCGCGCACGGTCGTACCTCGCAGACGTAACCGATGCCACGCACGGTATGAATGAGTTTTACCGGGTAGGGCAAATCGATTTTGCTACGCAGTCGTTTGATTGCTACATCCACCACGTTGGTGTCGCTGTCAAAATTCATGTCCCAGACCTCTGAGGCTATTTGCGCCCGGGACAATACCTCGCCCTCGCGGCGCAATAGAAGATGCAGCAGTGCAAACTCTTTGTTGGTCAGCACGATAACCTGTTGCTGACGGGTGATGCGACGGCGTAAGAGATCCAGTTCAAGATCGGCGATATGAAAATGGTCCGGCTCGCGGACTACGCCTCGGCGCAGCACAGTGCGAATGCGCAGCAGCAGTTCGGTGAAGGAGAACGGCTTGATCAAGTAATCGTCTGCACCCAGTTCAAGCCCGCGAATACGGTCTTGCAACTGATCTCGGGCAGTCAGGAACAATACCGGCACATCTTGTTTAGCGCGCAGCACTTCTATGATCTGCCAGCCATCAATGCCTGGCAGCATGACGTCAAGCACAATCAAATCGTAACGCTGTTCCAAGGCCATATGCAGGCCGTCGGCGCCATGTTGCGCCCAGTCGACTTTATAGCCGGACTCGCCAAGGCCTTTCTTTAGGTACTCGCCGGTTTTGGTGTCGTCTTCAATCAGCAAAATGTGCATCGTTTGGCTCCTTCCAACGAGGCGCGTTGGGCATGACCGACGGGTTTTGCGGATATCAAACACGCGGCGGTTCCGGAGTTTAACCAAGTGCCGGACGGGCGTTGGTGACATTTTTGTCATCCGGTTCCAGGCAGCGGCAAATGACAAAAATGTCATTTGCCAGTCATGGTACAGAGCCGGTTCGGGGGGGATGATGATTGCCAATTCACCACAACCAGGTAATGACATGAAGAATGCACTGTCCACTACATTTGGCCTTCTTTTGCTTAGCGCGGCCGTCATGGCTCAAGCAGCAGACATGCCGGTCGTCAAACCAATGCGCGGTACCATCGATAGCGTGCAGGCCAATACCTTGAATTTTACCGACCGGGCTGGCAAGCATGAGTCCATCGCGCTAACCGATAAAACAGCGATTCGGGTGATTTCAAAAACTGGCCTGGATTCGATAAAACCTGAGAGTTTCGTTGGCTCAGCGGCTACCGCTCAGCCAGACGGCACCTTGAAAGCGTTGGAAGTAACGGTCTTCGAACCCAGCCTGAAAGGCAGCGGCGAAGGTCACTACGGTTGGGAAAATGCTGATGGCAGCACCGGCACCATGACCAATGGCACCGTGGGTAAACTGTCCACTACCAACGGCCGTACCATGACCGTTATGTACAAAGGCGGCGAGAAGCAACTGGTTGTGCCGGATGACGTGCCTATCGCGTATGTTCAGCCAGGTGAGCGTGCCCAACTGGTTGCCGGTGCCAAGATCGTTGTGTTCCCGGGCGAAGACGGTAAAACCGCACGCGGTGTTGCAGTTGGCAAAAACGGTTTCGCGCCACCGATGTAATGACTGCTCAGCCAGCACGATGGCTCCTACAGGCCTATTCTGTAGGAGCCAACTTATTGGCGAAGCCATTTTCAAAGTTCCCCCCCCGGAGGCAGTCATGAGCACTCGACGTATCCACCCCTGGCCAGTGCGACTCACGCATTGGCTGAACGCGATGGGCATGGTTGGCATGTTCATGAGTGGCTGGGGGATCTATAACGCATCGCCGCTTTTTCCCTTCAGCTTTCCCCGCAGCATCACCTTGGGCGGTTGGCTCGGTGGCTCAATTGGCTGGCATTTAGCAGTGATGTGGCTACTGGTGATCAACGGTCTGGCCTACATGTTGTATGGCGTGTTCAGCCGCCATTTCAAAAGCGATTTATTGCCCGTCACCCCCAGCGCGGTAAAACGCGACTTCATCGACGCTCTGCGTTTTCGTCTGGCGCACCAACACGGGCGTTATAACGCAGTGCAGCGCTTGTCCTATTGGATCGTGATGGCGCTGGGGGTGTTGGTGGTCTTGTCTGGGTTATCCATTTGGAAACCGATACAGCTTCAGGTGCTGGCCAACCTGTTCGGCGGATACGACTTCGCTCGCTACGTACACTTTGGCGCCATGGCCGGGATCGGCGCGTTTGTCGTCGTTCATTTGGTGCTGGTGCTGTTGGTTCCGCGCACCTTTATGCCGATGATTACCGGCGGTACCCGGGAGAATTCCAATGACTGACCCTAAGCAACGCCCCCCTCGCATCATTCTAGAGCCGGCGCAGCAGACGCAATTATTCAAAATTCAACGTCGCTCTTTCCTGCGTGCTGGCCTGACCCTCGGCGCAGTGTCGATGCTTACCGGTTGCAACTTTGAAGGCGACGACGCCGTGGATAAAACCCTCTGGGCCATGTCGCGCTGGAACGACCGTGTTCAAGCCTGGCTGTTCAGCGGGCAACGCCTGGCGCCCACTTACGATAAGTCGAAAGTCACCAACCCGTTTCCGTTTAATGCTTTTTATGCCGAATACAACGTCCCCGAAATAGACCTGTCGACTTATAGCCTGGCGGTGTCCGGGTTGGTGCGGGATAAACAAGCCTGGTCTCTGGACGGTTTGCGCAAATTGCCGCAACGCACCGATGTGACGCGGCTGATTTGTGTCGAGGGCTGGAGTGCGATCGGGCAGTGGGGCGGGGTGCCGTTGCGGACCTTTCTTGAGCACATCGGTGCAGACACCACGGCCAAGTTCGTAGCATTCAAATGCGCAGACAAGTATTACTCAAGCCTGGACATGCCCACCGCGTTGCATCCGCAGACTTTGCTGGCGCTGGACTTTGGTGAAGTGGCACTGCCTCCAGATTATGGTTATCCGTTGCGAGTGCGGGTACCCACTAAGCTAGGGTTCAAAAATCCCAAACATATCGTCGAGCTGGTTGTGACGAATGAGTACCAAGGTGGGTATTGGGAAGATCAGGGTTATAACTGGTTTAGCGGGAGTTGATACTAAGCTTGCCGCATCTACTTCGGGTCTGACTGCAGAAAGGTAGACCGGAAGTCTGGATCGGCTGCATCCAAAAACAGAATGCAGCCTGTCGGAACTTAGTTCAGACCCAACTTGCCACGTAATGTGGACAGGTCTTCTGCAAGGGTGTTAACCGGACCAACCATTGCCCTACGGTCTTTGGCGCTCACTTTGTCATACGTCTCATAACCGCCGTCCTTTGTTTTGTACTTGGCCAGGATTTTATTGACCGAAGCGAAGTTTTTATCGACCTTGGCAGCGAAGGCCTTGTCTTGCTGTTCAATTTGCGCGTGGAACAGGTCGACGATTTTTTTCGCCCCGTTGACATTGCCTTCGAAGTCATAAAGGTCTGTGTGGCTGTACCGGTCTTCTTCGCCAGACAACTTGGTATTGGCAACTTCTTCCATTAATGCAGCAGCACCGCCAACGACTTTTTCAGGCTGGAACGTCAGATCGGCTGCGCGGGTTTGCAGTTCTTTTATGTCGTTATTCAGTTTTTCAGCCAAGTCGCTGAGGCCATCGGTCGTATTCTTGGCAAACAGGGCATATTCGATGCGGTGGAAGCCAGTGAAGTCGGGGGCATCTACGTTGTCAGCGTGGTCATCGACACGAGAGTCGATGG
This sequence comes from Pseudomonas sp. AB6, assembly GCF_034314105.1. Lineage (NCBI taxonomy): Bacteria > Pseudomonadati > Pseudomonadota > Gammaproteobacteria > Pseudomonadales > Pseudomonadaceae > Pseudomonas > Pseudomonas sp. AB6. The sequence continues at coordinate 603,112 of NZ_JAVIWJ010000001.1, forward strand.
ACTTGTCGAGGTCGTCAAACAGTTCGGCGACAGGCTCTATGGATTCGTACGAAACGCGGGTTGTCGGGTACAACTTCCTGGCGGTAGCCAGGTCGCCTTTTTTGATGGCGTCGGTGAACTTCTGGGTATCAACGGCCAGAATGTCCAGCTGTTCGATAACGTAGATTTTGTAGTCGGAAACAGGCCCCACCAAATCCAGCGGCGCCGTTGCCGCGAAAACGAATGGAGTCTGGAGCAAGCCAAGGGTAAACATCATTACGAACGGCGATTTTTTCATGGGGTATTTCCGGGTAGGTTTGTTATGAGTCATGCACTTTTTGCCGATGTGGAAGCGGCAAGCAGCGAACGACCTATGTAGTCCTGAGTACTGACAACACCAGGCAGGGTGAAGAAGTAACCGCCGCCAATAGGCTTGAGGTACTCCTCCAGCGGCTCGCCGTTGAGGCGGGTCTGCACGCTGATGAAACCTTTTTCCAGATCAGACTGGTAACAGATGAACAGCAGGCCCATGTCGAGCTGGCCGTTTTTGCGCACGCCGTTGGAATAGTTAAACGGGCGACGCAGAATACGATTGCGTTCGGTAGCGGCAGTACGCGGATTAGCCAAACGGATGTGAGAATCCATAGGGGTCACCTTGCCATCGGGGTCGGCAGCATATTGAGGTTCGTCGCTCTCTCGCTTGCCATCCAGAGGGGCGCCGGTGACCTTGTGCCGGCCAAAAATCGTTTGTTGTTCCTGCAGCGGCGTCCGGTCCCAGCGTTCAACGAAGTTGCGGATAATCCGAACTGCTTGGTAACTGCCGTTCGCGGTCCAAGTAGGCTCATCGGAGTCGGGTTGCACCCATACCAGGACGTCCATGGCTTTTTGGTCGTTGGAATCAGGGTTGGCCGAGCCATCGCGAAAACCGAGAAAGTTGCGTGCGCTTTCGGCCGGTTGGCCCGGTTTGAGCGGCGGTTGCGCTGGCACGGTACCTTCCTGCTTCCAACGCACTGACAGTAAATCCGGCATGTTCTTCACAATGTCGCGCAGGGCGTGGATATTGCTGTCCGGGGTATTGGCGCAGAATTGAATACTCAGGTCACCATGGCAGCAATCAGGTTCCAGAGCGTCGTTGGGGAAGCCGACCATTTCAATAAGGCGCCTGGGCTTGATTGCTGCAAGACCGAAACGCCCATCGAATAAAGAGGCGCCTACGGACACTGTGACCGTCAGGTTGTCTGGAGTCACCACCGGGCCGAGGATGCCCGAATCTGTGGGTGGAAACTTGGCGTCGATCTGAGGCACGGCGCCACCGGTCATCAGAAATGCGATGCGTTCGTTCAACGTACGAAACAGGCGCTCAAGGTCTTCACGATCAGTGGCCAATACGTCGAACGACACCAGCATGCCGGCAGCCGGGCGCGGGGTAACTATTCCGGTTTGATGACGCCCGTAGAAGTCGTGGTGATCATGGGTCTGCTCGCTGAGTGGTGCTTCGGTCACTTTTGCCTGAGTGGCTGCCAAAACGTTGCCGCTCAAGCTGCCACCGGCCAACGCAGCACCTGCCGCGCCAAGACCCATAAGCACTCGGCGGCGTTGAACTGACTCTGGAGCATCGGTGTTCTTTAAATCTTTCATGGGATACGTCTTCGCTTTAATTCAAAATCGAGAGGCCGGTGTTCAGAGATCCGATAGACCTAGTGCCGGATCAATTCCAGCGAGCGCATCGGCTAACGTCTGGGCCTTGGCTGATACCTGCTGACGCTGGTCGGCCGAGACTTGGTCGTACGGGCGGAAAACGCCGTCAATGCTGAACTCCTTGAGTTGCTCATCCAGTGCGGCGGTGGCGCTGTCGATGCGCTGTAAAAGGTCGAGGTGAGACATGACCAACAGCGGCCGCATTAGCTCGATCACCTTTCGGGCGCCGTCCAGGTTGGCAGCAAAGCCATTAAGATCGCTGTGGCTGTAACGTTCTTCTTCACCGTTGCTGCGAAGGTCTGCGAGGCTGCGCAGCGTGTGAATGACGCCGCCGACCAGTTGCTCGGGCTGCATTGATTGCGCCAGCATTTGTTGCTTGAGACGGGTGACGTCAGCTTGTAGCTTCTGCACCACTGGGCTCAGCCCTTCAACGGTATGTTGGTCGAACAGGCTGTACTCGATGCGGTGGAAGCCACCGAAATCGGGGTCTTGCTCGCGTTTCTCGTAGTAATAGGCTCGGGCATTGACGGCGTTATCGACTTCGGAAAACCGCTGGGTTGCAGGTGCAATGTGCTGATAGGCAGCGCGGGCGGGCAGATAGGCTGCTTGCGCCTGGCTCAAATCGCCGGCATCGACAGCGGCTTGCAACGCAGTAATCGCCTTGAGCAGCGCCGAGCTTTGCAGGCTCAGGTACACCCGGTATTCCGACAGCGGTCCGAGGAACGCAACCAGAGTGGGCTTGGCCTTGGCGAAGGCGTCGGAAGCGGCGGTCGGAATTACCTTCATGGTGCCATGCGGATTACTGAGCAAACCGCAGGTAATGGTGTAGTCACCAGGCTTGAGGTTGGCGTTGATCACTGCACTTAAACCGGGCGCAATATTCTCGCGCTCTTCGAGGACCATAACGCCGTCGAGGATTTCCCATTCAACCGCACGTTCTGAACGGTTAACGATACGAAACGTAGTTCGTCCTGCCGGGACGCTCAACGCATTCGGCTCACAGTTATGAGGGTGAATGGTGACTATTACTTCAGCGCTGCTACTGGCCTGACGCTTGTGCATCGCGGCCTGAGACGCGTAGTAAAACAGCCCGCCGGCCGCGATCATAACGACCACAGAGCCAGCGACCGCCAATCGCAAGACGTGGGCAGGCTTGGCTTTCTTAGGAAGCCCAGAGGGAAGATTCGACATGGGTGCCCTTATTTATTCGTTAGACAAGAGGGGTGTTGATGATGTCCAGGCTTGGTTGGCAGGCTAGCCGCCCGTGGTTGCGGCAGAAAAAACAGCACCAGGGCGGCGATCAGGTAGATCCAATAAACGCTGAGCGTGCTGATCGTTGGGGCGTCCTGATAACCAAACATGCCGGCTAACACCGATCCCAGCGGCCCATCCATTGGTAACGTAGCGCTAATATCGAAGACCACGGTCTGTAAGTGATTCCACAGCCCGGCTTCATGCATCGCTCTCACGGAGGTGGACAGGATGCCGGCAGCGACCACCAGAATAAACAGGCCGGTCCAGCGGAAGAACAGACTCAGGTTCAAACGCATGCTGCCGCTGTAGATGGCGAAACCCGCTCCAATTGCAAGGAGCATTCCCAAAAGGGCGCCTATCGGTGCTCCTGCGCTGTCGCTCTGCTGGAACACCGCCATCAGAAAAAATACGGTTTCCAACCCTTCACGTGCCACGGCAAAAAACACCATGGCAATTAGTGCATAGATTTGGTTTTTCGAATTGGAGAGTGCCGCGTCAAGCGACGCGTGCAAGGCATGCTTGATTGAGCGCGCCACTTTGCGCATCCAGAAGACCATGGAGCTCAGGATCACGACCGCAATCATGCCGACGATACCTTCAAACATTTCCTGCTGACGCTGCGGAAACTGCGCGCTCATTATTTCCAGACCACCCCCGACCATCAGGGCCAGCGCCAGAGCGAGAAATACTCCGATCCAGACGCCCGGCATCCACTCGCCACGCCCGGTTTGCTTTACGTAACTGGCGATGATGCCAACGATAAGTGCGGCTTCAATGCCTTCGCGCAGCATAATCAGAAAAGGAACAAGCATGTTTCACCACGTAATTCAGGAAGGTGACTTTAATGCGCAGCGCCGGTAACGCGCATGCCAATGAGTAACATAATGATACTCATTATCGATTAGAGCCAGCTTTTTTTGATATCAGCGTGATTTCGCCGTTGTAGGGAAGGTTGGGGGTCTAATGCATGGGGGCGATAGGCAGTGGAGACTGTAGAGCGGTGAGCGTGATACTGAATCGGGCTAGCAGTGCCCTGATCGCATTGGTGATCAGGGCTGCTTTATTGGGCGGGCTGGCTTCTGTACCAATGTTAAAAGCTGATCGGGTCTAAACAGGTTGCGCCCGGGATGAAAATGGTTGTATGCGCTTAAACCATGCGTTTCACGGTGTCGTCACGCCGCACAAAGTGATGCCAGAGTGTCGCTATGATGTGCAAGCCAATCACGTAATAAAAAATCGTCCCGAGCAATACATGCAACTCCTCAAGTGAGTCGGCGGTGGGTTGCGATAGGGCGAACGGCGAAGGTATTGACAGGGATGTCAGCGGAATAGGCACACTGCCGTCGCCCAGCCATACGCTAAACAAACCTAACAGCGGCTGAGCAAATAGAAAGGCATACAGCGCGTAATGCGACAAATTCGCAATGATCTGAAGAGTGCCTTGCAGCGGTGGGGTAATTTTAGGAGGGGCGTTGCGGCGACGCTCGGCGACGCGGAAAAAAGCCATTAGTAAAATCAAGATTCCGACCCAGAAATGAGTCTGGGTCACGAACATTTTTGGGTCAGAACCTTTGGCGAACTGACTTCGACTAAGGATCAGGATGTATGCCAGAACGATCAGCGCAGCCATCACCCAGTGTAACCAGCGGGCTTTGGCGCTGTAGCGCGGGGTAAGCAAAGGTTGATTCACAGTAGATTCCTTGGTCAATTATTTATGCAAAACGTGTGTATGCGCGAAATCGCGACGACTAACGTCAAGACCACCATGACAGGAAAACTGTCCGAACAAAAAGCGCAGCGGCCCTCTAGCGTTTTTTTTATGACGAACCTCCCGTAGCTCCGCTCAATTGGATGATATTTCTAAGCACAAATCTATTTCTATATTTTATTCCCGACAGTTTTATCAGCATGCGAATCAACATCATTTAAAGTTTTTTTATAGCAATTAATACTTAAAAATCATTTTGTCTGCTTTGACATTCACAGCCATTGGATCCAAGCTTTTAACGTTTCCTCGAATTTATTGGACAATCGGCATAGCCTTAATAGAAGCAAGCTAGCATTTTTGGTTATAAGCGTCGTATATAACCACCATGGATGAAAATTGCAGTGATCCATCGTTGCTGTTTGATTGATTCAATTAGACATTTTCGGGAATTTACTTCTTTCCGCAACGTGAGCGAAAAAAAACCATGGACAGAAAGAAAGTTCTCATCGTGGGTGCTGGAAATCTATGCTTTCAACTGCTTCAGATGTTGGCGCTTCGCAACAATTTTCACCTATATGTGGCCAGTCGTAATCTGGAAAAAACCACCCGGCTCTGCAATTTAGTACAGCTGACGACCTTGCAACTTGAGGTGATGAGTTCGATTACCGCTGTTGAGGCGGACCTTAACGATATCTATAAGGTAGCCGATGTTCTTACCCGGATCAGGCCCGATGTCATTGTTAACTGCGCTTCATTGCACTCACGGCAGACAATTGACGAGCTACCTAGGTGTTATGGGTATGAGCTTGGGCTATCGCAACCAGGGCCTTGGTTACCGATGCACCTTGCTCCTGCTTACGACTTGATGCGAGCGGTCAAGTTGTCAGGGTCTCGGGCAATAACCGTCAATGCGGCGTTTCCTGATGCCGTTAACGCGGTATTGGATAAAGCCGGCTTGGCACCGGTGATAGGAGTGGGAACCGCAGCTAATATGGTTCCGGCTGTGCGCATGGCAATTGCGACGATGGCCTCGACCCCTGTCGATCAGGTTCAGGTCAAAATCGTCGGTAAACATTATTTCAGCCATTATCTACCGCAGGCGATGCTGCAAAAGCCGAGCGTTTGTAAGCTCTCCTACCGGATTAGCGGCATGGAATGCTCAGGGCGGTTTTCAGATTCGGAGATTTTCCAGTGCGCCTTCGTGAACTTTCGTCACACCGGCGGGGTAGCCGGCCAGTCGCTTACGGCGGCTTCGGCGTTGACGGTGATTAACAGTATTGTTTCCTTTGACGAGGTAGAAGCTCACGCACCTGGTCCCAATGGCTTACCAGGAAGCTATCCTGTTCGGATCGGCATGGGCAAAGTATTGCTTTCGCTGCCTCATGACGTTTCCCGCAACGACGCCATTAGTATCAATAATAAATGTCAGACCCGGGACGGGATTCACTCAATAAACGCCGACGCTAGTGTCAATTTTGAGCGTGAACCCATGTCGATTATGGAAACGCTATTGGGCTTTTCTATGCCTCATATGAAGTTGCAGGATGTTCATCAATGGTCAGACGAGCTGGGCCGCAAATACTGCGATTTTGCGAACCACGCCAAGCGCGCGGTCCGCAGTTGAAAGGCGTCAGCGCGACGCGCTCGAACAGAGATTATTTGTTGTACTTGGCCTGTAACTGCTTGGCCATCTTCAAGTGATCCTGAAGCGTTGGTAAAGCTGCTTTAGCAAAAGCGGTCAGTTCTGGCGTTTTCGAGGTCTTGATTTCGTCCTGGAACAACTTGATGGTCGCTTGATGAGCCTTTACCTGGTTGGTGGTGTAAGCCTTATCGAAAGACCCGTCACGGTAGTTAAGAATCATCTTCTTGGCCTTGTCCATCATCTCGGCATCGCTGGCTGTTTTCAGGTTAAGCCCGGTGGCGATAGCGGCCAGTTTTTGATTAGCGTCGGTATGATCGGTGATCATCATCTGTGCAAAACTTTTAACGTCTGCTGATTTAGATTTATCCATGGCCAGTTGGCTAGTTTGGATTTCCGCCATGCCCTTGGCTGAAGCCTCTTCAACGAAAGTTTCGGGGGCCCCCGCATAAGCAGAAACCGTGGCTAAACTTAGCAGTAAGGCCAGGCCGGTGGCGCCAAGGGTGTGAGCATGTAGTTTCATAAGTTCCATACCTCAAGCCAATAAGGACCGCAGTCTCAAAAAAGGACGGGGATGATCCCGCCCTTTTTATACATAAAAAATAAATAAACAGCCCTTCCAAGCGCTTATTTATTTATGCCCGCTCGAACTTCCGCCCTTTTTTCCGGCTTCGGAAGCCTTTTCACGATCATTGGCAAAGTTGCCACCCGAGCCGCTGCCTTTTTTGTTGGTATCAGATTGTTTGCTATCGCCAGCTGGTTTTTTGCTGTTTGGCATGATCAATCAACCTCGAATGTGGAGTCGGTAACGAGGATTAGCCCTCGTCAATGTGTGAAGTCGTTCAGCGAAAATGGTTTAAACATTTAGCCGGGCAGCCGATAGACGGTATAGGGCGAATTTGCTGAATCGATTTCACTACTGGAACGAGTGATATTCGTTGAACCCGCGCGGATTACAGGTTTCATACGGGATGATATCGGACACTGAGTATCGGACAGATGAGCGAGATTCGCATCGGTATTTCTGGGTGGCGTTACGTGCCTTGGCGGGGTGATTTTTATCCCGAAAAACTGACTCAAAAAAATGAGCTCAAATTTGCTTCCCGCGCTGTGAACAGTATTGAAATAAACGGTTCATTCTATTCCTTGCAGTCGCCGGACCTTTACTCCCGTTGGGGGGCCGACGCCCCCGACAACTTTGTATTCAGCATTAAAGGTCCGCGATTTATCACCCACGTTCGACGCCTTGACGAAGTTGAAATACCGGTGGCTAATTTCTTCGCTTCTGGCATCTTTCAACTCAAACAGAAATTAGGCCCGATTCTTTGGCAATTTCCCCCTTCATTTAAATTCAATGTAGAAAAATTCGAACATTTTTTGTCATTACTGCCGCATACCACGATGCAAGCTAAGGCCTGCGCGAAACAATGTGATGAGCGTATGAAAAAACCTGATTATCTGGATATACCCAGTACTGGGACCGTGCGTCATGCCGTGGAAATACGAAACGCGAGTTTTGCCACCGATGAATTTATCGCGCTGTTACGCAAATACAATGTGGCGTTAGTGGTCGCGGATACGGCGGGTAAATGGCCCTACCTGGAAGACCTCACCAGCGATTTCGTCTACCTGCGGTTGCACGGCGAAAAGGCACTTTATGAAAGCGGCTATACGCCGGCTGCGATCACGCGTTGGGGCGATCGTATCGACGCTTGGCATCGGGGGACGCAGCCCAAAGATGCACACTTGGTCAGCACCAAGAGCGCACTCAAGCGAAAAGCTCGCGATGTTTATTGCTATTTCGATAACGACATCAAGGTCCGCGCGCCGTATGACGCTCGTAAACTGCTCGAACGGTTTGGCTTGGCAGAGGGGCTTGAAGTGGCGCCGGGTGATATGCGAGGCGTTAATTTTTAGTCGTTTCACCCTATTGCGCAGGCAGGGCTGGCCTGTGCTGATGCGACTGGATCGGATTTCTGCGCAATGCTACGACCTGTTTAACCAAGGCCCTGATCATCGACCTTGGTCCCATCTTTCTGGCCGCGCGCCATCGGCGGTGGAGGTGCGTTTGTGAAACTCTCCTGTGCCCAATATCAATGGCGTGACGGTAACTCAGCGCAGTTGCTAATCAATGGCGAAGATTTTTTCGCCCAAGTAGTTGATTGCATTCGGGCCGCGCGAAAAGAGGTACTGCTAGAAACGTTCATCATCGTTCAGGACCGGGTAGGAGAAGCATTACAGCAAGCGTTGATCGAGGCGGCTTTGCGCGGTGTACGGGTAGTGTTAACGATGGACGATTACGGCACCTCGGATTTGAATCCGGAGTTTTTGGCACAACTGCTCCGTGCCGGGGTGCTTGTGGAGTTGTTCGGCCAGCGCTCGCAAATGCTGGGTAAACGGACTCAGCTGTTTTACCGCTTGCATCGCAAAATTGTGGTAATCGATGCAGAACTGGCCCTGATTGGTAGCCCCAACTATAGCCTTGATCACATGAGCGACACCGGTCCGACAGCCAAGCAAGATTACGCACTGTTGGTACGCGGCCCCGTGGTTGCGGACATCTATCAGTCCAGCCTGAGCCTTGTCAGGTCCGCAACGCGTGGCGCAATGAGACCCTTACACGTCGTTCAGCATCAGACTGGCAGTGCCCGGATGCTGTTAGCCGTTCGCGACAATACAGAGCACACCGCCGACATTGAAGAGCAATACATGCTGGCGATTCGAAATGCCAACCAGCGGGTCACTATTGCCAATGCATGTTTTTTTCCCAGTTATCGATTTTTGCGAGAACTGCGAAACGCGGCGCGCCGTGGGGTCAAAGTGAATCTGATCTTGCAGGGGCAACCGGACCTGCCCCTGGTTCGGATGTGCTCGCGCATGCTGTATGCCTACCTGCTGCGTGAGGGCGTGATCCTCCACGAATTCACGCAACGGGTGCTACACGGTAACGTGGCGTTGATTGATCAGGAGTGGTCCACCGTGGGCTCAAGTAATCTTGACCCTTTGAGCCTGTCATTGAACCTTGAAGCGAACCTGTTCATCCGTGATCAGGCTCTTAACCAGAAATTGCACAAACACTTGCGTGAATTGATGTTGACACAATGCCGGCAAGTAACGCTTCAGCAGGCCAGACGCCGGGAGTGGTGGCGTGCTCCGTTGATTTTTCTGTGCTTTCACTTCCTGCGGCATTTTCCAGCCGTCGCCGGTTTGCTACCCGCACACGCTTTGCGGCTCAAACCGTTAAGCGTGGCAGGATCTGCGGTTGAGTCGGCACCGCAAGTCAGACAGGATGATCGCGAAGAATCGTTGTGAACAGTTAAGCCTGTCCGTTACGTTCACCCTCAATCTCAACTCATTTCCTGGCGAGCAAACATCTTCACTGCCGCCACAGCTTCGCTGGCGCCAGCGCTGATCTGCACAATGACCGATCCCGCCTGGTCGGCCAGTTCAACACCGCGGCTGGCAGTCGACCGCGTATTGTCCATGCTGCTAATGGCCAACTGGGTTTCGGTCTGGATGACTTGGATCATCTCCGAAATTTCCGCTGTTGAGCGGCTGGTACGCGCTGCCAGTTGGCGCACTTCGTCGGCGACCACCGCGAACCCGCGTCCTTGATCACCGGCCCGCGCAGCTTCGATAGCGGCGTTGAGGGCCAGCAAGTTGGTCTGGTCTGCAATGCTGCGAATCGTGTTGACGATGGCGGTAATCTGATTCGAGCGCTCACCCAGTTGGGCAACGATTCGAGAGGAGTCTTCAATATTTAGCGATATTTGGCGCATTTCACTCGCCGCTTGTTGAATGACTCGGGTGCCTACCTCCGCGACCTTCTGAGTTTCAATAGAGATGTGATAAGCCTGAGCGGCGCTACGGGCGTCTTGCTCGTGTTTTACAACTCGGTCGGTGATGTCAGATGCAAACTTGACCACTTTGTTCAGATTGCCGCGGGCGTCATATACCGGGTTATAGCTAGCTTCCAGCCAAACGGTCTGACCATGTTTGTCCATGCGCTTGAACTGTCCGCTGAAAAATTCACCTTTGTTCAGCCTGCGCCAGAATTCTTCGTAGTCGGTTGAGTTGATGACCTCGGGTGGGCAGAACATCCGGTGGTGTTTGCCTTTTAATTCGCTGAGGCTATAGCCCATCCGCTTCAGGAAGTTTTCGTTAGCGGTCAAAATTTGTCCACTGGGCTCGAACTCAATCTCAACCATCGCGCGATCGAAAGCCTGAAGTTTGTTTTTTGTTTCGTTTTCGGTTTGAATTTTCTCAGTTACATCCATGGCGTACTTGACGATTTTAACCACTTTGCCGGATGCATCCTTAACGGGACTATAGCTCGCTTCAAGCCAGACCGGCTCGCCGTCACCCGCAACCCGAAGGAAGGTCGACGTCACGAAATCACCGGCCCTTAAACGCGCCCACAGTTGAGCATAGTCACTGCTACGCACATATTCAGGTGTGCAGAAATGCCGATGTTCTTTACCGATCAGATCCTCTTTACGATAGCGCATGGTGTTTAAAAAGTTTTCATTGGCGCTCAAGACAACGCCATTTAAGTCGAACTCAATACTTGCCATAGAACGATCGATGGCTTGTAACAAACTCGTCTGTTGAGCAATGACATGCTGCAGATCCTGTATAACTTTTTTATGCGCGTTGAATAGCATGCTGAACTCGACTCAGGAAAACGGTAGGGAGGTAACAAGTTCCTGGTACATGGTCAACCGGGCGGAGTGCGGCCTACTGCGTTGCCTGTCGCAAGAAAGCTATCATACGTGCGGTTCTACAAAAATCGCCATAATTAGTTGTACAAAAAAACAACTCTGTACAACTGAATATGCGTTTGAATAGTTTTCTAATGTTTGGAATAGGTTGAGTGCCGCGTACGGGTGTAATTAATCATCAAACCCAACCTGCTCGTGTATTTGATCAACCTTCAACTCCAGTCGATAGGCGACCGCTATGAATAATGCCTGACACAAGCACAGCGTTGCACTGAGCGAGCGGAATGCAAAGGAACTGCCTTCGTTAACCAGTAACACTGCGTTGGCGCGTTTGGCCAACGGCGAGAGGTTGCTGTCTGTAATGATCAAGGTCTTGGCCTGATTGTGTTGAGCGATTCGCAAGCAATGCTGTGTTTCTTTGCCGTATGGGGTAAAGCTAATGGCGATTACCAAATCGTTGGCGCGTACGCTGCGCATCTGTTCGCGGTAGCTGCCACCTAGACCGGAAATCAGATGGATGCGTTTGTTGGTGTGTTGCAGGTTGTACACCAAGTAGTCGGCCACCGCGAAAGAGCGGCGCACCCCAACCACGTAAATATTGTCAGCGTTAACGACTAAATCTACCGCTGTGTCGAACACCACGTCGTCCAACTCGGCACCCAACCGTTCCAACCCGGACAGCGTCGCATTCACGCACTCGCGCGCAAGATCTCCACCGCTGGCTTTTTGCGACTTATTGGCGATCATGTTGCGGATTCGCTGTTGGTAGTTTTGAGCAGGCGTGGTTTTGTGGGTGTAGGCCTCACGAAACAACGCTTGCATTTCGCTGAAGCCACTGAAGCTAAAGCGTTGGGAGAACCGCACGATGGCTGATGGATGAACTTCGCATTCACGGGCAATATCGCTGATCCGGTCAACCATGATCCGGTCGCTTTGCTGAGTCATATAGGTCGCGATACGTTTGAGCTGACGCGGCAAGCTCTCGTATTCGGTGGTGATCAGCTTGAGCAGGCTTTCGGCATTCAAAGGCGTATCGGCACTGGTTACTGTCTGCTGATCGATGCTGGACATACGGTGGTTCCTTCTCAGACTTGTTCTTATAAGGCGCGGCCGGACAGGCGAGGCGCCCATGCCCCTGACAATGGACGGCTTAGTTTACAGGGCTGGCTATTTATAGCCTCGCCTCTTTAGGACCATGTGCTGTTCCATTACACATTAATGGAAAAAATATTCCACATAAATAATTTATAGAATAAATATTGATTGACGCCACGAGACGTTCTAGTCTGCATCTACCCAAAGCGATGCGTGCGCCCTCGCGTGAATCGCAGGCTGATAAAAATAATAGGAGCCAGCATGGTTCAGACACGTTTTTCCACTGGTCGTCCTTTGGATCTGATCTGCCTCGGACGTCTCGGCGTTGATCTATACGCGCAGCAGGTCGGTGCGCGACTTGAAGACGTCAGCAGCTTCGCCAAATACCTCGGCGGCTCTTCCGCAAACATAGCCTTTGGCACCGCCCGCCTGGGTCTCAAGTCGGCGATGCTCAGCCGGGTCGGTGATGACCACATGGGGCGCTTTCTGATCGAGTCATTGGTGCGTGAAGGCTGCGACGTCAGCGGCATAAAAACCGACCCGGAACGACTTACTGCCATGGTGTTGCTGGGCCTCAAGGACCGCGAAACATTTCCGTTAGTGTTCTACCGTGAAAACTGCGCCGACATGGCGCTGCGTAGTGAAGACATTAGCGAAGCCTATATTGCCTCCAGCAAAGCCCTGCTGATTACCGGTACACATTTTTCGACCGAACCCGTGTTCAAGGCCAGCAGCCAGGCGCTGGACTATGCGGAAAAACACAACGTCAAACGTATCCTCGATATCGACTACCGACCGGTGTTGTGGGGGTTGGCGAGCAAGTCTGATGGCGAGACCCGCTTTGTTGCCGACCAAAAAGTCAGCCAGCACGTGCAGCGTATATTGCCGCGCTTCGACCTGATCGTCGGCACTGAAGAAGAGTTTCTGATCGCAGGCGGTGGCACAGACCTGCTCAGCGCATTGCGCAAAGTGCGTGACCTGACCGCCGCAACCTTGGTGGTGAAACTGGGCCCGCAGGGTTGTACCGTGATTCACGGGGCGATTCCTGATCGTTTGGAGCACGGCGACATTTACCCCGGTGTTCGGGTCGAAGTCTTGAACGTATTGGGCGCAGGTGATGCGTTCATGTCGGGTTTTCTCATGGGCTGGCTGGACGAGGCTAGCGATCAACGCTGCTGCCAATTAGCCAATGCCTGCGGTGGGCTGGTGGTATCGCGCCACGCTTGTGCGCCGGCCATGCCGACCCTGGCGGAACTGGATTACCTATTTAACAGCAAGGAGCCAATCACGCGCCCGGATCAAGACGCCGTGCTGCAACGACTGCATCAGGTCAGCGTGCCGCGCAAGCAATGGAAGCCACTGTTTATTTTCGCCTTCGACCATCGAGGACAACTGGTGGAACTGGCGCAGAAAGCCGGACGGGATCTGGACAGCATTGCTCAGCTCAAGCAGTTGTTTATTCAGGCGGTAGAGCGGGTTGAAGTGGATTTGCGCCAGCGGAGGATCGACGCCGACGTTGGGTTGCTGGCTGATCAGCGCTTCGGTCAAGATTCACTCAACAGCGCCACCGGGCGCGGCTGGTGGATTGCTCGTCCGGTGGAAGTGCAGGGCTCGCGACCGCTGGCGTTTGAACACGGCCGTTCCATCGGCAGCAATTTGCTGGCCTGGCCTAAGGAACAGATCATCAAATGCCTGGTGCAATTTCATCCCGACGATGAGCCGTTGCTACGTTTGGAGCAAGAAGCCCAACTCATGGGCTTGTACCGCGCTGCGCAAACCAGCGGTCATGAATTGTTGCTGGAAGTCATCCCGCCAAAGGATCACCCCTCAACCCATCCCGATGTGCTCTATCGCGCGTTGAAACGCCTATACAACCTTGGAATTTTTCCGGACTGGTGGAAAATCGAGTCACAGACCGCCCAAGTGTGGCAACAGCTAGATGAGTTGATCAGCGAGCGCGATCCGTATTGCCGCGGCGTTGTGTTGCTGGGCCTCAATGCGCCGGCTGAAGCGCTGGCCGAAGGATTTAAACAAGCTAGCCGTAGCCGCTGTTGCCGGGGGTTTGCCGTTGGCCGGACGATTTTCCAAGAGCCCAGCCGCGCCTGGATGGCGAACGAAATCGATGACGCGACACTGATAAGCCACGTGCAACGTACGTTCACGTTCTTGATCGAATCCTGGCGCGAGGCGAGAGCCTGATGCGGTCGCGATGACTGAGCTGAGTCGTTCATCCAGCCAAAACCAGCGTTTAGTTGATACCGACATACAGGTGCACCCATGCCCACTTCGAACACCCATTCAGCGATCCGGATCGGCATTAACCCGATTTCATGGAGCAACGACGATCTACCTGCACTCGGTGGCGAAACGCCGCTGAGTACTGCCTTGAGCGAAGGCGCGGAAATAGGCTACGAAGGATTTGAGCTCAACGGCAAGTTCCCTAAAGACGCCAAAGGCGTCGGCGATGTGTTGCGTCCCTACGAACTGGCGCTGGTCTCTGGCTGGTATTCCGGTCGTTTGGCGCGGCGTTCGGTGGTTGAGGAAATCGAGGCCATTTCCTCGCATGTGCAGTTGCTTGCAGAAAACGGCGCTACGGTTTTGGTATACGGCGAAGTCGCTGACTCAATTCAAGGGCAGCGCATTCCATTGGTCGAGCGACCACGTTTTTACAGTGATCGGGCGTGGCAGGAGTACGCCGACAAGCTAACCCAGTTGGCGCGTTTCACTTTATCCCGCGGCGTACGTTTGGCCTATCACCATCACATGGGCGCTTACGTTGAATCGCCCCAGGACATCGATAAGCTGATGGCCCTGACCGGCAGCGAAGTCGGCTTGCTGTTCGATTCGGGCCATTGCTACATGGGGGGCGGCGAGCCACTGCAGGTATTGAAAAAACATATCGACCGGATTTGCCACGTGCATTTCAAAGACGTACGCAAGCCAGTGGTGCAACTGGCGCGCAACCATTTGTGGAGTTTTCCGGACTGCATCATCAACGGTACGTTCACCGTGCCGGGCGATGGCGACATTGATTTCGCTGCTTTGCTCGACGTCTTGTTGGCCGCCCACTACACCGGCTGGCTGGTGGTAGAAGCCGAGCAAGACCCGGCGGTCGCGCCCAGTTATGCCTATGCCAAAAAAGGCTGTGAGACCCTGCGCAGTTTGCTCGCCGATGCCCAACACAGGAGCGCTTGGTCATGAACCTGCTGGTGAAAAGTAACGCTGAAGGCCGCAACGTCGTTGCGCTGGCAGACGGTGCATTGGAGTACGTCGGCTTCGCCGCTTATCGTTTAAGTGTCGGTGAGAGTTTACCGGTCAGTGCCGGTGAGAAAGAACTGTGCCTGGTATTGCTTAGTGGCCGGGTTGATGTGACCGGCGAGGCGCCGGGGCAGGCCGCTTTCAAGTGGCAGAACATTGGCGATCGGCACTCGGTGTTCGAAGACAAATCCCCCTTCGCCGTGTACTTGCCGCCCCACAGTCAAGCTCAGGTGATCGCACTCAGCGCAGTACAAATTGCCGTGTGCTCCGCCGCCGGCGATGTTGCCAAGCAACTGCCGGCACGCTTGATCCGCCCTGAAAGCATGAAACGTAGCAGCCGAGGTAAAGCCGCTAATACCCGTTATGTGTGCGACATTCTTCCCGACACAGAGCCTGCGCATTCGCTGTTGGTGGTGGAAGTGCGCACGCCGTCCGGGCATTCGTCCAGCTACCCGCCACACAAGCATGACCAGGATGACTTGCCCCACGAAAGCTTTCTGGAAGAAACCTATTACCATCAGGTCAACCCGCCGCAGGGCTATGTGTTTCAGCGGGTGTACACCGACGACCGCAGCATTGATCAAACTATGGC
This sequence comes from Pseudomonas sp. AB6, assembly GCF_034314105.1. Classification (NCBI taxonomy): domain Bacteria; kingdom Pseudomonadati; phylum Pseudomonadota; class Gammaproteobacteria; order Pseudomonadales; family Pseudomonadaceae; genus Pseudomonas; species Pseudomonas sp. AB6. Next base: position 619,056 of record NZ_JAVIWJ010000001.1, read on the forward strand.
AGTGGAGAACAACGACTTGGTCACGGTGCCCAAGGGTTATCACCCGGTCAGCGTGCCCTATGGCTACGAGTCGTATTATTTGAACGTGATGGCCGGTCCGAAACGCGCCTGGCAGTTCCACAACGATCCCCAGCACAGCTGGTTATTGGATCTTTAAACCTATTCGATAAGGAACAGCGGCATGAGCAACACTCCGATTATTGGTCACTACATCAACGGCCAAGTGCTTACCGGCTCTGCTCAACGCGAAGGCAGCGAGCGCTACAGCAATGTGTTCAATCCGGCCACCGGCAAGGTGCAAGCGCAAGTCGCGCTGGCCAGCGCGAAAACCGTGGACGAGGCCGTGGCTTCAGCGTTGGCCGCGTTTCCGGCTTGGGCTGATCAATCGTCGCTACGCCGCGCACGCGTGATGTTCAAATTCAAAGAGCTGCTGGATCAACACCATGATGAGCTGGCAGCGATCATCAGCCGCGAACACGGCAAAGTGTTTTCCGACGCCAAAGGTGAGGTCACCCGTGGTATTGAAATCGTCGAATTTGCCTGTGGTGCGCCGAGCCTGTTGAAAACCGATTACAGCGATAACATCGGTGGCGGCATCGACAACTGGAACCTGCGCCAACCCCTGGGCGTTTGCGCCGGGGTCACGCCGTTCAACTTCCCGGTCATGGTGCCGCTGTGGATGATTCCCATGGCCTTGGTCACCGGTAACACTTTTATTCTCAAGCCTTCCGAGCGCGACCCTTCGGCCAGCCTGTTTATGGCGCGTCTGCTCAGTGAAGCCGGTTTGCCAGACGGTGTATTCAACGTGGTTCAGGGCGACAAAGCGGCCGTTGATGCCTTGCTGCAACACCCCGATATCGAAGCAATTTCGTTTGTCGGTTCGACACCCATTGCCGAATACATCTACCAACAGGGTACGTCGCGGGGCAAACGTGTACAGGCCTTGGGTGGGGCCAAAAATCATATGATCGTCATGCCAGACGCCGACCTCGATCAGGCCGCCGATGCCTTGATCGGTGCTGCTTACGGCTCTGCCGGCGAGCGCTGCATGGCGATTTCCATCGCAGTGGCGGTTGGTGACGTCGGCGACCAACTGATCGAAAAACTGCTGCCGCGCATCGACCAACTCAAGGTCGGCAACGGCATGCAACGCGACATCGACATGGGTCCGTTAGTCACTGGCGAGCATAAAAGCAAAGTCTTGAGCTTCATCGATCAAGGTGTAGAGCAAGGCGCGGAACTGATCGTTGACGGCCGCAACTTCAGCGTCCCGGGTGCCGAAGAGGGCTTCTTTGTTGGCGCTACGCTGTTCGATAACGTTACCCCTGAAATGACTATTTATAAGCAGGAAATTTTCGGTCCGGTGCTGGGCATTGTTCGGGTGCCGGATTTCGCCAGCGCTGTGGCGTTGATCAACGCCCATGAGTTCGGTAATGGCGTGTCGTGTTTTACCAGCGATGGCGGTATTGCGCGTGCGTTCGCGCGCACGATCAAGGTCGGGATGGTCGGGATCAACGTACCGATTCCGGTGCCTATGGCCTGGCATTCGTTCGGCGGTTGGAAGCGTTCGCTATTCGGCGATCACCACGCCTATGGCGAAGAGGGCATCCGCTTCTACAGCCGCTACAAAAGCGTAATGCAGCGCTGGCCAGACAGCATCGTCAAAGGTCCGGAGTTTGGTATGCCCACCGCTAAATAATCTGTCGTCCGCGTTCGTTTAGGAGAATAAAAATAATGAGCCATCCCCTGCGTTTCGCTCTGAATCGTATGGTTGCGCCACGTCTTTCGCTGTCGGAATTTATTGATCTGGCAGTAACGCTGAAAGCGGATGCGATTGAACTTCGCAACGACCTTAAGGGTATCGGAATCGAGGGCGGCACCCCGCCCGATAGCATCCGCGAACAGTGCCAGACCCACGGTATTCGGGTGTTGTCGATCAATGCGTTGTACCCGTTTGATGTCTGGAACGACGAGCGTCGGACGCAGGCGCTGAAGTTGGCGACCTTCGCACGGGACTGCGGCGCCGAAGCGTTGGTCTTGTGCCCGTTCAACGGCCCCTCCGATTTACGGACTGCCGGTGAGCGAACGCTGGGACTAAGGACCGCATTAAGTGAGCTAGCACCTATTTTGCGCGAGTACGATATCTTCGGCTTCGTCGAGCCGCTGGGTTTTCCGCAATGCTCGCTGCGTCTCAAACGTCAGGCCGTGGATGCCATAACCGCTACCGGTGGGCTGGATGTGTTTCGAGTCGTGCATGACACCTTTCACCACCATCTTGCGAACGAAAAAGAGTTCTTCGCTGACCTTACCGGGTTGGTACACATCTCCGGTGTCGAAGACCGTGATGTACCGCTGGCGGGGCTTCGCGACGGGCACCGGGTGCTGGTGGGTGAGGGCGATATTCTCGGCAATTCGATGCAGATTGATCGATTGCTGCGCGATGGCTACGTGGGGCATCTGTCCTTCGAACCTTTTGCTGACAGCGTTCACGAATTGGTGGATATCACGCAGGCGGTCGCGGCGAGCATGGCCTATTTACAGGGTTGAATATGCAGGCCTTTTCGCAGGCAAGCCTGCACCCACAACGGTCAGTGTCGAGCACTCCTGTGGGACCAGGCTGGCTGGCGAAAGTCGCCCATGGAACAAAGGGAATCAAACATGAAAACAACAAAATTAACCATGGCCCAGGCGCTGGTGAGGTTCCTTGATAACCAGTACGTGGAAGTCGATGGGGTTGAGAGCAAATTCATTGCCGGTATTTTTACGATTTTCGGCCACGGCAATGTGTTGGGTATCGGCCAGGCCCTGGAGCAAGACAGCGGACAATTAATCGTTCATCAGGGCCGCAATGAACAAGGCATGTGCCACGCCGCCATTGGGTTTGCGAAACAACACCTGCGGCGCAAGATCTACGCCTGTTCGTCCTCGGTCGGGCCGGGTGCCGCGAACATGCTCACGGCTGCCGCCACCGCCACCGCCAACCGAATTCCGCTCTTGCTGCTGCCCGGCGATGTGTACGCCAGCCGACAGCCGGACCCAGTGCTGCAACAGATTGAGCAGTTTCACGACTTGAGTATCAGCACCAACGATGCATTCAAAGCCGTCAGCAAATACTGGGACCGTATTAATCGCCCAGAACAGCTGATGAGCGCCGCTATTAATGCTATGCGTGTGCTCACCGACCCGGCCGAAACCGGCGCTGTGACCTTGGCCTTGCCGCAAGACGTGCAAGCTCAAGCTTACGATTACCCCGATAGCTTCTTGCAAAAACGCGTACACCGCATTGACCGACGCCCCGCCAGCGACGCCATGCTCGGCGATGCCTTGGCATTGCTCAAAGGCAAGCGCAAGCCGTTGTTAGTGTGTGGCGGCGGGGTGCGGTATTCCGGCGCAGCGGATGCATTGCAGGCATTTGCCGAGCGCTTTGATATACCGTTTGCCGAAACCCAGGCGGGTAAAAGTGCGATTGTTTCGGCTCATCCTTTGAATATGGGTGGTTTGGGTGAAACGGGCTCACTGGCAGCCAACATGCTGGCCAAAGAAGCGGACTTGATCATCGGCGTCGGCACCCGCTATAGCGACTTCACTACTGCCTCGAAATGGCTGTTCCAAAACCCCGACGTGCAGTTCCTAAACCTCAATGTCAGCGCCTTCGACGCGCAGAAGTTGGACGGTGTGCAGGTGTTGGCAGATGCCCAATACGCGTTGCTGGCGTTGACCGATGCGCTGAGCGACAGCGGTTATCGCTCGGCGTGGGGCGATCAACCACGCCAGGCGAAGGCGCAATTTGACGCCGAAGTGGACCGTATTTACGCAATTGAATACCAAAGCCGCGATTTCATACCGGAGATTAATGACCACCTTGACCCGGCCGTGCTGCGCGAATTCATCGAACTCACCGGTTCCTGCCTGACCCAAAGCCGCGTATTGGGTTTACTCAATCAGCGGCTGCCCAGCGACGCCGTGATCGTTGCTGCTGCCGGCAGTTTGCCGGGTGATTTACAGCGCGCCTGGCGTAGCACCGGGGTTCACAGCTACCACGTCGAGTACGGTTATTCCTGCATGGGTTACGAGATCAATGCCGCGCTGGGGGTCAAGCTCGCCGAGCCGCAGCGGGAGGTTTACGCGCTGGTGGGTGATGGCTCCTACATGATGCTGCATTCAGAACTGGCGACCTCGATTCAGGAACGTTGCAAGGTCAACGTGATCCTCTTCGACAACATGACCTTCGGGTGCATCAACAACCTGCAAATGGGACACGGGATGGACAGCTTCGGCACGGAGTTTCGCTTTCGCAATCCGGAAACCGGCAAGCTTGACGGCGATTTTGTTCCGGTGGATTTTGCCATGAGCGCTGCGGCCTACGGTTGCAAGACCTACAAGGTCAATACCGTCTTCGAGCTGGAAGCCGCACTGATTGATGCACAGAAGCAAACGGTCTCGACCTTGATCGATATCAAGGTTCTACCCAAGACCATGATCCACAAATATCTGTCGTGGTGGCGAGTCGGCGTGGCGGAAGTGTCGACCAAGGGCGCTACCGCTCAGGTGTTTAAAGCGCTCAGCCAGGAACTGGCGAAAGCCCGCAAATACTGACGACTCACTCCACGATAACGACTTTGGGAGCAGTGAAATGACATTGAAATTAGGCGTGATTGGCACCGGCGCAATTGGCCAGGATCACATTCGACGGTTGAGCCAAACCTTGTTGGGCAGCCAGGTTGTGGCGCTGACCGACATCAATCTCGACCAGGCCGCCAAAGTAGCACGCGACCTAGACCTGACCGCTGAGGTCTACCCCGATGGCCACACGCTGATAAACACGCCAGAGGTGGAAGCGGTGCTGGTGACGTCATGGGGCCCGAGCCACGAAGAATTCGTGCTGGCCGCCATTGCCGCCGGTAAACCCGTGTTCTGCGAGAAACCGTTGGCCGTCACAGCAGACGGCTGCCGACGAATCGTTGACGCCGAAATCGCCTACGGCAAGCGTTTGGTCCAGGTCGGTTTCATGCGCCCGTATGACGAGGGTTATCGCGCGCTGAAGACCGTGATCGACAGCGGGCAGATCGGCGAGCCGCTGATGCTGCACTGTGCTCATCGCAACCCCACCGTGGGCGAGAATTACAAAACTGACATGGCAATCACTGACACGCTGATCCATGAAATCGACGTGCTGCGGTGGTTGCTCGACGATGATTATGTCTCGGTGCAAGTAGTGTTCCCGCGCAAATCCGGCAAAGCCTTCGCGCACCTCAAAGACCCACAGATTGTCTTGCTGGAAACCGCCAAAGGCACGCGCATTGACGTCGAAGTATTCGTTAACTGCCAGTACGGTTATGACATCCAGTGTGAAGTCGTCGGCGAGACTGGCATTGCGCGCTTGCCGGAGCCTTCACAAGTCCAACTGCGCAGCGGCGCCAAAGTGTCCAATGCCATTCTGATGGACTGGAAAGATCGCTTCATTGCGGCTTATGACGTTGAGCTGCAAGCGTTTGTTGACAGCGTCCGCGCGGGCCAGGTCGGCGGCCCGTCCGCGTGGGATGGATACGCTGCTGCAGTTACTGCCGATGCCTGTATCGAAGCACAAAAAAGTGGGGCGATTGTTCCGGTGAGCTTGCCGGCCCGGCCGGCGTTTTATGCCTGACAGTGTGTGGACAACACGGACCTGCGAAGGCCACACCACCCCATTCGAATCAGAGGACATTTCAATGCGCATTGGATTAGTGGGATATGGCAAGGGCGGGCGATATTTTCATGCGCCGCTGATTGCCAGCATGCCGGGTGCCCGTTTTATCGGCGTTGTCACTCGTTCCCCCGAACGGCGCTTGGAGCTGGCGCAGGACAATCCTGACGTCTTGGCGTTCGACACGCTGGCGGCGCTGGTGGCCAACGGCATCGATGCGGTGGTGATTTCCACGCCGCTGGCCTCCCGTCGGGCACTGATCCTCGAAGCTATCGAGCTGGGCGTGGCAGTGGTCAGCGATAAACCGTTCGCCAACGACGCTGCCCAGGCCCGGGAATTGGTTGAGGCCGCTGAGCGACGCGGTGTGATGCTAAGCGTCTATCAAAACCGTCGCTGGGATTCGGATTTCCTGACCCTACGCAAGCTGATCGACAACGGCGTGCTCGGCGACATCATGCGTTTTGAATCCAGGGTGGAGCGCTATTCACCTAAATCAGTGGGCAAGGCCAGCGGCGGCGGAATGCTTCGCGATCTAGGCAGTCACCTGGTGGATCAGGCCCTGTTGTTATTCGGTCCTGTGTCACGGGTGTACGCCGAACTGGATTTTGCGTCGGCGGACAACGAACTCGATTACGGCTTTTTTGTGTCGCTGACTCACGCAAGCGGTGTGGTTACGCACCTGTGGGGCAGTTGCTTGCAGAACTGTCCGGGGCCGCGCTTCAGGGTCAGCGGCTCAGCGGGTTGCTACAGTGTGGAAGGGTTGGACGGGCAGGAAGCGTCGTTGTTAGCCGGGCGGTCACCGAAAAGCGAAGGTGATAACTGGGGCGCTGAAGAACATCGACGCTGGGGTTGGTTCGAGCAAGGCCAGCAGCGCGAACGTATTCCTTCCGAACGCGGCTGCTGGAACGAGTTTTATCGGCAGTTGCAGGAAGCTGTTGCAGGTAAAGGCAAAAATCCGGTGGACCCGCGTGATGCGGTAGCGTGCTCAGTGGTGTTGGATGCGGCACGCTTGAGTGCGCAGTCGGGCACGGTGGTTGAGCTGTAGAAATCGCTTTTTGCAGGAGTTTTCGAAGGTGTGATTCTTCGTCAATCGCAACCTTGCGTAGCGCTTACAAATTTTGGGCATAAGCGAGCAGGGTGATAAAAATGAAAATAGAAATAAATTCTAAAACTAGTTGATATAGAAATTATTTTCCAATAAAGTCGTTCCTAGTTATCCATACAACTACAAAAACGTGGAGACAGACCGATCATGAATACCCCTATCCGTTTCACTTCACTTGCCCTGACACTCATGTTCGCCAGCGGCGTAGCCTTGGCCGATATGAAAATCGGCGTGAGCATGTCGCAGTTCGATGACACCTGGTTGACCTACCTGCGTGAAGACATGACCGCCAAAGCCAAGACCGTACCCGGCGGCGTTTCGCTGCAATTTGTCGACGGTAGAAGCGATGTGGTCCAACAGTTGACCCAAGTGCAGAACCTGATCAATCAGAAGGTAGATGCCCTGATCGTCAACCCGGTCGACACCGCTGCTACCGCCAAAATCACCCAGGCGGCCGTCGCTGCGGGTATCCCGTTGGTATACGTCAACCGCCGTCCTGATGATCTCAACCTGCCTAAAGGCGTGATTACTGTCGCCTCCAACGATGAAGAGGCCGGCAAGCTGCAAATGCAGTACCTCGCTGACAAGATGGGCGGCAAGGGCAGCATCGTGATTCTGCTGGGGGATTTGGCCAACAATTCCACCCAGAACCGTACCAAAGGTGTCAAAGAAATCCTGGCCAAGTACCCCGGTATCAAAATCGATCAGGAACAGAGCGGGACTTGGTTGCGGCAAAAGGGTATGGACTTGACCAACGACTGGATCACCCAAGGCAAGAAGTTCGATGCTGTGGTAGCTAATAACGACGAAATGGCCATCGGGGCGTCCATGGCGTTGAAGCAGGCTGGCATTGCCAAGGGTAGCGTCTTGATAGCCGGTGTCGACGGTACTCCTGATGGTCTGAATGCGGTAACCAAGGGCGACATCGCGGTGTCGGTATTCCAGGACGCCAAAGGCCAGGCAGATGGCGCTATCGACGCGGCGGTAAAAATGGCCAAGAAGGAGCCGGTTGAGCAGTCGGTCTGGGTGCCTTATCGCCTGATCACGCCAGAAAATGTTGCTTCGTTCAAATAACTGACCCCTCTTTCTAGAACAAGAACGTCGCGAGAGGAATTGTCACATGTTCACTTCTGGTACGACTTCACGTAGTGCTCCAACCGATCTGTTGGCTGGTGCGGCCGCGATCGACAGCCCATATCTGCTGGAAATTATCAACGTCAGCAAAGGCTTTCCTGGTGTGGTGGCTCTGTCTAACGTGCAACTTCGTGTGCGTCCCGGCTCGGTACTGGCCCTGATGGGCGAGAACGGTGCTGGCAAGTCCACTTTGATGAAAATCATTGCCGGTATCTACCAACCTGATGAAGGTGAGCTGCGCTTGCGCGGCAAGCCCATCAGCTTCGAGTCGCCGTTGGCGGCGCTGCAAGCCGGAATTGCGATGATCCATCAGGAACTCAATCTGATGCCCCACATGAGCATCGCCGAAAATATCTGGATCGGGCGTGAGCAGCTCAATGGCTTGCACATGGTCGATCATAAAGAAATGTTTCGTTGCACAGCGACATTGCTAGAGCGATTGCGCATTAATCTGGCGCCGCAAGACTTGGTAGGCACTCTGACCATTGCCGAGCGACAGATGGTGGAAATTGCCAAGGCAGTTTCGTATGACTCGGACATTCTGATCATGGATGAGCCGACGTCTGCCATTACTGAAAAAGAAGTTGCCCACCTGTTCTCGATCATTGCCGACCTCAAGGCGCAGGGCAAAGGCATCATTTACATCACCCATAAAATGAATGAAGTGTTCAGCATTGCCGATGAAGTGGCGGTATTTCGCGATGGCACTTATATCGGCCTGCAACGGGCCGACAGCATGGACGGTGATAGCCTCGTGTCGATGATGGTCGGCCGCGAGCTGAGCCAGCTGTTTCCTGAGCGTGAAAAACCTAAGGGTGATTTATTGCTCTCAGTCCGTGATCTACGTCTGAACGGAGTATTTGAGGGGGTTTCTTTCGATCTGCACGCGGGGGAGATCCTCGGTATTGCGGGGTTAATGGGGTCAGGGCGCACCAACATCGCCGAAACTATTTTTGGAATTACGCCCTGTGACGGCGGCAACATCCAACTCGATGGCGTGAGTGTCCGTATCACTGATCCGAACCTGGCGATCAAGAAAGGCTTTGCGCTGCTGACCGAAGATCGCAAGCTCAGCGGGCTATTTCCATGTCTGTCGGTGTTGGAAAATATGGAAATGGCAATTATCCCGCACTACGCAGCAGGTGGTTTTATTCGACAGAAGGCCTTGCGTGCCTTGTGCGAGGACATGTGCCAAAAGCTTCGGGTGAAAACCCCGTCGCTAGAGCAGTGCATCGACAACCTGTCCGGCGGTAACCAACAAAAGGCGTTGCTCGCCCGCTGGTTAATGACCAATCCAAGAATTTTGATTCTCGACGAACCCACCCGAGGCATTGACGTCGGCGCCAAGGTCGAGATCTATCGGCTGATTTCTTATCTGGCCAGCGAAGGTATGGCGGTGATCATGATCTCGTCAGAATTACCTGAGGTTCTGGGCATGAGCGACCGGGTCATGGTGATGCATGAGGGCGAGATGATGGGCATGCTCGACCGTGGTGAAGCGACCCAAGAGCGGGTGATGCACCTGGCTTCTGGCAATTCGATTCACTAGCGGGCCGACGCAGCAGAAGAGGAACAACCGCTATGAACGCAATTTTAGGAAACAAACCTGCCGCTGTGCCAGCCAGGTCGAAACGGCGTCTGCCAACTGAACTGAGCATATTTTTGGTATTAATCGGTATCGGGTTGGTATTTGAAGTGTTTGGCTGGATCGTCCGTGATCAGAGTTTTCTGTTTAATTCGCAACGTCTGGTATTGATGATCCTGCAAGTTTCTATCATTGGTCTGCTCGCCATCGGCGTGACCCAAGTGATTATCACCACGGGTATCGATCTGTCCTCCGGTTCGGTACTGGCGCTGTCGGCAATGATTGCTGCCAGCTTGGCGCAAAGCTCCGACTACACCCGTGCAGTGTTTCCGTCACTGACCGACCTTCCGGTATGGATTCCAGTGGCGGTGGGGTTGGCGGTTGGACTGGTGGCGGGGGCAATCAACGGCAGCATCATTGCGATCACCGGCATCCCGCCCTTCATTGCAACTTTGGGCATGATGGTCTCAGCCCGCGGCATGGCGCGTTTCTATACTTCAGGGCAGCCGGTGAGCATGTTGAACGACTCCTACACTGCTATTGGTCAGGGCGCAATGCCGGTGATTATCTTCCTGGCAACGGCGTTGGTGTTTCACATTGCTCTGCGTTACACCAAATACGGGAAATACACTTACGCCATCGGCGGCAACATGCAGGCTGCGCGCACGTCTGGAATCAACGTAAAGCGGCACCTGATTATTGTTTATAGCATCGCCGGTTTGCTGGCGGGGTTGGCGGGGGTCGTGGCATCGGCGCGGGCAGCCACCGGACAGGCTGGCATGGGCGTTTCCTACGAATTGGATGCAATTGCTGCCGCGGTGATCGGCGGTACTAGTCTGGCAGGCGGTGTGGGGCGAATCACCGGTACCGTCATCGGTGCGTTGATACTGGGTGTCATGGCCAGCGGATTCACGTTCGTTGGGGTCGATGCCTATATTCAGGACATCATTAAGGGCCTGATCATTGTCGTGGCTGTGGTGATCGACCAATACCGCAACAAGCGTAAAATCAAACGTTGATCGCTGAGCGCTCTTCGGGGGACCAGTTCTGGTCCCTGTGTCTTGTCTTCTCCCTTCAAGTTGGAACTGAGGCCAGGTTTTATGGGTCAGACGCTCGCGGCTGTCCGACCAGTGGTCTTTCAAGCCGCTGCGTGACGGCCTTAAGTGACTTGTTGCGCGAAACTGCTTCAATTATGTTGCTGTGTCCACAGCCCGGCCTTAGACTGCCGCCCCTCATAAATTGAGTGCCAGGTGGCGCTTAGAGACTGTGGCGCTTTTTCGGCAACGCTGAGTCGCTCCCTAATTCGCCCTAATGCACGTATTTTTTATAGAGAAATCAATGACAAAGGACAAGTTGCTGGCGATGCCGGCCGATGACTACATGAATGCAGAGCAGCACGCCTTCTTCGTTGAGCTGCTGCAAGCCATGAAAGTCGAGATCCATGAGCGTATCGATCAAAGCCGTATCGCGATTGAAAGCTTGGACACGCCCGCTGACCCTGCCGATGCGGCTTCGGTTGAAGAGGAGCGTCACTGGCTGGTCAACATAATTGACCGTGATCAGCGCATGCTTCCACAACTGGAAATGGCGCTTGCTCGCATTTCCGATGACAGCTTTGGCTGGTGCGACGACAGCGGCGAGGCCATTGGCCTTAAACGTCTGCTGATCAGCCCGACCACCAAGTACTGCATCGAAGCTCAAGAGCGTCACGAGCAAATCGAAAAGCATCAGCGTCAGGCCTGATCCCGCCACGTGTTGCTCTACGGGGGTACTCAGTGCCTCCGTATTTACCCGATCTTGTTTAACCCCTGCGCAGAACGCTAACGTGCTTTATGCACTTACCGCACCTTACAACTAACGACCCATAGCTAATGGCCAATGTCTGGCGTTTAATGCAGGCATAACAACCAAAAATGTAGATGGGTGACAAACATGGCTGGAGTTGGACCTCTCACGGGAACGCTGTCGTCGAAGGCCCAGGCCTCCAACGCATTGGCCACGAAAGCGCAACCTTCCCTCAGCAGCGCCCGCTGGCTGACCCCTTTGATGCAAAGCATTTTGCTGTGCCTGTTGCTGACGGCAATGGCCTTTCTCAGCGTTTCGGTCTACGTCAGCCTACCGTTAATGATGGTGGTTATCTGGCTGCCTCGCCTGTTTGCCGCGCCCTCGGTTGCGGTCGTCACGCTGAGCGGCGGCGACGGTCTGGAGCAATTGACCCGCGATCTGTCGTACGCCACCAGCCACAACGCACTGTCCGCCGCCAGCGTGGCATTTTCCGTAGGCCAGTTGGCAAGCAAGGTCCAGTCGCAGCTCGACGCGGCCGAGCAAATTGTCAGCAGCGCTGATGTGATGATTGCCACCGAGCAAGCAACTTCTCAGTTGAGTCAACAGGCACTCAGCGCCGCCAGCGAAGCCCGTGTCAGCAGCGATGCCGGGCGCAGCGTACTCGCCGAGTCCATTACACGGATGCACCAGTTGAGCAAGCGCGCCGTCAGCAGTCGCGAGCTGATCGAAGCCCTTAACCAGCGCAGCTCGGACATTCAGCGTGTCACCTTGGTTATCCAGTCCATTGCCAGCCAGACCAATTTGTTAGCGCTCAACGCCGCCATTGAAGCTGCTCGCGCGGGTGAGCACGGGCGTGGTTTTGCCGTGGTTGCCGATGAAGTCCGGGGTCTGGCAGGGCGCACGGCCAGCGCCACCGAGGAAGTCGGGCAAATGGTGGCCGATATCCAGCAGCGTACTGGGCAAGTAGTCGAACAGATTCGGCAATTATCCAGCGACCTGGACACGGGGGTCGAACAAGTAGAACGAACCGGTCAACATTTGGAGAATATTGCCCGGTTAGCCGCTGGAGTTGAAACGCAAGTCAGCGAAATCGCTGCAGGCGCGCAAACTAATCAACAACAATTGAGCAGCCTGTTTACCGCCGTTGAGCAAATGCGCGGCGATTTAGCCATCAGCGATGAGCAAACACAACAACTGGCAAAAGCGGCGGTGCAGATGGAGGGCCAAGCGGAAACCATCAGCGAGCGGTTGGCACAGGTTGGCTTGGATGATTACCACCAGCGTGTTTACGATCTGGCTCTTGAAGGGGCGCGTCAAATATCGGCTCAATTTGAAACGGATATTGAGCAACGTCGTGTCAGCCTTGAGGACTTGTTCGACCGCAGTTACCAACTGATACCGAAAACTGCTCCCCCCAAATTTCAAACGCGTTTCGATCGATATACCGACCAGGTGCTGCCTTTGATTCAGGAGTCGTTGTTGCCGCGCCATGAGGGCTTAGTGTTTGCCATTGCATGCACACCTCAAGGTTACGTGCCGACACACAATACCGCGTTCAGTCAGCCGCTGACCGGCGATACCCAATTAGACACCTTGCAGAATCGTACAAAACGCAAGTTCGATGACCGTACTGGCATTCGCTGCGGCAGTCATCAGCAGCCTGTGCTGTTGCAGACTTACACCCGCGACACTGGTGAGCTGATGCACGATCTTTCAGTACCCATCATGGTTCAAGGTCGTCATTGGGGTGGACTGCGTCTGGGTTATAAACCCGAAGGCGTGCCACCCTCCAGGCGTGGCTAAGAAGTGCCTTCGCAAATCAACGATTTCCGCTATCTACTTGTGGGGATCGTCTGAAGTTTAACTTCGGATAATCATCGACTCTGAGGATATCTATTTCCTTTGAAAGTTTAGTTTTATTTTTATTTGGCTATTTTGCAGGACGTTTAAGTTAAGTACCTCTCTAAAGTCGTTAACGTTTGTGGGACTGTTCTGGAATGTCGTGATGACCTTGACGTTGGTTCGTCGCTGAGCAAGCTGGTTTAAATCAACGGTATTTTTTGATTTAAGCAGTCTGACTTTCAGCTGCATTCCAAAGGCATTGAGCATTATGGTTTCTATATTTAAAACATTCTGTGAAGCGCGCGGCCCTCGCCCTCAAGTTCAAACGCGTGGTGTGACGGTGCGCATCGGCATGTTCTTCGATGGAACAGGCAATAACCGAATCAACTCTCAAATCGCGGCCGATTGCCGTGCCCAAGCGGCGATGAACAACAACGCTCATACTGGCGCTTGCGCGGGGCGTCATGCGAATTTAACCAGCAGTTATGCTAACGACGTCACAAACATTGCCCGGCTCTATGAACTTTATGTTTTGCGGCCCACTGCGCAAGAGACGCCACAAGGGTTAAGCGTGTGTGCGCCGATTTATATCAGTGGCGCAGGCACTACTGCTGGTAAGCACGACTCTGTTTGGGCTGGCCAAGTCTTAGGGCGCGGCACCACGGGTGTACTGGCCAAGGTCGCAGAGGGGGTGAAAATGCTCCGTACAGTACTGGAGACCTTTGAAGCCAATAATCACTGTTGCACAGTGGAGGGGTTGGAAATTGACCTATTTGGATTTAGCCGTGGCGCTGCCTCTGCTCGCCATTTCGCTAATGAAGTATTAAGACAGGACAAAGGCGCACTTGGCCCTTTGCTCAAGCTGCAAAGCATTCCCTGGGGGCCTGACTTCGCGTGGTGTAAGGGCAGCGTCCGCTTGAAGGTAATAGGTTTGTTCGACACTGTGGCGGCGATCGGTAGTCTTTCGGACTTTGGCAATGTCAGGGACGCTTTCAATCGTCAGGTCAACCTCTACCTGCCTCCAGGCAGTGCTCAACAGGTGTTTCATTTGGTTGCTGGAGATGAGCAACGGCGTAATTTTGCTTTGAACAGCGTAACGCCAGGTTGGCCCAAGGAGATTGTATTGCCGGGGGCTCACTCTGACATTGGCGGTGGCTACCATCTGAATGTTCGCGAAAAGGTGCTGCTCACCCGTCCTCGTCGCAGCGTCGTTAGTCTCGATACCGCTTTTAATGAAACGGTTGCCTGGCGGGAAAGCCAAGCTGACCTTCAGAAGATAGATGCAAGGGAATGGTTAGATCCGCAAGATACAGAGGCTTCGCTATCTATCGAAATTGATGAGCGTATCCCCAATGCGGGTAGCGAGAGGGTCGGGGTCAAAGCGGTTGTGGCGGCAGTTAGCATGAATCGCCGGATCTACGGTCATCTTTCCCGGGTTTATCTGCGTGTGATGCATGAGTTAGCCACCGCCGAGGGAGTTCCCCTGGAACCGGTGCCGGACAGTCCGGCGCTTAGCCTGGTTCCGGAATTACAGGTCATCGCGCAAAAGCTGATTGCTTACGCCAAAGGTGGCCCCTACTTGCTGGATGAAGGAGAGCAGCGTTTGTTGCGCCGACGTTTCATCCACCGATCTGCACATTGGAGTGCGTTGGTCGGCAGCGGAGCTGGCCCAAACAACTCGATTTTTGTTCATGCCCCAGAGTCTGGAGGAAGGGTTTGCCATCCAAACATCGGGCGACAGGGCCATTCACAATAACGTTCGCCATTGATATTGGGGGTTATTAGCTGTGATGTACCGAAGCTATGCGGGGCATAGCTTTTTCCCCAGGCGTGTAATCCCTAAAGTGGCGTTATCGTTACCTCGCTAATGAAGTTCTCGGGAGTACGCTCATGCAAGGCAAACTTGATGTCGCCGTCATGATAGGAAGTGGAGTTCCACCCTCGATTCGCGCCTTGGGCCAGCAGATATGCTGGGTCGTCTTGCTCAACGGTGAGCGCCGCGGCACTGCGTTTGCCAGCCGAAATGATGCCGAAGAATGTCGGTCAGCCTGGGCCGCGCAATTGTTGATAACCGCCTGAACGAAGCAGTTGCTGACTGTCTAGTTGGCTTCGTGCAGTAGCACATTGAGTTCATCCACTACAGGCGCCCAATCGGCGTCTATGTGCAGTTGCTCTTTAAGAAATTTCGCCTGTTGCAGTGTCCAGAAGTCGGCGTCGATCAGTTTGACGCCTTCCGGCAATGGGCCATGGCTGTCGACAAACGCATCAATACTGGCCTGATCGGAATCAAGGCCCAGTTGTTCGAATAACGTCTGTAAGGTCGGTGTAGTAAGGTCCATATCATCTCCGTGGCGGACAAGTAAACCGTTCAATGCGCAAGGCCACGTACCTTAACCTTGCAAAGATCTGAGGCTTTGGCTTGGAAAGAGTTCGGCGGAAAACTTCGAAGAAAAAAATCTGGACAAGGGTGGACTAAGCGCTTAATGCACCAGCGTCTACAGCCACTTTTAAGGCCTTGGCCGATTCCTTAGCCGCCGCCGCCGCGACGTCAGCGGTTTTGAACCATCGATCTTTTTCGACTTGGTGGTAGCTGATAGCGTTCTTACCTTCCTTGGCCCGCATTACAATGACAGCCTGGTACTCACCTTCGAGTTCTCTGGATTCACCCCAGATGAAGAATTCGCCGATATCAAATTCAGTCACTATTACCTTCCCATGATGACGAGTTGCTACTCTATGGCGTGCTTGTGCGTCGCCAGTAGTCTTGGTGTACGCGAGTATGGCAGTTGTTGGCGCACTCAGGCGTGGTTTAGCACTAACGGTGACGAATGACAGCCCGCAAGATCGGGCATTATTTGACACCGGCGTGCTTGCGGCGGGCGGGTAATCGGTCTATTGCTTAGTAGCGGACGAAAGGTATATATCCGTAATGCGCCGCTAGCCGGTAGAATTGCGTTTCTGTCTCCCCTCGGATTTACCATTCGATATTCCCCGGCACTGGGGGGTAACGTTCTGCAAGGTTAGAGCGATATTGCTAGGCTCCTAGCCTTGTGGGCCAAGACCCGTTTTCTGTGGCGCCCGGCACCTGTGGGCACACTCATTTTCAAGTTTGAGGATTTTTCATTGGCAGTCAGTAATCTGGACATGCACGCACTGTTCGTACTTGGCGATCTGCGCGCCAAGCTGGTCAAGCAGTTTCAATCCCGTTTCGTTTATGTCACCGAGCAAAATGCCGAAGGCATTTACATTGCAGAAATCGACACTGAAACCGCGCTGGTGGTGGACGATAAACCTCGACTCGAACTCAAAGTAGGGGATCATTTTCGCGCTGCGGTTTTGCCCAGCCGTGAAGGTGGAAAGTTTGAATTGAAATTTCGCGATATCAAGTTGACGGTCTACGGTCTTGGCGAATATGCCTATGTCGATACCGCTGACGGTCACGGTATTGTGTTCAAGGAAGGTCAGACCGTTGTCACGGTGTTCGCTGCCCATGAGCAGTTGCAAGGGACTTTGAGCAAGACATTGAAAGCGGTGACCGGCAAAGCCGCCAAGTGGCGTAAAGGTGAACTGACCTTCAAGGCCAGTGAATAATTAACTTATCGGCCACTGGCATCACGTTCGCCGCTGATTTCTGATGGCACGTCATCGCCGGCTATGCGTTTGCGAAAAAGCCCGGTACGCGCTAACAGTAGAGTAGTGACCGGGGCGGTGATCGCCAACAGTATCGGGATTAGCCAAGCGTGCAGCACCGGCCCGGATTTCAGGGTTGAGAAATAAATGATCGAAGCCAGCGCGACCAGCCACGCACCGAGCGTCGATGCCAGCGCTGGCGGGTGCATGCGTTGAAAGAAATCCTGCATTCGCAGCAGACCCAAGGCCCCGGTCAAGGCGAACAGGCTGCTGGATAGCAGCAATAGCGCAGTAACGACTTCGACCCAGAACGGCAAAACGCTGAGCGAGTTCACTCGATCACCTCCCCACGCAACAGAAATTTTGCCAGCGCAAATGAACCGACGAAGCCAAATAAGGCGATAAGCAACGCGGCCTCGAAATAGGTGTCGCTGGCGTAGCGAATACCCAGCACCAGCATCATTAACATGGCGAGCACGTAGAGATAATCCAGTGCTAGAACCCGGTCCTGCGCGGACGGGCCGATGAACAAGCGAATTAACGTCAGCAGCATCGCCAAGGCGAAGATACACAGGGTTAGCAGAATTGCGTTGGACAGCAGATCACTCATTGGAATATTTCCATCAGCGGGCGCTCATAACGGTATTTGAAATGCTCAATGAATTGCGCTTCATCGTTCAGATCAAACACATGCATCAACAATACGCTGCGGTCTAGCGCCAGTTCAGACCACACGGTACCGGGCACAACCGTGGAAATCATCGATAACGCCGCCAAGCCATTGGCATCGCGTAAGTCCAAAGGTACTTTGACGAACGCTGGATGAGGCGGGATTCGTTTGGCGTTCCACACGCTCCAACCCACTGCCAGGTTAGAGGTAATAACATCGCAGCCCACCTGCAGGAACAATTTCAATATTGTCTTTGGTTTGCCGATGTGAACCGGCAGCGGGCGCAGCGGCGCGGTTAGCACCGGTGCAACAAGCCCGAGCAGCGCGCCAAGCAGTACGTTGCCTAGGCTAAGTGACAGGTTCAGTAGGAGCCACAGGATCAAGAGTGCCAATGAAAGCCATGGGGCAGGAAAGAAGCGCTTCATGGTTGTATCTCCTCGGCAGCCGTCGGGCCGGGAAGGGGCCGCGCGGCCATCACCGACAACACATATTGCTGTGGATCATGCAACGCCGCAGCTGTGTCCTGTGTGTAGCGCAGCAAGGGTTCGGCTTTGAACGTCAGGGCAATGCATAGCCCCAGCAAAATCAGGATGGGCAGGCATTCGTAGCGGCGCAGCAGGGGGGCGGGCCGGTCCGCAGGCGTCCAGAAGCGCTGAATGCCGACTCTGGAAAAAGCCACCAGCGAGGTGAGGCCGGAAAAAATCAACAGTCCGATTAATGCCCAACTGGCGCCGGAAATCGCTTCGTCCTTGGCCACATTCAGGCCTAAGGGATTAAGCAATGCACTGAGTAGCGTCAGTTTGCCGATAAATCCGGACAGTGGCGGCATGCCGATGATCAACAAGGCGCACGCGATGAAACTCAGACCGAGGAAGGCCCTGGACATGGGTATAACCTGCCCGACCATCGCTTTCTGCTCATCATCAAGGTTGGTGCCCCGGGGCGGATGTAGCGACTCCACGGTTCTGGGCAACTGGTCGGCATCCTCCTCTAACGGTATTTCGTTTGCCGAACGCGAGCGTTCAATCAGTTCGGCCAGCAGAAACAGAGCGCTCAGAGTCAGGGTCGAGCTGACCAGATAAAACAACGCGCCAGAGGTCAAACTTGGTTGCGCAAAACCGATAGCAGACAACAAGATGCCGGCTGACGCCAGAATGCTCAGGCTGGCCATTCGCTCAAGACGTTGCGCTGCAAGAATGGCTATCGCTGAGGTCGCTATCGTCGCCATGCCGCCATAGATCAGCCAATTTCCCCCAAAGAACGCAGATGTTCCTGCCTGCCCCGAAAACAACAACGTCCAGAGCCGCAACACCGTGTAAACGCCGACTTTGGTCATGATCGCGAACATTGCCGCCACCGGCGCGCTGGCGGCCGAGTAAGCTGGTACCAACCAGAAATTTAATGGCCACATCCCAGCTTTGGTCAGGAAAGCAGTGGCGAGAATGGCCGCGCCCGCGTGTAGCAAACCTCGATCAGCCTCGGGGGTTAACGGGATTTTCATCGCCAGATCGGCCATGTTCAAGGTGCCGGTAACGCCATAGATCATTGCCGCACCAATCAAGAATAGCGATGAAGCCACCAGATTGATGGTGATGTAATGCAAGCCCGCCGAAACTCTGGCGCGCCCGGAGCCATGCAGCATTAGTCCGTATGATGCCGCCAGCAGCACCTCGAAGAACACGAACAGATTGAACAAATCGGCCGTTAAAAAGGCCCCGTAAACGCCCATCAGTTGGATCTGAAACAACGCATGAAAACTGGCACCTGCCCGGTCCCAGCGTGCCAGTGCAAAAAGAAGGGCGCAGACGCCAATGATTCCGGTCAACACCAGCATCAGCGCAGAAAGATGGTCCACCACCAAAACAATGCCGAACGGTGCCTCCCAATTGCCAGGCAGGTAGACACCGATGGAGCCCGTGGTGCCATCCTGCTGGACCCACGCCAACAAACAGATCGATATGCTCAGTCCGATGAGCGTGGACATCAGGTTGATTTTGGCTTTTAGGGGCCGCCGCTTTTCACTGAGCAGCAACATCAGGGCAGCGGTGAGCAGTGGTAGCAGAATTGGCGCGACGATCAACTGACTCATTAACGTCGTAGGATTCAGTCCGGTCATTACTTCGGCTCCCGACCATCGACATGGTCGGTGCCGGTCAGGCCCCGCGATGCCAGCAGCAACACCAGAAACAGGGCCGTCATGGCGAAGCTAATGACGATCGCCGTCAGGACCAGTGCTTGCGGCAATGGGTCGGTGTAATTGAGCAAGTCATGGGGCACACCGTCTTTGATGATCGGCTCCTTGCCGATGAACAGGCTGCCCATGCTGAACATAAACAAATTGACCCCATATGACAGCAAGCACAATCCCATTACCACCTGGAATGTTCGTGGCCGCAGGATCAACCACACGCCTGAGGCGGCGAGTACACCGATGGCGATTGCGATGATTTCTTCCATCAGGCGGCTCCTTGCGTGGCGATGGGTTTGGGCAGTGAGGTCGGACGATGGCTACGCACCGATTGGTGGGCCAACGCCGTGAGAATCAGCAAGGTCGAACCCACCACCACGGCGTATACGCCGATGTCGAAAAACAGCGCGCTGGCGATATGCAGGTCACCCAGTAAGGGCAGATTTAGATGCGCGGTATGGGTCGTGAGGAAGGGATAACCCAAGGTCATGGCACCCAGCCCTGTCAGGGTCGCGCAGAAAAGGCCAGTGCCCATCCAGCGCAAGGGTCGCAGGCTCATTTGCGCTTCGACCCACTGCGTGCCCGCGACCATGTACTGCAAAATGAACGCCACCGACATCACCAATCCGGCAACGAAACCACCACCGGGCTGATTGTGCCCGCGCATGAATAAGTACATCGACGCCACAAACGCGATGGGCAGGAGCAAACGCACCAAGACGGCAGGCACCATCATGAAACCCAACGCTGTGTCGCTGGCGCTGCGCGGGTTGACCAGATCGGTCACCACGTCGCGGGCCAACAGGCGTTGTTGCGCGGGCAGTGGAATGCTTTCCTTGGGCGGGCGGAAACGTCTGAGCAAAGCGAATATGGTAAGCGCCACGGCGGCCAATACGGTGATTTCACCTAGCGTGTCGAAGCCACGAAAGTCCACCAGCATGACGTTTACTACGTTGCTGCCGCCGCCTTGGGGTAACGCGCGACTGAGATAAAAAGACGAAATCGTATTGGGTGTTGGCCGAGTCAGCATGGCGAAAGAGATTAACGCCATGCCGCCACCGACGAGTCCCGACAGTGCCAGATCTCGTAGCCGTCGCGTGCGTGCGCGCTTGAGACTGTCGGGTGATGGCGCGACATTCTCGTTACGCCTGGGCAGCCAACGCAGCCCGAGCAAAATCAGTACCGTAGTGACGACCTCCACCACCAGCTGGGTCAAGGCCAGGTCCGGTGCAGAGAACCAGACGAAAGTCATACAGGTCATCAAGCCGCAGACGCTGACCATGGTCAGTGCCGCAAGACGGTGATATTTAGCCTGCCATGCAGCGCCAATGGCACAAGCGATTGCAATGAGCCACAAGGTTACGAACACCCCGGAGCCGGGTATTTTTGGTCGATCCCCCCAACTTAAACCACTATGAAACAGTGGAATCCAGCCGGCGATCAGTGCCACGAACACCAGCAAAAATAACTGCGCCTGTAAGCGGCGGGTGCTGACCATTCGCTCAAAACGACGTGCCCAGCGCATTTTAAGCACAAGGGCTCGTTCGAAAAGGCGTTTTCCATTCAAGCGAGAAACCAGCGGTGGTCCGTTAAAACGCTGCTGTTTGAACGAGGTACGCAACAGCAGAAACAGCACGATGCCGCCGCCCATGGCCACCATGCTCATGATCATCGGCGTGTTCCAACCGTGCCAGATCGCCAGGCTGTACGCCGGCAGCGTGCCCCCCACCACCGGTTGTGCGGCCGCAGCCAACAACGGACCTACGGACTGCGCAGGAAAGATTCCGACGATCAGGCAAGTCAATACCAGCAGTTCCACCGGGACCCGCATCCAGCGTGGCGGTTCGTGAGGGATATGGGGCAAGTCGGTAGCCTTTGGACCGAAAAACACATCCACCGTAAAGCGTAACGAGTAGGCAACGCTGAGAGCCCCGGCAATGGTTGCCACTATGGGCAGAGCGACCTCGACCCACGCGGTGGAAGAGATGAACACGGTCTCGGCGAAGAACATTTCCTTGGACAAAAAACCGTTGAGCAGCGGTACGCCGGCCATGGCTGCGCTGGCAACCATGGCCAAGGTGGCGGTATAGGGCATGAGTTTGATCAAGCCACTGAGCCGTCGAATATCACGGGTGCCGCTTTCGTGGTCGATGATCCCTGCGGCCATGAACAGCGAAGCTTTGAACGTGGCGTGGTTGAGGATGTGGAACACGGCTGCAACAGCCGCCAACGGGCTGTTCAGGCCAAGCAGGAGCGTTATCAATCCCAGATGACTGATGGTTGAATATGCCAGCAAGCCTTTTAGGTCTGTCTGGAAAATCGCCGAATACGCGCCGAGCAGCAGCGTGCAGGCGCCCGCGCCACTAACGATCCAGAACCATTGTTCGCTGCCCGATAGCGCTGGCCAGAACCTCGCCAGCAAAAATACCCCGGCTTTGACCATCGTCGCCGAATGCAAATAAGCCGATACCGGCGTCGGCGCAGCCATGGCGTGGGGCAGCCAGAAGTGAAACGGAAATTGCGCGCTTTTGCTTAGGGCGCCGATCAAAATCAACGGCAGGAGTATGGGGTACAACGCGTGGGCTCGGATCTGGTCACCCGCTGCGAGCACTTTATCCAGGTCGTAACTGCCGACCACATGACCCAGAAGCATGACGCCGACCAACAATGCCAATCCGCCGGCACCGGTCACCACCAATGCCATATAGGCTCCCCGTCGCGCATCGGCACGGTGGTGCCAATAGCCAATCAACAGGAAAGAAAACAGGCTGGTCAGCTCCCAGAAAAATACGATCTGGATCAGGTTGCCGGAAATGACCAGACCCAGCATCGCCCCCATAAATGCGAGAAAAAACGCGAAAAAGCGCGGCACAGGGTCGTCGGGGGACATGTAATACCGGGCGTAAAGCGATACCAGCGCGCCGATACCTAGCACCAGCATCGAAAACAGCCAGGCCAAGCCGTCCATTCGCAACGAGAAGTTCAGGCCCAGACTGGGCAGCCAAAAGAACTCTTGGTGGATCACGCCGCCGTGAGCAATTTGCGGATACCACAACGCAACTTGGATCGCCCCGGCCAAGCTAAGCACGCCTGCCAGAATCGATTCGGCGTTACGCGCGTTGTGCGGTAACAATGCCGCCAGACAGCTGCCGATAAAGGGCAATAGCAGCAGAACTATCAGGGACATAGGCTTCTACTCTGCAAGGGAATGGCGAGGATGATACGTATCCGGTTGCTGGGCACCAACCGACAACTATGGCGAGATCCTACAGATACGCGTTACTAGGCTAGCCTGTAATTGGTCCCCCACCTTTTGTTGTCGCGCAGTAAACACAGGGTTTTTGTAGAAGCTATCCCGTAAAGATAAAAACGATTTTAAATTCAATAGGATATGAATTTTTAACGTGGGCAGGGTATCGGTCCGTTCTCAATCCTCCTTGCCTACCCAATTAATTTCATCCTGTTCATTTCGGACCTTCGCCTTTGTTCGTCCTTTTATTTCACTGACGATCACGCCCGCCACGATCAATGCTGCGCCAACTAATGCAATGGCAGGCAAACGTTCGCCCGCCAGGCGGCCGGCGACTCCCGCCCAGACAGGTTCGCCTGCGTAGATAACCGTTGCGCGAGTTGGTGAGACGGTTTTTTGCGCCCAGTTCATGGCCACCTGAATGGCAGCGCTGGCAGCACCAAGCCCCATCGCGCTGATAACCAACAGCCATGAAAATTTTGGCAAGGATTCTGCCGTTGGAACTACGATCAAAAACGACAATAAAGATGCGGTGGCCAACTGGACTACAGTCACCCGACGCACATCGACTTTGCCGGCGTAGGCGCTGATCAGGATGATTTCTGCGGCGATAGCGATGGCGCTGACCACGGTGGCTATCTCGCCGGGGCTGAGATTAAGTGAGGCGCCATTGGGACCGGACAATAGGACTAAACCGGCGAACGCCAAACCGATGCCAAGGCTGGGCATCAGTCCTGGGCGCCGCCCGAGCACCAGCCATTGCAGCAACGGCACAAAAGGTACATATAACGCAGTAATAAATGCTGACTGACTGCTGGGGATGGTTTGCAAACCGATCGTTTGCAGTCCATAGCCCAGCATTATTGCTACACCAATCAAGACGCCGGCCTTGAATTCCAGCCGCGTCAGGTCGCGTAAGATGCGCAGCGAAAACAACGCGACGATGGATGCCGCGGCGGCAAACCGTAAGCCTACAAAGAACAATGGCCCGCTGGAACTCAGGGCATGTTGTACCCATAGAAAGGTTCCGCCCCAGATCACCGTGATCAGGATCAGAACCGCTTCTGCTTTACTGATGCGAGGCGTCAGGCGCATAGACTGCATATTTATTCACCGGGCGGGTGGGGCTTGGGTGCGGCAAGATGAGGCGCACAGCATATTGGTAGTGGGCAGTATACTGCGCATATAAATTTGAGCGAGCAATAGCGTGAACAAAGACAGTTCCCATAGAGCGCCAGTGCTACAGCATGTCAGCCAGAACGTACGCCGCCTCCGTAACGCGGCAGCGTTGAGCCAGAACGGCTTGGCGGAAAAATCGGGCGTCAGTCGGCGGATGTTGGTGGCCATCGAGGCGGGCGAAAAAAACGTCAGCCTAGCGACCCTTGATCGGATCGCCGAAGCGCTGGAAGTGGCGTTCAGCGATCTTATCCAGGCGCCGGATGTGCGTGACCCCAGCCGGATTAACGAAGTGGCTTGGGCTGGTTTGATTCCGGGAAGCAAGGCCGTGCTGTTGGCCAAGGCAGCGGCGAAACGTGAGGTTGAGTTGTGGGAATTTTGCCTGCAGCCCGGCGAAGTCTATTCTTCCGAAGCCGACCCGGAAGGCTGGAGCGAGCAGGTGTATGTATTTGAGGGAAGTCTTGGGGTCGGGCTGGGGCACGAAATACGCTACGTCGAAAGTGGCGAGTTTTTTATGTTTGCCAGTAACCAAATCCATACCTATCGCAATGACGGCCAGTTATTGGTGCGCTTCGTTCGAAACGTCGTGTTGTAAGCAATTCATCGAAGGACAGCATTTAATGAAGCAGTCAGGAAACATGTCCACGTCGCAGCTTGAACAGGCAAACCGCGCTGTCCGTACCGCCGATATCCTGATTGTCGGCGGTGGATTAAGTGGCAGCATGCTCGCTGCTCAATTGCTACGACTGCCGGGTAAGCGGCACATTTTGATTATTGAGACTCGCAGTGAATTAGGGCGGGGTGAAGCCTACAGTGCCAGCGAATTGGGCCACACTCTGAATGGGAATGCTGCACGAATGAGCGTCGAGCCCGATGATCCTGATGACTTGACTCGCTGGCTTGGTCGTTACATCGCGGCCGGCGGTTGGCCTGAATCCGCCGAACAAGCGGTGCCGGTGGCCGAACTGTTCCCTCCAAGGGGGATTTTTGGCCTTTACGTTCAGCAAAGACTGGCTGAAGCCCAAGCCCTGGGTGCCACTTACGGATCGAGCCTGGAGCATGTGTGCGATGAAGCGATTGACCTGCAAAGCAGCGATTTCGGCGTACGCATAACGCTTAAGAGCGGTAAACAGTTGCAAGGCAAGTTCGCTATTCTGGCCACGGGTCTGTTTCCCGCCGCGCGCACGCCGCAACGTGAGACCAGCGGGCTCAATGCGGCAGCGGTCGATCCTTGGGACGTTCGCACCATGAGCCAACTCGACCCGCAGGCTAAAGTGCTGATCATCGGCGCCGGGCTGACCATGGTCGATGCGTTAGTTTCGCTGCAACAGGCGGGGCATCGAGGACCCATTGAAGTGTTTTCGCGCCACGGTTTGTTACCGCACGTTCGTCGACAACCGCCGGCATGGGTGGATTTCTTGGCCGACGACCACAGTATTCGTAGCACGCGTCAGTTGTTGCGCAAGGTGCGCGAGCAATGCCAGCAAGCCATCGCGCAAGGCATCGATTGGCAAGCACCTCTGGATACGGTGCGCGCCCACATTGGCCGTTTGTGGAATCAGGCCAGTGATCTGCAGCGCCGGCAGTTCGTTCGCCATGTTCGGCCTTGGTGGGAGAGCCATCACCACCGCTCTGCACCCTTGAGCGCAGCGTTGTTAGCGAAGCTAGTCAAGGAAGGCCGGCTAACGATCCATGCGGCGTCGTTTAAAGAGTTGGAAATGCTATCCACAGGGCAGTTGCAAATTTGCGTCCGTCGACGAGGCGAGGCCGAACCCTCTCATATCATTGGTGATGCGCTGATCAATTCTTCGGGCATCGAATACGATTGGCGGCGAGTGGATCGGCCGCTACCTAAAAATCTGTTGTCCCGGTGCTTGATTCAACCGGGACATTTGGCGCTGGGCATTGCAGTACATGCCAGCGGCGCGTTGCTTGATGCGCAGGGGGATATATCGAAGAGACTGTTTGCGATGGGACCACCGTTGCGCGGTATGTGGTGGGAAACCACGGCGGTAACCGATGTTGCGAGTCAGGCTAAAGCGCTTGCTGAACGACTGGTTTCACTGCGTTAGTGGATGAAGCGTTTGGACTGATAAAGCAAAAACGCCGCTCGAAGTCTGAGCGGCGTTTTTCCATGCTGGTGTTAAGCCATGGACGTCAGCACTTAGCGGATGCTGTCGATGCTGCCTTTGTTGCCGGTGACTTTGACATTCACCTTCTTGAAGATGAAATAGTCTTCGACGTTCACTTCATAGCGTGGCGCAACGATCAGGTCGGAACCTGAGCTTTTCACTGCTTTGTAGGCCGCCGCCGCTTTTACGGCGGAGATTGGATCAGGCAAGCTGAGTGCGGAACCGCCAGCGCCACCGTACGTCACGCCGTCAGCGAACTGAGTGTCGCCACCCACGCTCAACCAGCCAAACAGGATATTGGTGGAAGATTCACCGGTGATTTTTTCGCCGACTTTTACGTTCGCTTTCAAGTCAGCGCTGACCGACCCGGAAATCGGAGCGGTGGGCTGGCTCATGTTATAGCTCACGCAACCGCTGGTCGTGGCGATCAACGTAGCAACGGCGGCGCAGAGGTATACTTTTTTCATTCGAAAGAACTCCTGATGGTAAGTGCTTGGCAAATTAAGCCGGCGCAACCTTAACGAGAGTTCTTCTAAGAAGATGTCAGCTGCGTCCTATGTGGTTGAGCGCTTCTTAACCATCTGTTGTAGGTAAATTCCGTTGGTATGTGATTGGCCGTCTTTTTCTCCCGGCATAACGTGAAAGCGGCTGCTAAGCCTGGCTATTTCATTGTTTTTAAGCACATCAGTGGCGGACGCTGTCGGACTGGGCTGGCGGTATGTCGTGGGCGATGATTCACCGAGTGGTCTAGTCAGGTTAGTTGCGCCGTGTCGAGCCAGGCTTGCGTAGGGTTCCGGCAGCAACGCAAACACTCGTTCGGTAAAACGATAGGCTTCTTCCAAATGTGGCGGCGTTTCGTCCAATGCTATCCTTGCCACCCGCGCTATCTCTCTAAAAAAGAAGCTACATGAACGCTAAAAAAGAAGCCGCACCGTTGCCGGAAGATTTGCGGGTGTTCTTGACCGTCATTCGCAAAGCCGGTTTCGCCGCCGCTGCCGATGAGCTGGGATTATCACCGGCGTACGTCAGCAAGCGCATTCAGATTCTGGAAAGCACGCTGGCTACCCGTTTGTTGCACCGCACCAGCCGTCGGGTATCGCTGACTGAAGACGGCGAACGTGTGCAGCGGTGGGCCATGCGTATTCTTGAAGACTTTCAGTTGCTGCACGACGAGCTGTCCGAAGCACATGCCGAGCCTCGCGGTCGATTGCACTTGTGCAGCAGCTTTGGTTTCGGCCGCAATCATGTAGCGCCGGCGATTTCACAATTGGCCGAATGTTATCCACAGCTGGAAATTCGTCTGGACCTTTTCGACCGGGTGGTGGACATCATTAGCGAGGGTTTCGATCTGGAAATTCGCGTTGGTGATGACATTTCTGGCCAGCACATCGGTCGACGTTTGGTCACTAATCGCCGGGTGCTCTGCGCTGCGCCCGACTACTTGAAGCGACGCGGTACCCCGCAGACGCTGTCTGATCTTGAGGGCCACGATTGCCTGGTGCTGAAAGAGCGCGACAATGCTTTCGGTCTTTGGCAACTGGAGCGCGAAGGCGGTCACAAAAGCGTGCGCGTCAGTGGGCCGTTATCGTCTAACAGCGGGGAGATTGTCTTGCAGTGGGCACTGGATGGGCGCGGGGTTTTGCTGCGTTCATTGTGGGACGTGCGACCGCTGCTGGAGCAGGGTCGTTTGGTGCAGGTGCTGAATGATTACACCCAGAGCGCCAATGTCTGGGCGGTTTACCCGAATCGGCTGGCGAACTCGGGCAAGCTGCGTGCTTGCGTCGAGTTCCTCCAGCATCACTTCCATCAGTTGTCGCTTTAAGCCTTAGTTCAGCCAAGGATTGGCGTGCAGATGCCGCTGTTCGAATTCACGAATCTGCGCGCTGCGTTGCAGGGTGCTGCCGATAGCGTCCAGCCCTATTAACAACGCATCCTTGCGCAGGGTATCGATCCGGAACGGCATGACGCTGCCATCTTGCAAACGGATTTGCTGAGCTTCCAGGTCCACTTCGATCCGAGCACTTTGCGCGTAGCTGACCATGCGCCCCAGCTCCTGAACTCGAGTTTCGTCCAGCGAGATAATCAGCACTCCGTTGCGCTGGCAGTTGTCGTAAAAGATCCCGGCGAAGCTGCTGCCGATCAGTGCACGAATGCCCATCTGCTTCAGACCCCATACCGCGTGTTCACGGCTGGAACCGCAGCCGAAGTTCGGCCCGGTGACCATAAAGCTTGCGCCCTGCCAAGGGGGTTGGTTGAGGATGAAATCCGGGTTGGGTTCGCCTGACGCTAGAAAGCGCAGGTCGAAAAACAAACCGCGATCCAATCCATTACGGTCGATGCCCTTGAGGAACTGCTTAGGCATGATTACGTCGGTGTCGATGTTGGCAGCCAGCATGGGCGCTGCGGTGCCGCTGACGGTGGTAAACGGTTGCATGTTCATCTCCTCAAGCGCGGCCGTCGAAGCGGCGCACGTCGGTCAGTCGTCCGGTGATTGCCGCAGCGGCGACCATGGCTGGGCTCATTAGATGCGTGCGTGCGCCGGCGCCTTGGCGTCCTTCGAAATTGCGGTTGGTGCTGGACGCGCAACGGTCGCCTGAGGCAAGCACGTCGTCGTTCATCGCCAGGCACATGGAGCAACCCGACTGACGCCACTCGAAACCGGCCTCGATAAAGATCGCGGCCAGCCCTTCGGCTTCGGCCTGATCGCGCACCGCCGTCGATCCCGGAACGATCATCGCCCGGACATGATTGGCGACGCGCTTGCCGCGCACCACGCTGGCGGCATCGCGCAGGTCTTCGATCCGTGCGTTGGTGCAAGAACCGATAAATGCGTGGCTGATGACGATATCGCTCAACGGCATGCCCGCTTCCAGGCCCATGTACTTTAGGGCGCGGACCATGTCCTGACGCAAAATAAGGTCGCTGATGGCAAGCGGGTCCGGCACCGTGGAACCGATGGCGGCAGCCTGATCCGGGCTGGTGCCCCAAGTCACCATGGGTTCGAGGTCATTGGAATTCATATGGATTTCGCTGTCGAAGTGAGCACCGAGGTCGGTGTGCAATTGGCGCCAAATGTCCACAGCACGCTCCCATAACTCGCCTTTCGGCGCCCGGGGTTTGCTCTTGAGGTAATCAAACACTTTGTCGTCGGGCGCCATGAACGCACCGCGCGCGCCGGCTTCAACCGCCATGTTGCAGATGGTCATCCGCGCCTCAACGCTCAGGGCATCAATGGTCGAACCGGCGAATTCGATGGCGTAGCCGGTTGCACCGGAGGCGCCTATTTTACCGATCAACGCCATGATCACGTCTTTGGAAGTAATACCCGAGGCTAAGGCGCCATCAACGGTTACCCGCATACTTTTCAGTCGTTTGTAGACCAGGGTTTGCGAGGCCAGCAGGTGCTCGATTTCGGACGTGCCAATGCCGAACCCAAAGGCCCCCAAAGCGCCATACGTGGTGGTATGGCTGTCGCCCGCCGCAATCACCATGCCGGGCAGGACAAAACCCTGTTCAGGTGCGATCACGTGTTCAATGCCTTGGCGCTTATCGAGGACGTCGAACAGCTCAATGCCGAATTTTTCGCAGTTTTGTTCCAGGTACGAAACCTGTAACGCGCCGCCTTCGTCCGCCATAGCCGCTACACGCACCGGCGCGGTTGGATTCACATGATCGACCACCGCCAAAGCCGTGGTCGGACGCCACACCTCACGGCCGGCTTCGCGCAAACCGCTGAAGGCTTGCGGGCTGGTGTATTCGTTGATCACCTGGCGGTCGATGTAGAGCAGAACATGCCCTTCGTCGTCGAGGTTGCACACGGTATGCGAGTCGATGTGCTTTTCGTATAGGGTTCTTGTTGGGGTCATGGTCGCGCTCGCGAAGAGAGCCCGTCGACACGGTTCGACAGACTTCTGTCTTCATAATAGGCGCGGTGATGATGCTATCAATGGCAAGAAGGTGATGGCATGGGCCATGGTTCGTGTTTGATTGAATAAGAAATATCAAAAATTAAACCTTTGCCCACCGGACCGCTACCCGAACCATCGCGAAAAAAAGCGCTTCTAGGTTACAGTTCGCCGGTCAAGGCGGTGAATGCGTTTGTCTGCTACCTCCAAGGCGCGGTTTTCGCAAGGGTTTGGCTGCACTGATTGTTAATTTCCCCTACGCCGATTTCAGGAGACACGCCCTATGGACATCCTTCCCTTTAACATCGCCATTAGTGACGAGGCGCTGGCTGACCTGAACGCCAGACTGGCCCGGACGCGATGGATCGAAGGCATCGACGATGCGCGATGGAGTGAAGGCACGGACAGCGAGTTTTTAAAGCGTCTGGTCGATCATTGGCGTACTCAATTCGATTGGCGCACGCAAGAGTCCAGGCTCAATGCATTGCCACAATTCATTGCGCAGGTGGGCAGTCAGCCGATCCACTTTGTCCATCAACGTGGCAAGGGTCCGGCGCCGTTGCCATTGATTATGACCCATGGCTGGCCGGGCTCGTTTGTCGAAATGGAAGCGATCATCCCGCTGCTGGCAGACCCAGGCCATTATGGTGGCGATCCTGCGGATGCCTTCCACGTCGTCGTGCCGTCGCTGCCCGGCTACGGTTTTTCCCCGGCGCCCCGGGCGAAGGGCACCGGCCCGTTTGAAATCGCCGGGTTGTGGGCCGAGCTGATGAACGGGTTGGGGTACGCGCAATTTGGCGCGCAAGGTGGCGATTGGGGCTCGAGCGTCTCGACTTGGCTTGCATATCGTTATCCCGATCAAATCAAAGGACTGCACCTGAATTTTTTGCCCGGTTCCTATCGTCCGCCAATGGAAGGCAATCAGCCGCCGCTGTCGGGTGAAGAGCAAGGCTTTCTCGACAAGGCCGCTGCTTGGCGTGAGCTAGAGGGCGCCTACGGAAAAATTCAAGGCACTAAGCCGCAGACGCTGGCGTTTGGTTTGAATGACTCACCCGCAGGATTGGCGGGCTGGATTGTGGAAAAATTCCAGGCTTGGAGCGACTGCGGCGGTGAGCTTGAACAGGCAATCTCTCTGGATGCGCTGTTGACCAATATTTCGATTTACTGGTTTACCGGGACCATCGGCTCGTCGTTCCGGTTATACCTGGAAAGCCGCAAACGGCCCGTGCACTTCTCCGTCGGTCAACGGGTGCTGCCGCCGCTGGGCGTCGCAAACTTCCCCGGCGAACTGCCCATGCCGCCGCGCTCTTGGGTTGAACGCAGCTTCAACCTGCAACGCTGGACCGAGATGGAACATGGCGGGCACTTCGCGGCAATGGAGCAACCACAGGCGCTGGCCGAAGAGATCAGGGCGTTTTTTCGGCCGTTGCGTTGAGGTCGTTTCGGAATGCGGCTGAGATCGAAGCAGTTCAATTTCTTGGAGCCAACTACTTTTGAGGCATATTAAACAATAGGTTGGCGCTGAGCTTCGTGTGTATATCCGGCCTTTATGGTTGCTGAAAGTAGGGTTTCGCTTTTACAGCGAGGAACCTTTTTCAAACGTCGGAGCGCCGAACTGCAAAAAGGTCCCGCGAAAAGGGCTTGCCCCACTATGCTGGACCTCGCTCCGGCTCGGTCTTCCCTCACTCCGGCATTGCTCCGGGGGTCGCCGTGAGCGGCCGTCCCTGGCCGCGCACGGCTATCTCGGCATCCTTGCCTCGTTACCCCCTGCGCAACGCCTGCGTTCGGCCGCATGGTTTCACGGGGCCTATTTCCGCATTCGATATTCAATTCGCTTGAGAATCACAGGCGGACAAGCATCTGTAGCCAACTTGTTGGCGAAGGTCCTTCGGACCTTATCGCAGCCTTCGACGGCAACAGAAACCCTGTGGGACCGAATTTATTCGGGAAAGCGTCGGTCCTGACACTCTGCGAAGCGCTATCCTGCCGCATCGCGACCTCCCGAGTAACGCCGCCCATGCTGCACAAAAACCTCACCCGCCGTCTGGACCTGATCACCCTGCAATTATTTGTGGCGGTGCATGAGGAGGGCACGTTGACCCGTGCAGCAGCGCGGGAGGCGATTGCGGTGTCGGCGGCCAGCAAGCGTTTGATGGAGCTTGAAGACGCGCTGGGCATCGGCTTGTTCGTGCGCAACGCCAAAGGCATGGCCCTGACCGCTGCCGGTGAAACCCTGTTACACCATGCGCGGCGAATGCTGTTCGACGTGGAAAAAATGGGCGTCGAACTGGACGAGCATATTCAAGGCGTGCGGGGTTACGTGCGGATGCTGGCGAACCTCTCGGCGATCATTCAGTTTTTACCGGAAGACCTGCACGACTTCGTTACCGACCACGCGCAAGTAAAAATCGACCTTGAAGAACGGCCCAGCAACGGGGTGGTGCAAGGCATCGTCGACGGCGTGGCCGACATCGGCATTTGCTCCGAAGACACCGACACCCAAGGCCTGTTCAGCGTGCCTTACCGCCATGACACGCTGGTGGTGGTCATGCGCAGCGATCATCCACTGGCCGGGCGCGACCACGTGGCGTTCGCCGACACCCTGGATTTCGACCACATCGGGTTGCATGCCGCCAGTTCGATCAACATGCGCACCCACGCCGCCGCCCGTGCTTGCGGACGCATACTGCGGCTGAGGATTCATGTGCCGGGTTTTGATGCCGTGTGCCGAATGGTTCAAGCCAACATGGGCATCGGGATCTTGCCGCGCAAGGCCTATGAATTGTTTGGTCACTCCCTCGGGTTGACGGCGGTGACGCTCAGTGATGACTGGTCCGAGCGCACTTTATTGCTGGTTGCCCGTGAGTTGAACGCGCTGTCTCCCGTCAGCCGGTCGCTGTTTGATCACCTTAGTCGCCTGGAAACCTTGCGTTAGACGCTTCGCTTCAAACGTTCGTGTTTGGCGAACGCTGCTTGCCAACTGACGGTTTGATTAGTCGGCGTCCAGTCCTCTAGCCTTGGCTCAAATTCCAAGAACAATGAGGTACTGACCATGACTGCTCCCCTGAGCGGAATTCGCGTAATCGAGATCGGTACGCTGATTGCGGCCCCTTTTGCGGCGCGCCTGATGGCGGAGTTCGGTGCCGAAGTCATTAAGATCGAATCGATGGGTCAAGGTGATCCTCTTCGTAAATGGCGAAAGCTCCATGAGGGCACGTCCCTCTGGTGGTACCTGCAGTCGCGCAACAAAAAATCCCTGGCGCTGAATCTCAAATCCCCTGAAGGCATTGCTATCATCAAGCAACTCGCGGAAAGCACCGACGTGCTAATCGAGAACCTGCGCCCCGGTGCGCTGGAAAAACTCGGCCTCGGTTGGGACGTGCTGCACGCTATTAATCCCAAACTGACGCTGGTGCGTATTTCCGGCTACGGCCAAACCGGGCCTTACCGTGATCGCCCTGGCTTCGGCGCCATCGGTGAGGCCATGGGCGGGATCCGTTACACCACCGGCACCCCCGGCTCGCCGCCGGCCCGGGTCGGCGTCAGTCTCGGTGATTCATTGGCCTCAATGCACGCAGTCATGGGCGCGTTGATGGCGTTGTTGCGGGTCAAAACCGGGCAGGGCGACGGGCAGATAGTCGATGTGTCGTTGGCCGAAAGCGTGTTCAACGTCATGGAAAGCCTGGTGCCGGAATACGACATGATGGGTCACGTCCGCGAACGCAGCGGTGGTGCGCTGCCGGGCATTGCGCCGTCCAATACCTACCCGACCGCCGACGGCGCGTATGTGGTGATCGCAGGGAACAGTGATCCGATTTTCAAGCGGCTGATGCAGGTTATTGGTCGCGCGGACTTGGCAGAAAATCCTGATTTTGCCCACAACGATGGCCGCGCGCCGCAAAGCAACCTGCTTGATGAGGCCATCAGCCAGTGGACGATGAGCCAACCCATCGACGCGGTGTTGCAAACGCTGGAAACCGCTGAAGTGCCGGCCGGCCGTATCTACTCGGTGGCTGACATCGTTGCCGATCCACATTATCAGGCGCGTGGGATGATTCTCGACGCGCAATTGCCCGGCGGCGCGGCGGTAAAAATGCCCGGTATCGTGCCCAAACTTTCAGAAACCCCCGGTGCGGTGAACTGGCAGGGACCGACGCTGGGCCAGCACACCGACAGCGTGCTCGACGGCCTTGGGCTGACTGCGGCGGACATTGCCCGCCTTAAAACTGAGGGGGTGGTGCAATGATTACCGACTATTCAGAACGCCTGATCGTCCAGGAAGTCGCCCCGCGCGACGGTCTGCAAATCGAACCGAAGTGGGTTGAAACCGCCGACAAGATCGCGTTGATCAATCAGCTGTCACTGGCCGGATTTTCCCGCATCGAAGCCGGCTCATTCGTCTCGCCCAAAGCCATTCCTGCCCTGCGCGACGGCGACGAAGTGTTTCGCGGCATCCAGCGTCAACCCGGCGTGATCTACGTTGCTCTGATTCCTAATTTAAAAGGTGCCCAGCGAGCGATAGACGCGGGCGCCGATGAGCTGAACCTGGTGATGTCCGCCAGCCAGACCCACAATTTGGCGAACATGCGCATGCGTCGCGAGCAGTCGCTAAGCGGGTTTGGCGACATTGTGGCCTTGGCCCGTGGCACCTCGCTGAGCCTCAACGGCACGCTGGCGACCACCTTTGGTTGCCCGTTCGAAGGCGTGATTAACGAAGACCTCGTGTTGAGCATTGTCGATGCCTACCTTGAGTTGGGGGTGCAAGGCATTACCCTCGCCGACACCACGGGCATGGCCAATCCACGGCAGGTGTACAGGCTGGTTCAGCGAGTTCTGGCCAAGGTCTCGCCGGCACAATTAACCCTGCATTTTCACAATACGCGCGGCTTGGGCTTGAGCAACGTACTGGCCGCGTATGAAGCCGGTGCACGACGTTTCGATGCTTCTCTGGGCGGCTTGGGCGGTTGCCCGTTCGCGCCGGGGGCTTCGGGCAATATCTGCACCGAGGACCTGGTAAACCTGTGCGACGAAATGGGCATCCAGACTGGAATTGATCTGTCGCACTTGCTGGAGCTGTCGCGCCGTTTGCCCGCGCTGTTGGGCCATGAAATGCCTGGTCAGGTCGCCAAAGCCGGACGCAACAGCGACTTGCACCCAGCGCCAGATAATTTGCCCACGTGATACCGCGACACGCTTGATCATTGGAGGTGTTGAAACCGCTTGCTTGCTCACCGCCGATCAGCCCGGTCATGGTTGGCCGCATAAAGACTTCACCGGCAGCACCACCCCGGCACTGTAGGTGATCGCCATCGCTTTGATAGCCGCCGTGCTGTTGATTTGGGCATTGCCCGCGAAACTGCGTGAGTTGGACAAGACGGGGGTAGTAGAGTTGGCAACTTAGCAACCCTGACTTAGGGTTGCTAAAACTTCAACAGGGATGCTGATGCGAATTTTTAAAAGCGGGCATGTGACGAGGCCGCCGCGCGCTTCCCGAACGATGCCGCAAACCTTAACGCGACTTACCGATTGCTGGGTGCGTCCGAGGCGGTGGCCTCATCTGAGTTAAAGCAAACCTTTAACACGCTGGATCGTTTCACGCCCCGTACCGGGTGGTATGTCATCGATATCGGCGGGAACAATTTGAGGTTGATAGCGGCCATCGATTTCGTTAAGCACTTGGTGTTTGTCAAACATATTTATAGCCACGCTGAATACGCCAGAGCCAACAAGTGGTACCAAGCACATAAGACGGGGATCAGGCCATGAGTGCCGCATTAACTGAAAGAATCGTTGATGGCGCCTCAATGCGCGAATTGGCTCAACGCATGGAAACCTTGCGGCTGGACATGGACCGCCTGGGAGCTCATTTCATTCATCACATTGAAACCGAAGCTGAGTATCAGAAAGCACTCGCGGTCATCGACGAGTTAACCGACGGGCAAGCACTGGACGCGGTTGAACAGACCTTGCTCGATACGCTCTGTGAAACGGTTGGTCGTTACGAAGATCACGCGCCGCAGTTCGGAGCATTTAATGCAGGTATCAATGCGCTGACCGATATTGATTTAATCAAGGCACTCATGCTGCAAAACAAACTAAGTGGGGCAGACCTTCCAGAAATCGGCGACAAGACGGTGGTGTCACGAATATTGAGTGGCCATCGTAAATTGACCGTAGAAATGATCGCTCGCCTTGCGGCCCGTTTTCATGTTGATCCAGGTGTATTTGTATCGCGTAGCGTTTAAGCCGTTTTAAACGTCCCACCCCATCGCCTCCCCGAAACTTTGCCTCTATGGCCCGGTCATCTAAAAGACAGGACAACACAGGGAATCAGGCGATGCCACGAGCAATCTGGAAAGGCGCGATCAGTTTCGGCCTGGTGCATATACCGGTCGCGTTGGTCTCGGCGACATCGACTCAGGGGGTCGATTTCGATTGGCTAGATAAGCGCAGCATGGATCCGGTGGGTTACAAGCGAATTAACAAGGTCACCGGCAAGGACATGACCAAGGAAAATATCGTCAAGGGCGTGCAGTATGAGAAGGGCCGGTACGTCGTGATCAGCGAAGAAGAAATCCGTTCGGCGCACCCAAAGTCGACGCAAACCATCGAGATTTTCGGTTTCGTTGACAGCGACCAAATTCCGCTGCAAAACATCGACACACCCTATTTTCTGACCCCCGACAAGCGTGGTGAGAAAGTCTACGCTTTGCTCCGTGAAACCTTGGTCGATACCAAGAAAGTCGCGTTGGCTAACGTGGTGTTGCATACCCGCCAGCACTTGGCTGCGGTGATGCCATTGGACTCGGCCATGGTCTTGGTCATTCTGCGCTGGCCTGCCGAAGTGCGCGGCCTCGATACGTTGGAACTGACGGAAGCGGTGACCGAGGCAACACTGAGCAAAAGCGAGCGCGACATGGCCCGACGGTTGGTCAAAGACATGAGTGCAAATTGGGAACCCGATGAATACCGCGACACGTTTCAGGAAAAGATCATGCAATTAGTCGAGACCAAGGCGCGCGAAGGAAAAATCGAAGACGTCGAAACCAATACGGGTGAATCTGAACGTAAAAGCGCCGACGTCATTGATCTGACTGAGCTCCTCAAGCGTAGCCTGGGTGGCAAAAGCGCGGCCAAACCGACGAGCAAGCCACCGGCCAAACCTGCCGAAGACGCACCGGCCAAAAGACGGGCACCCCCTCGCAAGAAGACCACTAAAGTGTCTTGATTTGAATCAGGGCAGTGAATCAGTATCCGATGTCCGTGCTGTACTGCCCGGACAGGGTACTTTTTTGATTCTGTCCTACAGCGTTGTCAGATCAAAGCTTCTAAAAACCGTTAGAATTCCTCTTTTTTTTACCGACATTCCACTATTTCGTTCTCTTCATCGCCAACCATCCCGCCGTTGGCCAGAAGGGAATATCCAATGCTTGAACCAACTTCAGAAAACCCGCAAAACCTCGATACCGTAAGCGACGCGGATTTAGCTGTCATCAATCTCAGCGCCTACGACACCTCATCCATCGTCGAATGGATTTCGTCGGCGTCGGGTAGCACGCTGTATAAAGGGTTAGCCGCGAGGACAGAGGGCGAATCACCTTTTCAAACGATTGTTTCTACCATGTTTCCCGCCCATGACGATTATCAAGACAAGGCGTTGTTGAACTCGTTGACTCAACAACTTGATTCACTCAGCGTGTTGTTATTGATCATTGAGAGCCTGAATGCGATACCGGCGTCGGAAACTGACAGCGCTGTGCTGCCGGTTGATCTGGCGACGCCCTTATCTACCGCTACTCGGCAACTGTACTTTCACAAAATCGCTGAATACGCAATGAACCCTGAAAGCCTGCCGTGGCTGAGCCAGGCCATCAGTAGTGCTCAGGCAATGCCGTCAATGCGGGCATTGTCGCTGGCCACTCGGTTGCTTCAAGAACGCTCCACTATCACTTCAGCATTCGCCCTGCGTACTGCCTCGTTATTAGTACCCCCGGCTGAGCCTGTTGAATCCACATCGCTCCAGGATGCTCCCGATCTTCAGGCGCTATTAAGCGATTACTCGGTACTCAACCGATGGAACCCAGGGCGCGGGGCGGATGAACTGTTCCTGGACGTGGGTATAGACCTGCTCAGTACCTCCGACGGATCGGGGCGCAAATTGCGTTTGTCGGCCCACGAAACATGGGAGGCTCTGGCACACACCGTCGCATTCAAAACTCTGTTTGCGCCGCTGCTCGCTGACATGGGCTGGTACGGCGCACAGGTAAATGAACACGCTTCTCCCAAGGTCACCCAAGCGTTGGCGGGTCACGCCATCGTCGCGTTCTTTTTGCTGGCCACAGAATCCGACGGTAACCCGATCGAACGTTTTTTCTACAGTGAACAGGCGGGCCAATACAGCCACGTTGGGCTAATTGAGCAATTGCGCAAAGAGGTTATCAAGCGCCAACCAACCGCCTCGCCGGCCGCCGTTAGCGTGTTGATGTACCTGTTGTTGCGTGAGATGGCCCCGGAACTGTTGGTGCAAAACCTGCCGGACTCCCTCAATTACGGCCGTTCGCTACAAAGCGTTTCGTTTTTGCAGGGTGTCTGTCTGTTGGAGGCGTTGGCCCCCGGCACCGCCCAGAGCAGCCGGTTCGACGAGGTGGTTTTAGTCAGCGTGCAAACGGTTAACTCCGACAATCCTCGGATTCGTGAGTTGTGGGCCAAGGCACGGGTCGTTCCCGCCTTGCGTTACGCCATTGCCCACAACGCAGTTGTATGGACCGAGGGTCGCGACATTCGCCAGGCGTCACCTGCGCAGGTCACGCAAGCGTTGACGTTCCTAAAGGAACAACAAGATTTGCACGCAAAAGCGTTGCACAACTTGCTGACCCTCAAGGTGCCCGACCGAGAACAGATAGCGCGTCACCAGTTGGGTGAGGCTGGAGTCAATCCCAGTATCTGGGGCGCAGGACCGAGGGGAGAGGAGGTATTTACCTATTTGGAAGGGCGGGGCTTTTATCGGGCACCCGGTTATGAGTGGTCACGGTTAACGGCCACAGGTGATGAATTGGGTCTTGGCAAGCAGGCGACGGTGCTTGAGCTGGTCATGATGGGTGAGTTGAAAGCCGTCGATAAACCCAGAGTGCCCGAAGTTTATAAGCAAGCGTTCGCGGCGTTTCACCAGGCAATGACGCAGGCCGAAACCGTAATTATCAGACGGTTGTTGGATGAGATGCCCTTAGCGCAGCGCACGCTACTGGCGACCTCTACCTGTGAAATCAGTCGCCTGCAATTTCAAGGAGGTGAAGGCGAGCAAGGTGTCTTCATCCGCTGTCAGCCGGGAGATCATCGTCACGACTACCACCGGCATACCGTGAACGAAGAAACATTCTTTGAAATTATTCCCGCTGCCGGCGTCGCCCGCCAGGTGTCTCAAGGGTTTGATTATCACGTGCCGGAACCCGACTACACGTGGGACATCGTCACGAACGGACAGAAAGAGCAACTCTGGCATCAGGCGCAGGCATTGGCGAAAGTGACACCGCTAAACCCTGTCGACAGTGATGCTTATTTGCTCGGATCAGTTTCTCGTTCCACGGTGCGGCCAGCTCATCCGCTGAAGGCGACGCTAATTCCTGCGCCTACATTGGTTTTTTTACCGGCTGCCAGCGAAGCCTTGGCGTTGGATGCCGTTGCCGCCGCGGTCGCTGAGCATTTGCTGACCGCAACCATGGCCTCCCTCAAGCAGCTTCACACCCATGAAACCGGCTGGGAGCAAATCTGGAGCGTCGAGAAAAAAATTGCTGACTTCACCGCTCGCTTCATCATTCCCTTTTACGGCTGCATCAAAGACCTGGCTGCCGGTGACAAGTCTGCGGGCACCGCGATTGGTTGCACGATGGATATTCTCTTTGCCTTAATCCCCCTCGGCGAGTTTGCAGGTTCCACAGCACGGCTTGTCATGCGCGCGGGGGAGCTGAGCGTCTTTTCCATCACTGAACAAATGTCTAAGGAAATGGCGCAGCTGGCGCTGAGTCTGGTCGAGCAAAGCGGCATTTTTCTCATTCGCGATGTGCCAAAACTGCTCT
This sequence comes from Pseudomonas sp. AB6, assembly GCF_034314105.1. Lineage (NCBI taxonomy): Bacteria > Pseudomonadati > Pseudomonadota > Gammaproteobacteria > Pseudomonadales > Pseudomonadaceae > Pseudomonas > Pseudomonas sp. AB6. Next base: position 659,214 of record NZ_JAVIWJ010000001.1, read on the forward strand.
GGAAACTGTCGAATCCTGCTTGGAAAACTCTGCTCGAACAGGTTCCGGCACTGGCCAAGGTATTTTCTGACCGTGAGAGCGCAACGGGAGCCGCAATGTTGAAATCAGGGATGTACCTGTTACCCGAGCGCCTGGAAGACGTTTGGATTCCGGGCATTGAAGGAACGGATCAGCGTGCCGTGGTTGATGGCATCAACCCGGTGGCGGTTCGTAACCTGGGCACAACCGAGTCTCCAGTTTTCAGGCTGCTCGACCCTTACACGGAGAAGGCGTTCGGGCCAGCGCTTGCCGTTATTTCCACGGGGGAAGCGCTTGAACTGACGCGTCTGTCGGCGTCCGACGGACTGTCAGTCGGTCACTACCCTAAGGTTATTCCGGTGACCGTTGCGGAGCAGGGTGGTATTGAAATGCGGGTCGCGGGGGGCTGTGAAACGTCAACGATAGAACGCGAATCCGGGGTGTTCGACATCACCGTTGATGGGCACGCCTATCGCCTCGACAGCAACCAGACCGACCCGGCTTTACGCGCACTAGAGGTTGAGAAACTGTCTGCTCGGTCGGGGCAATTGGAAGAATTACCGACGTTGTGCCGAGCGGTCCGTGATCTCATCCCAGGTGCGCCGTGTGCCGACTACGTGAAGCTGGTCTTGCCGGCCATCGAAGTCCCGCTGGAAGTTGCAGGTGTGCCCGCAACGCTGGGACAGCATTCCAGCTCGGCTTTTTCCGCACGCGAATACCAGCTGGCCCGTATTACCCTCCCCCACGGCACCGTTGATGTGCTGACGCACGAAGGCAAGTTCTGTAAGTGGGATCATCAGGTTATTCCAGCAAAAGGCCGGCGTGTTGCTCAACTGTCGGCGGATAAAAAACTGATTCCGCTCACCCTCCAGGAAAAGTCCACACTGGGTTTTTCCGAACAACCGGTGTATCAGGATCGCGTTAGCGGCCGACTGTCACCACTCCAGCATTTGGGTGTGCCACCTGAGGTGGATGAGGGTTATGTGCAACTGATCATTCAGGCACTGCCTGCGGTTGAGCTTGATGGCATTGCACAGGGCGTTGCCGATAAACGCAGTTTGCGCGCTGTGCCCCTGGAAATCGGCGGCAGACATTATGTGGTCGTTGAGGCGGATGTTGGTGTGTTCTATCAGGCGCCGAAGACTTCCACGGGCCAATACGCATTCGTGCGGGTGACGGAAAAAACGGTGATTAACCAGTATTTATCCATCTCAGAGCAGTACCGATTGGTGGCGGAGCGCACGAATATTTTGCAGGATCGAGAAAACATTGCTCGGTTATTGTTTGAGCTGGAAAAGAACACCCCAGCGTTTGAGCAGCAAGTTTTGCTTGGCAAAACAGCCACATATGAGGCCTATAAAAATGCCTGTGAGCAGCATTCGCTTGAGAATGAGCTTTACGGTTACGCTCAGAAGTTGCTGACCGGCGAGGTCGCGCAGACTCGGTTTTTCGCCATGGCCAAGTCGAGCATTGCTGACTTCAAACGCTTGGGTGAAAGGAGTCTTTTGGGAAAGGAGCATCACGTCAAGGTGCTCAACACATTATTGCCACTGCAGTCACGGGCAAAGGATTGGGTGCCATTGACCGTCGGCAGTATCGCCTTGGCACAGACAGCTGAAAAGTTGTCTGTTGATGTTCAGGGCGCCAATTTCGCCTACGCCATGGTTGAAACTGCCGAGGGGCAACGTTCGGTTTATTACGCGTTTTCCGGGGGTCAGAAAGCCAAAAGCTTCAAGTTCAAACTGCACATACCGGACAGCGACACTCAGGTAATCGAAGGTGTTACTTACATCGATGCCGGGATTCGTATGCGCGGCCAAGCGGCTGATCCAGCATTCACCAGCTTGCCGGTGCTGCGCGATGCCGATCATTTGAATATCACGGAAATGCTGCGCTACCTGGACTCAGAGCGTTTGATTGCGACCATCCTCAAACAAGACCTGCAGGGGGTTGCACTGCGCGATATTCACTTCTTTACCTTGATGGACACCTGTAGGTCTTGCGGTGGTGTGATATTGCCGCAAACCCGGCTGATGTTTCCGGGGGTGAACTTCTCCGTCAGTTACCTGAAGAACTACAACCGAGTGTAATCAAGCCTGCATCAGCGTCGGCTACTTTCGATTGACTAAAGGATGCGGTACAGCAAGCGCTCAATCCGCACCCGGCTGACCCGGCGCAGGAAGGTGCGTACCGCAACCGGGTAATCGTTGAGGGTGTCGAGCTCATCGTACTTGCCCACGCGTAAGGTATTGCGCATCAGTTGGGTCAATTCAGTGTTGCGGGGTGCAGTCCATTGGCCCTGGGGATCGTCGATCAACAGGGCGTTTTCCAGGTCCAGTTGAAAGGCGCGTGGATTGAGGTTGTTGCCGGTCAGCAACGTGTATTGGTCATCTGCCCACAAACCTTTGAGGTGGAACGTGTTGTCGCCGTCCTTCCACAGGTGCAGGTTCAACTGATGTTTAGCAATGGGCTGCTGATGCTTGCGGGCAAATTTGCGCAGGCTGATTTCGTAGAGATACGGCAGCGCGGCGATGACTTTGAACGGCTCGTCGGCAGGAATGAAGAAGTCGTTGGCACTCTTGTCGCCAATGATGATGTCGATTTTTACCCCACGCTTAAGGGCGCGGTTGATTGCTCGGGTTACCACCAGCGGCAGGTTGAAATACGGCGTGCACAGGGTCAATTGTGTTTGGCTGGTGGCGATCAATTCGCAGATTGTGCGGCTAAGCGGGTTTTTGTTGCCTACACCCAGCAGCGGGATAATGCGCAGCTCACCGGTGCCCTCGATGCCGGCAGTGGTGTCGTACGCCGCGTGCTTAAGGTGGTTGCGGAATCCGCGAATTTCGCCGCGCAAGCTTCGGGAGGTAGGGGGTGAGGGCAGGTCTAACCGGTGTACAGCATTCGACGTAAGCACGTCCTGGCGCACCATGCGTTGCATCGAATCGGCCAATGCCTTGTTTTGCAACAAGTGATAACGGTCGAGACGATACTTGTCGAATTTATGCAGATAAACGTTGTTGATACTGGCGCCGCTGTAGATCACACAATCGTCGATCACGATGCCCTTGAGGTGCAATACACCGAACAGTTCGCGGGTTTGCACTGGCACGCCATAGATTGGCACTTCCACATCGTGTTCAAGGTTCTGCGCCTGATACCACGTTGAATTGCCCGGCTGCTTGCCGGCCCCGATCAAGCCCCGCTGTGCCCGGAACCAGTCCACCAACACCACCACATCCAGCTCCGGTCGTGCTGCTTTGGCTGCGTACAATGCATTGAGAATGTCCTGGCCAGCTTCATCTTGCTGCAGATATAGCGCAACTATGTAGATGCGCTGCAAGGCCGAGGCGATTTTTTCCAGAAGGCAGCGTCGATAGTCGGCGGCGCTTGGCAGCAACGTTATGGCCTCAGCTGAGGAGGCAAAACCACGAAGTGTAGGAACAACGGAGCGTCTGAACGTGGAGCGCATAAGCCTCTCGAAGTAATAACCGGACAACTCGCAAGCTTACACCAGTGCTGGGTCAGGTGGATGACAACATCAATGTCACCCCTGTCTCTTTAGGCATCAATTCGATGGGGTAAGTTTTCATACACTATAAGAACGTTTTTTTGCAAGAGGGTTGTAGTTGTTTTTGACGTAATAAATGGCGTTTATAGGCTCAGATCAGACAGCATCAAGTGTTATCCAAGTTTGGTTGGTGTACGCTAGCCACGTCTAGAAAAGGATGAAGTTGTTGAGTTTTCACGATGACGATAACAGCGTAGATCTGCTGCAACCGATTAAAAGAGCGCCAGTGCTATGGTTGGCAGTCATTGCGATTTTTTTGGTGTGTGTATCTATTGTCACGTTTAACGTGTGGCAGCTTGAGCACGCAAAAAATCATGAGCTTAATCAAGCTGAAATTGCCACCTCAAATCTTTCTAAATCCCTGGCTCAACAAGCCGAAGATACCTTCGACGAAGCTGATGTCATTTTGGTCGACTTGGAAGAGCGGATGGAAGTCGATGGGCGAGGGCCAGCACAAGTCAGCCGAATCGAACGCCTTCTGGCGCGGCATGTTTTTCAAACGCATCAACTGCAGGGTGTGTTTTACTTTGACCGCACAGGCCGATGGGTTATTAGCTCGTTCGGCATCAAGCCGCCAGATGCTAATAATGCGGATCGGGAATATTTCCTGTTCCACAAGCAAAACGCCAGTCTTGGACCTCACATAAGCAAGGCGGTGCGTAGCCGAACCACGAACGATTGGATCATCCCCGTTAGCAGACGCGTGAATGACAAAAATGGAAACTTCGATGGCGTGGTATTGGCCACATTAAACATGAAGTATTTTGACCAGTTTTTCGACAGTTTCAATATGGACAATAAGGGTGCGATCTTCTTGTCCATGACGGATGGCACGGTGTTGGCCAGACGTCCTTTTACTGATGATGTAATCGGTACGTCTCTCGCCAAAGGCCGGGTCTTCAGCGACTATTTATCCAAGTCCACATCGGGTACCGCAATGGTGACTTCGATTGTTGACAATGTAACCAGATTGTATGGTTACCGGCAGCTGGAGAAGTACCCACTAGTGGTAGCAGCGGCGGTTTCCGAAGAGTCGTTGTTGGATGAGTGGCGGCAGAACGCGTTTAAATCAATCATCATTATTGTCAGTGCCGTGATGGCCAACATTTTATTCGGAGTTCTGTTGATTCAGCAGATTAGATTTGGTCTGCAAGCGGAAGCGAAGATGCGTATCGCCCAAAGTTCGTTAGAAAAGCTCGCATTGCAGGACAGCTTGACCGGCTTAGCTAACCGTCGCCATTTTGAGCGAGTGCTTGATGTTGAATTTCGCCGAAGTGAGCGAAAAAAGGCGCCTTTAAGCTTGATCATGTTGGATATCGATTTTTTTAAAAGTTTTAACGATACCTATGGTCATTACGCCGGTGATCATTGCATCGTTGCAGTCGCGGATACCTTACGGACTTGCCTGAATCGTGCGGGCGATTTGGCGGTTCGCTATGGCGGAGAGGAGATGGCTATTTTCTTGCCAGAAAATGACGCGGCGGGTGCGTTTGCCTTGGCGGAAAAAATACGTTCCGCTGTGGTTGCCAAACAGATACTCCACGCCGATAACCCTCTGGGTATCGTCACGGTGAGCATGGGATGTTATACCTGTGTACCTGGCGAACAAAATACGATTGGGAAGTTGATACAAAATGCGGATGCCGCGCTGTATAGCGCTAAAAAAGGCGGGAGAAATCGCTGCGTGACTTTTGGAGGGGATGCTTAAGAAGGTAAGGTCCAATTTGAAGTACTACGCTTGATCGGCTGGCGCGAGCAACCCCGCGCCGAATTGCCCATAGATTGTTATCCCACCCTGGACAGCCATTTATGCAGAATATCGGAGGAAAGGGACTTCCGATCACCAAGCGTTTGTTCAAGTCGCGAGCGATAGGTTCGGCGCTCGGCTTTCTTTGTATTGCGGTCGCTACCTTCCCTTTACGCCCTCCCGACTGGGTATGGGCGTTGATGATTCTCAATGGATTTATCTGGCCAGCAGCTGCGTTTCAATGGTCGCGTCACTCCACCTTTGCGCTAAAAACCGAGCAACGTAATTTGCTGTTGGATTCGTTTTTCTGTGGTTTTTGGGTAGGAACGATGCAGTTCAACCTGTTACCCAGTGTGACGAGTCTGTCGATGATGGGAATGAATAACATCGCTTTGGGCGGCGTGCGTCTTCTGCTCGCAGGTTGGCTGGCCCAGGCCTTAGGCCTCGCAGTGTCAATGCTAATGCTCCCCTTTGCATTTCAGCCTGAGACCAGCACAGTGCAGATGTACGCCTGCGTGCCATTGCTGGCTATTTACCCATTGATGCTTGGCAGGATTGCCTATCAACAAAATCATCTGTTGAAAAGCCATAAACGCGCATTGTTGGCGCTTAGCCAGACTGACAGCTTGTCCGGGCTATTAAACCATGGGGCCTGGAAGGCTCATCTAGACCTAGAGTTTCAGCGTTGCACGCGAGCCCAGCAAGGCGGCACCATTGCTTTGATAGATATTGATCATTTCAAAGTAATTAACGATACGTACGGGCATGTGGTCGGTGACATCGTTCTGCGGCAACTGAGCAGAGTCCTCAACGAGAACTTGCGCTGTGCAGACTTGGCGGGTCGGTACGGCGGTGACGAATTTTGTGTAATTCTGCCCGACACCTCGTTGGCGACTGCGACTGAAATCATGGATCGCCTGCGCGACACCTTCAGTGCGACTCACTACGAGTTTGAACCGATGATGAAAGTCAGCCTCAGTATCGGCCTCGCGCCTTTTAGCCTGTCACATGTGGACGCAACCTACTGGTTAAGCGAGGCTGACAAGGCCTTGTATGGGGCGAAAGGCAACGGTCGCAACCGAGTCAGTTGCAGGGTAGATGGCGCTTTCCATCCAATTCTGATTGACCCGGCCTAGCCGCGTTTCAATAGCCGTTGCGGCGCAACAGTGTGTCAATACTGTCCTTTGATGGGCGTCCGTAAAACTTCAGCAACTGCGCTGCACGGTTAGTGAAGAAACCGTCGGCGCCACGCATGCTCAGCGCTTTGAAATCTTCGGCAGCATCGACGGTGTAAGGGTGAATCAATAGACCCCGGTCATGGGCCATTTTGGTCATCCACGGCTTGACCATGTCCATGTAACTCTGATCCCCACCGTGCTTGAGCACTGAGGCGGGACCAATCCCCGAGGCGCCGTGGGCTTTAGCCCAATCCATCCAAGCGGCAAACTCTGCTTCTGACTTTACCTCGCGTTTTGCGTAGAAGGCCGCTTTGTCCTTGGCGCCAGAGGCTTTGAAATCCACCGTCGAGCTAGCTTCCATGTAGCCGTCGCCGATCCACAGCAACAGTACTTTAGGCACTTGTGGCATGTTTTTTTGCAACAGTTCCAGGCTAGGCCTTTCGAAAGTCTGCAAAATCACGCGGCCCGGTGTATTGGCGACATTTACGTGGCCCTTGGCTGCCGCGGGGCGTTGGTCGAGCCAGCCGCGTTTGGCCAATAGTTTCTGCAAATCCTCTTCTACACCTGGAAACTGTGCCGGTAATTTGGTTTCGACATACAGCCCCGGCTTGTTCTCACCCTCTTCAGCGATGTTGATAACTTCATTGAGTGTCAGAATCTTCAAGCCGACATAGCTACTGCGCGCCCTGGCGGGGAAGGCTGCGTTAAACCAAGAACCGGCATCGAGGCGCTTGAGTTCTTCCAGAGTGAAAGTGCTGATGGGATCGTTAACCCGCTCGGGATAGACCTGCGCGATGTTGGTGGTGCGCCCGAGGGTATTGTCGTGCAGCGCAATCAGTACTCCATCTTTGGTGCGCTGAATATCCATCTCTAAATAGTCGGCACCCAGATCGCGAGCCAATGCATACGAGGGGATGGTCTCTTCAGGTGCATCGAATGAGGCGCCCCGATGGCCAATGACCGCTGGCCAGGGAACGCCAATTTTTTCTGCAAGCGCTTTGCCGGGATGTTCCATGGCTAAGCTTGTTTCGCTCAAAAAGAGGGCGCTGACTAGCAGTGTTAGAAGCCCGAGTTTTTTTGGAATTTGATTTAGCATCATTGGACCTTCCTTATCAGTCATCAGACAGTGGCGGTTGCACTGTAGCAAGTCATGCATGACGGATTGGCGAAGGATCGCGCCGCGACGCTATTTAACGTGGCAATGCTTTCAGGCGCCGGCGCACAAAGCGCAATAATGCAAGCATCAACCCCACCACAATGATTGCCAAAAGCGCATCTTGTTCGTAGCGCTTGATGTCCGCGAACAACCACTCCAGGGATTGACCGAATAGGAAACCGATCCCGGCTATCAGCGGTGCCCAAATGGCGGCCCCGATCAGATTAAGCAGGATGAAGCGCGAAGCCGGAACATTGCTCATGCCAATGGTGATGGGCCCCGCGATACGTAAGCCATACATAAACCGTACGCAGATGATCAGCCCGGTTTGATAGCGCTCTAGCAGGAGGCTAACCCGCCGGGCGCTGGGTTGCAGTTTCGGGAAGCGCTCCAACAGCCGACTGCCGTAGCGGCGCCCGATCATGAAGAACAACATGTCGCTTAATGCTCCACCGCACATTGCGATAAGCGCCAGTACCGGGAACGACAAATAACCTTCATGAGCCGCAAAGCCGGCAATTATCAGGACTGTTTCCCCTTCCAGGGCCGCTCCAATAAAAACGGCCAGATAGCCGTATTCAGCAATTACCTGTGTCAGCGTCATACGCCATCCTTATGAAGTAGGGCCATGCGCCTGAATTGACTGATCGCCGTGGCGGTTTGTTCCGTTGGCTGGCTGGCTGGTTCGAACTGCCAATTGCAGCCTTCGGCAGCGCCACAGAAGATCTGGTCCCCTAACCAATCGTCTTCTTCGGCAGGCCAACTCCCACAGAACCTGAGTCTGGCACGATTCTGGGAGCAGGCTTGCCTGCGAACGTTACGGGGCGGTGTGCACTGGCTCCAGGCGCAGCGGTTTATCGCGCCAAGACCATCGCGAAGTAGCCGAACACAGTCAGCAGAATCCCCGACACGGCATACGCCACGGGAAAGCCAATCCACGGCACGGTGCTGTCGATTTCTTTTGCTGCTTCGCGTGCGGGGCCTGAGTGGCTGCGGGCACCGGCGACGCCGCCCATGAGGATGGCCGGGTTGATCTTGAACACGTGGAAGCCGATGGCCCAGACGATAAACGGTGGAATGGTGCAGGCCACGAAGCCCAAACCGAATATCTTCAGAGCAATGATCGCGCTCAGTTGCGACACTAGGCTGGCCCCGGCATTGACGCCGACGATGGCGACGAAAAAGATCAGGCCCATGTCTTCCAGGATGTTCCGTGCAGCGTTCGGGGTGTTGCCGAAGAAGCGCACCCGCGATACCAGCGACGAAACGATAATGCCCGAGACCAACAGGCCGCCAGCGTTACCCAGACCCACCGAAGCGCCGAACGCTGGCACTTGCACCAGACCAATCAACAGCCCCAGCACCATGCCCAGCGACAGGGTGAGCAGGTCAGTCGCCGTGCTTGGACGTGCGACTTTGCCGAGGAGTGCGGCGGCTTTGTCGATCGCACTGCGCAGACCGATCAAGTGCAGCACGTCCATCCGCTGCAAGCGTGTTTCCAGACCGATAGGCAGCGGCGCGCCTCCTCGTTCGATGCCCAGCAACTGCACCTGGCCGGCAATTGGTGAAGTGCTGAATTCCTTGAGCGCCTTACCAATGGCGTCATGGTGGGTCACCAGAATCTCTGCTTCGTCTAACGGAATGTTCAGCGCACGGGCGTCTGGCACTTCAGGCCCGATCAGGCCCATATGGTCAGTCAGCACATCAAGGCTACCGCCCAAGGCGATGACGTCACCCAGTTGCAACACCAGGCTCGGGTCGGCACCGAGCAATTGGGTGCCGCGCTCGACGTTCTCGATCTGATATTGAGCAAAGTGCTCGCGAAACTGGCTGATGGTTTTGCCTTCGTACTCAGGATTGACCAGTCGATACGCCCGTAAGTCAAAGGGGCGATAACCGCTCAGGCCCGCATCATCGACGTTCGGAACGCCGTGTTCGATCTCATATTCCTTGGCCGCCTTGCGCGCATCCACGCCCCACCAACGTGGCAGGTATTTGCAGATCAGGATGATCCCCACCGTGCCCCATATGTAGGTGATGCCATACGATAAGGCAATCATCGCGGTGGCGGCTGCTGCCGTGGTGCCGGGTGGCAACGGCACAACCCCGGAAGTAATTGCCTGTTCCGCCGAGCCGATGGCTGCCGACATGGTTTGAGAACCGGCGAGAATCCCGCCCGCAGCACCAACCGGCAGCGACAACAGTTTCGTGCCCGCCACCACAATCCCCAACCCAAGGAACGACGACAAAACTGCCAGAAAGGTGAACTTCAGCCCGTCACCTTTCAAGCTGTTGATGAACGACGGACCCACACGAAGGCCGACGCCATACATAAACAGGTAATAAAACAGACTTTTGGTGAAGCTATTGAGCTCCAGGTGGATGCCATACGCGGCGGCCCAAGAGGCTATCGCGCAACCAATGACGATGGCGGCCGCCACTGGACCGAGGCCGTAGCCTTTAATACTGCCACGACCAACCCACACCGACAGACCAACCACCACGAACAGCAAAATGTACGGGTTGCTCTGTAAAAATGTCAGAAATGCAATCACTGTGACCTCGCGCTCTGCGATGAAACGCTATAAACACCGGGCAAACGCTTTGCCCGGTGGGGTTCAAGGTCGAACTAAGCCGCGTCGATTGGAGTGGCAGCGACAGCACCATGGTTGAAGCTCGGGCCGGCCTCAGACGCCAATACCGGATTCTTTTGCAGGAAGGCGATGGCCTTGCGCAAGTCATCCAGCAGCAAGCCAATCAGGTCGCGGCTGACACCATGCCGTACCAATACCCGCTGGACGACAATGTCCTGGCGGTCAGAGGGCAGTGGGTACGACGCAATCTGCCAGCCGCGCATCCGTACCCGTTCCGACAAGTCATACAGGCTAAACCCGTGGTCGATGCCGTCCTTGAGCTTGTAACAAACCGCTGGCAAACCGTCTTTGCCGTCGTAGACTAATTCCAATGGGCCGAGCTTGGTAATTTCACCCGCCAGCCACTGCGCAGTGTCCGAACAGGCTTGCTGGATGCGGGTGTAGCCGTCCCGGCCCAAACGCAGAAAGTTGTAATACTGCGCGATGATTTCACCGCCTGGGCGACTGAAGTTCAGGGCAAAAGTCGCCATGTTGCCGCCCAGATAATCGACGTAGAAAATCAGCTCTTCTGGCAGATCGGTTTTCGAGCTCCAAATGATCCAGCCCACGCCCAGTGGCGCGAGGCCATATTTGTGACCGGAGGCATTGATCGATTTGACCCGCTCGATCTGGAAGTCCCACTTCAATTCTTGCTGAATGAACGGGGCGATAAAGCCGCCGCTGGCCGCGTCCACGTGGATCGGGATATTCAGCCCGAGGTCACGCTGCATGGCGTCCAATTCGGCTGCCAACGCCGCAACGGGTTCGTAGATACCGGTAAAGGTCACGCCCAGCGTGGCAACCACACCGATGGTGTTTTCGTCGCAATATGCACGCAGGTCGGCTGGCTCCAGGCCCAACGCATTACCACGCAACGGTACTTCACGAATTTCCACATCGAAATAACGGGCAAACTTCTTCCAGCAAATCTGCACCGGACCGCACACGAAGTTGGGTTTGTCGGTGGTCAGACCGGCTTCTTCGCGGAGTTTTTTCCAGGTCCATTTCAACGCCAAGCCGCCGAGCATAGCCGCTTCGCTGGAACCGGTGGTCGAACAACCCACGGTTTGCCAGGACTTCGGCGCATGCCACAGATCGGCAATGATGTGCACGCAACGGTTCTCGATCTCGGCCGTTTGCGGATATTCGTCTTTGTCGATCATGTTCTTGTCGAGGGCGTCAGCCATCAACTTCTGCACTTCGGGTTCGACCCAAGTGGTACAGAACGTCGCTAGGTTTTGCCGGGAATTACCGTCCAGCAACAGCTCGTCGCGGACCAGGTTGTAAGCCGCCGATGGCGCAGTCGAATGATCAGGCAGCCGATACTTGGGCAGGCGTCGTTGCGACGTGCCACTGGAGTAAACATCTTCGATAGCGTCGTCGCGGGTTTCAACGGTTTGATGGAGTGCCATGGAATCCTACTCTGCAGAAATGAGGGAAAGGCGATAGCCCTGGCCGCGATGTACAGCAGATCCAGCCGCGTCAAAGCGTGCTGCAAAAACGTGAACCTAGAACAGACAAACGTTTGGACGATACGTGCGGCGAGAACTTTTACCGGCTCGGGGGGCGGCGTGTTCGGGGAAATGTAGTCAAATTCGATGCGTAACTAACCCCTGTAACCCTACGCTGAATAGGGTGGGTCTTTATTGATCCAGATCAGTTATTCAGAAGGGTCAGGTTTTTGTTCAAACCACGTTCTGTGAACTGACCCGAGAGTGGTTTAAATGTGATTGATCTCCTTCAACCAACTATCCAAGTCCATGATTTCGTTATCGCTGATGGTATGGCCAATCCCCAGATACGCATGGGATTCAGGCGTAATGCCCAATTCTTTCAACCAGGTTTCAGCGTCGGTTGCGCCAACATAGGGAACTCTCTGGTCGGCGGTGCCGTGACCGATAAACACGTCAAGCGCCTTGAAACCCGGTAGCGGCTGCAACTCGGATTTCAACATCGGCAAGATCTTGCCGCTCAACGCGGCAAATCCACGGAGGATGTCCGGGTGCCGCAGAGCTACCTCATAGGACATGATTGCGCCCTGACTAAACCCGATCAAAAACACCTTATCCGGCTGGGTGTGGTACTTCTCGGTGGCTTTGGCCACAAAGTCTGAAATCAACGCTTCACTGTTTCTCAGGTCGTCGGTCTCGCCATCGTAGGGGCCGTCGCCGGGTTTTTTGTTAAACCACTGATAGCTGCCGGGTCCGACCTCGAGCGGTGCTCGCGCCGATAAAAAAGTGTACTCGGTGGGCAGTTGATCCTTGATGTCGAACAGGTCGGCTTCATTGGCGCCGGAGCCATGCAGGAAAATAATCAGCGGCTTGTTTCGGGATTGTCCGTCAGTCTGTTCGAGGTAACTCAGGGGCAGGTCGGTCAGGAGGGGGGATTGAGCGTGAACGGCGGATGACGCGAGGATCAACAATGCAGCGAGGAATCTGATCATATGCCTGCCTTTCACAGCCTGTCCGGATCGAGGACGGAGCTTAGCATCTTGGGTTACTGCTATTTGTTATCGCGCATTGAACGCAAGTCTCCGGCTTCTCTTGCGCATCAGTGCACGGCATTATTGCGACCCACTCGAGAGCCACTGGAGCAGAAGATATATGGACACCCGCGATACCCCAGTCTTACGCGATGCCACGGACGACGACCTGCCCGGTGTGCAATCCATTTACGCGGCGCATGTGCTCGGGGGGATTGCCAGCTTTGAACTGGACGCGCCCAGCGTGGCCGACATGGTGAGTCGGCGGTCCGATATTCTTTCCAAAGGATTGCCCTATCTGGTCGCGGAGCTGGCGGGCGAGGTGGTGGGTTATGGTTACGCGACCCTTTACCGACCGCGTGCGGGTTACCGCTTTACGGTAGAGGATTCGGTCTATGTGCGTGACGGCATGGGCGGGAAGGGTATTGGCCAGGCGCTACTCGGCGCAATCATTGAGCGCTGTACCCATGGTGGTTCGCGGCAAATGATCGCGATCATTGGCAACAGCGAAAACTACGCGTCGATCCGGCTGCACGAACGCCTCGGTTTTCGTCGCGTGGGGGTGTTTGAGTCGGTGGGTTTCAAGCACGGGCGCTGGGTGGACACAGTCCTGATGCAGCGGGCGTTAGGTGACTAAGTGGCGCATTCCTACAAGGGCTTGGGTTTTGCTGTGCGCTCCATCCTGAGTCGCCAGCGCCCGTTAAAACTAAGCTCGGTCATCGACAGCGGTTCGATGTCGATGGCGTTGAACGCAGTCGTCGGGCACTGCAGCGCATGGACGATCGCTGCCCGGATGACGAAGGGATGAGTGATCGCGACAACATGGCCTGGGGTGCGCAAGGTCTCGAGCCACGCGCTGACGCGGGCGCAAACGTCGGCAATGGACTCGCCACCGTGGGGGGCGCTCATGCTGTCGGTAAGCCAAGTGTTAAGGGCTTCGGGTTCATGGGCCTGGAGGTCGTCGATGCGGTGCCCTTGCCAGCGTCCGAAATCGCAGTCGCGCAGAGCGGGCGCAATGTCCATCTCGGTTCCGAACAGCAGGGCGGTCTGCCGCGTGCGGGCTTCCGGTGCGCTCAGTAGCTGAGCCAAGGTTTTGAAGTGTCCCGACAACGATCCTGCTGACGATTGCCACGCCATCTCTATGGGTTCGTCTTGCGGAAAACGGCCGAGCTTTTGCGCCACGGTTCGGGCGTGGCAGATCAACGTCAGACGGGTTGCCATGGCGGTCCACACTGGTTTTACAAGTCGAGAAGAGTACACTGCCCGAGCATTTGCATCATCTTGCAAAGCAGGAAGCCGGTTTGAATCCGGCGCGGTCGCGCCACTGTGTTCGGTCAATGCCGTAAGCCAGACCTTGTTTTGTCCATCCTGTTATCCGTTTTGGGACGCGAGTTCCCTGGAGACACCATGACTTTTAATACGACCACTCATACCGATACTTCGCTGCCGATTATCCCGCTTGGCGAGATTTTGCCGTGGGCGGTGTTTGTTGGTTTGCTGTTGATGCTTGCGCTGTATTTCGTTGGCGCAGAACAAGGCGCAACATCGATGTTCTCCGGTATGTATGTCCATGAGTTTGTGCATGACGGTCGCCACTTGCTGGGCTTCCCTTGCCACTAACTTCGGGTACATGACATGACTGGGCAATTATTGGTAAGGGGAATGCTGGTGGGATTACTTGCCGGCCTTCTTGCGTTTGGCTTTGCAAGAGTTTTTGGCGAGCCACAGATCGACCGGGCCATTGCCTTCGAAGAGCTGCACCTGTCGGCGACGCACGACGGCGCACAAGAAGAAGAGTTGGTCAGCCGCCAAGTACAAAGTACCCTCGGCTTGTTCACCGGCATCATTGCGTATAGCGTCTCGCTAGGCGGCATCTTCGCCTTGGTGTTTGCTTATACTTTGGGCCGGGCTGGTAACGTCGGCCCGCGTGGGCTTGCGGCATTGTTGGCGCTTGCGGCCTTCGTTGCGATTATTTTGGTGCCGGGTTTGAAGTACCCCGCCAATCCGCCCTCGATTGGCGATCCTGCAACCATCGGCAAACGCACCAAGCTGTTCTTCTTGATGATGCTGCTCTCCGTGGCGGCGATGGTCATTGCGATCAACGCCGCACGTAAGCTAATTGCCACTCGCGGTATCTGGAACGGCGCGTTGTTGGCTGTAGGGTTATATGCCGTGATCATGATTTTAGCGGCGGCGATGTTTCCTACCGTCAATGAAGTACCGGACGGTTTTTCTGCCGTGTTGCTCTGGAAATTTCGTACCGCGGCGCTGGGCATTCAGATCGTACTGTGGACCACCGTTGGCCTGGCCTTTGGCTGGCTGGCAGAGCGAAATCTCAATCCACTGAACTCACCGCCTCGGGCGAAGCTTCAATCCTGAGAAGAGGCCCGCCGCGTGCGGGCCTTTTACTGTCTATCATCCTTCGTGGTTTAACGCTGTCTGACTCCGTTACGAGAGGGAAGTATGACGACTGTTCTAGTGCTGGTAGAAACCATCAATGACTACCTGCCGATTATTGAAGACAGTGGCTTTACCCTGATTCTTGCGCCGACCCCAGCGGAGCGCGCCAAGGCTATTGCCACCCACGGCGAGCAGATCAATGCGGTGTTGACCCGAGGTCCGCTGGGTTTCTACGCCGACGAAATCGCCGCGCTTCCGCATTTGGAGATCATCTGCGTGATTGGCGCCGGTTATGAACATGTGGATCTTAATGCCGCCCGGGCTCGGGGTGTTGTGGTAACCAACGGAGCAGGGGTCAACGCGCCGTCGGTGGCCGATCACGCCATGGCCTTGTTGCTGTCGCTGGTGCGGGATATTTCACGGGCTGACGCCTCGGTTCGACGCGGTGAATGGAACAAAATCATGCGGCCTTCATTGGCCGGCAAACGCCTTGGGATTCTCGGTATGGGCTCTGTGGGCATGGCTATCGCCAAACGTGCTCTGGGATTCGACATGTCAGTCAGCTACCACAATCGTCGCCCGCGCAGCGACGTGCCCTACGCTTATTGCGCCACGCCGGAGGCGCTGGCGAGTGCGTCGGACTTCTTCATCGTCGCCACGCCGGGTGGGGCTGGCACCCATCAGTTGGTAGACAAGGCCGTGCTTGAAGCGCTGGGTCCAGACGGTTTTATCGTCAATATTGCCCGTGCCAGCGTGATCGCGACGGCGGACCTGATCGATGCCCTGGAACACAAACGCATCGCAGGCGCCGCGCTGGATGTGTTCGATGACGAACCGCGAGTGTCCGATACGCTGAAAGCTTTGAACAATGTGGTATTGACTCCGCATGTCGCCGGTCTGTCACCGCAAGCGTCCCAAGGAACCGTGCAATTGGTGGCGGATAACCTATTGGCGTATTTTTCCGGAAAGCCCGTGCTGACGCCGGTTCCGCTCCCGGGGAGTTGAAGCTTAAACTGCATCGGACCTACCCTAACGCAGCCAACCTACAGCGACTTAAGTAAGCGGGGCGCTTGATGGTGTATGTTTCTTGGCGGTTCGCAGCGCCACCAAAGGCTAGCTGCCAGAGGAGTTTCGGCGCCAGCGCGAGTTAACTCAGGAGAGAATGGATGGGTAGCGAAAAAATACGTATTGCGCTAGTCGGTGATTACGATTCAACCGTAACGGCCCATCAGGCGATTCCTTTGGCGCTGGACCGGGTAGCTAATGACGAAGGATTGTCAGTTGCCTTTGACTGGTTACCCACGTCCGAGGCCCATGACAACCTTGCGTTGGCTCGGTTTGACGGGCTGTGGTGCGTTCCGGCCAGTCCTTATCAAGACCCCGAGGGAGCGTTTAATGCCATCCGTTTTGCCCGCGAGCAGCAGGTGCCGTTTCTCGGCACTTGCGGCGGGTTCCAGCACGCGGTGATTGAATACGCGCGCAATGTGTTGGGGTGGGAGGACGCGGAACATGCCGAAACCTCGCCCGAGGCGCAGCGCGCCGTTATCGCGCCGTTGAGTTGCGCATTGGTCGAAAAGGCAGACGCTATCGAACTCGTTCCAGGCTCACTGATCGCCAACGCCTATGGCGCGCTGAACACTACGCAAACCTACCGCTGCCGATTTGGCCTCAATACCGCGTTTGCGCAGGCGCTGCTGACGGGGCCTTTGACAGGTACGGGTCATGACCAGACCGGCGACATTCGGGTGGTAGAACTGGCAGGTCATCCGTTTTTTGTCGCCACTTTGTTCCAGCCGGAAAGGGCTGCACTAGTGGGGGTGACGCCACCGTTGGTGGCAGCCTTTATTCGGGCGTGTTTTCTGCGTCGGGCCAGTGTGACAACTTCAATCAGGGACTGAGACGATGATTGCCAAAACACCTGCAGCACCTTACTACGCTGTGGTTTTCACCTCGCTGCGTACTGCTAATGACAACGACGGCTATGCCGAGGCTGCCGACCGAATGGTCGAGTTGGCCCGACAACAACCCGGTTTTCTTGGCGTTGAGTCGGCCCGTGGAGAGGATGGGCTGGGGATCACCGTGTCGTATTGGTCCAGCGAAGCCGCCATCCTTTCATGGAAGCATCACCCTGAACATGCCGCCATCAGAGAACAAGGCCGCGCCACCTGGTATCGAGCCTGCACCACCCGAGTCAGCAAGGTTGAACGGGCGTATTCGTTTGAGGTGGGGTGAAGGGTCCACCTCCAAGCTCTACAGGTTGTTTGTTGTCGTACTGGTGGGTCGTATCACCGGCGCATGGCTGTGGTGTACGTTTGGTGCGGTGTCGGCGGTACGTACCAGCAGCCAGGTGGCCAGCGCCGAGATGATTGCCACTGTCGCCGCAACAAACAGAATCGCTTGGTAGCCTGCGCCAAAGCTGCTCGTGGCCAATGAATTCAAGCCTGGCGCACCTCCGGTCAAATCTCCTGCAGCGATACTGCGAGTCAGGGCGTAGGCGTCGGCCGCCGTTGCGTTGGGAAGTCCACCGATTACCGAAGCTGCGATGCGATGGAACAAAACGGCACCCAGCGCGGCGAAACCGATCACTATGCCGCTGAAGCGCACAGTTCCGGAGATGCCCGAGGCCATGCCCGCTCGTTCAGGCGCGATGGTCGACATCGCAACCTTCGCCGTTTCTCCATTCAAAATCCCCGCTCCTGCCCCAGCGAGCAAAAGACCACCCAGCATCGAAACGTAATCCAAACGCGTGACTTCCAGGCCGAGCCAGAACAACCCGACGCTAATCGTCGCTAGTCCGAAGGTCAGCAAGGTGCGGCCACTAAACCGGTGCGTCAGGTAGGCGGCGGTCACGCGCGGCACGATGAACAGCGGCACGGCAATGGGTAGCATCATCAGACCGGCGGTTTGTGGGCTGTAACCCAAGCCGCTCTGAAAATAGATCGGCAGGTAGGTCAGCATGGTCAGCAGCGAGGCCGCGTAAGCCAGGCCCGCGATTATGGCACCGACGTAGGTGTGCCGACGGAAAACTGCCAAGTCCATCATTGGGCGTTCTTGTCGAGTTTCGACCAGTAAAAACAAGGCGAACAGCAGGGCCGCGCTGGCCAGTTCGAGCATTACGCGCAGACTGCCCCAGCCTTCATGGTTGCCGGAGATCAACGCCAGGGTGATCAAGAACAGGCTGCTGCTGAAGGTCACCACACCGAGGTAGTCAATGGTGTTGGCCTGGGGATCACGGGATTCTTTCAACGTGCGCATCACCAGTACAATCATCGCCACCCCGACCGGAACGTTGATGTAGAACGCCCATACCCAGCCAAAATGCTCGGTGATATAACCGCCGACCACGGGGCCCAGGGAAATCGCGATACCGATTACCGAACCCCAAAACGCGAAGGCCTTGGCTCGGTCAGCGCCGCGAAACGAATGTGACAACGTCGCCAGTGCCGCGCTTAGCAACAGCGCGGCGCCCACCCCTTGCAGGGCACGGGCGGCGTTGAGCGCGGTGACATTGGGCGCGGTGCCACAAATAAATGAAGCCAGGGTAAAAATGGCCAGACCGATGATCAGCACACGCTTACGGCCGTAACGATCCGCCAAGGCACCGGCCGGCATGACCAGCGAGGCAAAGGTTAGGGTATAAGCGCTGATCACCCATTCGATGTCGGCAAAGTCAGCGTTGAACGACTGCGCAATGGACGACAGCGACACCGCGACTATATTGGAGTCCAAATTGATCATGAACGACGGAATAGAGACGCACAGCAAGATGAGGAATCGTTGCAAGCCATCGATGGGGCTATGGGTTTCGGTGCTCATGCGTGGCGGTCTCGGGTCGATGGATGAGCATTTGAACAGCGATTCGTTTGTGCAGCAAAACGAATGAGGGTATATGCTCCTATTGCAATTTGCGGGTATATGCCTGTAATCGTCAAGTGTTTCTTTTAGGTCCAATGCCCACAAGGGCCAGACACACAGGAACAAGCAGTCTATGAACAGTTCTTCCAGCAACCTCCGGGCACCTATTCAACTGAGCGGCGGTTTCGTGGTGCCCGAGCAAGTCCTTTGCCATGCCACCAGCTTGCGCAAAGCGACCCGGCGCATTTCGCAGATGTACGACGTGGTGTTGGCCCCCTGCGGACTGCGCTCAACCCAGCGCTCGATTCTGATGCAGATCGCCCGCAGCCAAGTGCCGTCGATGAGCGAGCTGGCAGCGGCACTGGTGCTTGATCGCTCCGCGCTTGCGCATACCCTAAAACCGTTGGAGCGCGATGGGTTTGTATCGGTGGAGATCGATCCGAAAGACCGGCGCAGCCGCCTGGTCAAGCTGACGCCAGTGGGGGAGGCCAAGCTGATTGAATCCCAGGCGTTGTGGCTGCAAGCGCAAGCCTGTTTCGAATCGGTCTTGGGTACCGAAAAGGCCAGCGAACTGCGCGCAGCTCTCACGTCCATCGCGTCAGGCGATTACCTGTAGGCGGTCGCGGCAGACTGAACCGGATCAGCTGGCTTCGCGCACTTGGGAGGGCGCGATGACCAATGCCGCTTGGCGTGCGGCTTTGGCGCGGCCGGTCTGGACGATGTATACCCCAGCAAGAATCGCGGCGACCGCTAGCAAATCCATCGGATGAACCGGCTCTTGAGCCACAAAGAAGCCAATCAATAGCGCCACCACTGGCGGGATGTACGTGACGGATGCTGCTGCCAACGCGCCCAGACGCTGGACGATGAAGTAATAAAGAATGTAGGCGACGCCAGTACCCAACAGACCCAGCCCCAGGGACACACCGAGAAACGCACGCTGGTCGACGAGCAGGTGATCGACGCCGTGCAGGTCGGTGACGGCGGCGATCACCATCAGCGCAAGGCCGATTTGATAGGTCGACAACGCCACCGCCGAGATCCCCAGCCCGGACACAAACCGTTTGGCGTAGACGAACGAGCAACCGAGGCTGAGCGAACCCGCCACCATGTACAGAACACCCTCAAGCGAAATGCCACCGGCGCCGGTGGCCCACGGCCGGGCAATCAGCAGTACACCGACAAACCCCAACGCGACGCCCATGCCGACGCGACGGGTCAGCGGTTCCTGGCGTAGAAACAAAAATGCGCAGGCGAAGGTAAACAGTGGAATCGCACCGCTCAGCATCCCGGCCACGCTGGACAGCAGCATCGAGGTGCCCTTTGCGAAGGCGTAGTAATAAATGTCAGTGGCCAGCAGCGCCATCACTAAAAAGTGATGGGCATGCCGTAAGTGGCTCCAACGCAACGCGCGGGTCGCCAAGGCAAAGATCAGGATGGGCAAGAAGCCAAACAGAACCCGCAGCAGCACGATTTGCGAAGGTGTGATCAGGGCCGCGGCCCATTTCATGTAGATAAAATTGGTGCCCCAGATCACGCCAAGTAAGGCAAAGGCTATGTAGGCGATATTTTTCATGGGGGTACCTGTGAGGTGAGGCGGTGAAAAACCGATTGTGCTCCGTCCGTTGGATCGGCTACAAATCATCATCTGTGCTGAATGGAATAGAAAATCTTCACCATGAAAAATTCACCGCCCTTAAAATCGCTGATTTACTTCGAATCGGCCATGCGGCTCAATAGTTTTTCTCTGGCTGCGGCTGAGCTGTTTGTCACCC
The DNA here is from genome assembly GCF_034314105.1 of Pseudomonas sp. AB6. NCBI lineage: Bacteria > Pseudomonadati > Pseudomonadota > Gammaproteobacteria > Pseudomonadales > Pseudomonadaceae > Pseudomonas > Pseudomonas sp. AB6. The sequence goes on from NZ_JAVIWJ010000001.1 coordinate 680,026, forward strand.
CGGGCGCAGTCGGTCAGCAGATTCGCAGCCTTGAACAGTGGCTCGGTGTCGCGCTATTTACTCGGCACATTCGCCAAGTCAGGCCAACCGAAGATGGCTTGGCCTATTGGGCTCGGATTCAACCGGCGTTGGCGCAAATCAACGAGGCCAGCCACACGTTGCGCGACCGACAAAGCAACAGCGTATGGCTGACGATGCCACCAGGCTTGGCGGCCAAATGGTTTGCGCGACGCATGTCCGGTTTCCTTCGGCAGCATCCAGAGATTGCCCTGCACCTCAGTTCCTCTGTGGCGCTGGTGGATTTCGCTAACGAGCGGGTGGACTTGGCGATCCGCCATTTCGATGGGCATGCTCCCGAACTCGATACGCATTTGCTCTATCAGGATCAGGCGCGGCTGTATTGCAGCCCGAGTTACGCCGCCCGTTTTGGACTGAAAACGCCTGAAGATTTGCGCCAGACGACGTTGTTGCACAGCACCCTGCACCCGCATTGGAACGATTGGCTGACGCGCTTCACGGCGATACCGACGGGGCAGGTGGTGCAAATGGCGGGGATTCATTTCGATCAGTCACTGATGGCCATCGAGGCTGCGCGGCATGATCAAGGCGTGGTATTGACCAGCCCGATGTTGACCGAAGAGGAGGTGAGCAGTGGCGCATTGATTGAGCCCTTCAGCCAGCGATTGCCGCTGGCCAAAGGTTTTTACGTGGTTCAACCGCGGCTATCGATCTCGCGCCCGGCAGTGCAGGCGCTAAGGGATTGGCTGATCGCCGAAGCGGCGACGCCACCTCCGTAGCGCCCTCTGCAAGTGTTTAAGGCATGACCGGCGGGAGGTACGCCAGTGTGGTGCCAAGAAACCACAGCAGGAACAGCACCAGCGGGGTGTGAATCAGGAATTGTACGAACGAGAAACCGATGAGGTCCCGCGCCTTCAGGCCCAGTACACCCAGCAGCGGCAGCATGTAGAACGGGTTGATCAGGTTTGGTAACGCTTCGGCTGCGTTGTAGATCTGAACCGCCCAGCCCAGGTGATACTTCAGGTCATTGGCGACTTGCATCACGTACGGCGCTTCGATAATCCACTTACCACCGCCCGACGGAATGAAGAAACCGAGTACCGCCGAGTACACGCCCATCAACAGCGCGTAGGTGTCATGGGAAGCGATGTGGGTAAAGAAGGTTGAAATGTGGTGCGCCAAGGTCTGCGCATCACTGCCTTTGACCGTGGTCATCAGCGCCGCGATTGAGCCGTAGAGTGGGAACTGGATCAGCACGCCGGTGGTGGTCGGGACCGCACGGGTCACCGCATCGAGAAAGCTGCGCGGACGCCAGTGCAGCAGGGCGCCGACCATGATGAACAGAAAGTTGTAGGTGTTCAGACCCGAAATGGCCGTGATCGCCGGTTTGGTCGAGAACTCATGAAACAACCAACCCGCCGCCAGCAACACTAACAGGATGATCAGGATCGGGCTGTATTCAAGCCACTCACCCGGACGCGAACGCTTCGGGATGGTGGGGATACTGAAGCTTGGATCGACACCGCAGGCTGCGGCATCGCGAGCACTGGCCGGGCCTGGCGCGGTGACGTAAGCGATGATCAGCGAGACAGCGATCAGCACCGCCAGCATGACCCCGGACTGCCACAAAAAGATGGTTTGGGTGAACGGAATCATACCGGTGATGGCGAGAATCGAAGGGGGTAGACTTCCGGGGTTGGCTTGCAACTGAGCGGCCGAGGACGAAAGCCCCAACGCCCAGACCGCGCCCAAGCCCAGATACGCTGCAGCGCCGGCAGCACGGTAATCCATGCGCAGTTCGGTGCGGCGCGCCAGGGCGCGAACCAATAACCCGCCAAATACCAGCGACAGGCCCCAGTTCAACAACGACGCAACCATCGCGATCAAGGCGACCCATGCCACCGCTGAACGACCGTTTTTCGGAATCTGCGCCAAGCGGTCAATCAGGCGAACGGCGGGCGGTGAACTGGCCACCACGTAACCGCCAATTACCACGAAGGCCATTTGCATGGTGAACGGAATCAGCGTCCAGAAGCCGTCGCCAAAGGCGTTGGCGACTTCGGTTGGTTTAGCGCCCATCGCCATGGTAGCAACCGCGACAATAACCACGGCCAATACAGCAAACACCCAGGAATCGGGAAACCAGCGTTCCGCCCAATTGGCACAACGCAGGGCAAAGCGGGCATAGCGGCTGTCTTCGATTTCGGCGGCCATGGGTCCTACCTTTATTAAAATTATTATTGAGCGGCCAAGTATTTGGCCCGCTCTTGTGTGTTGCAAAGCACTGGAGCTGGAAGGATGGCACACCGTGATGGCATCTGGGTGCCACATCTTGAATGGCATACATAAAACCTGTGGGAGCAGGCTGGACTGCGAATGTTTCAATGCGGCCTGTTTGAAGGGCCGCGTCGTTTAATTCGCAGGCAAGCCTGCTCCCACAAGGAGGTGTCTATGCAATCCCTTTAAAACGTCATTTCAACCACGTCGTCCGGCACGATCAATTTGCCTGCGGTCTTGGCGATGATTTCTTCGATACTGACCCCCGGCGCGCGCTCGCGCAGGATGAAGGCGCCGTCAGCGATTTCGAGATAGGCCAGATCGGTCAGCACCTTGCGAATGCAACCGGCGCCGGTCAACGGCAGGCTGCAGCGTGACAGCAGTTTCGACTCGCCGTCTTTGGAGGCGTGGGTCATGGTCACGATGATGTTATCGGCACCTGCTACCAGGTCCATCGCGCCGCCCATGCCTTTAACCAGCTTGCCGGGGATCATCCAAGACGCGATGTTGCCTTCAACGTCGACTTCGAACGCACCGAGAACGGTGAGATCTACATGGCCGCCACGGATCATCGCGAACGACTGAGCCGAGTCGAAAATAGATGCCCCTATGCGTGCGGTCACCGTTTGCTTGCCGGCATTGATCATGTCGGCATCAATATTCTCCTCGGTAGGAAACTCACCCATGCCGAGCAAGCCGTTCTCCGATTGCAACATTACGTCGATGTCAGTCGGTACATAGTTGGCCACCAAGGTCGGGATGCCGATACCCAGGTTTACGTAAAAACCGTCTTTGAGTTCACGGGCAACGCGCTGTGCCATTTGTTCGCGGGAGAGTGCCATAGTCAGAATCTCTTGTTGTTCTGGAAAAAGATCGTACGAGTAAGAGGTTAAGAGCGGCCTCAGGCTTTCTTCACCGTGCGCTGTTCAATGCGCTTCTCGAAAGTTCCCAGAATGACGCGATCGACATAGATGCCTGGGGTGTGGATTTCACTAGGTAACAGCACCCCAGGTTCAACAATTTCTTCGACTTCGACCACGGTGATACGGCCAGCAGTGGCGACCACCGGGTTAAAATTTTGCGCGGTATGGCGATAAATGACGTTGCCAAAATGGTCGGCTTTCCAGCCTTTTACGATTGCGAAATCGCCAGTGATCGCTTCTTCAAGAATCACGTTTCGTCCATTGAACTGACGGGTTTCCTTGCCGTCCGCAACGGGCGTGCCATAGCCGGTCGCGGTGTAGAACGCTGGAATACCCGCGCCGCCAGCACGCATTTTTTCGGCCAAGGTGCCTTGGGGGGTAAGTTCGACTTCGAGTTCGCCGCTCAACAGCTGGCGTTCGAACAGCGCATTTTCGCCCACATAAGAGGCAACCATTTTGCGGATCTGCCGGTCCTCGAGCAGCACGCCCAGACCAAAGCCATCGACGCCACAGTTGTTGGAAACCACAGTCAAACCTTTAACGCCACGGCGTTTGATTTCAGCAATCAGGTTTTCCGGGATGCCGCACAAACCGAAACCACCGGACAACACAGTCATGTTATCGGTGAGACCATCGAGGGCTTCTTCGTACGTTGATACTCGTTTGTCGAGTCCAGCCATGGTAGATCCGCCTTTTGTAGTTGTTGTTCGACAAACGGATTGCCGAATCGCGTTCAGAACATCTTCTCTTGCCAGCAATGATTTGTTAATTTTGTTTTTCTGATGGATTGATAAAAAAAGCAAATATATGAACGTTAAACAGCTTCGCGCTTTTCTCGCCGTGGCCCAGTGCCTTAGCTTCGCTCAAGCAGGGGAGCGTTTGCACCTGTCGCAACCCGCGCTGAGCTTGACGGTAAAGAGTCTAGAAGATGAATTGGGCGGCAAGCTGCTGAGCCGCACTACCCGCAGCGTCAGCCTGACGCCAGAGGGCGAAATCTTATTGCCCTTGGCGCGCCAGTTGCTGACCGATTGGGACAATACCGAAGAGTTGTTGCGGCAGCGCTTCACCCTGCAACTGGGTAAAGTTTCCATTGCTGCAATGCCGTCCTACGCGGGAAATTTGCTGCCGGGGGCGCTCAAAGTGTTTCGCGGCCGCTATCCACGGGTCAACGTCGCGGTGCATGACGTTATCAACGAACAGGTTCTGGAAATGGTACGCCATCGGCGGGTGGAGCTGGGTATCGGCTTCGAGCCGGAGTCCAGCAATTCGTTGGTGTTCACGCCATTTTATATGGACCGCTTTGTGGCGGTGGTACCAAAAGGCTCACCGCTGGCTGAGCGCGAGGAATTGACCTGGAGCGAGCTGCTACGCGAGGATTTTATTGCCCTGCAACGTCCGTCCGCAGTGCGCCTGCTACTCGAGCAGGACCTGCACACCCAGCACGGAAAACTGTCCGTCGCGTTTGAGAGCCATCAACTGTCCACTATTGGCCGCATGGTCGCCAATGGTTTAGGGGTGAGCGCGGTGCCGTCGTTATGCATCCAGCAAATGCGTGAATTGGGCGCCCAATGTGTGGCGCTGTCCGAGCCACGCATTGAGCGGCGTATTGGTTTGATGATGCTTGCCGACCACAAACTGTCGGCTGCGGCGCAGGCGTTGCGTGATGTGTTGATCGAATGTGCTCAGAAACAGGGACAGGAAATGCTCTAAACAGGCCGACTTATTAGCGGAGGACGGCGCTCCGAGGCAGGAAGTTGAGGTATGGTTGCGCGCAATTGAAACTGGATGTTACTGAATCGGATTTCAACGCTGCCTTGCGAACCCCTGCTTACCCATAATAGCCCTGCTAATAAGGAGCACTGCTTTGGATTTTTCATCTGTTGCCTGGATGGCTCATGACACACGCCTCATGGTGTGTTGTCTCGTGGCAATTGCCATCATCATCGTATTGATCAGTGCAACCAAGCTGCCACCTTTTCTGTCGATTTTGATCGGCACGTTCATCGCCGGAGTCGGAGCGGGCTTACCGCCGGAAGACGTCGCGAAAGCCTTTAGCAAAGGGGCGGGCGGTATTCTTGGCGAAGCCGGGATCATTATCGCGCTGGGCGCGATGCTCGGTGCGCTCATGGCTGAATCCGGCGCTGCCGACCGAATTGCCACGACCTTGCTTGGTCTAGGCAAAGGCCGCTCGCTGCCGTGGGTCATGGCACTGGTGGCAATGGTCATCGGGTTACCACTGTTTTTTGAAGTTGGCTTGGTGATGATGGTGCCGATCATCTTCGTGATGGCGCGCCGCTCCGGGCAACCGCTGCTGAGAATCGCCATCCCCGCGTTGGCGGGCATGACCACCTTGCACGCACTGATGCCGCCGCACCCCGGACCGCTGATTGCGGTCAGCGCGCTCCATGCAGACTTGGGTCTGACCATGTTGCTGGGCATCATCATTGCTGTTCCAGCGGTGATCCTTGCCGGTCCGATCTACGGCAACTGGTTGTCAAAACGCATGCACGTTGGCGAGCCTGCCGACATCGGCGCGCTGTTTACCGCCAAACCGACGGCGACCCGCCAGCCAAGCTTTGGTGTTTCGTTGTTGATTATTTTGATGCCGGTTATCTTGATGCTCGGCAGCACGTTGGCCAAGGTGGCAATGACCCCGCAAAGCAATCTTGCGCTGACCTTGAAGTTTCTAGGCGAGCCCCTGGTTGCTTTGGGTTTGGCAGTGATTGCCGCAGTGATCTGTCTGGGGTGGGCCAATGGCATTTCCCGGGAGCACGTGGGTAATACGCTGCGTAAAGCCTTGGCGCCTATTGCGGTACTGTTGCTGACCATCGGTGCTGGCGGCGGCTTGAAGCAAACGCTGCTGGACGCCGGGGTGAGCCATACCATCAGTAAATTCGCAGAAGGCGCACACATGCCTTACCTGCTACTGGCGTGGGTAATCGCGGTCCTACTACGTCAAGCGACCGGTTCAGCGACCGTAGCCACCACCACCACCGCAGGGATTCTGGCGCCGTTGATGGCGGGCCTCGCTGCGACGCAAAGCTCTCTGATTGCGCTGGCGATTGGTGCAGGGTCGGTGTTTTTTTGCCATGTGAACGACGCTGGTTTCTGGATGGTTCGCGAATATTTTGGCTTGGAACTGAAGCAAACCATTTGGGTATGGTCAGTGCTGCAAACTATCGTCTCGGTGGTGGGACTGATTGGCACGTTCCTATTATGGGAATGGTTTGTGTAGCGATTAAGCTGCCCACTACACTCCCCCCCCGCCTTCGGATCTGTAGAGCCAACGTGCGCCATAGACTCAACGCGGCGCCGAAGACGGGGCCGCATCTGCTCCAGATATTCAATCCTCCACGCCTCTATGCTTCTTTATCTAGCGCCATTTCCCTTCGTAGACTCAGAATCGTCCTACATAACTCCCATTGCGCTTCAGATAGTCTGCGGCCCGTCCGGACAGCACCTGTTTTTCAGGTCGCTAGTGATGGCTTGCATGACAAAAGTTAGAACGTGGGAACCCTGATGTTGAAGGTTTCTAAATTTAATTTTCTGGAGCGTTTGATGAGTCTTCAACGTGCGTATAACCGTGCCCGTGTATCTGTCCTGTTGTTAGCTGTTGGAACATTGGCTGCTTGTGCCAGTGCGCCGCTGCCGGAAGAGCAGATCACCTTGTCTAAAAGCGCTGTAAACCGTGCTGTGTCTGCAGAAGCGACCCAGTACGCGCCGCTGGAAATGAAGTCGGCACAGGACAAATTATTGCTACTCGAGCGCGCCATTGGTGAGCGAGATGTCGCCCAATCCCGGCTGTTGGCCGAACAGGTCGAGGTGGATGCCAACCTGGCCGAGCGTAAAGCCCACGCGGTCAAGTGGCAGCAACAATTGGAAGCGTCCCGCAGCGGTATTCAAGTGCTGAGGCAGGAAATGCTTCAAGCGCCGGATGCCGGTCTCAATTCGTCTTCCGACGACTCTTTGTAAGGATTAGCATATGCGTACTTCATTGATGCTTCCCGTGGCTGCGGTTGCCAGTCTGTTGCTGGCGGGTTGCGCCGTTACACCGGAAAATGCCGACCTTTTGCAAGCCCGTAGCCAGTTTTCCGCGCTGCAGGCCAAGCCGCAATCGAGCACCTTGGCCGCCCTTGAAACCAAGGACGCGTTCATGGCTTTGGGCAAGGCGGATAAGCTTTCCAGCCAAAACCGCAAAGCACCCGCGATCGAGCAGTTGGCCTACGTTGCCAGTCAGAAAATCGCACTTGCCGAGCAGACGATTCTGGGGCGCGAAGCCGAAGCTGGTTTGAAAAGGATCGACGCTGAACGCACTCAAGTCCGTCTGGATGTGCGTACGGCACAATTGCGAGCATTGCAGGCGATGAAAGCGAAAACCACCGAGCGTGGTCAAGTAATCACGTTCGGTGACGTGCTGTTCGATACCGGTAAGGCCGAACTTAAATACGGCAGCCAGCGTAACTTTCAGCAATTGGCTGAGTTTCTGCGGGCTAACCCTGAGCGCAAAGTGCGAATCGAAGGGTTTACCGACAGCACTGGCGGAAATGATTACAACCAGCAATTGTCCGAGCGCCGGGCATTTGCCGTGGTGCGAGCCTTGGCAAAGCTGGGCGTTGGCACGGAGCGCATGACCGGTATTGGTTATGGCGCTGAACACCCCATAGCCGACAACGCCAGTGAGCATTCACGGCAACTTAACCGTCGGGTCGAAGTGATCGTTTCCAACGACGCCACGGTGGTTGAGACACGCCTTTAACAATTTTCCACATTGATCGATAGGACGCTAATGGAGCTGGCCTCACGCAATTCTTTTGCGTGGGCTAGCTTTTTGGTGAATCGCCAATGCGCCGCGAGGACGGGCAGGTCGATACAAAGTCGGCAAGTGTTTTCCTATAAAACAGTTATCGGTTAATGCGGTGTTTCAAATAAGCCATGATTCTCCATACTCAAAACAAAAAAATCCCCGCGTTTTGCAAGGCGGGGATTTTGGTGAGCGGTGAGGTTTAGTTCTTGAACGCAGCGCCTGTAGCGACGACGCTGGCCGATGGTAGCAAGTTGCTAATGTAACGATTCCAACGAGTGATGTTGGCGGGGCCGACAAACACCACGTCCTGCGCCTCAAGCGTGAACTGTCGCGCCAGAATGAAGGCAGTCGGTTTTTCCGCGTTCAGGTGGTAGACCGTAGCCGTCTGGCCATTAACATCGCCTGAGCGGATAACGTAGACTGCGTTTCCGTCGGCGGAATCAGGGGCGAGGCCACCGGAGTTGCCCAGCGCTTCCATCAGGGTCAATGATGTCGTACCAAACGAAATCACTTGCGGACGCACCACTTCGCCTAATACATACACCTTGTTGGGCGAGTTGCTGTTCAAGTGCAGGTAGTCACCGTCCTTAAGAAAAATCTTGCTGAGCTGCGAGTCTTTGCGGTTAAGCGCATCGACGTCGAGCACATATTCCTTACCGTCACGCTTGAGGGTCAGTCCTGCAAGGTTGGCGTCTGTCAGGTCCAGTCCTGCCGTACTGATGGCTTGCACCAAGCTCAATGGGATGTTGGTAATTGATTGCGAACCCGGGTTTTTGAACGCGCCCGACAGCAAGATACGCTGACTGTTGTAACGCAACACTTTTACGTCGACCTTGACCTCTGTGTATTGCGGTGCCAAACCCATTCGAAGTTGTTCGCGAACTTGCGCAACAGTTCTGTGAGCCGCTTGGATTTTTCCTACGTATGGGAAAAATACAGTTCCGTCGCTCAGCACTTCCCGGCTGTTAGCGTCCAGTTGAGCCTGCGAGCCGGGAGCCGTTAACTCCGGGTGTTCAAACACTGTAACCAATAATGTGTCGCCGGGACCGATGAGGTATTCGGGGGTCTTATAACCCAGCAGTTCCGTAGGCAATGGCTTGGGTTTGCGCCAGTTATTGGTTTGCAGCACGCTGGCAGTTGTAATGGCAACAAGTGTCACCTTGGGAGCGCCTGGCGTATTCTCTTCTACCTCATCTGGAGTCATATGCTGCCCGGGAGCAAAGGCACAGCCCTGTAAAATAAGGCTGAATAGCAGCACAACGGCTAGGGTTCGCTTCATAGAGTTTTTCCTTTCAAAAGTGCGTGACGCACCGCAGTGATTTCATTGCATCCCTTTCCAACACCGTTACAACTTCATCATCCACACAGGGGCGTGTCTCCTGATCGAGCCGGTTGCGTGGATAGATGAGTTACTTAAAAGGCGTTCTTGTTAAGAAAGCCTTTGAACAGAGTCAGCAGGATGATTTTTATGTCCAGCCAAACTGACCAATGCTCAATGTATTCCAAGTCGAATTCGACGCGTTTTTGCATCTTGTCCAGCGTGTCGGTTTCACCACGCCAGCCATTTATCTGCGCCCATCCAGTGATCCCTGGTTTAACTTTGTGCCGCAGCATGTAGCCGCTGACTTGAGTACGGTATTGCTCGTTGTGCGCCACCGCATGAGGGCGTGGTCCGACGATCGACATATCGCCGCGCAGTACGTTAAAGAACTGCGGCAACTCGTCGAGCGAGGTGCGCCGCAGAAAGGCCCCAAGCGGGGTAATTCGTGCGTCGTTGCGGGTGGCTTGGCGAACGACATCGCCGTTTTCCTGCACGGTCATGCTACGAAATTTGTAAACCATGATGGGTCGACCGTCCAGTCCGTAGCGGCGTTGCCGAAACAGCACCGGACCGTGCGAGGTGCACTTGATGGCGATGGCAATCAACAGCAACGGCAACGCGATCATTAACAGGATGAGACTGGACAAGACAACGTCTTCGAGTCGTTTAACCACACTCCAGGCGCCGTCCATGGGTGAGTCAAAAATGCTGATGCTTGTCAGGCCGTTAATGCTTTCGCTACGCGCATGAAGCAGCTCGAACATGAACATATCAGGAATCAAGTACACGGAGGCGGTGGTGTCACTCAAGCGTTTGACCAGCTCGCGCAAACATTCTCCCTCAAGGGTGGAGGTGACGTAGATCTTATCGATGTGGCCGTTACGGGCATCCTCGACCAACGCGTTAAGGCCGCCTCGAACCGGCACACGTCGGCCGATGGCCATAAGGTCCATCTGCTGCGGCTTTTCGTCGTAGAAACCCAGCAAGTCCAGCCCCATCCAGGGAGCAGCGGTGATAGACATGGCCAAGCGCTCGCCGCATTGTCCGGTACCGACGATCGCCACCCGACGAGTGTTAAAGCCTCGGCGCCGCAAGCCTTGCAGGGCAGTGCGGATCAACAAGCGGTAACCACACAGCACCGTCAACACCAAGGCATACCAAGCCATTTGGCCGTTGTTGGGCAAGTGTGTGCCGTGCAATAACAGGTAGTCTGCGGACAACAGTATTACGAACGTTAATGCCCAATAATTGAAGACCTTGATCAGTTCGCGAAGAATCTTTTCGCCGCGCCAGGACCCGTACAGCTGGTGGTATTCGCCGAGCCAGTGGAAGACCAGTACAGAGAGCATGATCAGCAACCAGAGCTCTGCACCTGTCGACTTGCCTTCAAGCCGGTTGACCCAATAGCCGCACAGCACGATAACGGCCAGATCAAGCAATCGGTGGGCCACGGACAGTAGCGATTGATGAGCGTGAAGAATGCCGCGAAATTGAGTGCTCATGGCCGGTACTCGCTCAAACAGATTTGATAGGGACGACCCGCCCGCTGTGCTCGGAATGGGTCACCGGTTCAGGTGCTGCGACGGGAACAGCGGCGGGCAAAGGGCGCCGGTGTGCTGTGCGAGCAACTGCCAATCGAGAGTCGACGAAGGTTTTGATTTCTCGCTCAAAACGTTCTGCGCTAAAGCGTTCGGCGTTAAGGCGACAGGCCAGGGCACTAATGCATGACCTGGCATTCTCAAATTCGGTCACCGCTGCCGTTAGTGCTTTTGCAGTCTGCTCGTAGTAAAAGACCCCCGTTGGTACCGGTTGGTCCAGACCATGAATGGTTTCTAATACGCCTCCCTTGGCGAAAGCGATGACGGGAGTACCGCAGGCTTGAGCTTCCACGGGGCTGATGCCGAAATCTTCCTCGGCGGCGAAAACAAAGGCCTTGGCATTGCGCATGTACTCAAGTAGTGAGGCGAAGGGCTGGTGGCCGAGTAGGGTTACGTTGGATGCCGAAATTGCTCGGCACTTGCCCATCTCTGGACCCTCTCCGATAACGATCAGGTGTTTGTCCGGCATTGCCGCAAAAGCTTCGACGATCATTGGAATGCGTTTGTAAGGCACCATGCGCGAGGCCGTCAGGTAGAACTCTTGCTTTGTTTCCTGCAGGGTGAAACCTACGGTATCTACAGGGGGATAAATGACCTTTGATTCGCGGCGATAAGTTTTGGCGATGCGGGCGCCAATGAAATGCGAGTTGGCGATGAAATCGTCCACGCCCGCCGCCGTTCGCTGATCCCACATACGGATGTAATGCAGAACCATCCGGGCGACTCGGCTCTTGAACCCCCGGTCTAAACCTGCTTCATGCAAATATTGGTGCTGCAAATCCCAGGCATAACGGATAGGCGAGTGCACATAGCTGATGTGCACCTGATCCGGTCCGCTAAGTACCCCTTTAGCCACAGCATGGCTGCTGGAGATGATCAGGTCATACCCCGACAGGTCTAGCTGCTCGATAGCGAGGGGCATCAGCGGCAAGTATTTTTGATAGCGGGTTTTGGCTTTCGGCAAGTTCTGGATAAATGTGGTTTTGGCTTTTTTCCCGCCCAGATGGACGCGGTCCTGATCGCTGAAAAAATCGATCACTGAAAACAGATCGGCGTTAGGCCAGACCTTTATCAAGGCGGCGAGCACGCGCTCAGCGCCGGCGTAAGTCACGAGCCAGTCATGGACGATTGCAATTTTCATGGCGTTGGGTTCCGTAAGTGCATGCTATAGAACGATCGCGGGCGTGGCGCGACAGGGCACGATTATTAAGCAGTTAGCGGGACGGGAGGCTTGCTCTCACGGTTTGCCCGAGGACGACTCAGCTGGAAATTTTTTGTTCACTACGTCTTGGGATGCCAGTGGCTTGACCGATGCGTGCCTCGTCTCGCCGATTAGCGTGTCGATACGTTGGGAGACCCGCAGTGCCGAGTCTTCCCAAGAAAATCGGGCTACGTTGTTAAGGCCGCGACGACGCAGCGATTGGCGCAACGGTAAATCGATCAATACCCGCTCTATGGCAGCAGCAATATGCTCTACATCCATGGGGTCGAAATACAGTGCGCTGGCTTGTAATACTTCTGGGATTGAAGCTGAGTTGGCGGCTATCACGGGGCAACCACACGCCTGAGCTTCTAGCGGAGGAATGCCAAACCCTTCATACAGCGAAGGAAAAATGAAGGCTGTTGCACCTTGGTACTGGGCTATTAGCTCGGCATCGGTGAGCCGACCCAAAAAATGTATGCGCGGATCGCTAGCAGCCAACCGATGCAGACTGGGATCAGAAAATATCTCGCTGGCGGCGCCAACAATATGCAGTTGTAACGCCTCTTGGTTACGCAACGTCAGAAACGCTTCGATCATTCGCTTGAAGTTTTTGTGGGCGCTGGGTGAAGACACGGCCAATAAATAGTCCTGATTGTCGTCTAGCGTCGGTCCCGGCTGGAAAGCGTCGCTGACGGCATTGGGCACAACGAAAATCTTGTTCTCCGGATAATGGTAAAACTGCGAAATTTCGCCCTTGGAAAAACTGCTGACGGTCAACAATGCTTTGATGTGCGCCAGCAGTATTGGCGTCATTACCCGATACAACGTGCGAAATGCTCGCGTGTAACTTTCCGGATGACGCACGTATGTGATGTCGTGATGGGTGGCGATCTGGTTGCCGTAGAACAGGGGAGCGGTGCTGCACAAGGAGACTAGCAAGGGATTGCCTAGTCGCCGCAGGTGCAGCGGCAGATCAAGTTGTTCCCACACGTGGCCACTGTTACGGCCGATACATTGGACATCAAGCGCTTTAGCGCTTTCGTGCATCTTGATGCCCGAAGGGGCGACGAATACCAAGTCGCTCCGGATCTGTTTGAGCGCCAAACACGTCTGTTCAGCAAATCGTTGTACCCCGCGCAATTCTTGGGTAAGAAAGCGAGCATTGATCACTATCATCGGAGGCGACCTGAAGAGAATAAAACGCTAAATCAAGGGGCTTCGTGCGCTTTCGCTCGCTACGGTTTTACACAGCTTTTATGGAGTAAACCGGTTACTGAGCAAAAAGTGGCGGACGCGTTCCCAAGCTGATTATTTTCGGAAATTCGTAGATTGGAACCTCGGCGGAGCACCTGCTGTCATCACACTTCCAAGGGCTTCCACTGTCAACGCGGTCTTTTTCCGGCTCGCCTGTATCAATCAACTGCACATTACCGCGCTGAATGCTGCTGGCCTCAACGTGTGCTGTTTGTCGACCGGTGACACTCCAAGCAACCAATATTTGTTCTGAGCCTTTAGAGAAACGCAGCAGATAGTGAGAGTCGGTCTCTCTACTTTTGTCGGCTTCGTAATGAAACTCACGCACGGTCAGGCTAATTGCTTTAAGTGTCAGATAGGCCAGTTTCGGCTCCAGGTTTTGCCCCAACAAACCGAAGTTCTGCTTTATATCGCGGCGGTCATTGCCATCGTTGACCAAGTCATACCACCACATACCCTTGATGTCGGGCAGCGTGCGAGCGAGGAAGAAACTGCGTGCCAAGTAGGCTGCTTGGGTGCGTTCATCTACCCCACATTTGCCGTCATTACTGGGCCAGCCCATTTCGGTGAGATACAACGGTACTGGTTTATTGGAGATTGACTTGAGGTCCGCATCGACATCCCGAAGCCAAGCAATCCAGTGTTCGGGGGTATGACGTTCCGGGTTGCGGCAGTACACCGATGGGTGTAGCGATAAGCCGTCTACTTTTGACAATACGTCGGCTTCGATCAAGCGATTAGCGAATCCCAGATCAATACCCTTGCTGGTCACGGCACCTGCAAGGATCTTCACGTGGTTATTCTGCGTGCGAATGCGTTGCGCCGTTTCGGTTACCAGGGTTGTGTAGTCGGCGGACGATGCTGTATCACCGGGGTTTTCGCCGTCCCATTCGTTCCATATCTCGTAATACCCCACCGCATTGCCCAGCCTGCGGCTGACAAACTTGGCGTAGCGGGTGAAAGCCCTTCTGATTTGCGGGTCTCGGGGTTTCGAGGTGTCGTCATAAAGCGGGTTGCCGTAGCCCAGGACCAGCAGCGGGCTAATAAGGCGCGTTCTGGTTTCACTTAAATAATTGAGCCAGACCGAGTCGATATGCAACTGGCCCCGCTTGGGCTCGACGGTAGACCATAGGGCATCGTCACGTACTGAGGTTATTCCGGCATCAGTGATTAGCTTCATGACATCGGTCAGCGAGCCCTTCTTATTCAATAACTGAGTACCGACACCGATGATGAACGGCTCGTCGGCCATGACCGGGAAACTTAAAAGTAGGCCTATCAAAAAAAGCATCAGGTACGGGCGCGACCTGGTCCGGTTCGAAGTGAACATATTGGTCTCATTAGGTGGCCGCAGACCGTAGCGTTTGCTTAGGGTCGTGGGCCGAGCAAAGACGGGCATCGGGTGCGCAATCAGCTGAAACGGTTACCCCGCGTGTGCCTGTCAACCTGCTTGTATCGGATACGGCACGGGATGATCCTTGCGTCGCATGATTTTCCCTTGGAGCGTCTCGGTGAAAATTCGTAAATAGTGGTCGAGCATTAAATCCTCGTCGAGCAGCGAAGCGACGCTGCTGCGCGCCTGAGCGCTGAGACGGGCGAGTAAGGCTGGCTGCTCGTACAAACTCAACATCGCTTGGCCTAGCGAGTCCGGTTCACAAGGGCTGCACAACAAACCGTTTACTTGGTCCTGAATAATTTCGGGCAATCCCCCCATTCGTCCGGCGATCACCGGCAGGGAATGAGCGCAGGCCTCGACGGCGACCATACCGAACGGTTCACTCCAGATCGACGGAACAACGGCCACGTCCACCTGACTGTAAAAAGCTTCCGGTTTCTGATAACCAACAAAACTGATGTTCGGCGATGTCACCATCGCTTTAAGCAGGGTTTCGTCATTGAGCTGGCCGCGGCCAGCAATCTGGAGGGTGGCGTCGAATGGCAGTTTTTGAAACTGTTCAATCAACCAGCTAACACCTTTGGCTTCAGACAATGTGCCCATATAACCGAATCGCAGCGGTTTGACGGTATTCACTTCATGCACCGCCGATGCCGGAGTAGCCGCGAATGGGCTGCTGTTATGCACGACGTGGGCCTGCGCCCCTTTGAAGTAGCCTTGGCCCTGGAGGGTTTCGAGCAAGAAGCGGCTAACTCCGATCACGCTGGCGACTTGCGCGGAGCGCGCGTCATAACCTTTACGAAACTGTTTGCAGCTGGCGCACAACTGCTCACAACATTTGCCGTTCTTGAACATCGTGCTGCTCGGGCAGAGCAAGTACATATCGTGCAGCACTTGTACGATCGGTATGCCAGCGGCAGTAATTTCATCCCAAGCGGACACCGACCACCCACTAAGGTTATGGCAGACCACAATGTCCGGGCGCTCGGCCCTGATTACTTCCCGAACGTACTCGCGCATACCACTGTTGTAGCGGTCGCGTATGTGCCAACCGATCCGGCTAAGGCGCCCCGGACGCTGGGCGGTGTAATGCCAGTAGAAGTTTCGCAGGCCAGCTCGATACACTTTGACTCGGTTCAGGCAATCGCTGGAAAGTCCGGTCTCGGGCCCCGTCGCGAGTACAACTACATGGCAACCGCGCCTATTCAGACCCTCTGCCGTCCGTTGCAGAATAATTTCCGCCCCGCCGCCAATGTGGGGGGGGTACAAGCTATTAATGAATAGTATTTTCATAACGGGTAGGACTGATTAAGACCCAAAACGCCTGACTCTCCGTCGTGGATTGCTTTTTCGATCAAGTTCAAGCGTTGCTCGGCACCCCGGCGTTTGGCGATCACGCGTAATAAACAAAAAAATACCCAGCGGTTGAGGCTGTAAACCCAAGATGAGGTAGCCCAAATATTTTTGTCGAACCAGGCCTGGTTCCGGGCACCGTAATAGGCACGTAGGTCCGAGCCGCCAAGCAGGAAACTTTCATAGATGTTGTTGGTTTTGGCTTTGATGTTCCACGACTCTTCAAGGTCATCGAGCAGGGCATCGGGCACCAAGAATATACGCCCGCCACCGGCAGTGATTCGCCAGGTGTATTCACTGTCATCGGCATACAGCAACAGCGCGTCCAATGGCAGACCAATGCGTTGATATAAGCTCCGATGGGCGAGAAGGCCGCCGTAGGTTGCAAAGGGTAATTGAACCATCGGCTGCTGATTTTGCTTCGCTTTGGGGTGGCCCCAGGGCAAGCGACGCCAAATCTTGTACGGCAGCTGCGCAATGTGAAAACCAAAGAAACTGGAGCGCCGCTGGATGGCGAAGCGCGTGGGGACACCGGCCGCAATATCGGCCTGATGAGTAGGGCGAAAACCCAGCACAGCGGCTTTGTCCCGACCATCAATACGCTCACGTTGGTATAGGCAATGGTGCAATGTGGCGATGGCATTGACGGTTGGCGCGTTGTCATCGTCCATCAGCCAGATGTATTCGGCACCCGCATCTATTGCTGCTTGAATGCCCACGGAATAGCCTTTGGCCGAACCGGTATTGTGTTGTAGATAAATCACCTGAACCTGCCCTGGCCATTTGCGTGTCAACGACTCAAGGGGGGCCACCGATGCATTACTGACAATTATCACCCGTTCGATTTGTGAGCTTGCTAGCGAGCGGCTGACTAGAGTTTGCAGGTAGGGCAGTCGGTCACCGTACGTCAGTGTCACCAGCGTTGTTTTATAAGTCATCGTGCGCTTCCAGACAATTTAGAAAAGTGGAGATGGCGCCTCGCGAACACGTTCGCTCTGAAAAAGTGATCCTGACCTCAGACTAGAGCTTCCATCCGTGCCAGGCTGCTTATAGGCAACGTGACCTTATGTTCGCGTTGCAGCAGATTTAGCAAAATGATGGCGCGCTCCTCCCCGTCGGCGGCGAGGAAAATAGCTTCAAGATCACAAAAGCTGCCGGTCTTGATTCTTACGTGTTCGCCTTGCTGAAATTCGGCTTTTGGCGGCGGTGAGGACAACCGTTGGCGAATTTGTTGGATCAAGTCATCGTGAACCGGCACCGGGTGTGAGCCGAAGGTAACGATACGCGCGACACCTCGAGTTGAGCGGATCGGATACCAATTGTCGTGGACCTGATCCATGCGAATAAACAGGTAACCTGGAAAAAGCTCCTCTTGGACGGCTGCACGCGAGTTGCGTTTTTTCGTGGCCCCGGCTTTTAGTGGCCGATAGCACTCGAATTGCTGACGCTGCAAATGTTCTTCGGCACGGGCTTCCTGGCGTGGTTTGGTTTGAATCAGGTACCAGCGCGCGGGATTTTCCATATGAGTCATAGGTACGCTCCATTGCAATCCAACTGTGACTGGGTAAGCACGGTCATCCCGTAGCTGTCATCCGTTTCACAGGCTCCTGCTTCGCGCCGCTAAAGACGCAATAGCAATTCAAGAGCTCTTGTACATGCTCGACACAGTTGAACATCAGGACATCAATAATCGACAGATTGCCCACAAAGGGTCGTTTGAATTGGCGGTACTCAATAGAGTCCATCTTGAAAAACTGCAAAAAAATACCGTTTTGAGCGAAGTATTCAGGGTCGTACAGTTCTATTCCGCCAATAGGATTGAGATAGCGATCACAGGAAAAAGTTTGCACGATTCGCAGCACTCGATCTTGTTTATCAGTGGGTGTGCCGATCTGCAAATCGGAGCTGCGCAAAATCGGCGTTCCTATGTGCAGGTAAGTGCAAATTTCCCTAATCGAGTGTTCGATGTAGAGCGCCAGGTTTTTAACTGGAAACTTGAGCAGTCGTTCCAGTAGCGGCATGACCTGAGCGAAGTAGGGCGCTTTGGCGTAACTTTGTGTAATCACGGCAATCAGGCGGTGCGCTTCTTCGTCAAATGTGTCACCCAACTGGCGCTGATTGATGGGCATGTCAAACCGGTCACGCTTCAGCGGAAACGTAACCAAGGTTGCCTCGTCATGGGTAAGAATTCGATTGCGATTAACCCACCCAGAGCGGATGTACTGCAAGTCGTCACCCAAGACGAATACATCCGCGGCAGCAATAAGTTGAAAGTAGCCCAAGTAAGGAAACAGGTACGGCTGCATTATGGCGATGGTCCGGACCATAGCTATCTCCGAGTGGGGGTAATAACGTCCGTCACTTTCGAGTCGGGCTGTAATCGTAGCCGTAGGCTGCGCAGTCATATGAGGCAGTTGAAGCCTTGCGCAGCACGCCGTTGAAAATGGCGCCTTTGATGACCACGCCATTTTGGCCAAGTCGGCGCTTGCAGGCTTCGATTTCCTTGACCGAGGTCAGACCAAAGCGGGTTACCAACAGCGTTGTGCCAGCCTGACGTCCGACCAGTGTCGCATCAGTGACCGCTAGAATCGGCGGCGTATCGACTATCACTAGGTCATACAGTGGAGCGAGGTCGGCAAGCAGTTTGTTGAAGTTGTCATGCATCAATAGCTCGGATGGATTCGGCGCAGCAAAGCCGCAGGAGATCAAATCCAGATTAGGTACTTCAGTCGCGTTGATCACGTCTTTACTGGTCAAACGCGCAGCTAGTGTGTCGGACAGTCCGTGCTTTGGTTGCAAACCGAATATTTTATGCAGGTAGCCTTTGCGCATATCCGCATCAATCAGCAATACCCGTTTACCGGTTTGAGCGATGATCACTGCCAGATTGCTCGATACAAACGACTTGCCCGATGCTGGCGTCGGGCTGGAAATCATCAACACATTGTTGCGCGCTTCAAGCATCGCGAAGTGCAGACTGGTACGAAGGCTGCGCAGCGATTCGACGGCGAGTTCGGTAGGCTCGGACACGCTTAGCAGTTTTGCAGCGCGACTTTGATTGTTCTTCTCCAGACGCTCTTGTTGGCGCGAATACGGCAACGAGGCGTACACCGGCATACCCAAGTTTTCGATGATTTCCGGATTGTCGACACCGCGATAAAAAGCTTGGCGCAAAAACACTACGATGACCGCTACCAGAACACCGAGTAAGGTTGCGAGGGCCACGATCAGCTTGCGCATAGGCTTTGCAGGCTCTTCAACATTAGCATCAGCGTTGTCGATAATGCGCACATTACCGATGCTGCCAGCGCGAAGAATGTCCTGCTCCTGGCTCTTGTTCAGCAGAAGCGTGTAGGTCTGTGTAGTTACTTGCATGTCACGAGTCAGGCGTAGCAGTTCTTGCTGGGTAACGGGTAGTGCCTGAATTTTTTTCAGTAAGGCTTGTTTCTGAGATTCAAGTTGGCCCATCTGCGTCATTAGCGCTCGATAGGTTGGGTGTTCAGGGGTATACAGGCGTTCAATTTCGACACGTTTTAGTTTCAGCTCAGACAGCATAGAGTCCAGATTGACGACTTGATCAAGCACCGACTTTGTTTCAATGCTCAGGTCCACCGACTTGGCGCTGGCCTGGAAAGCGTTCAAAGCTTGTTCTGACTGCTCTAACTGTTTGCGAACCAGCGGCAATTGCGAGCGCAAAAATTCCAGGCGCTGAGCGGCTTCCGCCGAACTGCGTTCGACGTTCTGGCGAACATACAGGTGACTGACTTCGTCAAGAATCGTTTTAGCCTGAACCGGGTCCGGGTCCTGGATCGACAAGTAGATGATCCCTGAATCTTTACCCGCTTCGGTGATGGTCAGGCGTGACTGATAGTCCAACGCGCTGGTCAATGTACGTTGCTTAATCAGGGTGAACTCTGTACCTGGTCGGGCCTTGAGCGTGGCGATCTGTATTTTTACGCCATTGCCTTCGACGGTCTGATTGGTTTGTCCGTTGAGCAGCACGCCACCGTCTTTGTCAAACAGCGAAAACGCATCGGCGCCGTTGGCAACAAGGGTCAGCTTTTGGCCAAGTAAGGCATCCGAAACTTCCAATTGAAAGACATCAATGTGCTCACCGCCCCAGGCGTAGTTCCGCAGACCAAATACCGGTTCTGCCAAAGCACCCGGCATGTCGGGTTTGAACGTGCGGGCCATGTAGGCGCCGAACACAGGAAAGTAGTTAGGCCTTTGAATAATATTGAGCTTGAGGTCTTCAACTACTTTGCCCAACACCGCTCGGGACTTGATCAATTCGATTTCGGTGGTGGCCTGGGAGACTGACAACGGTTTGTTATTGACCTCAGGGGTACCTTCTATGCCAATTTTTTTCGGCTCGATCTGAATCATTGCGTTGCCCTGGTAGATGGGCGTCGCCAACAAAGCGTATGCCAAGCCAACCAGCAGAAAAACGCTAACAATCGACGCAATTAGACCCTTGTGATCAAACAAGGTACGCAAGACGGTCGCCAAATCGATCTTGGTGTCTTGGTAATAGTCCAGCGCAGGGCGGTTCATGACGGTCATTTATCGGATTACTCCTGACTGTAGATAAGGAAGCCAGTCATCGACACAACGCGACAGGTGCTCGAAGGTCTGTTCGAAGGCTAATTTCGGGCGCCGGTAGGGGTCGTCTATTTCCAGTTCGTGTTGCCATTTGCCAATTAAAAACGTCTTGCCACGTACCTCAGGGGCCAGTTTCAAGATGTTTTGTAGTTGCTCGTTCTCCATCGACAAAATGAGTTCGGCGTCATGTAGCATCTTTCGATCAACCTGCCGGGCTCTATGCTTGTGCGCTGTAATGTGATGTTTTTTCAACACCTCCCGGGCCAGCGGGTCCATGGGCGAGGCGAGCATTGCGTGTATACCCGCCGATGATATCTGGACATCGGGCGATGATAGGCGCTGGCGGAACATCGCTTCAGCCATCGGGCTGCGGCAAATGTTGCCGACGCAAATAACCAGCAAATTATTGAACATGACCTTTTCTAACCGACAGCATGAGCCGCTTGCTGAGATTGACGCTGATGTTACGAGCGACTAACAGCAGCGCTTGTAACTTATGCAGTGGAGAAATAGCCGAAATCGATAGGCTAAACACTTGAATCAAGAAGTACTCGTACATTGCCTGATTGCCGATACGGTTGTAGTAGTTGGCAAGGCTTGAGCACGTCTGCAGGCTCATGTGTAATTTTCGTTGGTGTGAGCGCATCGAGAAGACGCCGCCAAGGTGTATGCGGTACATGGCTGGCTTGATCTCTTCGAGAAACTTTCCCTTGCCATGCGCACCCAGCAGCGACCACCAACATAGGTCATTGAGCGGCGCTAACCACAGTTCTGGCGGTAGTTCATGAAAGACGTTTCGAAAACATGTCGTGAGTGTCGAGATTTCTCTGGCTCTTTGCAGTTCGACAGCGGTGGCATCGGCGCGAAGATTGCCTAGTAGCTGGATACCACGCTCGCCTTCGCTGTCGAAAGACATTGCGTCGTGATAGGTCAGCACGTAATCAGGATGGCTCTCAAGGAAGTCCACCTGAACCTGCAACTTGCGCGTGTCAGTCCAGTAATCATCGCCTTCGCAGTATGCGATGTACTTGCCTCGAGCCTCTTTAAACAGCCCGGGCGTGCACAAGTTGCCTTTTGAGTATTGGTTCACCCGGTGGTAGAACGCCCGGATGATCGTCGGATACCTGGCGGCATATTGTTCTACGATTTGTGTGGTGCCATCAGTCGAAGCGTCATCGTTTATCAAAATTTCGATCGGGAAATTAGTTTTTTGCGCCAGAAAACTCTCTATCGTTTGAGTGATGAACCCGACTTGATTGTAGGTGGGACAAACGATGCTTAGCAGCGGCACAACGGGCGGCTGTTCAGACAGCGCTTTGGGTAGTTCAGAGGTTGAAGTGTTCACAGTGGCATCCATGGCTTATGTACTCGGTTTACTTAGCAAGACATAAAGTTTTACGGCTAACGGTTTGTAACTCATGGTTACTAACATCAGGGTGATGAAGCCGCTGACAGCCAAGCCCAGTAACGTGGTGAAACGGTCTTCTCCAGCGATCATGCGCAACAGCGGTTCGCTGACCGCTATACCGATGGCGGTCATCAGGGTGATACGCACGATGTCATGCACCCAGAGACCGTGAACCCCAGGGGCAAAACGGTTGTGAACAATCGACGGCCACACGAAGAAAGAGACCAGGCGTAGACCGAACCATGCCAGTGCAGCACCGTATGCACCTTGATAGTGGATCGCCAGAACCATTGCTGGCACGGTGACAATTGCCGACACCACGCTGTACCAGACATGTAGGTGGAGCTTGGCGTAGGCATACTGTAAGTAGAACTGAAACGAACTAGCCGCCATGATCGCGCTGCCCAGTGCGTACCAGAGCAATATGGAACGGCTCCAATGTGCGGCGACTGGATCACCTGTCCACGCAAAAATTAACGATTCAGCATGAAACCCAATCACCGCAGCCAATGGAAACAGCAGGGTGCAAACAAAGCGGCTGGCGCCTAAAAACAACGTGTGCATGTCGCCTTCACGACCTTCTGCCACCAGTACCGTTAAGCGCGGTAACAATGTCTGCGCCAGCGGGTTGGCCAGCATCAGGATGCCGGTTGTAATAAGCGCTACCAGCGAGAAATATCCATATTCTTTGAGCAACAACATCTCGGACAGCAGCACCTTGTCCATTTGCGTCAATACGATCCACAACACGGTGGTCAACGACATACTCGCGGCGAAAGGAATAATCGGTTTGACCAGTGACCAATTAAAGCCACTGAAAAAATGAGGGGCGGGTATCTGCTGATATGCACGAGCGCCGAAGATCAATGCTTCTATCAGGCCTACCATGATTTGAAATTCGAAGAAGTCCCGCGGATCTTGAGACAGGGTGCTCACCAGCACCAAGCCGCCAAAATACCGCAGAGTGGCAATAATGACGTTGGCGATGTTTAACCAAGCATGTTGTTCCAAGCCCTGAATGCCGCTTTTATAAAGCGTCGCATACAAGCGCAGCGCAATAATCACGCCCATCATGCTGATGCAGCTGATAAGAGTTTCTAGGTCCAACGTCTGCGCGTTTAACCACTTTGCGGCGATCCAAGGGCTGGCAGCGTAAATAGCGGAGGTGCAGATCACTGCCATAGGCAAAAACATGATTTCGAATGAGCGCAATAAGTGACCTGCACTATGCTCTTGATTCGCCAGCCCTTGCTGGTGGGCAACCGCACGTACCAAGCTGGGCGATAAGCCTGCATCGAGCAATTGCAGCCACGCTTGCATGACCGAGAAAAACCCGATTAGGCCATAGGCTTCAGCCCCAAGATGGCCGAGGTAAAAAGGCATGATCAGAATACCCACCAATAACGCATACGCCTGTCCGACGTAACTTAATG
This sequence comes from Pseudomonas sp. AB6, assembly GCF_034314105.1. Classification (NCBI taxonomy): domain Bacteria; kingdom Pseudomonadati; phylum Pseudomonadota; class Gammaproteobacteria; order Pseudomonadales; family Pseudomonadaceae; genus Pseudomonas; species Pseudomonas sp. AB6. The sequence goes on from NZ_JAVIWJ010000001.1 coordinate 703,617, forward strand.
TGGTGTTTCTGATGACGGAAAGTGTTCTTGGCATGGCGTTTAAATAACCTGGGCGAGAGCGGGATCGTCATAGCTGACCCGACTCTGACTGCATTCTGTAATCACGGTGTCGATCACCTTGTCTTGGTCTTCCACGGCCAATCCTGGGTAGATTGGTAAACAAAGAACGCGTTGAGCCAAAGACCGTGAATTGCTCTGGGCGGCCTGCGGTTGCAGATAGTCGAGGGTATCCAGAGAGGGGTAGAAGTAACGCCGAGGATTGATGCCTTTGTCGTTAAGGGCCCCGCGCACCCGAAGCAATTGTTGCTCTCCCGTCAGTGCGACGGGGAAGTAACTATGGTTAAGCTCGCTGTCGGGTTCAGGACGTTGCAAGTCTAGGTAATCGCCCAGGTGTGACTGATAGCGGTGGGCAATTTCAGCACGCCTTTCGAGAATTTTTTCCATGTCATCTAGAATGCACAGACCCATTGCAGCGGAGAATTCATTCATCTTGGCGTTGATGCCGATCCCTTCTATCGTATCGACGCCAGCAATACCGAAATTGCATAGTAAATAAACCTGACGGGCCAGGTCGTCATCATTAGTGATGATTGCTCCGCCTTCAATGGTATGAAACAGCTTGGTTGCGTGAAAACTCAAAGTGCTGATATCGCCCCAGTTAAGTACTGACTTCCCTGCATGGCGTACTGCGAAAGCGTGCGCACCGTCATATACGACTTTGAGTTTATGTTTGAGCGCGATCTGTTCGATGCGCTCGACCGCGCAAGGATTACCAAACACGTGAGTGCCAACGATGGCCGTTGTATCGGAATCGATCCGGCTTTCGATATGTTCCGGAGAGATATTCCACGTGAATTCGTCTATATCGGCAAAGATCGGCCGGATGCCTTCCCATTGCAATGAGCTGCTGGTAGCGACGAAGCTGAAAGGGGTGGTCACCGCGCTTCCGCTTAACCCTAGCGCACGATAAGCGACTTGCAGCGCTAATGTCCCGTTATTAGTCAGTAGCACATGCTTTACACCCAAGTAATCCTTAAGCCGTTGCTCAAGCTCAGTCACTAACGGTCCATGATTAGTCAACCAGCCACGCGCGTAGATCCCGTCCACGTACGTTTTGAATTTGTTGATATCGCCCAAATAGGCCTTAGTCACATTAATCATCGAAGCCTCCATGTCTGACGTTGAACGCTGATTTCCCACATAAAAGCCCTGTTAGCCGGGCGTTGACTGAGTGGGTGGGCTTCCGGTTTTTTTGCTAATCAAGCGCGCACGGCGTTGATTGAATTTAAGAATCAATTGGGTTGCTAGACTTCCAGTGTGCGGATCACCGAAATGAAAGATGGCGGTAGCGCGTTTCAAGTTTGGACTGACAGGACGATTGGCATGCAGTGAACGATAACCCCAGAAAAAATAGATATTGCCGGGCTCAAGTTGCAGCGTTTTAGCTTTGAACCAGCCGCGATCAAGCGCCATGCAAATTAGCCTTCGACTGAACCGGTTTTGCACTAAGGCTTTTTCAATTACGTTAAACAGTACCCATGAACGCACCGTGCGCACGTTAGGGAATAGCATCAAATCCCCGCGTTCCGGACCGTGCTCAGGGATGAAAATGGGGACCAGTGCGGTTACCAGGCTTGCATCGAAATGGAAACTGTTTGATTCGCGTCGCCCCTGGTTTCCCTGAACGCAGCGCAATACCGGAAAAATTTGATCGCTAGGCGCCTGACCGCCCGAAGCCTGCCGGTATAAGCGGGCCAAAAGGGATTTGAATCCTGGATCGGCCCAGAGGGTAAACAATAGGCTTCCGGCTAACGACTTCTCTCCATGGTAGGCAAAATATTCGCCAGGATGGAGGCCCGCATGAAATTCAGTAAAGGTGCGCAACTGCGCAAGCTCGTCTTCGCCCACCGCACCGCTTAACGTGGCAAAGCCGTTACTGTTGATTTCATTGGCCAGCTGTTTTACTTGCTGTTCATCAATGTCAAAAGATAAAGGCATCTCATTGGGCTCTCTTGGAAGTGATGAAGCACGGTGTCATTCGGTGCAGGGCGTATTATAAAAAGTAACCCTTCGCAAAACGGTATCTATAATAGTTATGCAGTTGCTGCGTCTTCCCCCACGCTACCGCCCGAATCTGCTGACCCATTCGTTCATAAGAATGTTAATAGACGTTGTTTTACGTGCTCCTCCACCGATTCGAAAGGTGGCGAATTACTTACGATCAGGCAAAGCTACCGCACGACCGAGCATGCTCAGTAAAAATGAAGGTTCAGACAATCAATGTGACCCCACAGGTGCTGGAAAATCACACCTTCCCGCTAGTTAAAATCATGTGGGCAGAACTACAAGTCATGTTGATCAGACGTGGCGTACGCATTGCTCTTCGGCCGCTGCACTAGCGATAAATCGTCTGACAGGCATATATATCAATGGCGCGATCCTTCCTGTCAAATTATTTCGTCAACTAACTGTTAAATTTTTGATAAACGGCCTATTAGCCTTCGTAACTTGTTGATTTTATTGAGCGTCAAAAAAACATTATGCGCACTGTCTTAGTGCGGCGGCGGTTTTTAGACGCCCCAAGTAAGTAGGTTTAGCAAAAAGTTCAATATTAAGTTTGGTATTTTTACAGCACGCTAAGTAAGCGAGTGTAGTTGGGTTTTATTAACGAAGTTAATGTGCAAATGAGTGTGTTGACGGGGTTGAGGTATTTGAACGAGTGTTTTTTGGAGGCGAACGTTAAGACGCATTGACTCGGGTTTTGCCTTGTAGGCATTAACGAAATGTGTTGATGGGTCTAACAACTGTTTATATGCAATTTAGTGATGCAAACCAATAAATTAATAATATTTAGATCTATACGATTTCGGCATCATTGCATTATCCAGCTTCAATTTTTCGCAGAGCTTTTGGTGTCTAATCTCTGCTCCTCAAAGAAAATATCCCAGAAAAATACCCCTCTGTATTTCAACCAGGCAGATGATCGGCTTCTCCCATTAACCCCGGCCATGGGCACAGGTCTGTCTTGCGGACAGTTGCTCGGGCGCAAATGCTGCTCCATTATCAAGGGCGGAACACGTCACTAATCGGTGTAGCGGGAGAATCAATGAGTACGCAGCTAAAAACCAATGGTGTAGTCGCAGAACGGTTGGCGCAGGTTCGCGCGTTGATGAGCCGGGAGCGCATTGACGCTTATCTGGTGCCGTCCGCAGACCCACACCTTTCTGAGTACTTGCCGGGGTATTGGCAGGGGCGGCAATGGCTTTCAGGTTTTCAGGGTTCGGTCGGTACCTTGATCGTGACCCAGTATTTCGCCGGTTTGTGGGTTGACAGTCGTTATTGGGAGCAAGCACATAAAGAGCTTGCAGGCACGGGCGTCGAGCTTATGAAATTGCTACCGGGCCAACCTACAGCGTTGGATTGGCTAGCTGAAAACGCCAGCGATCAAAGCATTGTTGCAGTGGACGGTGCGGTATTGGCTGTGGCCTCAGCCCGCACATTGGCGGCCAAGCTTTATGAACGCGGTGCGAGCCTACGCACCGACTTTGATTTACTCAGCGAGGTATGGCTGGATCGGCCAAGCTTGCCTACAAACGTTATTTATCAACACCTGCCACCCCACGCCAGTATCAGCCGAGCTGAAAAGCTTGCGAAAGTCCGTCAGGTGCTGCAAGAGCGTGGGGCAGATTGGCATTTTATTGCGACGCTGGATGATATCGCCTGGCTATTTAACTTGCGCGGAGCAGATGTTTCTTACAACCCGGTATTTGTTTCCTTCGCCTTGATCGGCCCGCTGCACATTAGTTTGTTTGTTGACTCCGCCAAAATGGATGCTGAACTTCGCCAGACGTTGGAAGGCGAAGGTATTACGCTGGTCGAATACACCAAAGTCGCTTCGGCGCTGCGTAACGTTCCGCTCGAGGCTAGGTTGTTGATTGACCCCGCTCGCGTTACCTGTGGCCTGCTTGATCACCTCAGCGCCGAGGTGACATTGATCGAAGGGCTGAATCCGACGACCTTGTTCAAGTCGCAAAAAAGTGAAACCGATGCACAGCATATTCGCCAGGCGATGGAGCAGGACGGTGCCGCGCTTTGTGAGTTTTTTGCTTGGCTTGAGTCAACTCTTGGCCATGAACCTGTCAGCGAATTATCCATCGATATTCATTTAGGTCAGGCGCGAGCACGTCGTCCCGGATACGTTTCGGCGAGCTTCGCCACCATTGCTGGTTTCAACGGCAATGGTGCAATGCCGCATTACCGCGCGACTGAGCAAGAGCATGCGCAAATCGAAGGTAATGGCCTATTGTTAATCGACTCGGGTGGCCAATATTTAGGCGGTACAACTGACATCACCCGCATGGTGCCCATTGGAATACCAAGCGCTGAGCAGAAACAAGATTGCACCCGCGTTCTCAAGGGGGTAATTGCGCTGTCTCGCGCTCATTTCCCTAGGGGTATCGCTTCACCACTGCTGGACTCTATCGCGCGCGCTCCAATCTGGGCCGAAGGGGTTAACTATGGCCACGGCACCGGTCATGGCGTCGGATATTTTCTCAACGTTCACGAGGGGCCGCAGGTCATTGCGTATCAGGTACCGGCCGCTGCGCACACAGCGATGCAGCCGGGAATGATTACTTCGATTGAACCAGGGACCTATCGTCCAGGCCGTTGGGGCGTGCGAATCGAAAACTTAGTATTAAATTGCGAGGCAGGAACAACTGAGTTTGGTGAGTTCCTCAAATTCGAGACCTTGACTCTGTGTCCGATTGACACACGCTGCCTTGAAGCATCGTTATTGACTAAAGAGGAGCGCGATTGGCTCAATAACTACCACGTGCAGGTGAAGGAGCGTTTGAGTCCTTTATTAAAAGGGCCTGGACTTGAGTGGTTGCGCACTCGAACTGCCGCGATTTGATGCCGTCATCATGTCGCTGGTTTAACCATGCAGTGTCAAGTTAGGACTTGGGCCATGTAATCGACTAACGCCCGAACGCGCGCTGATTGCCGACGGTTTGCAGGCGACAAGGCATAGATCGGCAAGGGTTCAGGCGTGTAGTCCTGCAAAATTACCACCACTCGGCCTGCGAGCAAGTCATCGCGAAACAGCCAGGTCGGCGACAGCGATATCCCTAATCCAGCCAGGACCATTTCCCTGATGGCTTCTGAGCTATTGCTCTGCGCATTGCCTTTAATTCGAACCGAATGCGACTGCTGGCCTTTTTTGTAGCGCCACTGATTTTGCGTTACGAGCAAGTTGAACAGTAGGCAATTGTGCTGACTCAATGCCTGGGGGGTTTGCGGCGTGCCATTGCGGGCGAGGTAATCGGGGGTTGCGACGGTAATCCGGTGCGTTGTACCCACTTGCCTAGCGATTAGGCCGCTGTCACTGAGGTCGCCCATTCGAAATGTTACGTCCAGTCCTTCAGCCACCAGATCTTGGTTTTGATCACTAAGTTGCAGATCTATTTGTAATTCAGGATATCGCTGCAGAAAATCCCCCAAACGTGATGCGATCTGCGTACGCCCAAAGCTGACAGACGATCCCACTCTAAGCAAGCCGGCAACTGTTTCGCGTCCGGTTTGAAAACTGTGCTCGGCAGCATCTATTGCGGCGAGGATCCGGCTGCAATGCTCATAATAACGTTGACCCTCATCGGTAAGAGATAATTGCCGCGTACTTCGGGCGATCAATTTACCGCCCAAGGCGACTTCCAAGGCACGGATCAATTTACTGATAGTCGGTTGTGTAGTCTGTAGCTCTTTGGCGACAGCCGTAAAGCTTCTGCGCTCAACTACACGAACAAAGACTGACATTGCGTTGAGCTTGTCCATTTTTCAGATTCATGCGGTTTTGGAATGATAACTATAGCTTTGTTGCGTCTTATCGGCATGAATCGATAGCAGCAAAATGGCGCTCCACAGCCATACTGGCCCCGCTCGATTGAGACTGTTCTTATGACCCCTCCACTGACTATGCAGGCTTTACTTGTAGATTTTTCCGATGCGCCCCTGCGATTGACCCAGTTGCCTATGCCCATTCCTGAAGCCGGTCAGGTATTGGTTCGGATCAAAGCGAGCGGGGTCAATCCACTAGACACCAAAATCAGAACGGGCAAAGCGGCGCACGCCCGGCAGCCATTGCCAGCAGTGCTGGGGATGGACCTTGCGGGGGTCGTCCACGCGCTAGGTCCTGGGGTTGACCGCTTTAAAGTGGGAGATGAGGTGTACGGCATGGCCAGTGGAGTTGGTGGCGTGCAGGGGTCGTTGGCTCAATTTGCAGCGGTAGATACCGAGCTGTTGGCGCTCAAGCCGAGCAACTTGAGTATGCGCGAGGCTGCCGCGTTACCTTTGGTGTTCATTACCGCATGGGAAGGGCTGATTGATCGCGCGGACTTACAAGCCAATCAGACTGTTCTCATCCAGGGAGGGGCGGGAGGAGTGGGGCATATTGCGGTCCAGATCGCCCGTGCAGTGGGTGCCAAGGTCTACGCTACAGGCTCGGCGGTGCAACAGGCGTTAATCAGCGCTTTGGGTGCAACGGCAATCGACTATCGCGATCAATCTGTTGACGAGTACGTCAGGGCTCACACGGCGGGTGCCGGATTTGATGTGGTGTACGACACCGTCGGCGGGGCGACGCTGGATGCGTCGTTCGTCGCTGCTAGAATTTATGGCGGCCACGTAGTCAGTTGTCTTGGTTGGGGCACACATAGTTTGGCCGCGCTGTCTTTCCGGGCTGCAACTTACTCTGGCGTGTTTACTTTGCTGCCATTGTTGACGGGCAAAGGGCGCCGCCATCATGGCGATATTCTGCGGGAGGCGACTCGATTAATCGAGGCCGGACAAGTAAAGCCTCTGCTAGATGATAGGCGTTTCACCCTACAAACCGCACAGGCCGCCTATGATCTTATTGACGGTGGCACTGCACGGGGTCGCTTGGTGATCGACATTTAAGTCATGAGCGCTTCACGGACAAAATCCAACCGATCTTGACCAAAGAACAACTCATCTGCGACACAAATGCTCGGCGCGCCGAATACGCCGCGCTGCAGTGCAAGTTCTGTCGTGGTTTTGAGGCGTTCCTTGACCTCGGGATCGTTGACCCACCGCAGGATCAATTCCGGATCAAAGCTGTTCTCCGTTAAAACCCGGGCAACAACCTCCATGTCATTCAGATTGAGTCCGTCAATCCACAGGGCGGTGAACAGGCAGTCGATAAAAGTCTGAAAGCGCTCGGGCTGGTGCAATTGCATGCCCGCTGCTGCGCGCATCAGGTTGAGGGTGTTGATTGGGAAGTGCCGATTGAAATGCAGCGGTACGCCGTAGCGCTTGGCAAATCTGTCCATGTCTTTAAGCATGTACTGAGCTTTTGCAGGAACGGTAAGGGGCGACGCATTGCCGGTTGCTTTGAACACCCCGCCCAGCAGCATGGGCCTGTATACCAATTCGCTGCCGGTCTCTTCACAGATTTTTTTGAGTTGGGTGTAGGCCAAATAGCTGGTGGGACTGCCTACGTCGAAGAAAAAATCTACGGTTTTACTCATTGTTGATATCTCTTGTTGTTGTTTTTGTTTTGCGCGTCACCAGCGTTCGCTCCATGGCCGTAAATCCAGCTCGAAGGTCCAGGCGTCACGTGGCTGGCTGTGTAAGAACCAATAGTTATCGGCGATGTGCTCGGGATTTAGGATGCCATCCTCGTCTTTTAGCGCATAGCGATCTGGAAAATTAGTGCGTATGAAATCCGTGTCGATGGCGCCGTCCACTACTACATGGGCGACATGAACATTGAGTGGACCCAGCTCACGCGCCATGCTTTGCGCCAACGCACGGATACCGTGTTTTGCTCCGGCGAATGCTGCGAATCCTGCTGCGCCTCTCAATCCTGCTGTCGCTCCGGTGAAAAGGATGGTGCCTCTCTGGCGTTTCACCATGCGTTTTGCAACTTCGCGGCCATTCAGAAAACCGGAAAAACAGGCCATTTCCCAGATCTTGAAATACTTGCGCGCTGTTTCCTCAAGGATGCTGCAGGGCACGTTAGCGCCAATGTTAAAGACGAGTACTTCAATCGGACCAATTTCACTTTCAATCTGTTCAACTAACGCGAGGACGTCCTCCTCCTTACGAGCATCTGACGCAAAACCATAGGCTTGGCCGCCCTCGGCATTAATTGCGTTTACCAAAGGTTGTAGTTTATCCGCGCTGCGCCGAGTCACGCAGGCGATATAACCCTCGCGTGCAAATCGTTTGGCAATTGCGCCGCCGGTTGCATCTCCCGCGCCCACCACCAATATGACTTTTTTATTGTTTGAATCATCCGTCATGGTCTATCCTTTTTTGGTAAACGATCGTTTATCTAACGAACGTTATGCTACGATTTGGCTTGCGTCAAGTTGGTCATTTATTGGAGGTTATGTGCGTTATTCAGTCGTTCATAAAGAACAGATTCGAGAAAAATTGCTGCAAAGCAGCGGTGGACTGGCGAAAGAGCAAGGTTTTGCGGCAGTCGGCATCGATGGTTTTATGAGCGCTATAGGTTTGAGTGGCGGGGCGTTTTATGGTCATTTCTCGTCAAAAGACGAATTGTTCAGCGCTATTGTTGAAAGAGAACTGGGCAATAGCTTGCGGTTGTTGAGTACCGACGGCGAGCTAGACCGGCCGAAGCTGGAACGATGCCTGAAGCAATACCTGAACATGACTCATGTCGCTAATCCGCACAAAGGCTGCGTCTTGCCCGTATTGGGGGCAGAAATCGCGAGGGCTGATGTGGCTGTGCGTGAAAAGGCTGAGTACTGGCTTTCACGGTTGCAGCAAGCTTGGGCAGCTACTATGGGCTGTGAGCGCCTCGCCTGGGCAGCCTTGGCGCAGTGCATCGGGGCGTTGGTAGTAGCGAGAATGCTGTCCAGCCCCCCTCTTCAGCAGCAGGTCCTCGATGCCAGCTACAATTTGCTCGTCGGGCAAATCGACGCACATGAAGGTGGCGAATGACCGCTATTTGCAAATCACAATCATGCTGCGGCTAGTAAAACCTGCTGGATTGAGGCCAAACGGATAATCTCCCGGATCCTCCACCGCGTCGCCAGATTTGGCGATGACTCTGTAAGCATTGGCATCACAGGTGGTGGCCGCCATCTCGTAGCACTTTTCCCAAGAAGAGGTCAGGCCGGAACAATTGATATGTATTCCACGCTTACTGTGTCTGATGGGTTTACTTGTCGCTGCACAGCTGATGAGCGCCAGTGTTACGAGGATTATCAAAATGTATTTCATTACTATCCTTACCCTGGCGAACTGATTAACGCCAGTGCCCAGCTTGATTAGCCTGTCAACATGATACGGCTATGAAGTCCGAACCTGATGATTCCCTTAAATCTTCGGCTCGGGCCCAACATGGCTTAACCGGACTACAAATGCTAGCAACATCTATATCGATCCAGCACAGGCTTCAGTCTACCGGTAGGGGTGTAGGCGATTCAGAACGCATGGTCAGTGCCGCGCCTGCAGAGGCCACGATGATCGAGCCAATGGCTAGCCATTGGGTCAATGTCAGGTTCTCATGCAAAAAAATTAGGCCGGACAATGCGCCGAAGGCCGGTTCGATGCTCATCAAGGTGCTAAATGTACGGGCAGGCAAGCGCGTAAGTGCGACCATTTCCAGGCTGTAAGGCAGCGCCGTAGATAAGATCGCAACACCGATTGCAGTAGGAATAAGTGCTGGATTGAGTAAGGCAGAACCTGCGTACACGATTCCTACGGGGGCAATGAATATTGCTGCTATCAAAACCCCTAGCGCAGCTGTCTGAATACCGTTGTCTGCGCCCGCTTTCTGACCGAACAATATATACAAAGCCCAACAAGCCCCTGCGCCTAAAGCATAACCAATGCCCAGAAGTTCGATATTTCCGCTGCCTGCTCCCATTGGGATAAGGAGCAGCAAGCCGAGAATTGCTAAGGCGATCCAGACGAAGTCAATTGCTTTGCGTGATGAGATTAGCGCTACAGTTAGCGGGCCCGTAAATTCAAGAGCTACGGCAATGCCCAGTGGCACGGAACGCAGTGACATATAGAAGAGGAAGTTCATGCCGCCTAGGGCGACTCCGTAAACGAAAACGGTTCTTAGTGATTTGACGGTGAGCTGAGCGCGCCATGGCCGCAGGATTAATAGCAATATCAAACTGGCAAACGTCAGTCTTAATGTCGTGGTGCCTTGCGCACCTACCAGGGGAAAGAGGGACTTGGCCAAAGACGCTCCGGTTTGAATCGAAGCCATAGCGATAAGAAGCATGCTCACCGGGAATACTATAGAGGCGAGGTTGCGGGGTTGCTTGTTCATTGCGATTGATCATCCACGGTCATCTAGATGGGGGGCACCTGCGGCGGCACTATGATGCGTAATTGGCTTGATTTGAGCAATATATTGCTCAAATCAATGTTTCTTTATTATGCATGGACTGACTTCCACCTTATTTCATGCATTGGTTGTGTTTACCCTTGACATAACTTCTTCTGGGCCTATAATTCGCCCTCTTCCGGAGCAGACGAAACAAAAACTCCTTGGTAATCAATGAGTTAACCAGTTTTGTTAGCGAGGAAGAAGCTTCGGTCGCGGTGATCGGCAGCGGTGAGAATAGGCAGTTGACAGCGAGTTGAAACGCTGTAGAATTCGCCTCCAGCTGACGAGAGACGCGAAGTTGATCGAAGCGCAAGTGGTTGAAGTGACACGGGAAACCTTGAAACTTCGGTGAATTAACCGCTTGACAGTAACCGGCGCTGCTGTAGAATGCGCGCCTCGGTTGAGACGAAAGGATCAACCCACCGCTCTTTAACAATTGAATCAAGCAATTCGTGTGGGTGCTTGTGCCGTAAGACTGAAGTCAACTGATTATCAGCAGTCACCAGTTACTCCGCGAGAAATCAAAGAATAACCAACGATTGCTGAGCTAAATTTAGGGTTTTTTAAAAACCCAAAGATGTTTGAACTGAAGAGTTTGATCATGGCTCAGATTGAACGCTGGCGGCAGGCCTAACACATGCAAGTCGAGCGGCAGCACGGGTACTTGTACCTGGTGGCGAGCGGCGGACGGGTGAGTAATACCTAGGAATCTGCCTGGTAGTGGGGGATAACGTTCGGAAACGGACGCTAATACCGCATACGTCCTACGGGAGAAAGCAGGGGACCTTCGGGCCTTGCGCTATCAGATGAGCCTAGGTCGGATTAGCTAGTTGGTGAGGTAATGGCTCACCAAGGCGACGATCCGTAACTGGTCTGAGAGGATGATCAGTCACACTGGAACTGAGACACGGTCCAGACTCCTACGGGAGGCAGCAGTGGGGAATATTGGACAATGGGCGAAAGCCTGATCCAGCCATGCCGCGTGTGTGAAGAA